>JBLIOD010000030.1:0-31610 GCA_047639475.1 Gammaproteobacteria bacterium
CTCTTTGAAGCTATCAGGCATTTCTCCTTTCTTGATTTGCTTGTCGAATTGCTCGAATCATTTCTTTACCAGATCATGATCGACTAAAGACTGCCTGAAGTCCCAGAAGGGCTTCGCATCAGGTACCCTCTCCTCTAGTCGTAGACCTAGACATCGGCGAAAACTGTAACGGTCGCGCATTTAAAACTTAAGTTCATCGCCTGATGTTGTACTGATGCTGCAAAACCAGGCCTTTAAACATCATGACTATGTCTTTACGTTTTCTGCCAGCATTGCTCTGGCGGTTCACCTTTGCTATCCCTTTAAGCACTGGCCGAAATGCCTCCCAGTCGATTAGGGCATTGAGCCCAACCAGCTTATCCTTCCCGTCTATCTTGTTACAAGCGACCTTCAAGGTCAAAAACGCCTGCTTGCAACATGATTTCATAGAGGTCTGTGAGTTTTCAATATTATAACGTTCTGGAGCCTATTTTCGGAGATGCCCTAAAGCCGATTATTGTTAAAAATGAGGCGGATTCTCTATTTGTACTTAATTGCTTTATGCTAAAATTCTGCTTTCGCAAAGTTATGTTGTTTGCGACTCTATGGCGGTGAAAATGGGCTACCTTAGTGGCGATAAATTGTGAACTCGGTCAGACTCGGAAGGGAGCAGCCGTAGCAGTGGATTCGGGTGCTAGGTTTGGCTGATTGGATCCGCCACCTCATTTTGTTTACCTCGGTTCTCACAGGAGCGTTACGTGCATTTGCTGTTAATTAGTCAAACACATCAATCCTTGTCAGTTTAATGAGCTATCAAGTACTTGCACGCAAATGGCGACCCAAGCAATTTTCCGAGGTAGTTGGCCAACAGCACATTGTTTCAGCGTTATCTAACGCTTTAGATTCAGACAGGGTGCACCACGCATTCCTCTTTACCGGCACTCGTGGTGTCGGCAAAACCACACTGGCTAGAATTTTCGCTAAAGCACTTAACTGTGAAACAGGCATGAGCGCTAACCCTTGTGGCGTGTGTAGCGCCTGCGAGTCAGTAGTAGTCGGTAACTACATTGATCTGATTGAAGTAGATGCGGCGTCGCGTACCAAAGTGGACGATACCCGCGACTTATTAGATAACGTCCAGTATGCACCCACGCAAGGGCGTTATAAGGTGTACTTGATTGACGAAGTACACATGCTGTCCACGCATAGTTTTAACGCTTTGTTAAAAACGCTAGAAGAGCCTCCTGAGCACGTCAAATTTTTGTTGGCGACCACCGACCCCCAAAAACTCCCCATGACGATTTTGTCACGGTGTATTCAATTCAGCTTGAATGCCATTGAGCAAGATGCGATCAGCAGCCAATTAGCCCACATTCTTGAAGCAGAAGAAATCACTCATGAATCGGCTGCACTGAGGCTCATTGCGCGATCTGCTAGTGGCAGTATGCGTGATGCGCTGAGTTTACTTGATCAAGCTATTGCATTTGGCAACGGAAATGTATCAGAAGTCGCATTGCGCGATATGCTGGGAATGATCGACAGCAATCAAATTGGCAATATCATTTCAGCACTCATTGCAGGTGAGTACGCGGATGTGCAGCAGGTGATTGAAAAAATGGTGCAAAAGTCTTCTGACTTTGCGACTGCAGCAGATGATTTGCTTTCGATGTTACATGCGATTTCTGCGTATCAATTTGCGCCTGGATCGATCGAGTGGAAAGGGTTTAATGGAGATGAAATTGCTGGCTACGCACAGCAACTTAGCGCTGAACAATTACAACTCTATT
This sequence comes from Gammaproteobacteria bacterium, assembly GCA_047639475.1. Taxonomy (GTDB): domain Bacteria; phylum Pseudomonadota; class Gammaproteobacteria; order Arenicellales; family Poriferihabitantaceae; genus JAAELZ01. The sequence continues at coordinate 1,767 of JBLIOD010000030.1, forward strand.
ATCAAATAGTGTTGCACGGCAAGCGTGACTTGCATCTTGCACCTGACTCGCGAACCGGTTTTGAAATGGCCATGTTGAGGTTATTCGCTTTTACTCATAAACAAAAAAGTGGCTCTCAGGTGATAACTGCACCTAGTCAGAGTGAGCCAATTGCTGTTGATCAATCTGTTGGTGGAAATCAGCCTGTAGCAAGTCAAACAACGACTGAGACTCCCGCTGCGGCAAATCATCAAATAACTGAACCTCAGTCCGCTGACGTTAAAATGGCTTCAGCAGATACCTTTCCCCAGTTGCCTGATCATCTTGTAAAGCAGCATAGCGACAAGGTGTTAACTGACAGCAAGCCGCCACTTAGCCCAGTGACTAAGCTGGCTAAATCGACACAGACTCCCGCATTGATCTATCCCCTCTCTGAGCCATCAGAATCCATTGGTGGGACGTCTCCAAATGTGCAAGAAACAATGCCTACTTCTGCGGAGGTTGAGCCAGAGAAAGAAATAAATCCCGTGTCTATCAATGCTGTGATCAACAATATCAGTGCTTGGAGTGACATGGTGAACAAGTTAAAACTCCACGGAATGACCCGACAATTGGTTTTGCATATGTCTCCCCAGGCCTATTCGAACTGCGTTGCTTCCGTCACCATTGATTCTCGTTATGAGCAACTAGTGAACAAAGACCGTGTGGCCGCTATCGAGTTGCAACTAAACAATGCCTGTTTTGAAGAAGTTCGCTTAGACGTGCAACTGGGCGATGTGGATGCCTCGAGCACGGTGGCAGGATTTAATGCTGAACAATCCAAGCAGCGAACAGAAGATACCCGCAGGTCCTTCCAAGACGACCCTAGCGTGCAAGAAATGGTGGCGTTGTTTGATGCGACCGTGGATGTAAATTCAATTAAGCAAGCGTAGGGGGCAAATCCATTCGGCTTGCTAAGTAAACGATTATAAAGAGGTATACGATATGAAAGGTTTAGGCAACATGATGAAGCAGGCGCAAGAAATGCAGGCTAACATGAAGAAAGCACAAGAAGAATTGGCTCAAATGGAAGTAGTAGGTCAATCAGGCGGTGGTCTAATAGAAGTGACTATGAGCTGTCGTCATGATGTTAAACGGGTAAAAATTGATCCTGAGTTGGTCTCGGATGATATCGAAGTGCTAGAAGACTTGGTTGCCGCTGCGATGAACGATGCTATGCAAAAAGTGGAAAGCACTACACAGCAAAAAATGGGTGGTTTAACTGCAGGCATGAATATCCCAGGCTTGAATTTACCATTCTAGGTTAAAGAACAAACTCTATGTCTGATTCGCGTTCTGTAGAGCAACTGCAGTTATCATTGCAGCGTTTGCCGGGCATTGGCCCCAAGTCTGCTCAGAGAATGGCATTTCACTTATTGGAGCGTGATCGCGAAGGTGCTTTTTCAATAGCGGATGCGATTAAATCCGCATTATCCAAGGTGAATCATTGTCATCGCTGTAACAATTTCTCGGAGAGTGAGTTATGTAAGATTTGCTCTTCACCGAAACGGGAAAAAACACTGTTATGCATTGCCGAAACGCCAGCTGATGTTGAGGCGGTAGAGCAAGCCAACGCCTTTCGAGGCATGTATTTCGTACTGATGGGGCATTTGTCGCCCTTAGATGGGATTGGCCCCGAGCAATTAGGCATAGATAGATTGCTACAGTTAGTTCAAACAGGAGAAGTGACAGAAGTGGTTTTGGCAACCAATTTAACCATCGAGGGCGAAGCTACCGCAGATTTTATTGCTGATTTGCTGGCTACCATGCCTCTGAGCGTAACCCGTTTAGCACGTGGCGTACCCGTGGGCGGCGAACTTGAATACATGGATGCTGGGACGCTTAATCAAGCGTTTACCGACCGCCGTTCGGTTTAGGCAGCTGCCTAATACAGCCTCGGAAGCCAGCAGTGAGTGAATCGCAATTTCATCTGGTAAGTGATTATCAACCCGCGGGTGACCAACCTACCGCTATCGCGGCACTGGAACAAGGATTAGCCAATGGTGAGCTCTATCAAACACTGCTTGGCGTTACCGGATCAGGTAAAACATTTACCATGGCAAATGTAATTGCCAACACAGGTCGACCTGCCATTGTTATGGCACCGAACAAGACGCTTGCAGCGCAACTCTATTCAGAGATGCGTGAATTCTTTCCCCGCAATGCGGTGGAGTATTTCGTTTCGTATTACGACTACTATCAACCTGAGGCTTATGTCGCGAGCTCAGATACCTTTATAGAAAAAGACGCCTCGGTCAATGACCACATTGACCAGATGCGGTTGTCAGCGACCAAAGCGTTGCTGGAACGCAGAGATGTGATCATCGTAACCTCTGTGTCTGCGATATACGGTTTGGGTAATCCAGAGGCCTATCACAAGATGATTTTACACGTGAGTGTGGGTGAGGTCATTGAACAGCGCGCGATTTTACAACGCTTGGCCGTTATGCAATACCAGCGTAACGATGTCGAATTGCGGCGCGGTACTTTTAGAGTGCGCGGAGACGTGATTGATGTATTTCCCGCTGAATCAGATAAATTTGCGATTCGCATAGAATTATTTGGTGATGATGTGGAAGCCATCGCTAAATTTGACCCCTTAACTGGCGCGGTGGAAGAAAAGCTGAGTCGTATAACCATTTATCCCAAAAGTCATTACGTTACACCGCGTGAAACGTTGCTGGGAGTGTTGGACCAAATCACTGAAGATATGCGAGAGCAGCACGCTTACTTTGAAAGCAACGGCCAATTAGTTGAAGCACAGCGTATAAAGCAACGTACCGAATATGATTTAGAAATGATGCGCGAGCTTGGATATTGCTCAGGCATTGAGAATTACTCACGTTACTTGTCAGGTAGGGCGCCGGGGCAGGCTCCGCCGACCTTAATCGATTATTTGCCCAAAGATGCCTTGATGTTCTTAGATGAAAGTCATGTGATGGTGCCGCAAATAGGCGCCATGTCTAAGGGGGATGCATCTCGTAAGCAAAATTTGGTAGATTTTGGCTTTCGATTACCTTCAGCAAGAGACAATCGGCCGTTGAAGTTTGAGGAATTTGAAAAAATGATGCCGCAAACAGTATTTGTTTCGGCAACACCGGGCGTTTATGAGAAAACCAACGCACCGGATATGATCGATCAATTGGTTCGGCCTACCGGCTTGGTTGACCCTATTATTGAAATCCGGCCAGTGGAATCTCAAGTTGATGATTTGATGTCTGAAATTAAGCTCCGCTCCGCCGTAAATGAACGGGTATTGGTGACCACGATTACTAAACGTTTGGCGGAAGACTTGACCAAATATTATGATGATCACGGAATAAGGGTTCGTTACCTGCATTCTGATATTGATACCGTTGAAAGGGTAGAAATTATCCGCGACTTGCGCAAAGGCGAGTTTGATGTGTTGGTTGGTATCAATTTGTTGCGAGAAGGCTTGGATATTCCAGAAGTGTCGTTAGTGGCGATTCTAGATGCTGACAAAGAAGGCTTTTTGCGCTCAGCTCGGTCGCTAATTCAAACGATTGGACGTGCAGCTCGAAATGTTAATGGCTACGTTATCTTGTATGCTGATCGAGAGACTGATTCAATTAAAGCCGCCGTCGAAGAAACCGATCGCCGTCGAGAACGTCAAGTTGAACATAATGCTAAACACGGTATTATTCCGAAAGGTGTTGTTAAGCCGATTAGGGATATAATTGATGGATTGCCGGTTGCACCAAGCCAACTCGAAGCGCTGCCTATTGCGGCGGAAGAGATGGCGGAATATTCGGTACAGACGCCTTATCAGTTAGGTAAAAACATTAAGAAGCTCGAGAAGAAAATGTATGTTCACGCCAAGAATCTAGAGTTCGAAGAGGCGGGTAAAATTCGTGACCAGCTGAAGCAGCTGCGAGATTCACAACTAATTTCAACCTTATAGCAACGATTATGCAATTTTTATATAGTGTGTTTGGTTTCGTATTAGCCATTGGTATTTTGGTGACGATTCATGAGTTTGGTCATTTCTGGGTGGCGCGCAAATCCGGGGTAAAGGTGCTTAAGTTCTCAATTGGTTTCGGTAAACCTTTGAAAACATGGCGCCGTAAAAATGATGAGACTGAATACATTCTAGCGGCTATTCCATTGGGTGGTTACGTCAAAATGTTAGATGAACGCGTCGATGATGTCAGTGAAGAAGAAAAGCATCGGGCTTTTAACCAAGCTACCTTGGCTAAGCGCACGGCTATTGTGGCTGCAGGACCTATTGCTAATTTCATTTTTGCTATTTTGGCAATGTGGGCTTTGTATTTGTATGGTGTGCAAGATATCAAGCCCGTCGTCGGTAAAGTAGTTGAAAACTCGTTAGCAGCGGATGCGGGATTTATGAAGGGCGATAAATTACTGACCGTTGATGGGCGAAAAGTGCACGGCTGGGAAGATCAACTGATTTACTTCGTACATAAAAGTTTTAGTGGTAAAACTGTCGATGTGGGCATATCTCGAAATAATAGCTCCGAGATGACCATTCCTTTAGACTTTTCAAAGATAGCAGTGCGTGATATCGGTCCAGGTTTGCTAAGCCAAAAAATCGGTCTGTATCCTTCTGCGGGGGACGCCAGCATTTCAGCCGTGGTGCCGGGCTTACCCGCTGATAAAATTGGGATGCGTCCAGGAGCAAATATTATTAGTATTGATGGCGAACCAACTCATAATTGGCTTGATGTGGTGAACAGCATTGCTCCAAAACCTGATCAATTGATCACCATCAAATTCACTGATGGTGATGCTGTTATTAGCAAAGATGTCAGAACTGTCCAGCGAGAATATGAAGGAAATCAGTATGGGCAAATCGGCATTTATCCTTCTAGGCATGTATACCAAACGGATTTGTTAGAAGGTTTTGCAAAATCTGTAGATTACACTTGGCGATTTTCATGGGTGAGTTTGGTTTCTATTGGTAAGATGTTTACTCGAGAGGTCAGTACAGAGAATCTTTCAGGGCCGATAACGATTGCCAATATCGCTGGCCATACAGTGCAAAGTGGTGTCAGTGACTTTGTGCTGTTTCTGGCGGTTATCAGCATCAGTCTAGGGCTCATTAATTTGCTACCGATTCCGGTACTGGATGGTGGGCATTTGTTGTTTTTTGCAATCGAAGCCATCAAGGGCAGCCCTGTGTCCGAAAGGGTGATGATATGGGGCCAACAAATAGGCATAGCCGCCTTACTTCTTTTAATGTCTTTGGCTTTCTACAATGATATTATTCGACTGATAACTTAACAGCCGTAGTCCACAATGATAATTAGAATATTAGTCGCGCTTGCTTTATCTTGCAGTTTGCTTACAAGCGCAGTATCTGCGCAAACTATCGAACCATTTACTATTTCTGATATACGTGTAGAAGGATCTGGTCGTATTGAAGATGGCACAATATTCAATTATTTGCCACTCAAGGTGGGCGACCAAATAGACGCCTCGGACGCGAGAGAAGGCATAAAGGCATTATTTGATACCGGTTTCTTTAGAAATGTAAAACTGCGCCAAGATGGCACGGTATTAGTGGTTGATGTTGAAGAGCGACCTTCGATCGCTGGAATCACCATAAATGGAGCCAAGGCGATCAAAGCAAAAGATATCCAGGCGATATTTGACGACGCGCAACTGACCCAAGGCCGCATTCTTAATCAAAAACGATTAAATGAAGTTGTTAAAGCCATCAGCGATGAATATTTTTCACGGGGTCGGTACTCCGCTAAAGTGGAACAAGATGTCAGTATGTTGGATCAAAATCGGGCTCGAATTATTCTCAATATCAATGAGGGCCGTATTGCGTCTATCAATAACATTACTTTTGTGGGAAACGAAACTTTCAGCGATAAGCGGCTTAAAAAACAAATGGAGGTTACTGAAAAACGGGGATTCAGTCCATTTAGTCGAGCGGATCTCTACTCAAAGCAAAAGTTAGAAGGCGATATGGAGACGCTGCGATCGTTTTATGCTGATCGAGGTTTCTTTGACTTTGAACTCAGATCTACTAACGTTACCATCAGTTCTAATAAACAAGATATTGAATTGTTTGTTTCTTTGGTGGAAGGAGATCGATTTAGTTTGGGTGACCTTGGCGTAGAAGGCAAGCACGATATCAATGAAGAGAAAATCACGCAGCTTTTGGAAGTAGAAGATAAGTCCATATTTTCTCTCAAGAAGGTCAGTGAAATCCGACGCGCAATCAGTGATGAATTGGCTAACTTGGGGTATGGTTATGCTGCGGTTGATTCTATTCCTTCGGTTGATAGAGAGAACAAGAGCGTTAATATTAGTTTCACGGTCGAGCAAGGTGCGCGACTGTACGTCCGGAGAATTGATATTTCCGGTAACACCGTTTCTAAGGATGATGTTATCCGACGAGAGCTTAGGCAGTTTGAAGGGGCCCGTTTTTCTGCAGCTGATGTTCGTCGGTCACAGGAACGGCTTCAACGTTTAGGGTTTTTTGAAACGGTACGCATCGACACCTTGCCAGTGCCTGGAGTGAGAGATCAAGTCGACCTGCAGGTGAGCATTGTAGAGCGATCAACAGGTAGTTTAACGTTCGCTTTGGGTTATTCAGATGCAGAGGGCGCTCTATTTCAGATAGGTTACGCTCAACGTAATTTTTTGGGCACAGGGAAAGAACTATCAGTGACGTTGGATAATTCAGACGCCAGTAAAACCTATGAAATCGATTACACAAATCCGTATTACACTGCCAGTGGAGTAAGTCGTGGTCTATATGTGCGTAGTAGAGAATTGAATTCTTCAGAGATCTCTACAGCGGAATATATTGCTAACTCAATCGAGCTAGGCGTGACGTACAAAATCCCGGTATCCGAGTCGAATTCATTTGATTTTACCGTGTTTGCTGAAAGAGTCGATCTGGAAGAAACAGCGGAAACACCTCCAGAGTTTCAACAGTTTATTACTGAAAACTCTCAGAGTGACAATTTAGGTGCCCGTGTTTCCTTTTCAAAGGACACCTTGAATGATTTCATTTTTCCTACCAAGGGTATGAGTGCAAGCGTTTCTTTAGAGGCGTCAGTGCCGGGGAGTGACGTTGAATTTTATAAAGTGAATCTGGCTGCTGCTAACTACCTTCCACTCGGAAAAAACCTGACGTTTAAATCTAAGATAAAAATTGGTTATGGTGGCAGTTATGGTAATAGCAGCGACAGTAGTTTGCCATTTTATAAGAACTACTTTGCTGGGGGGCCTAGCTCTGTGCGTGGTTATCGGTCACGTTCATTGGGTCCACAAGATTCAGGCACTACACCGCAACCGACAGGTGGAGATCGACGCATAGTAACTAATCTCGAACTCTTGCTTCCAACCTATGGATCAGCTACTTCAAATGACAAGCGAATTGGGTTATTTGTCGACGGCGGCATGGTCTATGGAGATGGCCAAGACGTTGATTTTGATCAGATGCGATACTCAGCTGGAATATTGCTACATTGGTATTCTGGAGTGGGTCCACTGAGCTTGAGTTATGGTGTTCCGCTTAATTCGGAAGTGGGTGATGAAGACCAAAAATTTCAAATTTCTCTAGGCACCTTGTTTAGATAAGATTGCTTACTCAAAATTATTATTTCTAACGCGAACTCACAACAACGAAAAGTTAAAGGTTAAGTATGCTCAAAAACATTTTCATCGGATTATTTCTGCTTGGCTTCTGCACTCAATATGCGAGTGCGGAGAAAATTGGCTATGTGAACGCAGTTAAACTAGTTGAGACGGCACCACAAGGAAAGGCTTCTCTTAAGAAGCTTGAATCTGAATTCAGTGATCGAGAAAATGCCCTAATAATATTACGAGATGAAGGGGTCGCACTAAAGAATGAAACACAGAAAAACAGTTTGTTATTGAGCGATTCCGAAAAAAATGACAATGCACGTATATTGGCGGATTTAGAGCGGCGCTTGCAACGTGAGCAACGTGAATTAAATGAAGATTTCAATTTACGGCGTAACGAAGAATTAGCTCAATTGCAAAAAATTGTAACCGAAGCTGTGATTGAAGTATCAAAGGCAGAAGACTACGACATCATTTTTCAGCAAGCTGTTTGGTTTAAACCAGAGATAGATATTACGCAAAAGGTGTTAGATTATCTAACTAAGCAGTACAGCGAATAAGCTTCGGGACCTATGCCAACGTTATTTGAACTAGCAAATACGTGCGGTGGCCACGTTAATAAAGCTGACGAGAATTACCTAATTACTGAGGCTGCCTCTTTAGAGGGTGCATCAAACAGCAGTATTGCGCCTTTTTTTAGCCGTAAATATGCTCTTCAATTAGAACATTCTCAAGCAGGTGCAGTGCTTTGTAGTAAAAGACCAGAGGGGTATGATGGCCGAGTTATTGAAGTTAAAAACCCCCAATTAGCGCTTACCCAGCTGATGGCAGTGTTATATCCCGTCAGTAGCCCCAATTTTGGTATCCATAGCTCTGCGGTTATTGCCAAAGGCGTTAATGTACCTGAGGATTGTGAAATTGGCCCTAATGTCGTTATAGAACGTGGAGCGAAAATTGCTTCAGGAGTTCGTATCATGGCAGGAAGCTATATTGGTGAAGCGGTTACTATTGGCATAAATTCATCGATTGGGCCAAATTCAACCATTCGTGCCCATTGTGAATTAGGGCAGGGCGTAACAATCAGCAGTGGGGTAGTTATTGGTAGTGATGGCTTTGGTTACGTCCCTGATGCCGAGCACGGCGCATCTTATTGGGCGAAGATAATGCACGTGGGCAAAGTAATTATTGGCAATAAGGTCGAAATAGGAGCAAACAGCACTGTTGACCGAGGCAGTATAAGCAATACAGTCATTGCAGACGACGTGATAATAGATAACTTGGTGCAGGTCGCTCATAACGTCACTATTGGTCGAGCGACTGCAATTGCCGCCCTCAGCGGGATTGCTGGTAGTACAGTTATAGGAGAAGAGTGTTTGATAGGGGGGCGTGTCGCGATTATGGGGCATCTTAATATTTGCGACAAAACGATTATTTATGCAGATTCTTTGGTGACTAAATCTATACCGAAAGCGGGTATTTATTCGTCTAGCTTGCCTGCACAACCTTTAAAAAAATGGCACCGTACGATCGCAACGTTAAGGCGGCACGGTTTAGAAAAACGATCACACAAACAAGATAAATAACTAAGGATTGACTTATGGCAGACACGTTAGATATCAACGCGATTCGAAAAATATTACCGCATCGTTATCCATTCTTGCTGGTGGACAGGGTGCTTGATCATAAAAAAAATGAATCATTGACCGCGATCAAAAATATCACCATCAACGAGCCTTTTTTTAACGGTCATTTTCCGCATCGTCCGGTATTTCCTGGGGTTTTAACCTTAGAAGCCATGGCACAAAGCGCGGCGCTGTTAGCTGCGTTGGGGTTGGACGGGGGTCAAAATAATGATGACGTAGTTTTTCTATTTGCGGGTGCAGATAAAGTAAAATTTAAAAGGCAGGTTGAACCAGGCGACCAGTTGAAAATTGAAGCGACTTTTGGGCGCCGTAAACGCAATATCTGGAAAACATCGGTTTCTGCAACGGTTGACGGAAAATTATGCGCTAGCGCTGAAATTACGTTTACTTATCAGGTGATTAACGAATCGTGATACACGAACGCGCTATCGTTCATCCCGGCGCTAAAATTGGCAAGGATGTCAGTATAGGGCCGTTTAGCATGATTGAAGACAACGTCACTATCGGTGACGGCACTGTGATTGGTCCGCATGTGGTGGTTCGTAACCATACACATATTGGGGAGGAGAATCATTTTTTTCAGTTCAGTTCAATTGGTGAAGCGCCGCAATATCGTGGCTTTAAACAAGAACCGACTACTTTAAAAATAGGCGACCGTAATACCTTTAGAGAATACGTTACCCTTAATAGAGGTACACCCGATTACAGCGGCGAAACGGTTATTGGGAATGATAATTTTATAATGGCCTACGTGCACATAGCTCACGATTGCGTCATCGGCAATGACACTACGTTTGCAAATGGGGCTAGTTTAGCGGGGCACGTTAAGGTGGGTGACTATGCTATTTTGGGCGGATTTTCGTTAATACATCAATTTTGTAGTGTGGGCGCACACTGTATTACCGGTATTGGCGCAGTGTGCTTTCAAGATGTACCTCCATTTATTGTGGCCGCGGGCAACTCTGCTGCGCCTTATGGTATTAATACCAAGGGTTTAAAACGCAGGGGTTTTAGTGATGATACCGTTACGTTATTGAAAGCCGCATATAAGTTACTATATCGCAGTAACTTAGATTTGAAATCGGCGATGGATAAAATTGCCAATTTGGATGCCACACAAAAAGATCTTCAGTGCCTGTTAGCTTTTCTAGGCAACAGTGACCGCGGAATTATTCGCCGTTAGTCACTAACGTTGGAGGCTTTCTTTTTTGCAATAGGTCGGCTTCTATGTTGATTGCTATCTCGGTTGGAGAGCCCTCTGGAGATATTTTGGCCGCAGGCCTTATCCGAGAAATTACGAAACGTTGCCCAGAAGCCATTTTTTTTGGTATTGGCGGATTAAAGATGCAGGCAGAAGGGTGCGAGTTGCTTCATTCAATGGATTCAATTACCGTGATGGGATTTGAAGAAGCTATTAAAAACCTTTACCCCATTCTTACATTACGCAAACAATTAGCCAAACAGATTATCGAGCGAAAACCAGACGTTTTTATTGGGGTAGACGCGCCTGATTTTAATATTGGTTTGGCCATGAAATTAAAGCGCGTTGGTTTTAGAACAATGCATTATGTTAGCCCAACAGTATGGGCTTGGCGGAGTTACCGAATACATAAAATAAAACGTGCGATAGATCATATGCTGGTGCTATTTCCGTTTGAAAAAACTTACTATGATGAAGTCGGTTTACCCGCGACCTTTGTTGGACATCCTGCGGCCAAGGACTTTGAAGGGCAAAGTGTCTCAAGCTTATCGCGACAGGCGAGAAGTAATTTGTCCTTGAATTCAAAATGGATAATTGGGTTAATGCCTGGCAGTCGTACCAGCGAGGTTGAGTCTTTACTGACGCCAATTCTTGAGTCTGCTAGACAACTTGCAGAAAAGTATTCAGATATCGAATTTGTTTTACCGTTCGCTAATGAACGTTTGTTGGGCCGATATAAAGAGCAAGTTGAATCTTCAAAATTGCCCATTAAAATCATGTTGGGCAACTCTCATGAGGTCATGCAAGCCAGTAATATGATGATTCTGGCTTCAGGTACCGCAGCACTAGAAGCTTTATTGAATCGTGTGCCGATGGTGGTTATTTACAAAATCTCGACTTTCACTAATATTTTATATAAGTTATTTCGAAGTGTGGAACATTTTTCTATGCCAAACCACTTGTTAGTTACGCCAAAGGTGCTTGAATTATTACGCGAGCAAGTAACAGCAGAGAACATCGTTAAAGAGGTTCAGGCTTATATAAATGACCCCGAAAAAACTCAAGCACTACAGCATGAATTTACGCAGGTGGCAAAAAAACTGGCCCAAGATTCAGATGTTGAAGCTGCAAAATCGGTTTTAACTTTTATACATGACTAAACATCTGTTATTTGCGGGCGTAGATGAAGCAGGCCGCGGCCCGTTGGCGGGTCCAGTGTTAGCTGCGGCAGTAATATTGCCCGATGATTTTCTTTTACCGGGATTAACAGATTCAAAAAAACTGTCCGCTATTAATCGGCAACAATTAGAGCCTCTGATTAAGCAACAAGCTATAACGTGGGCTGTCGCAGAGGCCAGCGCAGCGGAAATTGACGAATTAAATATCTTGCAAGCTACGATGTTGGCAATGTCTCGAGCGGTAGCAGGGCTGCACATTTTGGCTGACCATGTCTTAGTTGATGGGAATCGTGAACCTGACCTCACCATTCCTTGTACCTGCATCATTAAAGGAGATCTAACCGAGCCGGCTATTTCAGCCGCATCGGTGTTGGCTAAGGAGGCGCGAGACAGACTGCTTATACAAATGCATGCTGATTTCCCTGTCTATGGGTTTGCACAACATAAGGCATATCCCACTGCCGCCCATTTGGCTGCACTTAAGGAGTATGGCCCCTGTCCAGAGCACCGGCGATCTTTCCGCCCGGTTCGTGAGTGCTTGTAATCATTGATTGAAATGTCACAATTCGTTCATCTACATCTTCACACTGAGTATTCATTAGATGACGGTTTAACACGGATAAAGCCGACCATTGCTGCGGCTAAACAACTGTCGATGCAGGCTATTGCTATAACTGACTTAAGCAATTTATACGCGGTTGTTAAATTCTATAAAGCTTGTGTTAGTGCAGGGATAAAACCCATTATTGGCGCGGAAGTGTGGATAGAAAACCCGATTGAGGCAGGTGATTTAGATAAATTTGTTCTGTTAGCTCAAAACAACGAAGGCTATGTCCACTTATGTGAGTTGTTGAGTCATGCGGTCATACACAATAAGGTGCAAAATAAACCGGTTGTCTCTCAGGATCAACTAAGGCAACGCCATGTCGGTTTGATCGCTATCTCATTAAGCCGAGAAGGCGCTTTGTCCCAATCGTTCATCAATGGCGATATTGGATACGCTAAGCAGTCTTTGGCAAGCTATCGAGAGCTATTTTCGGAAAATTTGTTTCTGTCTGTTTCACGAATCAGTATGAAAGGTGAAAACAAATATATCGAACGCGTCGTTCCTATAGCACAGGAGATGGATATAGGGTTAGTGGCCACCAATCAAGTTCAATTTCTTCATCCAGAAGATTTTGACCTGCACGAAGTACGTGTCTGTATAAACCAAGGGCGGCAAATTGGTGATAGCCGACGGACTACCACCTTTTCATCGCAAAACTTTTTACGCTCTGTTGATCAGATGGCGGAGTTATTTAGCGATTTACCAGAGGCAATTGAAAATACCGTTCACATTGCGAAAAAGTGCAATGTGTTCTTAACGTTTGGTACGGATTACCTTCCTGAGTTTCCGGGTTCAGGCGAGAGAACCGCTGAGCAAGCCATTAGAGATATTTCCGTCGATGGGTTGAAAGTTAGGCTCGCTCGGTTGCTTGAATTGCGAGCGGCAGATGAGGTACCTGAGTTCGGGGATGAAGCTTATTTTGAGCGATTAGAAATTGAACTAAGCGTAATAAACCAGATGGGTTTTCCAGGGTACTTTTTAATTGTTGCCGATTTTATCAAGTGGTCCCGAGATCACGATATCCCGGTTGGTCCTGGTCGTGGGTCAGGTGCAGGTTCAGTGGTAGCCTGGGCAATGGGTATTACCGATATAGATCCCTTGCAATATGGTCTGTTGTTTGAGCGTTTTTTAAACCCAGAGCGGGTTTCTATGCCAGACTTTGATATCGATTTTTGCATGGAAGGGCGGGACCGTGTTATTGAATACGTGAGTGACTGTTACGGCAGGAATCAGGTGGCGCAAATAATTACCTTTGGTAGTATGGCGGCAAAAGCGGTTATTAGAGATGTTGGCCGTGTGCTCGGGCATTCTTACGGTTATGTAGACAGCATAGCAAAGCTCGTGCCCTTTGAGATTGGTATTACTCTACAAAAAGCGCTAGACAAAGAACCTGAATTTCAAGAGCGGTATAACGACGACGCCGAGGCGGCGCAGCTGATAAACACAGCGATGAAACTCGAGGGTTTATCTAAAAACGTGGGTAAACACGCAGGTGGTGTCGTGATTGCGCCGTCGAGCTTGACGGACTTCACTGCATTGTTTGCGGACTCAGAAGAAGCACAAGCTGTAACCCAGTTAGACAAAGATGATCTTGAAGCGATTGGCTTAGTCAAGTTCGACTTCCTTGGTCTGCGTACCTTGACCATCATCGATTGGGCGCAAAAACTGATCAACGCTAACCCTGCACTACGAGAAATTGAGCATGTAGAGGTGCCAGATCAACCATTTTATGATGCGGTAACATTCGACTTAATAAAGAAAGGAATGACGGTTGCGGTGTTTCAGCTGGAGTCTAGCGGCATGCGAGATCTCATTCTGCGACTGCAACCTGACTGTTTTGAAGACCTGATCGCTTTAGTGGCATTGTATCGCCCTGGGCCGTTAGAGTCGGGCATGGTAAACAACTTTGTCGATCGTAAGCACGGTAAGCAACGGGTTGAATATCCTCACCCGTTAACTGAGTCCATTTTAGCTGAGACTTACGGAGTTATTCTTTATCAAGAGCAAGTCATGCAAATTGCACAGGTGCTTGCAGGTTATTCCTTGGGTGGTGCGGATATTCTTCGGCGGGCCATGGGAAAGAAAAAGCCTGAGGAAATGGCGAAGCAACGAAGTATTTTTGTTGACGGATCGCTAGCAAATAATATCTCCGGTGATGATGCGAACTATATTTTTGACTTGATGGAGAAGTTTGCTGGTTATGGTTTTAACAAATCTCATTCTGCTGCCTATGCTTTGATTTCATTTCAAACAGCTTGGCTAAAGGCCCATTATCCAGCCGCTTTTATGGCAGCGACGTTGTCTGCTGATATGGATCACACCGACAAAGTGGTGAGTTTAATTGCCGAGGCCAGGAAACTAGATTTGGATATTCGTGTGCCCAATATAAACGAATGTGATTACAAGTTTTTACCCACTGATGCTAAAACCATTGTGTATGGTTTAGGTGCTGTAAAAGGTTTAGGGGAGGCTGCGATTGAGTCGATTGTGTCTCTAAGACAGGAGAACGGTGCTTACAATGACCTGCATGATTATTGTCAAAGGGTCGATTCCAAAAAGGTCAATAAACGCGCGATGGAAGCATTGGTGCGCTGTGGTGGTTTAGATTGTTTAGGCATGCACCGAGCTCAGACACTACTTAATTTGCCGTTTGCAATGGAGGTTGCGGAACAGAAAAATAAAGACTCTATTGCGGGGCAAAGCGATCTATTTGGTTTGGCAGCGAACGATCAAGTGATTGGTGAAATGAAAGTCACGTCGCCATGGAGAGAGGCAAGAAGATTGTCGGAAGAGCGCGAGTCATTGGGTCTTTATCTATCTGGGCATCCATTTGATGCGTATAGAAATGAATTGGAATCTATTTCTGACCGAAAACAAGGGGTTATGTGTGTGGGGTTGAAGTCTGGTGTAGTGACCGGAATGATTGTTGCTTTAAGAGTGATCATTACTAAGCGAGGTGACAAAATGGCCTTCGTTAGTTTGGATGATGGATACTCTCGTATCGAAATAAGCATTTTTTCTGATTTATACGAACAATGCAAAGAATTGCTATTGAAGGACCAAATTCTAATAGTTCAGGGAGATCTAGAAGAAGATGCCTTGAGTGAAAGTTATCAAATGTTAGCTTTGAGTGTGTGCAATTTGGACATGCTGCGTTCTGATATGCTGCTTGCTATAAAGCTATCAGTTAATGGCGAGATGCCGAACGAATTTAATAGCGAGCTGGCCAATTTGTTGAAGCCGCATAAAGGTGGAGACGCTTCGATTGAACTCGAGTACAGCAAAGTGCAAGGCGTGAGCGGTAGGATACAGCTGGGTGAAAAATGGAGAGTGCATCCTACACAAGAACTACTTGATCAGCTGCTACAATTATGCGGCAAGAACTCAGTTGTCTGCGAGTACAATCAGTATGCAATAAACGAAGGTTTGCGTTATCGAATTGAAAGAAGACGTCAGGCTTATAAGAAGCAAAGTACTGGATAGCCAACCAAGGTTTAAACCCTTGTTGACTGATCGATTGGTTGGCTGATTTAAAGAAGAGACTATTTAAACTAACACGGTAGGCATAGGCAGTTTTCTATTTCTCTTGCGATATTTTGCTAATGCTCTGCGGAACACTGCTGCTCGCTCGTTTGATACTTTCCCCTTCGAAGTTGCAATTGTGGTCGATGCTCAAGTGACTGGTTACTATTTTGCCTTTGACATTGCCGCCGGATAGGATTTCTATTTCGTCACAATCTGCATTGCCGTGAAATGTGCCGGTGATTGATAGTGATTTAGCATTAACTTCCCCCTCAACGCTGCCTTGTTTGCCAATGGTTACACTGCTTTTAGACCGTACTTTGCCATTATACGTGCCGTCAATGTGTAAAGTGCTACCGGTTACTATGTCGCCGTTTACTGTTGTTCCACTTGAGATAATTGTAGCGTTGGTCTGGATATCTGTTTGTTGATTAGACTTATTAAAGAGTCCCATTGGATGCCTCGTACGTTGGTAAATATTTCATTGGAGCCGAACTCCCAGGTAACAAAGTGTTTTGGATCAAGCGGTTTTTCTAAGTAACGGACCTCATAATGTAAATGAGGGCCGCTACTCCGGCCTGAATTTCCAGATAAGCCTATTAAATCACCTTTTTGCACTACATCACCTGGCTTAACTGCCATGCTAGATAAGTGAGCGTAACGAGTTCCAAAGCCGAAATTATGGGTTAGCGAAATGCGCTTACCACTTAAGTTGTTATAGGTGGCCTGTTTAACAATGCCGTCGGCAGTAGCATATATGTTGGTGCCTGTTTTAGCGCGTAAATCCAAACCGTTATGAAAACTTTTTTGGTTTGTGGTGGGGTGAACGCGAGTGCCGTATTTGCTGGTTATACCTAAGTTGCGGGTAGGGTAACCGTTCGGAATGTTATCGTGAAGTATCTTTTCTTGATTAACGTTGATGCTAAGTAGCTCGATGCGGTTCGACATAGAATCCGTGTCGTTATTGCCGGCTGTAGCAATGCCCATGGTAGACTCAATTTGAATGACTCTATGGTCTAAGTCAGCAAAGTCGGATTCTTTTTCTGAATAGTAATTCGAAATTTCTAATAATCGCTCAGTGATCGAACTGTTTATATTGGTGCTGACGCCGCTGATGCGTTCAATATTGGTTATTTGTTCGCTGATCTCAGTTAAGGTTTGATTGTGCTGCTGTAACACGTTAGACAAGTTAGAGTTTTTCTCTGACATGTTAACGACGTGATCTTCAAGCGCGCTCGCTAAATCTTTGGTGGAAACAATGGTATCCTTCTGATTGAATACGATAATATTGGTAACAATCAGCGCGAAAGTAATTAATGCGCTGGTGCTAATGACAAACGCTTTGAGTCGTTTAGATATCCTAAAATGGTGAGTCCTAGTGAGGTCACTAATCGTTATCAGATAATGCTGGTTATTCTTTTTCTTATTTAAGGGCTGCATGGTACCTTATCCGTAGATCGCTTCAGGATTTTTTTGATAGTTTTTGTGTAGAGCGAGCACCAGTTTAACGTAACGCTGCGTTTCTGGATAGGGTGGAATTCCGTTGTATTTGTTTACCGCTGTTTCGCCTGCATTATAGGCTGCCAAAACAAGGTTGATGTTGTTGTTATACGTTTTCATCAAATGTTTGAGAAACCGTGCTCCGCCGCGAATGTTGTCCGTTGCGTCAAATGGATTGACCACGTCGTAGCTTTTAGCCGTCAAAGGCATTAATTGCATGAGGCCTTGTGCGCCTTGACTCGACACGGCCATAGGATTGAATGCAGATTCAATTTGAATGACGGCTTTAACCAAGGCCCTATCTAATTGATATTGGTCGGCAATTTTAAAAATAACTGAATCAAAAGCTGAAGCGCGAGGTGTTGGTGTGCGTCGCTTTGAATAACGATAAGAGCGGGGTTTTAAACTACGAATGGAGTTCTTAGGGGAATACTTTTTAATCAAAGTGAGCCCGCCACTATGGTTGATATGATCACTAATAATGCGGGTGCCCTGCGCGTCTTGATAAACATACACCGTGCCAGCTGTGGCTGTCATTACATGAAGTAATAAGCAGCAGGGCACAGCAAATCGCAGTGAAGAAAGTTTTATCATTCGGATGAAAGCTTGAAAAGACGATAGATATTATCATCCTAGTGGGCTTATATCAAAGGAAAGGAGACATTGGAGGCATTGCGTTGACGCGCTGAGTGACTCGCAGGGTTGTCCATACTCTCGCCACAGCGTGCTTCAGTAATTCGTCCAAACTAGAACGCGGAGTGCTTGTAATTATCGCGCTTGCTCTAGATAGTCTTGAGCTCTAATATCGTTCTTGTCAGCGGCAGATTGAATCCAGTAAAGTCCGAGGGTTTCGTTCTTGTCTACAATATCTCCGTTTAGATAATATTGGGCTAAATGAAACTGAGCTTGAGGTTGTCCGGCCTCAGCGCTGCTTTTATATAATTCGAAAGCACGTTGGTCGTTGGCTGTCGTTCCCAGTCCTTCGTCATACAATCTTGCCAATTGATATTGTGCCCCGAAGTGATCATTTTCTGCAGCATAGTGCCAGTTTTTAAAGGCAATTTTGTATTTCTTGGCTTTGTATGCTTTGTGAGCGAGTTCGAGTGCTTTGTTAACGGCCTTTTGCACCGCTTTATCTGCTTCAGCTGCCGGCTCGATTGCCGTTTTGTCCAGTTCAGTAGGGCTGATCTCAAGAGACATTTGTTCAAAAATCTTATCTAAAAATGTGCTTGCTTGCTTGCTGCCTCCTTCAGCGGCCTTTCGAAACCACTTCAATCCTTCACTCGGGTTCTTCAATACGCCGTCGCCATTCCACAGCATGGCTCCTAAGTTAAATTGGGCTTGAACGTGTTCTTGACGTGCAGCGCGCTCCCACCAGATTTGCGCTCTTTCAGCGTTTTTGATCACCCCATTGCCTTGATAATAAGCCAGTGCCATGTTGTGTTGTGCGGCGGATAAGCCCGCGTCTGCAGCGCGACGAAACAAGTTAGTGGCTTGCTCTAAATCTTTACCGCCACCCAACCCCTTGGAGAATAATATGCCCAAATTAAACGCGGCGCTAATGTGGCCTTCTGATGCCGCTTCTTTCCAAAGTGTTCTCGCTAGGCTATAATTTTTTTCGGAGTATGCTTTGATGCCTTTTTCATACTCACTAGCGGACCAAGCGATAGAGTTGGTGCCAATGAGGAGTAGCAAGAATAGCCATTGTGATAATCGAGGGATCATGAATAAAATTTGATAGATGAAGCGTTCTGATTGATGCAGATTATACGATATATTTCAGTGGATTAGAGTGTGCGCACAAGTGGAATATGATAAAATTTAAAGCTTGAATATTGCACCTATTTTAAGCTTGAAAAATAGTCATTGTTTGGTGTGTGTTTTGATCAGTTTTCTTTTCAAAAACGCCTGAGTAATTGCTTTCTAACGATATTAGTTTATTGACCCTTAACTCACTATGTATGCGCTTTGTGTGTGCTGGACTTTGATATATGAGTGACCAAATAGTCGCCAAAGAAATGATTTCTGCCAATATTGAGCAGGAAATGCG
Source organism: Gammaproteobacteria bacterium (assembly GCA_047639475.1). GTDB lineage: Bacteria > Pseudomonadota > Gammaproteobacteria > Arenicellales > Poriferihabitantaceae > JAAELZ01. Next base: position 21,073 of record JBLIOD010000030.1, read on the forward strand.
TCAGTCTTACTTAGATTACGCAATGAGCGTAATAGTAGGGCGAGCCTTGCCTGATGTCCGGGACGGATTAAAACCTGTGCATCGCCGTGTGCTGTACGCGATGGAAGAGTTAGGTGTCGACTGGAATAAGGCTTACAAGAAATCAGCGCGTATTGTTGGTGATGTGATTGGTAAGTATCACCCCCACGGTGATACGGCTGTATACGACACCATTGTTCGCTTAGCGCAAGATTTCTCTATGCGTTATCCCCTGATTGACGGACAAGGTAACTTTGGCTCGGTTGACGGTGACGCGCCGGCGGCCATGCGTTATACGGAAATACGCCTATCTAAAATTTCTCATGAATTGCTTGCTGATTTAGCCAAAGAGACGGTTGATTTTGGGCCGAATTATGACGAAACCGAAAGTCAGCCATTAGTGTTGCCTACCAAGTTGCCAACGTTACTGGTCAATGGATCTGCTGGGATAGCTGTAGGCATGGCAACCAATATAGCGCCACACAATCTAACGGAAGTGATCAATGCCTGCTTGGCACTGATTGATGACGAGGAATTGACCACCGCGGATTTGATGTCCTTCATTCCAGGGCCAGATTTCCCCACCAGTGGAATCATTGTTGGTACAGCAGGTATTCGTGAGGCCTATGAAACAGGCCGCGGCCGAGTCTACATCCGTTCACGTACAGTTATTGAGGTTGATGAAAAATCAGGTAAAGAATCTATTATTGTAAACGAGCTGCCTTATCAGGTGAATAAAGCCCGTACTATGGAGAAAATCGCACAGTTAGTGCGCAATAAGCAAATCGAAGGCATCAGTGCTATCCGCGATGAGTCCGATAAAGACGGCATGCGGATGGTGATTGAGATTAAGCGTGGGGAATCATCTGATGTGCTGTTAAATAATTTGTTTAAGCAAACCCAAATGCAAACCGTGTTCGGTATAAACATGGTGGCATTGGAAAACAACCAGCCACGGTTGTTTAACTTAAAAGATATGTTGCTTGCTTTTTTGCGTCACCGACGCGAAGTGGTTACTCGACGTACGATTTTCGAGCTTAAAAAAGCACGGATAAGAGCGCATTTATTAGAGGGTTTGGCTGTTGCTCTGGCCAATATCGACGAAGTGATAGCCCTGATTAAGCAATCTCCGTCTCCTGCTCATGCTAAAAAAGAGATGTTGGGCCGCACTTGGCAGCCTGGCATAGTCCAGTCTATGCTTGAGCGAGGTGATGCACAATTGTCTAGACCTCAACAGCTTGAAGGTCACTTCGGTCTTCATTCAGGCATGTATAAGCTTTCGCCTGAGCAAGCTCAAGCCATCTTAGAACTACGATTACATCGTTTAACAGGGCTTGAGCAAGACAAAATTCGCAGTGAATATATTGAGATTATCGAAAATATCGTTGATCTACTAGAGATATTAGAGAGTCCTAGCCGTTTGGTTTCAGATATTAAAGCTGAATTGGTTGAAGTGAAGGAACAGTACGGTGACGATCGTCGCACTGAAATCATAGAAGGGGCAGTTGACATCTCCATGCAAGATTTAATTGCGCCGGAAGATGTAGTGGTGACAATTTCTCATACAGGTTATGCCAAGGCACAGCCGATAACGGATTACCGAGCGCAACGACGAGGTGGCCGTGGCAAGATGGCTGCCAACAACAAAGAAGAAGATTTTGTTAGTCGAATGTTCGTGGCCAATACCCACGACACTGTGCTGTGTTTTTCTAGCGAAGGCAAAGTTTATTGGCTTAAAGTTTTTCAATTCCCTATTGCTAGCCGTACTGCTCGTGGGCGACCACTAGTTAATTTGCTACCCTTAGGTGCTGAAGAAAAGATAACCGCGGTTTTACCGATTCAAGTCTTTCGTGAAGACCAGTTCATTATAATGGCAACGCGTCAAGGCACCATTAAGAAGAGCGCGTTGATGGATTATTCGCGTCCGCGTAATGGTGGCATCATTGCGTTGTCATTAGATGAGGGCGATGAGCTACTGCAAGTCGGTTTAACCGATGGTTCTCAAGACATTATGTTGGTCAGTTCATCTGGGAAGAGTGTTCGGTTTAATGAATCTGACGCTCGGTCAATGGGACGCACCGCAAGAGGCGTGCGCGGTATTCGCATGGATGAGCAATATCAAATGATTTCTATGTTGATTTTGCCAAGCGACAATGCCGAAGCAGCTGAACAGACTGTATTAGTATGCACTGAGCTAGGCTATGGCAAACGGACTGCAGTTGATGAATTTCCAGTGCACCGCCGCGGCGGGCAAGGAGTGATCGCAATAAAAACTTCTGACCGAAACGGTTTGTTGGTAAATGCCAGCATTGTGAGCCCTGGGGATGAAGTCATGATGATCACTGATGGAGGCGTGCTGATACGTACACGTACTGCGGAGATTTCTCAGCAAGGCCGTAATACGCAGGGTGTTAAAGTGATTTCCTTATCAGAAGAAGAGAAGCTGGTTTCGGTAAACCGGGTTGATGAATCTGAAGAGGAAGACGAGGAAGAGCTTGAAGACGGCGCTGAAAATTCTACAACGGCAGAAGGCGTCGACCGTGAAGAGCCTACGAGTAAAACACCGGACAATGAAGGTGCGCAAACAGTTGATAGTGAAGGCGCGCCAGCATCCTCGCAAGAAGAAGAGTAGGCTGCCAGCATGTCTTCAATAGAAAGTGTTCGTCAGAAAATAGATGCTTTAGACACCGAGCTATTGAGCATGCTAAATAAACGCATCGATTTAGCCAAAGAAATTGGCGAAATTAAAGTAAAGCAGGACGGTGAGCAAGCACTCATCTATCGTCCAGAACGTGAAGCCCAGGTGCTGCGGCGTCTTAAGTCGGAAAATTCGGGGCATTTGCAAGACGAGCAAATAGATGTCCTATTTCGCGAGGTGATGTCTATCAGTCGTGGGGCTGAAGCGCGGTTAAGTGTTGCGGTTTTAGGGCCTGAAGGTACTTTTTCTGAAATGGCAGGAAAAAAGCAATTTGGCTCTAGCGTTAATATCATTGGTCTCTCACGTATTGAAGAGGTTTTCACAGCAGTAGAAAATGGCACCGCCAATTATGGTGTAGTGCCGGTGGAAAATTCGACAGAAGGGGGTATATCGGCAACGGCTGACAGCTTGGTAAACTCTAATTGTAAAATTAGTGGTGAAGTATATTTACCCATACACCAATTTTTATTGTCAAACGCCGGGAGCCTTGACGCTATTACCACGGTGTATTCTCACGGACAGTCATTAGCGCAGTGTCGAAATTGGTTACTGCAAAAATTGCCTCACGTGGAAGTGGTGTCGGTCGGCAGCAATGCCGTTGCTGCGAAGATGGCGGCGGAAGCGCCGGATACTGCCGCCATTGCGGGAGAAATTGCAGCGGTTCAATATCAACTGAACATTCTTGCGCGCAATATAGAAGATGAATCGGATAACACTACGCGCTTTTTGGTGATTTCCAAAGAAGGAGTGCTCTCTAGTGGTAATGATAAAACCAGCTTGCTTATTTCTTGCACTAACCGACCTGGCGGTTTATTTGCTCTGTTAAAGCCGCTGAATGACCATAATATCAGCATGCTGAGAATTGAATCGCGACCCGCGAAGAGTAAACGATGGGATTACTTGTTTTTTGTTGATATAGAAGGGCACCAGCTAGATGAAAATATGAGCAATGCGCTTGATGCGTTGCTCAAAGAAGCGGATTTGTTTCGTGTGCTGGGATCTTATCCGCGTGCCGACTAGCGCCACGTTTTACCAAGACCCGCTTTAGCAATGTCTTATTCGTCGAATCCATTTTCGATAGATCGATTGGCCCTGGTCGGGGTTGGTTTGATTGGAGGTTCGTTGGTTCAAGCGCTTAAACAGCACTCAGCGGTGAAAACCGTGATTGGAGTCGACCAGAATGCAAAAAATCTGCAACAGGCCTTGGATTTGCGTACGATTGATGAAGCAACTAATGATATCGCAGCAGCGGTAAATGCCGCGGATATAGTTGTACTGGCTACGCCAGTGATGACTATAGAGCGCGTGTTAGAGTCGATTAAGCCTCATCTAAATGCCAAAACGACTATAACGGATGTCGGCAGCGTCAAAGGTTTAGTGGTAGATCAAGCGAAGCACATTTTGGGAAATCAGTTTCCCCAATTTGTCCCTGGTCACCCCATTGCAGGGTCAGAAAACTCGGGAGTGTTAGCGGCTTTTCCAAGTTTGTTCGAAGATCATAGGGTGATTCTAACTCCCACTGAAGAGACGAGTGTGAAGGCGGTTGAAGTTACCTCAAACATGTGGGCGGCAACAGGCGCGCAAGTAGAGTTAATGCCAGTTGAGCAGCACGACAAAATTTTAGCCGTTACCAGCCATTTACCCCATGTGCTAGCTTATGCATTAATGCAGTTTTTGAATCAACAACCTGATCAACAAACCTATTTTCGTTTGGCTGCTGGCGGTTTATATGATTTCACTAGAATTGCTTCCAGTGACCCAGTCATGTGGCGAGATATATGTATTGGTAATAAGCAGCACCTAAGTGAACAGCTTCGGGCGTTCTCAAAGGATCTAGAGCGGTTTGCTGACCTAATAGAAGCTGAGCAATCTCAACCTCTGGAGGCCAGCTTCACGGCGGCAAAAGAGGCACGCACTCAAGTCGCAAGCTTTCGTAAATATCACAAGAAAAGAGTATGAAGTTACAAGTAGAAAGCGGCGGGTGTCTGAACGGTGCTCTTCGAGTGCCAGGAGATAAATCTATCTCTCATCGATGCATTATGCTGGCTAGCTTAGCCAACGGAGTGACTGAAGTGTCGGGCTTCCTTAATGGGGCGGATGCGCTAGCTACGCGCAGTGCGTTTGAACAAATGGGGGTTCGAATTGATGATAGCGAAGGGAATGGTTTAACCATTTATGGCGTAGGAATCGACGGTTTAATCGCACCAGAACGTCCCTTAGACTTGGGTAACTCTGGCACGGCGATGCGTTTGATGATGGGCCTAATGTGTGGTCAAATCTTCAACAGTGAAATGACGGGTGACGACTCATTAAGTTCCAGACCAATGGGCAGAGTGGCCAGACCATTGGCGTTAATGGGGGCGAATATCCAGACACAAAATGGATGTGCACCTTTGAAAATAATAGGTGGTACTCAGCTAAATGGAATTGAGTACACCTTGCCTATGGCCAGCGCGCAGGTAAAGTCAGCTGTGTTGTTGGCAGGTTTATATTCTGCTGGGGTAACGCGAGTGATTGAGCCGGCAGTTACGCGTGACCACACTGAGCGCATGCTAAGGGGTTTTGGGTATGAGGTTGAACAAAACGGCGGGGAGATTAGCTTGCGCGGTGGGGGTACTTTAACAGCCATGTCTATTGATGTTCCAGCAGACATATCTTCAGCGGCTTTTTTCTTGGTCGGGGCGTCTATTGCCGTTAACAGCCAACTAAAATTACAGCATACGGGAGTGAATCCGACCCGAGACGGAGTGATATCTATATTGAAGTTGATGGGGGCGAACATAGAATTGCTAAACGAAAGGGTGATCGGTGGTGAGCCGCTAGCTGATATACAGGTCACGACTGCTGATTTAAAGGGTATTAAAATACCAGAAGCACTGGTGCCTTTGGCCATTGACGAATTCCCTGCCATAGCTATTGCCGCTGCATGTGCCGAAGGCGTGACGGTCATCTCAGGTGCTGAAGAGCTACGGGTTAAAGAATGCGATAGAATTTCCGCAACAGTTGCCAATTTGAAGGCAATGGGAATAACGGTGACTGAAACTAAAGATGGCATGGTGATCGAGGGTAAAGGCGTCACGGGGGATTTTAAAGCACCGATATTTTCCCAAACAGAGCTAAATTCTGTTGATGATCATCGCATCGCTATGGCGGGGTGCTTGGCCGGACTCAGAAGCCATGGCACGATTACGGTGTTGGACGCAGATAATGTCAATACTTCGTTTCCAAACTTTGTTGAGCTAATGAGCGGTGCAGGAATGCATATACAAGCTATTAGCTAAAGACGCTCTACTGTGACTGAAACCAAAGCCCCCGTAATAACATTTGATGGCCCAAGTGGCGTAGGGAAGGGAACCCTATCTGCGTTGGTTAGCGAAAAACTGGGTTGGCACTATTTAGACAGTGGCGCCCTATACAGAATATTAGGCTATGCAGCCGAACAAAGCCAAGTTTCATTTGATGATGATGAGGGATTAGTGAACTTACTGCGTGATTTGGATATTCAATTCGATGATGGTGCTAAGCTGGCTGGAGAATATATTGAGTCAAAAATACGGACAGAAGTGGCGGGAAATCGAGCGTCATTGGTTGCCAGACATCCGAGTGTGAGGCAAACTTTGCTGGAAGTTCAGCGCGCTTTTAGACAGGCTCCAGGATTGGTCGCGGACGGACGTGACATGGGTACTACGGTGTTTGCAGATTCTACTTTTAAGTTCTATCTTACCGCTAATGCACAAGAGCGAGCAAATAGACGGCTCAAACAGTTGAATGAGTTAGGGCATGATGCTAATATCGGCGCCCTTTTTCGGGACATAGAAGCGCGTGATTTTCGAGATCAAAATCGAAGTGAATCGCCACTGGTTCCAGCGAAGGATTCAACAGTAATAGATACCAGTGGGCTCTCGATTAAACAGGTGCTTACAATGGTAATGAAATGTTTACCAAATTTCGAAATCTAATGGGCTAAATAATTAGCTTGCCGGTGTCTAACAACGAGAAGGTATGCGCACTGCGTGCTTTTTTAAATACTAACCTTAACCAAAGCGTAGTTCCCTTAACTAGGCTGGATATCAAAACACATGTCAGAAAATTTCGCTGCCCTATTAGAAGAGAGCATTAGTAAAATCACCATGGCTCAGGGCGAACTCGTCTTGGGTAGTGTCGTAGAAATCAACGACGATTTTGTCATCGTTGATGCGGGACTAAAATCCGAAGCTGCTATTCCTAAAGCAGAATTCAAAAACAGTGACGGAGAAGTTACTGTCAAAGAGGGCGACGACGTTGAAGTTGCTATAGAGGCCATTGAAGATGGTTATGGCAACACTAAACTATCTCGTGAGCGAGCCTTACGTGCCCGTGCTTGGGATGAATTAGAGCAAGCTCAATTAAACGGTGACATTGTAATGGGCTTAGTAACTGGGCGTGTTAAAGGTGGTTTCACTGTTGACGTCAATTACGTTAAAGCATTCTTGCCGGGTTCATTGGTTGATGTAACGCCTGTTAAAGACTTGGCTTACTTGGAAGGCCGTGAGCTCGAGTTTAAGGTTATTAAACTAGATCGAGTTAGAAACAACATCGTTGTATCGCGTAGAGCGGTACTTGAAAGTGAATTATCTGAAGATCGTGAGAAGCTATTAGATACACTTGAAGAGGGCCAAATCATTAAAGGCGTGGTTAAGAATTTAACTGACTACGGTGCATTCGTTAATTTAGGCGGCTTAGACGGCTTATTGCACATTACCGATTTGTCTTGGAAGCGCGTACGTCATCCGTCTGAAGTGTTGAATGTTGGCGAAGAAATTGAAGTTAAGGTATTGAAATTTGACAAGGAACACTCACGTGTTTCATTAGGTCTTAAGCAATTGGGCGGCGATCCATGGCAAGATCTAGAGCGTCGCTACCCTCAATCTTCACGTCTATTCGGACGCGTTACCAACATCACTGATTACGGTGCGTTCGTTGAGATCGAAGACGGTGTAGAAGGACTGGTTCACTTGTCTGAAATGGACTGGACTAAGAAGAACATTCATCCAAGCAAAGTTTGTCACGTCGGTGATGAAGTTGAAGTGATGGTGCTTGAAATCGATGGCGAACGTCGTCGTATTTCACTTGGCATGAAGCAATGTCAGCCAAATCCTTGGGATGAGTTCGCTTCACGTTACCAAAAAGGTGACAAGTTAAGCGGCAAGATTCGTTCTATCACAGACTTCGGCATGTTCGTTGGTGTAGAAGGCGGTATCGATGGTTTAGCGCACGTAAGCGACTTGGCTTGGGATCGTCCAGGTGAAGAAGTGATCCGTGACTTTAGCAAAGGTGACGAAATCAGCGTTGTGGTTTTAGCAGTTGACCCAGAGCGTGAGCGTATTTCTCTTGGTTTGAAGCAAGCTTCGGATGACCCATTTGTTGAGTTTGCTTCTGAACATCCTAAAGGCAGTCGTGTGATGGGTAAAATCATCGAAGTGACCGCGCGTGGTGCAAACATTGAGCTAGCTGAAAATGTTGAAGGCTTCTTACGCGCCAGTGAAATGGCAGTTGATCGGGTTGAAGATGCACGTTCTATCTTGAACGAAGGCGAAGAAATCGAAACTAAAATCACCAGCATAGACCGTAAAAATCGCCGTATCACTTTGTCGGTGAAAGTTCTAGAGATGGACTTAGAAGATGAAGCAATTCAAGAATATGGTGGTCAAAAGGTGGAAGTGTCGACTACATTGGGTGACAAGCTTAAGGAACAGTTGTCTAAGGGCAGCTAGTTTCTCAATGTGACCAGTTTCTAAGGCGGTATTGCTGCAATTTGATTTTGATGAACTAAAACTTATATAATGAAACCATGAGTGAATTAGTAGAATCGAATATGAAGAGTGTTGCCAAGTCGGGGATTATTACCCGCTTGGCGCAAGCTCAAACTCAACTATCTGAAGAAGATGTTGAATTGGCGGTGAGTACCATCTTGGAGAAAATGATCGACGGATTGGTGTCAGGTGACAGGGTAGAGATAAGAGGATTTGGTAGCATGTCCTTGCACTATCGACCACCTCGAACCGGCCGAAACCCTAAGACTGGTAATAGAGTCGAAGTAGCAGAAAAGTTTGTTCCGCACTTTAAACCTGGAACCGAGCTAAAAGCCCGAGTCGATCAGTCTTTGAAAAAGTAACTAATTACCGTTGTGAAAAAACTCTACTATGTTGCCCTTATTGGCGCCATCATATTACTTGCAGTGCCGTTTGTGTATCTTAATCAGCAGCAAGTATCGCTTAATTACTACATGGATATACATTGGGAAGACAAACTCTCAATTATATTAGCGGCTACTTGGATTTTCGGTGCTCTTGTGGGCTATTTGTTGAGTATGTGGTCTTCATTTCGTTTGCGCGGAAAGCTATTTAAGCTCAAACGGGCATTACAAAAAGCAGAAGCTGTTTCAGAAAATTAATCGAGCTCTCGATTAATTTTTCGCGTTCCATCAAACGTTGCGTTAATTCACTAAAACTCATGATGAATGCCAATTGGTTGTTGATCTTATTGCCCATTGCAGCGGCTAGCGGATGGTTTTTATCTTGGCTTGAAACACGCGCTAAGTCATCCAAACAGGCAGGAAAAGCCATTTTGCCTTCCTCATTAATGACGGGCCTAAATCAACTATTAAGTCAGGAAGAAGATAAGGCCTTAAAGACCTTTTTATCACTCAGTCAAGATCAACCAGACCATCCGGAGCTTCAACTAACCTTGGGGCGTTTATCTCGTAGGAAAGGCGAGTTTGAACGAGCTACCTATATTCATCAATCTATCTTGGATAATGCAGCGTACTCGGATTCCATTCGTGAATTAGCCAGTTATGAATTGGCCAAAGATTATTATGCCGCTGGTCTTTACGATAGAGCGGAGGAATTGTTCTTAGAACTTAAGAATAATGGTCAGCAGTTGGAAGGTTCAGTGACCAATTTGCTAGAGATCTATCAACATGAAAAAGATTGGCTAAGCGCAATAGAACTGCTTAACAGCAAAGGAATAAAGGAACTTAAGCGGTATAGCCAAATTGACTTGGCTCATTATTATTGTGAGTATTCCGAAGAGTTGATTGAGTTAGGTGATTTTAAAGCGGCATTGAAATATGCTGATCAAGCGGAAGCATTGACCGAATCCAGTCCTAGAACGATAATATTACTGGGGAAAATTAGTGCACACACAGGGCGACACGAAGAAGCGGTAAGCCACTGGAAAAAGCTTCAATGGCATGAGCCACATTATTTAGGCGAAGTTATTGGCCATGTTAGTAATAGCTATGAAATATTGGGTAAGACAGGTGAATTTGCGCGGTTTTTGAAATCCGCAGCACGTATAAACCCCGACCCACGTCTTATTTCTTATTTAGTAGAGGTTCTGAAGAATGAGGAAAAGCCTCAGTCAATCAAGACATTTGTTAAAGGTTACTTACGCGACAAGCCGACGTTGGGTGGCATTCATCAGCTGATGAAGAATTGGTTAGACACGACAAATGATAAATTGGATCAAGATACGGTTTTGATTGTTGAAAGTGTTTCCAAATTGATCGCTAATGAGCGCAACTATGCGTGTTTGGAATGTGGGTTTACCGCTGATAAACACCATTGGCAGTGTCCCGCTTGTCAACAATGGGAGGTGGTTAAGCCGTCTTACTTGCTGAACACGCCATTGTCAAACAATCCACTGTCCAACATGACTGACATGTTTGAAGATGTAGTAGCAATCCCCAGCCCCAAGTTATCAGAGCCAGAAATTAAAGAGAGCATGCAATGAATATAACCGTAGCAGGAACAGGCTATGTCGGCTTAGTAACCGGGAC
>JBLIOD010000031.1:0-29806 GCA_047639475.1 Gammaproteobacteria bacterium
TGGTGAGGTCGTTTGCCAACACTGGTTAGCCTAATCTTCTTGTTCAGGATTCAGACATACTTTTACTATTAGCTTTTCGTCTTGAATGGTCTTGAGCGCTGAGCGCCCAACAAGCCGTCCGTTGTTTTCTCCCCATTTTTGGAAATGTAAAAAATCATCCTGTTCCTCAATAAGTGGAATAAAGATAATTAGATTTTCTTTAATGCCGACCATCCACATGAATTCAGGACTATATTCGTCAGGAGCATCACTCGATACACTGCTGTCATAATAGTCACTAATATATGTTGGCAGACTAAAATACTGCAACGCTTCATTAATTAGTTTTTTTCTGCATCTGAAAATATCAGATTATATTTAAATATCCAATCTACGTGCATACCGATTCCCAAGCCCTTGATGGTCACTTCGAACGAGTATGCTGATGCCTGCTATGAAAGTAAAGTAACTGTAACACGCATGGGTGACCATATATACTGTGCGTTTTAGGTATAGCTATACAGTACAAGCTTTTAAACCATTGAGTCAGTATAAAGATAACCTTTTATCCCAAGATGAAGGCATTGTTAGCGCCTACCGTAGCGGTGACTACACAATGGAACATATTTCGGATAAGTTTAAAGTGCATTACTCAACAGTGAGTCGAGCCATAAAGAAAGCAGAAATGAATGATTGCAAGACCCCTTTTACCTTGGGCTTTGCTACTTGAATTTAAAATGGATTGCCGCGCTTCGCTCGTAATGACGGAGTGCGTTTAGGTTGAGGTTTAGTTTCAATAATACGCATGCCGCTTGCGGCGAGTTGTTGTGAGAAAGTCCGCATTAAACATGAATGGCTGAGCTTAAGATTGACTAAGCGGAATCAAGCGAGGACGGTTTGATCACGACAGTGCGAGTTCCGCAGCGCCGCTTAGTCAATCTTAAGCTCTGGAACCCGAAGGGCCATTATTTGCGGTGTGTTTTCTTTCGCTCTTTATTTTGAGCAAGTCAAAAAAAGTAGATTCGTTCTTTTGCACAAGCAAAAGAATGAATGCCCGATGTAAAGGATGCCCTTTAAGCCAAAAGTTGAAACTGCGTTAAAGAGACACAAAAAACACCTATCCCAAAAACCCATTAACCTCTTCCAAAACCCGCTCTACAGATACCCTCCCAAGACACGCCCTGGGACAATTAGGTCGATCACACTTATCACAGCCCTCCGGCCGAATAACCTTTGTCGCCTCCCCAAGCGGCCCAGTCTTACTCTCATCGGTAGGGCCAAACAACGCCACCAGCGGTGTATCAACCGCACTGGCCAAATGCATCGGGAAGCTGTCCCCCGAAATAACCAAATCCGCCTTGGTCATTAAGGCCGCCAACTCACCAAGGCTTAGTGTCCCAGCCAAGTTCACAAACCACGGCGCGGCCAGTTTTGCCATCTCCGCATTAATTGTAGCTTTGTCCTCTGCGGTGCCCGTGATAACCACTTCACACTCGCCGTTTTGCGATAACTGATCTGCTAAGGCTATAAATGATGCCAGCGGCCAGTTTTTCGAATACCAACGCGTAAAAGGGCTAATTACTATTAGAGGCAATGAGCCTGCGATACTAACAAAGCTTACCGTGCCTAACACCTGCGCGGCATTATCAGATTCCTCAGCCGTGCTCATCAACCGCATTTTCTTGCTCTCCATGACAATGCCGGCCAAATTCAACACCGCTGCCATTTCATCTATCGCGTGTAACGTCTTATTGCGAAAGCCCTGCAAGCCTAACCAGCGCCCTTTCACGTATTTTTTGCTTGCCGTCGCTGCATAAAGAAACAGCACCGAACGTAGCAAGCCTTGTAGATCAAACGCCAAATCATAGTGGCGACTATTCAGTCGCTTTTTAACCCGGTTAAACTCCTTAACAACGGCACCAATACCCAAAAGTGATTGCTTTTTAACCAGTGCATAATCAAACAAAACAAGTTCGTCTATGTCCGGGTTATTTTCTAATATTCCGCTGCTGGCCTGATTGGTTAATACAGTTAGATGACTGTTAGGGTGTTCGGCTTTTATCGCTCTTAACGCAGCGGTCGAATGCAGCACATCCCCTAGTGAGCTTTGTTTAATAACCAGGATATTCACTGCGGTTTAATTATTGAAATAAGGTGAAGGGCCATTATCCGGCTGCGAGCGAAACCATTGCAACGTCCACAGGTACTGAGCGGGCGCGGCACTAACTCCTTCTTCAATCACCTTATTAAGCACGATGGCGTCCTGAAGGTCATCTCCTGAAGGGAAGTTTTCGATCGCTGGCTTAAATTCAACTTCATAATGGCCATTTTCCAACATCTTAGGGAACATGGGTATCACCTTCGCGTTCGACAATTTAGCCATTCTAGATAATGCTGTTAAAGTAGAGTTAGGGTGGCCAAAAAAGGGGGCAAATACCGTAAACGAGGTATCGCCAAAATCCTCATCGGGTAAGTAAAGGCAAGCAGTTCCCTTTTTAGTCGCTTTTATCAGTGGCCGTAGGCCCTGCTCACGCATAATAACGCGCGTGGGTTGATGACGAGTTCTGCCTTTCCACAATCGCCAGTTTAGCAATTCATTTTTTTGAGCTTTCATCATCGAAATGGTAGGCGCAAAGCTCGTCATGAAGCATGCAGCACCATCTAAACCCGTAAAGTGCGGCACCACAACAATAACATTGTGCTGCTTAAGCGTATCCAGGTAAGCCGTCTTGCCTTTGAATTCAATAAGCTTTTCTAAGCGCTTAAAAGGCGCCCACCAACTTAGGCCTAAATCAATCACACTGCGCCCGTAAAACCGATAATGGTCGTCTAAGATTACCCCTCGCTGTTGTTCACTAAGTTGCGGAAAGCACAAGCGTAGATTAATGACAACTATATGTCGTCGTTTTTTATTTAATTTCTTGAAACACCAACCTAACCCATCGCCGAGTTTGTTCCCTATTGGTCGTGGCAAGTTTGAGCCCAACCAAACAAACCCCATAAATAACCATGTAGGCCAATAGCGAGGCGCAAAATAGGCTTTTTGAAACTTTATTGTTAGGTCACTTTGTACAGGGGCTACCATCTTTGAAAGCTGATTTGTCGCATTGGGGTTTTAGATCAGCAATGATACAATTGTCGCTTAGTTATTGGGCAAGTTTTTCATAAGACTATTGCCGATGATAAAACTTACTGCAAACCATAAAATGGCCACACTAGAAATTTTACGCTATCCAGATAAACGACTACGGCAAATTGCCAAGCCAGTTACCAATTTTAACACTGATATTAAAAAGCTGGTAAAGGATATGGCGGAAACCATGTACGCAGCACCGGGCATAGGCCTGGCTGCGATTCAAGTAAATGTCGAGAAGCGCGTGGTGGTAATCGATATTACTGAAGATAAAAGTCATTTGCAGGTTTTCATTAACCCCGTGATCAAAAACAAGACCGGCTCGATAACCAGCGATGAAGGATGTTTGTCGGTACCGGAAATATACGCAGCAGTAGAGCGTGCTGAACAAGTGTTGATAGAAGCGCAAGATGCCGATGGCAAAATATTTACCCTGGAAGCGGACGAATTGATGGCCATTTGTATTCAACATGAAATAGACCATTTAGATGGCAAAGTGTTTGTCGATTATTTGTCTCGTATGAAGCAAGGACGAATACGCAAGAAACTCCTTAAAGAAGCCCAGCAAGCGGCCTAGTATCTTCCCCATGAGCTCCCCATCACGGATTATTTTCGCCGGCACGCCAGATTTTGCCGTCGCCAGCCTAGAAGCCTTACTAGAAGCCGATGTCAATATCGTGGGGGTGTTCACACAACCAGACAGACGAGCAGGTCGTGGCAAAAAAATGGCGTCATCTGCGGTAAAATACAAGGCGTTAGAACACCAACTTCCGGTGTTTCAACCCGCGTCTTTTAAAGCACAGTCCGATCGTGAATTAGTAAAAGACCTTGCAGCAGACTTGATGGTGGTGACGGCTTATGGCCTTATTTTACCCACCAAAGTGCTTACCTTTCCTAAACTGGGCTGCATCAATGTTCACGCTTCACTATTGCCACGCTGGCGCGGCGCAGCCCCAATACAGCGGGCTATTGAGGCGGGTGATACACAAAGCGGCATTTGTATCATGCAAATAGAAAAGGGCTTGGACACCGGGCCGGTCTTGGCCACTGCACCCTTAGAAATTATGCCGAATGAAACAGGCGGCGAATTACATGATCGGTTGATGCACCAAAGCAAAATTACACTCAGTGAACAGCTTGATAATATTTTGCACCAAAGGCTCAACAGTGTGCCGCAAAGTGAACAAGGCGTCACTTATGCGCATAAACTGAATAAACAAGAAACACGATTGGACTGGACTCAAACAGCCGTGGATTTATATAATAAAATTCGGGCGTTTAACCCATGGCCAGTCGCCATCAGTCACTGCAATGGTTTAGAATTACGCATACTTGATGCTCAGATTACCGATCAACAAACCGACCTACCCGTCGGTTCAATCACCCATATAGATAAAGCTGGCCTACATGTTCAAACGGGAGCAGGTGGCTTAGCACTGAATAAACTCCAAAAACCAGGTGGTAAACCCATGGATGCAAAAGCGTTATTGAATGGCTTTAACTTAAACCCCTCTGATCGTTTTGAGTAAGCCGACAAGCCTAAGACTAGCCGCAGCTCGTGCCTTATTGGGAGTATGTGAAGAGGGCTTATCATTAGACGACGCCATTGCATTACAAGGCCAAAAACTAATCGAGAGTGATCTTTCTTTATTCAAAGCGCTTTGTTATGGCGGCACACGCTGGATGCTTTGGTACCAGCAACAAGTACGCAGCAAGCTAAAAAAGCCGCTCAAACCCAAGGACCGTATATTAGAGTACCTACTGATAGTGGCTCTGTTCGAATTAGAGCAAATGAACACCGCTACGCACGCGGTCGTCAATGAGACCGTCAAAGCCACCAAGGCCTTAAACCGTGATTGGGCGAAAGGGTTTATAAACGCAATATTGCGCAATTTTTTACGCGAATTAGATCAACAAAAAACCGGTGAAAGTACGACCAATATAAAGCCGGCTGAACAATGTTATCCGAAATGGTTAGTGAAGCAAATTCAACATGATTGGCCTGCTCATAGCGAAGCAATACTATCTGCATCACTAGAACAACCTCCTCTTACGCTGCGAGTTAATCAAAGCAAAACCACGGCTGATGAAATGCTAGTCAGCCTGCAAGAAGCTGATATCGACGCCACCAAGTGTATCGATAGCAAAGTAGGGTTTACGTTAGGCACTCCGGTAGCGGTAAGCAAAATTTTAGGGTTTGAGAAAGGCTTGGTTTCTGTTCAAGATGAATCAGCGCAACTGTGCGTAGAACTACTTACGTTAGAAAAAGGCCAACATGTCTTGGATGCCTGCGCAGCGCCAGGCGGTAAAACCGGACATATCCTAGAAGCGCAAACTGAATTAGGCAGTGTAACTGCTGTTGATTTTGAGCATCGCTTGTCACGCTTTCATGAAAACATGGAGCGGCTCGGTTTTTCGCCAAAGGTCATTAGCTTGGATAAGCAACAAGCAACTGATAGCAGCTGGTGGGACGGCCAATTATTTGACCATATTTTGTTGGACGTACCCTGCACCGGCACGGGCGTAATTCGACGCCACCCCGATATTAAATTTCGCCGAAGCGAACAAAATAGTCTACAATTTGCTGAGCAACAAAGCGCTCTGCTTAACCAGAACTGGGCGATGCTAAAAACGGGAGGCCAGCTTTTGTATACTACATGCTCTATTTTTGCCTTGGAAAACGACCAGCGTATCGCCGCCTTCTTAGGGGAGCACAACGATGCTCAATGCTGTTCCTTGCCTGACTACCTAGGCTTGGAAACAACTAACGGACGGCAACGTTTACCTGGCGTGCATCAAGGCGACGGCTTTTACTACGCTTTGCTAAAAAAGGTTTAATGGAATTACTCCACCCTCTTTTGAGAAAGCTCGCACATCTATTACGCATTGGCTTAATCGCCAATATTTTGCTGCTTTCGTCCGTATTACAAGCAGGTGAATTCATCGTAAAAGAGGCCAGCGCACAATTAACGGAAACACAGCTTCAATCAAATGCCGTGTTTGACTTGCGGCTTAACAACACCGTCAATGAAGCGCTGCATAATGGCATCCCCATTACCCTAAGCACTCGTTTAAGCTTGTTTCGAAAACGGCTCCTAATCTGGAATGAGAACATCGCCACCTGGCAACAGAAGCACGTTATAAGTTACCATTCTCTCAGTGATCGCTATCAGCTAAATAGCTCACATAGTGACGGTACACGGTCTTACGCCAGTATTGGAGAGGTACTCAATCAAATTGAAAGCTTCTCTCTAACCAGTGAGTTAATTCGCCAAACCATGCCCTCTAGCACTCGGGGCTACCAGCTTAAATTACTTATTCGACTGGACATAGAAGCACTGCCACCCGCCTTGAGAATTGTTGCTTACGCCTCTTCCACTTGGCGCATAAAAAGCCCTGCACGCGTCTGGAGCATTGAGTAACCGCCCGCTTTGAAACACCAAGAATTAGTAAGAAAATTCTTAGGGCCAATACCTATCGTGGTGGTTTCGGCTTTCTTTTTGATGGCCAGTTTTTTGTTGTCTATTGCTGCTCAAAAAGCCCACATAGGGGGTCAAGGCTTTACCGCTCTGCTCGCTGTCAATTTGGTCGGCATTCTGGTGCTTTCTTTATTTGTTATTGCCAATTTTATTCGCTTACTTAACCAATATAGAAAACGGGTAATGGGTTCACGTTTGATGATGCGCTTAGTGGCATTATTTATCGTGTTAACTTGCTTACCGATTGGGGTTGTATATTATTTCTCGGCTCAGTTCTTATCTAAAGGCATTGATAGTTGGTTCGACGTACGCATAGAACAAGCCTTAGGAGACGCGTTATTGTTAGGACAGGGTTTTCTCGAAGCCAGCAAAGACGAACTAGAAAATAAAGCGCAGGAAGACGCACGGCGAGTAAGCAACGCAAGCAGTAATATAGAGATTATTCGCTTGCTAGATGAGATCCGCCTCCAACGCACCTACATCGAGATCGATTTATACGATTCACGGGGCCAAGTCATCGCTACCAGCAATCAAAACCCCACCACACTATTCACCGACACGCCCGATAAGCGATCTATGAATCAAGCCCGGGCAGGCGGCACCGTAGCTAAATTAGAGCCCATTGGCAACGCCCTACAGTATCGTGTGTTAGTGCCTGTTAAGGATAGGTCATTAACGGGCGGCGCCAAGGTTTTACAAGTTATTGAGCTATTGCCGCTGCGCTATGCACGTCTAGTCGATAGCTTAGAGTTGGCTTCAACCGAATACAAACGGCTAACGTATTTACGCAAACCCTTAAAGATCAGCTTTTTAATCTCATTGTCACTGATTACCATCATGACGGTACTGATCTCTATATGGATAGCGCTGTTTGCAGCGAGACGATTGGTGGCCCCACTACGCGACTTAGCAGAAGGTACCCGCCTAGTTGCCGCTGGCGACTACCACACCCGATTACCCGTTAAAAGTGACGACGAACTAGGTTCACTAGTTGGTTCGTTTAATACCATGATCAGTCAAATTAGACGATCACAAAGTGAAGCCGAAGCCAACCATCAAAAAGAGTTGAGCCAACGCGCTTATCTACAGACTGTGCTTTCCCATTTATCTTCAGGTGTATTATCAGTCAATGCCGAAGGTGAATTGCAAACGGCAAATCAACAAGCGTCGAAAATACTCAAACTCAATTTGGATAAAAACATTGGCGAGCTTTGTTCTGCTATTGCCACTAGAGCTCCGCAATTAGCGCCCATCTTTGCACTGATAGAAGCCGCTATAAATGGCGCCGAAGTAGACAAGAAAGACATCAGCATCGAATCTGATCGTGGCAAGCTAATTCTCATAACCACTATTACTAAACTCGACATAGAAGCAAAAGGGGCTGGCTGGGTAGTGGTGTTTGATGATGTCACCAAACTGGTAAACGCACAAAAAGATGCGGCGTGGGGCGAAGTAGCACGACGCTTAGCCCATGAAATAAAAAATCCGCTTACCCCCATTCAATTATCTGCTGAGCGCATTCGTCGCAAGTATCTACACCAATTGGATTTGGTTGACCGAGACGCCCTTGATCGCTCTACGCGCACCATCTCCGAACAAGTAGAAACCATGAAGCGCATGGTCGACGCATTTGCTAACTACGCCCAGTCAGAACGCTTACATTTTGAACGCTTTGATTATCACGAATTGATAAAAGACAGCGTAGAGCTCAATAAGCCCTTAGATATTACCACTCATTTTGAACTCCTTTTTTTTGAAGGAGCACAGCTTATTGAGGCCGACAAAGACGCTGTTCGCCAAGTGCTCAACAACCTCATTGCCAATGCCCTTGATGCCACTTCAACCTTAGCAGATGCGCAAATCACTGTTCGCACGGAACCTAAAGTTGTAGATGATGCGCAAGGCATATCATTATTTATAGAAGACAGCGGTGCCGGTTTCAATCCAGAGATGCTAAACCAATTGTTTGAACCTTACGTCACCAGTAAACAACAAGGAACTGGGCTGGGCATGGCCATTGTCAAACGTATCGTTGAAGCACACGATGGGTATGTAGTCGCCAGCAACAGCGGTACACTTGCCGGCGGTTCTGTCAATGTATGGCTACCTATAAAACACCATGACTAATCAAAACACCCACATACTTATTATTGATGATGAACCCAGTATCTGTGAGGTGTTACAAGACATCTTAGAAGATGAAGGGTATTCGGTCACCACCGCCAGTAATGGGGAGCTGGCTCATGCGGCGATTAAGGCCCGAGTCTTTGATACCATTTTTATGGACATCTGGATGCCAGATATTGATGGCATTACTCTGTTAAAAGAATTTCAGTCCAAGGGTAATCAATCACCAATCGTGATGATCTCTGGCCACGGCACCGTTGAGACGGCCGTTGAAGCCATTCAGTTCGGAGCCTACGATTTTCTGGAGAAACCCTTAAGTACAGCAAAGCTACTCATCACATTAAATAGGGCTCTTGAAAGTCGCGCACAAAATAAAGAGTTGGCTCAATTGCGCAAACAACTTGAACCCACCTCTACCCTAATTGGCAACAGTGGCAAGTTAAAAGCTTTGCGAGAACTCATCAGCCGTATTGGAAAGACCGCCAGCTGGGTAATGATTTCAGGCGCACCTGGCAGTGGTAAAGGCGTGGCTGCCCGCGCGTTACATCAAGCCAGTGGACGTAGTGCGTCGCCTTTTGTCGAAATCAGCTTAGCGGCCATTCCGGCGCAAAACTTGGGACGAAGACTATTTGGCAGTGAAGAAGATGGCGTCATTCAGGTTGGTTGTTTTGAGCAAGCAGAAGGTGGTACTTTATACCTTGATGAAATTGGTGATTTAAGCAATTCTATGCAAACTAAATTGCTAAGCGCCTTACAAGCAGGGCGCTTTTTACGAGTAGGCGGTCATCAGCCTATAGAAGTAGACGTTAGAATCATTTGCAGCACCAATCAAGCCATTGAAAAAATGGTGAAGGAAGGTGGGTTTCGACAAGACTTATATTATCGTCTTAACGTTATGCAAGTACATGTACCCTCACTCATTGAACACCTTGATGATGTTGAGCAATTGGCGAGCTATTACATTCAGCATTCGGTCGATACCAATCAACTGCCTCATAGACAACTTAGCGATTCAGCCATTCAACGCTTACAACAGCACAACTGGCCCGGTAACGTCCGTGAGCTAATCAACACAATGCAACGCTTACTAGTTGCCGGCGGCGGAAAAATCGACGCGAACGAAATACAAAATATACTCAATTTAAAAAACAGCCCTCAGCTCAATTCAGGGGCTGCTGAAAGCGTCAGCACCTACGAAAACGACTATCGGTCAGCGCGCGATGATTTTGAAAAAAACTATTTCGAATTTCACCTAAACCGCCTTAATGGCAATGTCAGCGCGTTAGCTGAAATGACCGGTGTTGAACGAACTCATTTGTATCGTAAATTGAAAGCGTTAGACATCAATCCAAAGCAGTGGAAGAAATAGACCATACACATATTGTTGGCTGCGGCGACATTGGCCGCAGAGTAGGGCGCTTATGTTTGGATAGAGGTTGGACCGTAAGTGCCAACGTAAGGAGCGCTAACAACCAACGTGCAGCGCGAGAAGTAGGCATTGATTGTGCATGTGCTGATCTAGAACAAGACGCCTCCACCCTCTTCAATAAGGGCGGTGAGCAGTTGAATTCAGTCTTTTACTTTGCCCCACCTCCGGCCAATGGTTTGATAGATACCCGTCTAACTGCTTGCCTAAAAGCGTTAAACACTAATGTACCAAAAAAGGTCGTGCTCATTAGCACTACTGGCGTTTACGGAGATTGCCAAGGCAACTGGGTCAACGAAACAGCACCCTTGTTAGCAACAACTGCACGTGCGCTTCGTCGGATCGATGCAGAAACACAATTAAAAACTTGGGCTACTAAGCACAGCGTTGATTACATCATTCTTCGTGTGCCCGGTATCTACGCTAAAGATCGCCTTCCTTTACAGCGCATAAAAAGCGGTGAACCGATTGTTCGCCTAAACGAAGCACCGTGGACTAACCGTATTCATGCGGACGATTTAGCTCAAGCTTGTTTGTTAGCGATGAGTTCCACAGTTAGAAATGAAATATTAAACATTAGTGATGACCACCCAAGCTCCATGACGGACTACTTTAATGCCGTCGCAGATTACGCTGCTCTGGATCGCCCGCCACAACTGCCCTTAGACGTTGCACTGAAATCGCTTAGCGCGGGTATGCAAAGCTATCTACAAGAATCACGGCGCATTGATAATGCAAAAATGAAATCAGTCTTGGGAGTGCAATTAAAATATCCCGACCTACAAAGTGGTCTAGCTGCTTAAAAAGCTCAATATTCTTTGCCCCAGCCAATGCTTCGGCAAATACCCCCCACTTAAAAAACCCACGTGTCCGCCATGCTTGGATAACTCTAGCTTCACACCACCAGGCAACACCGTCGGTATACTGTCTTGATCAACAAAAGGGTCATCTAAAGCGTGAACGATTAACGTATCGGAGTTAATGTGCTTTATAAATTGATTACAACTAGAACGGCTATAGTAGTCATCAACACCATCAAACCCATGTAGTGGCGCCGTTATAGCATCATCGTAGTGGAAAAACGTATGGATTTTTGTTAGGTCGGGCGAAACAGGCGACGTCATCACCTTGAACTTTTGTTGGTAGCTGCGTTTCAGGATACTGATTAAATGGCGCTGATAAAACCGTGAGGTGCCTTGGCTTAGTTTTCGGGCACTGCCGGCCAAATCAAAGGGCACCGATATGGCGACTGCTTTTTGTAAGTCTGAATGGCTACCTGACTCACCTAAGTACTTAAGCAGTACGTTGGCGCTGAGTGAAAATCCGACCGCGGCAAATATCTCCCGCGCGGTGACTTCTCTAACATAGTCAAGTACCGCAGAGAAATCTCCGGTGTCACCCGAATGATAGGCCCTAGGTAGGCGATTCAATTCACCTGAACAACCGCGGAAGTGCATAAACACACCGGTATACCCCCCTCGTTTCAACGCATTCATCAAGGCAATCGCATAGTGTGACTCTAAACTACCGCCTAAACCATGCATCACCACCACCGTTGGCCCGCCGCCATCAAACCAATTGATGTCTAAAAAATCACCATCCACCAATTCGACGCGCTCACTTCTATTTGCTTCAATCCGCCCTTTATTCAGCACCGAGCAAATAGTTTGGACATGCGGATTGGCGAACCCGAAGTTTGGCTTAAAGCCTGCTGTATGTATCACGATAATATTACAATTAATAATAAGTGAGATTTTAGCTTCGATTAAGGCTTAATCGTTTATAAAAATTCATCACATTTACCCTTATTTGTTAGCTTTCGTTATTTGTGCGGTATAATAACTCCGCTTTTTGCTCTACAACTAATCTACTTAAAAATATTCTGGAGATACAACTATGTCTTTTATTGATTTTCTAATCCGTTGGGGTCACGTTTTATTCGGCGTTACTTGGATCGGCTTACTTTACTATTTCAACTTTATTCAAGGCGCTTATTTTGCTGAAGCCACTGCTGATGCTAAAGCAGATGCTTCTAAAAAGTTAGCACCCCGTGCTTTATGGTGGTTCCGTTGGGGCGCTATGGGCACTTTCGTAACCGGTGCCTATTTACTAATGTCAGGCGCTGTTCCTATGAACCAGTACATTGTATTGGGTGCGTTGATGGGAACGTTTATGTTCTTAAACGTATGGTTAATAATTTGGCCAAATCAAAAAATCGTCCTAGGTCTGGCAGATGGCGATGCGTCTACTGCTGGCCCAAAAGCTTTATTGGCTTCACGTACTAACACGCTGTTTTCTGCGCCTATGCTTTATGGCATGTTAGGTTCAAAGCATGGTCCTATCTCAGGTATGGAATTGGCCAGCATGGCTGACATGGGTTTTCTCATTGCCTTAGTAGCAGTACTGCTACTCGAAGCTAACGCTATTTTTGGCAAGTTAGGTCCGATTGCTTCAGTTAAGGGCGTAATCCACATGAGCCTTGCGCTCACAGTGGTCATGTTTGGGTTGGTTCATTACATTTAGATCAACACAGAACAGTGACTAAGAAGCCGGGTGTTTACCCGGCTTTTTTGTGCCCTTTTGTTTAGTTCTGTGTGAAGGTTATTTGACAAAGGGTATGTGTAACTTAACCGAGGGCTTTTTGGAAAAGGGTATCAATAACATACCTGCAATAAAGCCGCCGACATGTGCACCAAACGCGACGCCGCCCTCGCCTTGTTCTACCAAAAAAGGGGTCACCAGCTGCATTAAAAACCCGGCACTAAGCACCCACAACACTGGCAACCGCACGGTATGTAAATAAACTATGAGTGGTATACCGATCAACCCTTTCGCTCGAGGGTACACCAGCAAACAAGCCTCTAATATGCCTGATATCGCGCCACTAGCACCCACCATTGGAACAGTCGAATTAGCGTCTGGCAAAGCTTGAGCGAATACCGCTAACACACCACACAATGAGTAAAACACAATGAACTTTCAGTGACCCATCACATCTTCAATGTTGTTGCCAAAAATCCATAGGTACAACATGTTGCAGATTAAATGCATCCAACCGCCATGTGAAAATAGAGAGCTAAATACGGTTGCACTGACCGGCTCCCAGGCCTCCGCCACTAAATGGCCAGTACCTAACAGCTAGACAGGTATAACGCCAAGCAGGTAAATGATTTCTTGTTGCTAACCGGGCGGTGAAAACGCCTGCCAAAGAAATACCAACACGCAGGCAACTATAAACACGATGGTAACAATGGGGTTAATCTCCGTTGGGTTGTCATCTCTTAGCGGTATCATCAAGTTATTGGAGCCTATCAACATTCAGCAAATCCCATTTCAAATAGCTCGCTTACGGCTTGACGGCTCAAATATGCGATAATAGGCTTTTTAGCTTTTAGGACAACAATATGGCGGGTAATGCTTTTTGGATAATCGTAGTTTTGGCAGTGGGCGCTGTCATATGGGGCATTTCAATATACAACGGATTAGTCAAACGTAAAAACTACGTCGAAGACGCTTGGAGCGGCATTGAAGTTCAACTCAAAAAGCGACATAACTTGGTGCCTAATTTAGTCAAAACTATAAAAGCCTATGCTGAGCATGAATCTGGCTTACTTGAGTCCGTCACCAAATTACGTGCTCCCAATATTTCAAGCAGCGTCAGTAAAATAGGCGGTGAAGAGCAGGCTTTTGGACAAGCGCTTCAGGGCTTGATGGTCCAAGTAGAAGCGTATCCAGATATTAAAGCAGATGGAAACTTTAAAAACCTGCAAAATCAACTCAGTGAAATTGAAGGTGATATAGAAAGCGCTAGACGTTATTACAACGGCGCGGTTCGTGACTACAACACACTGATTCAATCATTCCCCTCGAACATGATCGCCACACGTTACGATTTCGACGAAGCAGAGTTTTTTGAACTCGACGTTGAAACCGCTCGGCAAGCACCGGAAATAGATTTTAGCTAATAAACAGCCTTATGTATAATACGGAACTAGGGAAAGCCTTGGCTACATTTATAAGTCGCTTACTACTGCTAAGCATACTCTCTGTCAGTACTTTAGTCAGTGCTGACGAACGCATATTGGCTTTTCATAGTGAAGTCGAAGTTATCAAGGATGGCAGTTTAATTGTTACCGAAACTATCCGAGTACGCGCTGAGAATAGGCAAATCAAGCGTGGTATTTACCGTGATTTACCCACTATCTATATGCACCCTAAATACGGTCACTTGGGGGTAAATCAAACTACGCCGATTGATATCCTATCTGTCTATCGCAATGGCAAAACCGAACCATGGTTTAAACAGCGACTAGACAATGGTTTCCGTATTTATATTGGGCAAAAGGAGCGCTTTATTTCTCGCGGCGTCCACGAATTCATCATCAAATACCGGGCGCAGCGCCAGGCACTACGCGAAGCCAATTTTGGCAAAGTACATTGGAATGTAACGGGACAGGGATGGTCTTTTCCCATTGATAAGGTGACTGCGCTGTTCACTTACCCCAACAACCTCTCGCCTTCTTTTTACACTGCTACCACTGGCGACACGGGCTCACAAGACAGCAATGCGACGCTTCAAACCAATGCCCGTGGCCAACTCGTTGTCGAGACCACTTGGGGCTTAGGTCCTCATCAGGGCTTAACGGTTTATTCGGAATTCGATAAGCACACGCTGGTTAAACCTTCTTTCTGGCAAGCAAACCTATTAACGGATAACTGGAAACTATTTGCCAGCTTGTTGCTGCTGCTTATCATGCCCATTTACTATTTCAAAGCATGGGATAAAGTCGGGCGGGATCCGGCTAAAGGTGTGGTGGTGGCTGATTATCATCCTGTTCGCAACCTTTCACCGGCGGCACACCGCGCTGCCGTTACTAATAAAACTGACGAAAAATCGTTCGCCGCCGCCGTGCTAAATATGGCGGTCAAAGGCTACTTGACCATTGAACAAGAGAGTAAAAAGGTTTTTACCCTCCGTAAGCTTTCAACTAAACAAGGGCAGCCTTTGGCCAGCGGTGAACAAATAATTTTTAATGGCCTCTTCAAAGGCACCACTCAGGTAACACTCGGTGAGGAATATCATCCTGAGGTGGCGCTAGCCAAAACCCGATTTGCCAGCCACCTAAAGCAAGAATACAGCGATGCGCTATACTTAAATAACAAATCGTACACTTGGTTAGGCTTAGCAATCGGCATTGCAGCGTTGGTTTTACTCGGCTTACATACTAGCAATGTGGGTGTTGGCTTAGGGCAGCTTTTCCCTATTCTGATTTTTGCTTTTATCGCGCTGGGATTCACACAATCTACTCGAGCAATACCGTTTTTTTTAATCGGTGCAATTTTTATGGGCGCCTCGGGCATAAAAGAAATAGTAGGGAGTGTAAATAATTGGCCGTTACTGGTCGCCTCAGTCATGGTCGGGGCTATTTTCGCTTTGTTCTATTACTTGTTAAAAGCGCCCACCCCATTTGGCCAAAAGTTATTGGATGAAATAGAAGGTTTTCGGCTTTATCTTTCTACGGCTGAACAAAACCGTTTAGATATTTTACACCCACCCGAAAAAACACCACAATTATTTGAAAAGTTACTCCCTTACGCTTTAGCGCTAGATGTTGAAAACCAATGGTCGGAACAGTTTGCCAAAGTATTTGAAAACCTTGAACAAGAAAATCACCACGGCACTCGACATTACTCACCCTCTTGGTATTCTGGTGGGCGCTTTGATTCCTTTAGTGGCGGCGACATGGGCGCTTCTTTGGGAGCGGGTTTGGCCAGCAGTGTCGCTGCAGCCACTACTGCGCCCAGTTCATCATCTTCTGGCGGCGGCTTTAGCGGTGGCGCGGGTGGGGGCGGTGGAGGCGGCGGTGGAGGTGGTTGGTAACCAAAAGCAGTACCGGGTTTATGCCTCAAAGCACACCAACACGACGGCATTCGCAATCACCATTAGATCTACCCCATTTTCAGCCGGCACATTCAAGCCACCTATTTCTGGGATGACGGTTGGCTTACCGTAAGGTAACTCTGCCGCCACGGCTTCAATATCAACTTCTTCAGGCTTTGCTACGCCAATTTTTATAATCAGCTTCATATCTTCCCGCTTCTGTTCAATATGGGGAAAGAAGTTAAGGCTCGAGTGACGGATAGCATCTGAAACGGCTCGCTTAGCGGCTTTGGTGTAATCGCCTCCGTGAACATCTACACCCATTCCCATTTCTGTTACGTATCGTTTTAAGGTCATTGTTCGGTCTCTGGTTAAGAAGCGTCGGGCAAGGAATCTAGATTAACGAAAGCCGTCAGGGCATTTAATAGATAGCCTATATCTTCAACACCCGCCAACTCACGAATGGAATGCATCCCCAGCTGCGGCGCCCCAATATCTAGGGTGCGCACCCCTAATTCTGTCGCGGTGATCGGTCCAATCGTTGAACCACAGCCCAAATCACTTCTAACGACAAACTGTTGGTACGGAATTTCATTCTGTTTGCACAGCTGCGCAAATATACCGACGGTTTCGCTGTTGCTCGCATAACGCTGGTTATGGTTTATTTTTATAACGGGGCCAGAATTAATATGCGGCTGATGCTCCGGTTCGTGCAACTCGCTGTAGTTCGGATGCACCGCATGCGCATTGTCAGCTGATATCAACATCGATTTACTAATGGCCCGTTGGTAGCTTTCTTCACTGCCACACAAGCGTCGAATCACCGCTTCTAAAAAGGGCCCCGCAGCGCCGCTGGCGCTTTTGCTACCCACTTCCTCATGGTCGTTCAACACAACAATACAGTTAGTTTTACTATCATGATTAAGCATTGCTTGGGTGGCAATATAACTACTGAGTAAGTTATCAAGCCGAGCTGAAGCCACATAGTCTTCGTTAAGCCCGATAATTGCGGGCGCTTGAGTATCATATAACGACAGCTCAAAGCTTAAGCATTCTGTATAAGTCTCACCATATTGCTGTTTTATCTGCTTGAGGATTAAGCTATTGAAATCTAGTTCATCACTTTGACACAATACCGGCGGCAAATGCTTTTGTTTGTTAATGGTGTGCTTGGTATTCGCCTCACGGTTCATATGAATCGCAAGGCTGGGGATGGTTGCTATGGGGTTTTTAAAATCAATGAGTCTGGCAGTAAGCTTCCCCTCTTTATCCACTAAACTCACGCGGCCAGCAATAGACAGATCTCTATCAAACCAAGGCGCTAAGAGCGCCCCGCCATACACCTCTACACCCAGTTGCACCATCCCTTCAGCACTGATTTTAACGGCATTGGGCTTAATTTTTAAGCAAGGACTGTCAGTATGAGCGCCAATTAATCGAAAGCCTTCTTCAAGGGGTGCCTGTAGTGAGACAGCAATAAGGCTAGATTGGTTATGGGTAAAATAAAACCGTTGGCCTTTAGGGCTATCGCCCCAGTTCTGTTCTGTGCTCACGGCTTCAAAGCCCGCCGCATCCAGTTCGGCGCTGAGTTGTTCCACTGCTTGGAAAGGGGTGGGTGAGCGGGTAATAAAATCTAGTAAAGCTGTCGCTGTTTGCGCCGCTTTATTGCGAGTTTTTGTCATGAAACGGAAACCTTAAATGCGTTCTAATGGGCGGTAGGGTATCATCCCTGTTTTAATGCGTATTAGTTTTTTAGGGTTATGAGAATATTAGTTACAGGTGGTGCGGGCTATATAGGCTCACAAACAGTACATCATATGCTGGATAACGGGCATGACGTGTGGGTTCTAGATAATTTTTATTCTGGGCACGCTTGGGCTGTAGCCGAAAATGCCAAGTTAATTGAAGGTGATATCGCCGACTCTGGCTTGGTTAACACGATACTCTCTGCTAACAATATCGAAGGAGTAGTGCACTTTGCGGGGCATATTGTGGTGCCAGAGTCGGTAAGTGATCCGTTTAAGTATTACCAAAATAACGTGGTTGGTTCTTTAAAATTATTACAATGCTGCATAGACAATGATATTAGGCATTTTGTTTTTTCCTCTAGTGCGGCGGTATATGGTATGCCAGATATCTCGCCCGTAACAGAAAGTATGCCCACCCAACCTATAAACCCGTACGGCAACACCAAATTAATTACTGAAATGTCCTTGCAAGACGCCGCTGGGTCATTCATTAACAAACGTGACTTTAATTTTATTGCGCTGAGATATTTCAACGCGGCGGGCGCCGCCTTCTCGGGTGAGCTAGGACAAGCCACACCCAACGCCACTCACCTTATTAAGGTTGCTTGTGAAGCGGCTTGTGGTGCCCGAGATGGCATGGCCATCTATGGTGAAGATTACCCAACGCCAGATGGGAGCTGCGTCCGAGACTACATCCACATTGAAGACTTGGCCCAAGCCCATATAGATGCGCTGGCTTATTTAGAAAAAGGCGGCACTTCACATAGCTTGAATTGTGGTTATGGCCAAGGCTATAGCGTTAAACAAGTTATTGATACCGTCAAAAAAGTAAGTGGTGTTGATTTCCCTGTTTCGATAGAGGGTAGACGAGCGGGTGATCCGCCAGAGCTTATCGCCGATAATAGTAAAATCCGAGAAGTATTAGGGTGGATGCCCAAATTCAATAGCCTAGAAACTATTTGTGAAACTGCCTATAGTTGGGAGAAAACTTGGCAAGTCCGTAAGCACCAATCCTAATGCGCTTCGCTTTTTGCCTATATAACTACTTTCCTTATTCGGGCTTAGCACGAGATTTTTTGCGCATTTTTCTACAGGCTCAAGCATCTGGCCACGATATTGATGTGTATGTTTCTAAATGGCAAGGTGACAAGCCGCCTGGCATTAACCTCACTGTTTTAGATGCCAAAGGTTTAACCAATCACGGCCGCAATGCGCAATTTCACCATTTATTTAAAGAAGCCATAAGCAAGAAAAAGTACGATGCGGTGATGGGTTTTAATAAAATGCCTGGTTTAGATATTTATTACGGCGCTGATTACTGCTATGTCGCAAGAGCCAAGCCTCGGTATAGCCCCATCTATCGTTTGACTCCTCGTTATCATTATCAAACTGACTTTGAAAAGAGTGTATTCGACTCTCAAAGTAACACCTATATCTTTTCTCTATCAGCTCGTGAAATGAGTGTTTACCAACAGCACTACGGTACCCCCGAAAGCCGTTTTGAGCTGATGCCCCCTACACTAGATATCAGCCGCCGCATCGAAGGCGGTCACCAACAATTACGCGACAAAAAAAGACTGGAGCTAGGTTTAAGTGTAAACGACCTACTCATGTTATTTATCGGTTCTGGCTTTAGAACTAAAGGACTTGATCGTGCTTTCAAAGCGATGGCCGATCTCCCGGAAGATGTGCAAAAACGCACCCAACTATTTGTGGTTGGCCAAGACAACATCGAGGGCTTCGATACCCAACTTCAAAAACTAGACCTAACCTCTCGTGTACGCTTTTTAGGTGGCCGTTCTGATGTACCGGAATTAATGCTAGCAGGCGATTTACTCATTCACCCTGCTTATAGCGAAAATACCGGCACGGTTATTTTAGAAGCCATAATTTCCGGCTTACCCGTCATTGCTACGGATGTTTGCGGCTATGCGCAACACATTAAACATGCCAATGCTGGTGTGGTATTACATTCTCCTTTTGTACAAAAAGACCTGAGTAATAGCTTGCTTAAAACCTTAACCGCTCCGAAAGAACAGTGGCGTAAAAACGGCATTGAGTACGGTAAAAACCAGAACTTATATATCATGCCCGAAACAGCTGTTCGATCAATAGAACAGTGGGTTGAACGCAAAAGAACAACTAAAGCCTTGCCCAATCGTAAGTTACCCCGCAACGCCAGTTTGTATTTAAATGACGAATTGGCTGATGCCTTTGTGCAGCCTGTTAATATAGGCAAAGTCATGGCCACTGATGGTGAGGTTATTCGAGAGGCCCCCGGCCGGCGCACGGTTCGCTTTAAGCACGCGGATAAGCGTTACTTCTTGAAAAATCATACGGGTGTAGGCTGGGGAGAAATTCTGAAAAACCTTAGCTATTTTAAAAAGCCGGTAATCGGCGCACAAAACGAGTGGCACGGCATTCATCATCTAAAAAGGTTAAGTATCGATACCATCACCCCAGTAGGGTACGGTATGACCAACAAAAACCCTGCCAAGCGTCAGTCCTTTATTATTACGCAGGCCCTGGAAGATACCGTTAGCCTCGAAGATTTTTGCGGCCAATGGGCTACAACTCCCCCTGAAACCAAAAACGAACTCCACTACAAACGATGGTTAATCAGTAAGCTCGCCCAAATCGCGCGAGATATGCACAACAGCGGCGCTAACCATCGTGACTTCTATTTAATTCACTTTTTACTCAAGATAGTACGAATGGAAAATGGCGACTTGTCTACCGAAAACAGCGCCGTCTATCTAATCGACTTACATCGCATGCAACTACGTAAGCGAACACCTTACCGCTGGGTGGTGAAAGATATAGCCGGCTTATTCTTCTCCAGTTTAGATGTGAATTTATCTAACCGGGATTTGTATCGTTTTATGAAAGCTTATCGTGCCAGCAGTCTACGCGAAACATTACTCAATGACAGTCGCTTCTGGGAGAACGTTCGAGTTCGTGGTCATAAGGTATATGAGGCTGAAAAGCGCCATAAGCAAAGAAGCGCCATTCAACACGCTGCTCCTCGTCAATCTCTTTAAGAATTATGGCACTCATTACTCATGCTATTTCTGCTGATGAGTGCTACCGTAGCGATGAGTGGCTGAACTATTTCGATGAAGTAGTGAGTGACAAATACAGCTTTGATAGATGCCTTAAAAACGATGGCACCACCACGGTAACGCTTTCGAGTTTCAATGGGCAACAATTTGTAGTGAAGCGCTTTAATACCAAAAATCGTTGGCACTTTTTACGACGCCCTATGCAAATTAGTCGCGCCAAGAACTGCTACCATATGGCGAAGCGTTATTTGGGCGCTGAAATCTCTACTCCAGAGCCTATCGCTTTTATTCAAGAACGATACCTATTTTGTAAACTCCGTTCTTGGTACGTGTGTCGACATCAAACCGGTGATCTTTTGTCAGACCATTTAACTGACTCCACAGTCTTGCCAGCGGAACTAAATATCACGTTAACCACCTTATTTAATCGTTTAGCGGCCCTAAGCTTGTCGCACGGTGATATGAAAGCCACCAACCTTATTGTTGATGAGTTTAATGCAGTTCACTTAATAGATTTAGATGCCGCTCGAGCTCATCGAGGTAAGAAAAGCTGGCTAAAAGCCATTACCAAAGATTGGAATAGACTGCTTAAAAACTGGCACCACGGTTCAGCCGTTTATCAATCGCTACAAAAAATTAGGGAAGATTTCTTTGTTCGCCAGCTATAAGTGGTTCTTCACTAGTTTGGTTTACTTTGAAAACTACAAAGTTGTGGATAATCTATCCACAAAAACATAAAATGTCTCGCTTCCTTTGTATTATTTTATAATATATTGTTATAAATCAAACAGATGAGAAATGGCTATTTTTCATAATATTTTCACACAAGGTGCTTAAATTTTGAACACTGATATTTTTTGGGCTGATTGCCTTAAACAGTTAGAAACCGAAGTTTCTGCAGAAACGGTTAATAATTGGGTGCTGCCGCTGCAGCCTATACTTAATAAAAATAAAATGCGTTTATTGGCGCCTAACCGTTACGTTTACAACTATATAAAACGAAACTTGGTAGAAGAAATTCGGCGAGTGGTGTTGAACCTTAATCCTCAAATCAGTCACTTAGAGTTTGATGTAGGTACTTATGAACCAGATCCTGCAGATCCTGCAGAGTCTGCTGATGCACATAAAAACGATGAACCCGCGGTGGCAGCTTCTCGGGCCTCTCTAAACCCACTTTTTGTTTTTGATACCCATGTAGAGGGTAAATCAAATCAACTATCAAGAGCCGCTGCGATGCAGGTTGGTAATAACCCAGGCTCTGGGTTTAATCCGCTGTTTATTTATGGTGGAGTAGGCTTAGGTAAAACTCATTTAATGCAGGCAGCGGGTAATCTGGTTTTGGATATCAATCCCTCAGCCAACGTTGTTTATATCCGTTCTGAAGTGTTTGTTGCCGACATGGTAACGGCACTTAAGACTAACAAGATGGATAAGTTTAAGAAGCACTATCGATCGTTGGATGTCTTGTTGATAGACGATATTCAATTTTTTGCCGGCAAGAATCAAACCCAAGAAGAATTTTTTCATACCTTTAATGAACTGTTAGAAGGGCAGCGACAAATCATAATTACCAGTGACCGCATTCCACAGGCTATCAGCGGCGTTGAAGAACGTTTGATTTCACGCTTTGGTAGCGGGCTGACGGTAGAAATTGAAGCGCCTGAACTTGAAACACGTGTAGCAATTCTTGAAACAAAAGCGCAAAAACTCCAACTAGACTTAGATTACGATGTGGCTTTCTTTATAGCCAACGTAATCCACTCTAACGTGCGAGAGCTAGAAGGAGCCCTACACAGGATATCTGCATACGCCCAGTTTACGAACCGTGAAATCAATACAGATCTCGCTCGCGATGCGTTGAAAGACTTACTGATATATAAAGATCGGCAATTAACCGTAGATAATATTCAACGACTAGTAGCGGATTATTTCAATATTCGTATAAGCGATTTGCTATCTAAAAATCGCTCTAGAAGCATCGCCAGACCAAGGCAAATAGCAATGGCTTTTGCTAAACAGTACACGAACTTAAGCTTGCCTAAAATTGGCAGCGAGTTTGGAGGAAGAGATCACACCACCGTTATACACGCTTGTAAAAAGGTGGATGAGTTACTTAAAACTGACCTTACTTTTGAAGCTGATTTTAAAAAACTACACAAGATAATTGGTGGTTAACATTAAACAGAGCTAACTCAAACCTGTGCATAACAAAGCTAAAACTGTAAATGTTTTATGTATAAAAGGTGTATAACTGTTATCCACAATCAGTACACTGGTTACTAACAGGTAACTCAACAACTAAATTGATCTAAGTTATTGAATATAATACCTATATAAGCTTTATACACAAATCCACAGCCCTAATAATAGAAACAAACGCATTTAAAATGAACATAGAAATCAATAGAGACCAACTATTACCCGCACTAAGCACTACAAGCAGCGTAGTAGAAAAAAGACAAACGTTACCCATTTTGTCGAATCTATTAATTCAGAAAAAGCAAAATACACTTTCTATAACTGGTTCCGATTTGGAAGTAGAAGTGAATAAACTTATTGGTGGTGTCAGTCCAGATAACCAGAACGCTGAAGTTACATTGTCATCGAACAAAATATTGGAAATATGTAGAGCTTTACCAATAGGCAGTAATATTAAGATTAATGTATCTACAGAAGGTAAAGCTATTGTTACATCAGGCAAAAGTCGCTTCACTTTAAAAACTCTACCAGTAAGTGAATATCCCGCCTTACAGACTATTAATTTTGAAGACCGATTTACTATAAGCACATCTGAATTTAAGAAGATTTTAGGTGCTACTTCATTTTCAATGGCAACTCAGGATGTTCGATATTACCTTAATGGTATTCTGTTGGAGATAGAAGGCAATAACTTGGTTGCGGTGGCGACCGACGGACATCGTTTGGCTAAAAGTGAGACAACCTTAGATTCGCATCACCCTGAGAAACATCAGATTATCGTACCTCGGAAAGCTATACAGGAAATAGGCCGTTTACTGAATAGTGTAGAAGAAAACGATGATAATGCCACGGTAAAGGTAGAGCTGAATAAAAAGCACGTAAGGTTGAGTGCGGGAGACACAGTTATTACTTCAACATTGATTAACGGCAACTTCCCAGAGTATCGATCCATTCTAAGTGCGGAACTTGACAAGAAAATAAAGGTAGATAGAAAATTATTTTTGGAAGCCCTAATGCGCACGTCAGTATTGACCAATGATCGATTACACGGAGTCAGATTACGTTTTGATAACAACGAGATTAAAATTTCCACCAATAACCCCGAACAAGAAGAAGCGGAAGATGAAATCCCCTGTGAATATATGGAAGAAGAAATCCTCACTAGTTTTAATGTTAATTATATTATCGAAGCTCTAAAAGCCATCGATAGTGAAACTATTAACCTAAATATTAAAGATAAAGATTCAGTTTGTGTTATCGATAGTCCAACAGACGAAAAAAGTGTTTGGTTAGTCATGCCCATGCGCTTATAAATGCTGTAACCATCACTTTGTGTAATTGTTTCACGTGAAACAAATCCGAGCGTTTAATCAGCGTAGTGATGGCAGATTCCAGTGAGCGGCTCGGTAAGTAAGGGAAAAAGATACAAGAGTGACGTACAAAAAATAGAGGAGCTATTAACGTCGGTTATATCGCCTAAACAATCTATTAAACCCATAGTACAGTCAGTAACGAAGCTATCGGCGGATGATCAGATTTTCGTTGTTCATTGGACAGAAGTGATATCAAAGAGCAATGTCGAACTAGCTTACTACTTTGCTTTAACCTGTCATCAAGCTATCAATGAATTGACAGAAGTGGCTACTCTTCTATGGATAAATCAGGCCTTGCGCCTATACGATACCGAAGGTCTATATCCAGCCGTACGCTTTTTGAAAGACGTATCTAGCTTTCATGAGTCCTATCTATTAAACACCTATCAAGTGACTTTTGAGGAGATGATAGGCGTGTTAACGCCTTTTATAAGAGGTTTATCGGGGAGAGAGTTGTTAATAGAGAAAGGAAGCAGCGTATACACAGACACAGAAAGTATCCAACTACCGAGTGCTATATCCTGTTATCGTGACAAAGAAAAGAACCGACAACTATATAAAGCAATGGCCTGTTTTTTGTGGGCTCAGACTTGGTTTGGTACTTTTAAAAAAACGAGTCACCAAAGTAAAGCACTGTTAAATCGGTTAGCGCATTACCCGTGTACAGACATAAACACAACCTATCAAGCTTTTCTGTTCTTGGAGCACATACGGCTTATGGCGTGCATAAAAAGGGAACTACCAGGCCTTTATAGGCAGATGATACTTTTACATCCTGATGTCCAAGAAGCACTAAAAGACAACACATGGAAGTTTATTACGCAACAATTAGCTAAAGACACTTCTACAGTAGAAACCACGTTTGGTTTATTAGATCAAGTATTAAGGTTACGTTTTAACCTACCAGCGATACCGTATCTAGGTACCTTGGCTCTAGAAGATGTTGAGTTCAATATTCAAGAGAGGAAAAGAAACCAAACTAAAGAAATAGTAGAAATGATGGAGCAAGGGCTATTGAATAAAAGCAAGCTAGAGGAAGCAGTTAAAGCTGCAAATAGCGAGCAAAAACAAGAAACCCCTACAAAGATAGAAAACGGAGACGGTGACTTTACCTTAGAAGACATCATGAAATCGTTATCTCAAGACGTAAAGGAAATAGAAGACGACTGGTTAAATGAAGTTGAATCTTCATTACAGAAGGCCAAGGAAAGCAATCAGCTAAAACACTCATCATCATCAATCTTACAAAACCAGCAACAAGAATTTTACTATGATGAGTGGGACTTTGAACGTCAACAATACCGGACAGATTGGTGTCGACTAATAGAGAAGGAAATTCACCCAGCTCATAATAACTTCGAAAGCCAAACCAAAGAAAAATACCATCACTTGCTTTCGGGTATTCGCAAAGCCTTTGAAGTAATAAAAGACCAGAGCACTTTATTACGTAACCAAACCGATGGTGAAGAGATTGACATTGATGCCGTGATAAAAATGCGTACTAGTCAAATGGCAGGTGAGGAAATTAGCGAACGTTTCTATTTGAGGAAAAACCATAATAACCGTTCGTTTGCCGTTTTAATATTGGTTGACTTAAGTGGCTCTACCAAAGGTTGGATAAACCAAATGGAAAAAGAGAGCCTTATACTTATTACAGAAGCGTTAGAAATATTAGGCGACCAGTACGCAATATATGGCTTTTCTGGCTTAACGCGACAACGTTGTGAAATCTATCCAGTAAAAAAATTCACTAACAAAATAAAAGAGATAACCTTAAAAAAGATCGGGAGTTTGAATGCAAAAGACTATACTCGCATGGGTGTGGCAATTCGTCATAGCACAGAACACTTAAACGCTGTAGAAGCGAAGCGCAAGTTACTAATCGTACTCTCAGATGGCAAACCTGATGACTATGATGGCTATAAGGGTGCCTACGGTATTCATGATACTAGGCGCAGCATAGAAGAAGCCCAACACCATGGCATTCGGTTATTTGCTATTACCATAGATCAACAGGCGCAAAGTTATTTGCCCCAGTTGTTCGGACGCCACCGTTACACCATATTGAACGATGTAAACAAGCTACCTGCTAAGCTATCAGAGATTTATCGTAGACTTACGCAGTAGGCAACAGTGTTAGATAGAACGTTATTTTAGGGGTGATAGCCGCTAAAGGTTTAAGGTAGAATTCGTCTTAGATATTCCACCCAGCAATAAGCAGATAATTCCCGTTATGTTATTAATGATCGACAACTATGATTCATTCACATATAACCTCGTACAGTATTTTGGTGAGTTAAAACAAGAAGTTAAGGTTGTTAGAAATGACGAGATTAGCGTAGCCGACATTCAAAACATCGCACCGGATTATTTGGTAATTTCACCTGGGCCCTGCACGCCTAACGAAGCAGGCATATCTGTCGACGTAATAATTGAGTATTCGGGAAAAATACCCATACTGGGTGTCTGTTTAGGACACCAAAGTTTAGGTGAAGCTTTTGGTGGAGACACCATTAAAGCGCAAAAAATCATGCATGGTAAAACTGACCAGGTTAGCCACAATGGAAGTGGTATATTAAAGGGCTTACCTACACCATTTACGGCTACGCGTTATCATTCGTTGGTGGTTGATCCAAGTTCTTTACCAGACTGTCTAGAGGCGATAGCCAGTACAGACGATGGAGAAATCATGGCAATACGTCATAAGACCCATGCGACCGCTGGAGTGCAGTTTCATCCAGAATCGATAAGCACTGATCATGGTCATCTAATACTACAGAATTTTTTGGACATGGCGGTCTAAAACTTAGATACTGACAATGAGTGATATATTAAATAAAATATTGGTGGATAAAGCCGTTGAGGTTATAGAGAGAGCCAAACTACGGCCACTGACAGAGCTTAGCGCCGCTATAGAGAGCCACGCCCCTACTAGGGGGTTTGTAAATGCGATCGAAAATAAGATACTGGCTGGCCATATCGCTGTAATAGCCGAGATAAAAAAGGCATCGCCCAGTAAGGGCATTATTCGCAAAGAGTTTAATCCCGCCGCTATAGCAGCTAGTTATGCAGAACATGGCGCCAGTTGCTTATCCGTATTAACAGACGAAAAATATTTTCAGGGGTCTACTGCCTACCTACAACAAGCTCGTCAAGCTTGCGATTTGCCGGTATTGCGCAAAGATTTTATGGTTGATCAGTATCAGCTGTATGAAGCGCGAGAAATGGGAGCTGATGCTGTTTTGCTAATAGCGGCAGCGCTGGGCGACCCGATGATGACAGATTTGGAGCAAACCGCGTTTGCCTTGGGTTTAGATGTGTTGGTAGAAGTACACAACGAAGACGAGCTAGAGCGAGCATTAAGACTACAAACGCCGCTTATCGGCGTAAACAATAGAAACCTTCGTACGTTTGAAACCAGCCTGCAAACGACCATCGATATGTTAAGCCAAATACCAGAAGACAAGATAGTGGTGTCAGAGAGTGGATTCCACTCACAAGCTGACATAAAACGATTAACGGATTACCAAGTAAACACCTTCCTTATTGGCGAGGCGTTTATGCGAGAGCCCAATCCAGGTCAGGCACTAACTAATATGGTGAACGGCTAACTATGAAAATAACCGTCGCGAAGAAAGGCAAGCTGGCCTTTGAGGCCACCACGGAAAGTGGTCACAGTGTTATTATGGACAGCTCACCGGATGTGGGCGGTGAAAATACCGGTGCCAGACCCATGGAAATGTTGCTCGTAGGGCTAGGGGGATGTTCAAGCATTGATGTCTTATTGATGTTAGAAAAAGGGCGGCAAATTATTACAGATTGTAGAGTTGAGGTTACGGCTGAACGAGCAGACGACTATCCAAAGGTGTTTACTCGAATACACTTACACTTTATCGTTGAAGGGAAGAAGGTGAGCGGCAAACAAGTTCAGCGGGCTATCAATTTATCAGCTGAAAAATACTGCTCTGCGACGATCATGCTAGCTAAAACAGCAGAAATAACGCATGACTATGAAATTATAGAAACCTAATATGAAGCGTATTACACTTTGGTTTAAACGGCAGTTCAACGACCCGCAAGTAGTCTTTCTAACGCTGGCGCTAGTAACCGTATTATTGGTAGTACTTTACGCCGGGAACATGTTGGCTCCCGTATTAGCCAGTATTGTCATAGCATACCTGTTGGAAGGCATAATAAGGCTTCTACAAAAGCTAAAAGTTCCTCGGTTACTGAGTGTTGTTATCGTGTTTATCAGCTTTATGTTATTTATACTGATAATCATTTTCGCATTTCTACCATTACTGTTTAATCAGTCGAAAGAAATGGTGCAGAATATTCCGGCCATGCTGAGCCAAGGACAAGAAGCATTATTGCGCTTACCAGAGCGCTACCCGGAGCTGTTTTCGGAACAACAAGTTAGCGAAATGATCGACGGCATCCGCACAGACTTGACTGAGTATGGTCAGGAAATTCTGACACTCTCTTTGTCTTCTGTTACGGGCGTTATTTCTATTCTGATTTACTTCGTGTTAGTGCCTATATTGGTCTTTTTCTTTTTGAAAGACAAACGCAAAATAATTAATTGGGCGCAAGACTTTTTGCCAAACGATCAGCAATTGGCGGGAAAAGTATGGGGTGATGTCGACGGCAAAATAGGCAATTACATACGCGGAAAGTTTTGGGAGATCCTTATCGTGTTTGCAGCTTGTATAGTGACGTTTACCTTGCTTGAGCTACAGTGGGCGTTACTGCTTGCGGTGCTAGTGGGTCTCTCTGTTATCATTCCTTATATTGGCGCTGCGGTAGTGACTATTCCGGTAGCACTAGTGGCCTGGTTTCAGTGGGGGTGGTCAACGCCATTTATGTATCTAATGGTCGCTTACTTTATTATTCAAGCGCTGGATGGGAATCTGCTGGTACCCTTATTATTTTCTGAAGTAGTCAACATTCACCCAATAGCTATTATTGTCGCGATTCTCCTGTTTGGTGGTTTATGGGGATTATGGGGCGTCTTCTTTGCCATTCCATTGGCAACTGTCGTGCAAGCAATTATCACCGAGTGGCCCCGAGAAGCAGAGGACGAATCAGCGCAGTCAACGTAAGCAAGGGGAAGGTAATAACAGGGTAGAACGACAGGCTAGCGTATTGAAAGTTAGGTGGGCTATGGTACAAGTCAACTATTAACTAGCTTTTGTAAAAAGGAAGCAAGTATTTAGATAAGTTGCTGATTTAATATTACAAACTAAAAATCATAAAATAGTAGAGATTTAGGTGTTAGAAGTAAATAGAACTGTCCGGATTATTAACACATAGTCTGTCCGCTTTTGTTGTGCCGATGAAAGAGTGAAGAGCGTAGCCCGTAACGAATTCATCGGCGGCGAATTGCAAAACCGCTGTTA
>JBLIOD010000032.1:0-29725 GCA_047639475.1 Gammaproteobacteria bacterium
TGGATGCCTACACGAAGCACTAATTGCCTTAACCACTTACTTAAAGGGTCTTGTTTATCACTAATGTTGCTCACCACAGATCGCGCACCATGTATGATTAAACTACGCAATCTGCAGTTGCCGCGTTTACTGATTCCTAACAGTTTATGTTTGCCGCCGCTGCTGTGCTGAGCGGGCACGACACCCAGCGAAGCGGATGCATCACGACCTTTGCTAAACTGTTGCCCATCTCCAATATGGCTAGAGAATGCGGTTGCTGAGATTGGCCCGAAGCCAGGTATCGCAATCAAACGTCTACAGTGGTCTGATTGTGTAGTAATGATTTTGATTTGTTTATCATACACCGCTAAGTGCTCATCAAGCTGCTGCAGGTAGTGATAGTCTTGGCTTAAGATACAGACAAACCCATCGCTTAATAGTCGGTCTGCATTTTCAATGAATGCTGGGAGTGCGCGCTTAAATGAAGTGATGCCTTTATTAATCACAATGCCGCGTTCACAGAGCATGGCCCGAATACGATTAACCAACTGAGTTCGGGCATCAATAACTTCTTGGCGTTTATGGCTGATCAAGCCCTGATCTTGTTGCGCAATCGTTTTGATAGCAACGAAACGCATTTGAGGGTGAACTACTGCTTTGGCAATGGCTAAGGCATCATTGTAATCATTCTTATTGCCCTGAAGGTAGGGCTTAACATGCTGAGCTGGAATGAGCTTAACGGTGTGACCTAGCTTGATTAATTCTCTGCCCCAGTGATGAGAATTGGAACAGGCTTCTAAACCGACTAGACAAGATTCAAGATTGGCAAAGTATTCAAGTAATTGTTTGCGTCGTAATGTCTTTTTGAGCACGATTTTTCCGTGAGTATTACAAGCGATGATATGGAAAATACTTTTTGCGGTGTCTAAGCCGATTGTAGTAATCTTATTCATGGTCTTCTTCCTCAATATGTATTGTTGGTAAGTTTGAACCTCCAGCATGGCACTTTTGATGCCGACAATAAATAGGGAGGAGGCCATTACACCGGGCGTTCTTTCTTTTGCTTGTACAAAAGAACGTAACCTACTTTTTTGACTTGCTCAAAATAAAGAGCGAAAGAAAATACACCGCAAATGCTGGCCCTTTGCATTCTCGAAATTAAGATTGACTAAGCGGCGCTGCCCAACACGCACTTTCGTGCTCAGCCAGTCCTCGCTTGACTCCACTTAGTAAATCTCAATCTCGGCCATTCATTTCTTATGCGGATTCATCTTAAACTAACTCGTCGAAAATTTAAAAACTCATACAACTTCAACCATAATCAATCGTTGCGAGCGAAGCACGGCAACCCATCTAGAATTCAAACAGGAAGAAATAGGTTGCCACGTTACTATGTTCTAGGGAGCGAAGCCGGGCTATATAAAACGCCTCTTGGCAGCAAATGGTGAGGCCAAGATTAAAAGCGACTCACCGACGAGGTGAAAACACGAATTAATCCAATTAGTGGTTTTAGAAAAATAGTCCAATATGTCCGCTTCTGAGCATAGTTCACAACGCCAAGGCTTCGCCAATGGCTACCAAGATAAGCGAATTGACACGCAAGCCGGTACGCTTAATCTACGCATTGCCAAGACAGCTAAACACATTGATGAACCCTTTTACGCTAAGTCATTAGAACGGGGTTTACGCAGCCAACGTGCGATGATGCTAAAGAAGTGGACCCCAATTTTAGGACAGGTAGCTTAGGAGTTATTTTCACCTAATTAAGCAGCCAATTTCAGGCCGCGATACGGATCATACATCATGTCAGGCACCATGCCTAAGGTTTGATGTTTACGCTCTTGGTTGTAATAGTTTATCCAAGAGCCAATGCCGTCTTTTGCCTCTTTCATCGATTGGTAGGCTTGCAAATAGATCTCCTCATATTTAACACTGCGCCATAAGCGCTCAACAAATACATTGTCACGCCAAGCACCTTTGCCATCCATGCTGATGCGAATATCATTGTCTTTGAGTGCACTGGTAAACACCTCGCTAGTGAATTGTGATCCTTGGTCAGTATTAAATATTTCAGGCTTGCCGTAGTAATGCAGCGCCTCTTCCAGGGCGTCTACACAAAAAGAGCTATCCATGCTGTTGCTAAGGCGCCATGACAGCACTTTGCGGGAATACCAATCCATCACAACCGTAAGATACGCAAAGCCCTTAGGTATCGGCACGTAGGTGATGTCAGTAGCCCAAACCTGATTAGGACGATTAATCGCTAACCCTACTAACAGGTAAGGATAAATTTTGTGCCCAGCCTTCTTGTTACTGGTGTTAGGCTTAGGATAGATGGCTTTAATGCCCGTCTTTCGCATTAATCGCCGCACATGTTTACGGTCAACTCGGTGGCCTACATCTTGTAAGACATCACGAATACGTCTGCTGCCATGAAAGGGACGATTGAGATGAATGCGACCCATCGTGCATTAGCTCCAAGTCATCATCAGTCGCCTCTGTGGGCTTGTAATACACACTAGATCGATGAATATTCAATAGTTTGCACTGACGAACTAAAGAAAGTTTATTGGTTTTATTAATCATTGCTTTGCGCTCGAGCCTGTTTATCGACCGAGCGCTTTTGACAAAAAATCGTTTTCCATGGTGATCTCACCAATCTTTGCTTGTAATGACTTTATCCCTGATTCTCTGTCTGGAGCTAATCCTGTGCCTGATGCAAGCACCTCTGCTGAGCTCTCAAGTAATTGGTTCTTCCATTTAACAATAAGGTTAGCACTGATGTCATAACGGCTAGCAAGATTACTTAATGTTTCATCTCCCTTGATTGCCGCTAGAGCCACTTTGGCTTTGAATTGTGGGGCATGATTTCTACGTTTTCTGCTCATTTGCTATTCCTCATTTTGAACAATTATAAACAGAAAATAACTCCTTATTTTACAAATACCCTGTCCTAGTCATAGGGTCCATTTCTAACTGTGGCTGAGATTTACGTAACAGGCGTGAGCACGCGGCGAGTAGAGAAAGTCATGCAGAGCATGGGTATTGAAAATATTTCATCTACACAGGTCTCACGGGCTAATAAAGCCATTGATGACGGGCTAGAAGTGTGGCGTAATCGTCCTTTGGGTAAAATATCTTATATGATCATTGATGCCCGCTATGAAAAGGTTAGGGAGGGCATCAGGTGATTGATATGGCGGTGTTGAGCTCCATTGGCGTGTTACCTTGTGGGCGGCGCAGTGTATTAGGCACTGCGATTGCTCTGAATGAAGGCGAAGTTAATTGGCGAGAGTTCTTCGAGAGTTTGGTTGATAGAGGCTTACATGGAATTGAGTTTATTGTCAGTGATGACTGAAGCGGTTTAAAGGCTGCTAGAAAGGCAGTGTTCCCCAGCATACCGTGGCAGCGCTGCCAGTTTCATCTGGCGCAAAAGGCAATCCATCATGCTCCTAATCATGCAATTAAGAAGTGCATTGGTAGCGAGTTGCGTAGTGTTTGGAATGCGCCTAATCGCGCGACAGCTGAGGCTAATCTAAAAGCCTTAGTGGGCCAGTACCAAGAAAAGCACTCTCACTTGGCAGACTGGCTAGAGCAACGTGCCTGACGGCTTAAATGCTTTTGCGTTGCCCTATGGACACCAAAAGAAAATGCGAACCTCCAACAGCATAGAACGGACGGTTCAACAAGAACTTAATCGGCGAACCCGTTTGGTCAGAGTCTTTCCTAACCAGGAGGATTTGTTACGATTAGTTAGCGCCATTCTGATTGAGATTGATGACGAATGGGTTAATGCTAATCATCGATATATCGTGTGGAACGACAATGACTCAACTTGCTAGATAATAAAGTCCATACCAAATGTTGCGTAATCGTTCCAGTTAACCATATTCATATGGTTGTTAGGTCAGAGCCGAAGGTGTCGCCGTCGAGCGTGATGCAAATCATTAAAAGTATCTCTGCTAGAGAATTTTTCAAGCTACGCCCGGAGATCAAGAAGAAATATTTCTGGGGAGGTAAGCTTTGGACGCAAAGCTATTTTGTAGAAACGATTGGTAATGCGAACGAAGAGGTAATTCGTGCATATGTACAGAACCAACTAAGCGGGATGAATCAAAAAGAAGAGAATGCTCGGCAACTCGGGCTGTTATAAACTCGGTCGCTTGCGGCCGAGTAGTTTATCTAACTCATTAAACGCGTCATTTTATGCGGGCGCTACAGATGATATTGAAGTGCGAATGTGCTTACATAAATCTGGCAAGGCGGGCGGTTATTACCAGCGTAACCAGTGCAATAAACTGGTCTGGTTTCAAGAAGGCGCTACTTTGCAGGAATCACAAGAGAAAAAGCAGATGTTGCGTGAGGCGACTCAACTTGATTTGAAGTCAACGATTGAGAAAACCAACCCTGGGTTACAGGACTCATCAGTGAGTTGGGTGTAAATTTACTCTACGATATATCGCGTTGTTTCCTGATTCACGCAATAGTTATAGTCGTCTTGCTCGTTTACCTTCAGCTCGAGT
This sequence comes from Gammaproteobacteria bacterium, assembly GCA_047639475.1. Lineage (GTDB taxonomy): Bacteria > Pseudomonadota > Gammaproteobacteria > Arenicellales > Poriferihabitantaceae > JAAELZ01. The sequence goes on from JBLIOD010000032.1 coordinate 4,503, forward strand.
ATGCGTGGTACGCGCCACTCTAGGTTTTCCACCGCGTGCATCGTGTGTTTTTTGTTGACGTTTGCCTTTTAGTTCGCGGTAAGATTCAACCGGAACTAAGCAATCATTGCCGCTGCCAATCAAATCTTTGCGACCCATCTCACGTAAAGCATCGCGTAACATCGGCCAGTTCTTGGGGTCGTGAAAACGCAAGAATGCTTTGTGTAAGCGACGATGAGTTAAACCTCTAATGGTGGGTACTTGTTCTGAATCCTTACGGATCCGGCCCAAAGGGTTATACCCAGTGTGGTACATCGCGCTGGCGACCGCCATCGGCGTCGGCAGAAAAGCCTGTACCTGGTCGGGTCTAAATTTATTTTTCTTTAACCATAGTGCCAGATTGAGCATGTCTTCATCGGTAGTGCCTGGATGGGCAGCAATGAAGTAGGGAATCAAATACTGCTCTTTCCCTGCCTGTTTTGAATAACGTTCAAACAACTGTTTAAAGCGGTCATAACTACCGATACCCGGTTTCATCATCTTTGAAAGCGGGCCTTCTTCGGTATGTTCGGGCGCAATTTTCAAATAACCGCCGACATGGTGTGTAACCAATTCTTTTACGTACTCGGGCGACTCAACCGCTAGGTCATAGCGTAAGCCTGACGCGACTACCACTTTTTTGACGCCGTCTATTGCCCGTACGCGGCGATATAGATTAATTAGTGGCTTATGGTCGGTGCCTAGGTTTTTACATATTTTGGGGTAAACGCAGGACAACCTTCTACATGATTCTTCAATGGTCTTGTCCTTGCACAATAGCCGGTACATATTGGCTGTCGGGCCACCTAAATCGGAAATAAAACCCGTGAACTCTGGAATCTCATCTCGAATAGTCTCAACTTCTTTGACCACTGATTCTTCAGACCGGCTTTGAATGATTCGGCCTTCATGTTCGGTGATCGAACAAAATGTACAGCCACCAAAACAACCGCGCATGATGTTGACTGAAAAACGAATCATTTCCCACGCTGGGTTTTTAGCTTCACCATAAGCGGGGTGAGGACGGCGGGTATACGGCAGTTCAAACAGAGGATCAAACTCTTCAGTCGTCAACGGTATCGGCGGTGGGTTTAACCAAATATCACGGTTACCGTGGCGCTGTACTAAAGCACGTGCGTTACCCGGATTGGTTTCTAAGTGAAATACCCTCGAGGTATGCGCGTACAGCACTTTGTCCTTCTTAACCACTTCATATGACGGCAAGCGAATGTAGGTGTTTGCTCTCACAGGCATAAGCGGTAGATCAACTTTTATTTGCCCGTCAGCATTACCTGCAGTTGCGCCCTCAGGCCCCTCTCCGTTGTTGGCTTTGTCGCAATCCGGCTTGCCTTGGTACGGATCTGGCTCCGCTTGAATTTTCCCAGGTTTATCGATGTCCGTTGAATCAATATATGACCAATCACTTGGCAGTTCACCGCGCATAAAGGCGGTCCCGCGGATGTCAGTAATGTCTTTGATTGCTTCTCCCGCTGCTATACGGTGAGCCAGTTCAACCACGGCGCGTTCAGCGTTACCAAATAGTAAAATATCGGCTTTTGAATCTGGCAAAATAGAGCGCCGTACCTTGTCAGACCAATAGTCATAGTGCGCAATACGGCGTAAGCTGGCTTCAATGCCTCCGATAACGACGTTGGCGTCTTTGAATGCTTCTTTGGCCCGCTGCGCATAAACCAAGACAGATCGATCAGGCCGTTTGCCGCCTTCACCGTTAGGTGTGTAGGCATCATCCGAACGTATTTTACGATCAGAAGTATAACGGTTTACCATGGAATCCATGTTTCCCGCTGTGATGCCAAAGAACAAATTGGGCTTTCCTAGCTTTTTAAAAGCATCATCTGATTGCCAATCTGGTTGAGAAATAATGCCGACCCTAAAGCCTTGGTCTTCCAGTAAGCGTCCTATCAACGCCATACCAAAGCTCGGGTGGTCTACATAGGCATCTCCTGTAACGATAATGATGTCACAGCTATCCCAGCCGAGTTCGTTCATCTCTTCTCGAGACATCGGCAACACTGGCGCGGCGCCGAAACGTTTTGGCCAGAAAGGGCGGTAGGAGAATAGGGGTTTGGTTGTGGGGGAGATACCCATGGATTTAGCTGCGTGCAGTCGATAATAACGAAGAGGGCCTATTTTATCACGTAACGCTTTGCTCAAAGTCACGATTAAGCACTTGATTTGCAGCAAGGTTATTTGACTTTACGGCTATGCACTGCGCATACTAATCACTTATCTAAAGTAGGGTTTTCTATGGAAATGCTTAGCAAAATATTGGTCGGTGTCGTGGCACTAGAGCACCTCTATATTTTGGTCTTACAAATGTTTCTATGGACTAGCGTTAATGGTTTAAAGACCTTTGGAATGACCAAACAACAAGCTGAATGGTCTAAAGTGCTGGCAGCAACAAGGGCTCTATAATGGTTTTTTGGCCACAGGTTTAATTTGGGGACTAATGCACTCGAATTCACAATTTGGCGTACAGTTGCAAGTGTTCTTTTTACTATGCGTAGTAATGGCAGGAATTTATGGTGGACTGACCGCCAAAAAATCTATCTTGTTGGTGCAAGGCGGGTCAGCACTACTCGCGTTAGTTAGTGTTCTGTTTTGGCGGTCATAATTCTTGAGTAGCGCCAGCGATAAACTGTTAGAACGAGTACGCGCGTGCACTTTGTGCGAGGCATCTCTACCGCATGGCGTTCGGCTGGTACTGCAGCTTCACCCAAATGCTAAAATATTAAGAGTGGGGCAGGCACTGGGAAGGAAAGTACATGAATCTGGTGTGCCGTTTGATGACGCCAGCGGCAATCGATTGAGAGATTGGATGGGTATTGATAAAGGCACATTTTACAACCCCAAGGTGATCGCTGTTTTGCCCATGGGTTTTTGTTACCCTGGGACAGGAAAATCAGGATATTTAGCGCCACGCCCAGAGTGTGCGCCCGCATGAAGAGAAGCGCTGTTGCATCAATTACCTGCATTGAAGTTAACCCTGGTGATAGGCCAATATGCAATGGCTTATCATTTTCCCAAAACAAAATTGAATTTAACTGACACGGTGAGGAATTGGAAAGCTTTCGATGGCAGTTTATTGCCATTGCCGCACCCGAGCCCTAGGAACAATATTTGGCTGAAGAAGAACCCTTGGTTTGAAGAAGAACTGGTGCCACACATGCAAACAGAGATAAATAAACATTTATAAAAATCAATATAATGACAGAGAAACCCAAAGAAAGACCCAAGGCCAAGGCCTACAAGCAATTTGAGAATGACCGTGTTATCGTCACACAGTGGCGCTTCGCACCCGGCGCAGAAACCGGCTGGCATTGCCATGGGCTAGATTATATCGTTGTGCCAGAAATGGACGGAACGCTACTTATTGAAAGCAAACAAGGTGATAATACAGCGGCTTTGGAAAAAGCCCAATCTTATGCCCGTGAAGCGGGAGTAGAACACAATGTAATCAATGCAAACGATTATGAATTTGCCTTTGTTGAAGTAGAGTTAAAACCAAGCTAACCTAAAATGACCAATAACGAGATACTGCGACGCGTTCGCTATTTGTATAACTATAGCGATGACCAAATGCTGGCAATTTTTGCTGCAGCAGATGGAGTCGTCGCACCCAGACAATTAGCCAACTGGATGAAGAAAGAAGAAGATCGTGGCTATCAAGAATGTCGTGACAAAGAAATGGCTATATTCTTGAACGGTTTCATCAATGTAAAACGGGGGAAGAAAGAGGGTGATCAACCCACGCCTGAAACCAGATTATCAAATAACATCATATTTCGTAAACTCAAGATTGCTTTGAACTTACAAGCTGAAGACATTATGGAAATGATGACCTTGGCCGGCTTGCCCATCAGTAAACACGAGCTAAGCGCGTTCTTTAGACGGCCTGATCATAAGCATTTTCGTTTGTGCAAAGATCAAATTTTACGTAATTTTTTGAACGGCTTACAGATGAAGCGCAAGGGACTGACAGAGTCTGTGGTGAAAGCCAAACCCAAAGAGCCGAGTAAAACATTGAGAGTCGAGAAAACGGAGTCTGACGGGGAGAAGTCAGCGTTTAGTTGGAATAAGGATTAGGAAGGATTAAGGCTTGAACAAACTGCGAATCATTTTATCGCTGATTAACCTTAAATCACTGCTAGTCACCGTTCTGGCCGTGGCGTCAACCTACTGGTGCTTGGAGTTTGAGTTAACTGCCAATTTCCCTCTTACGTTGATAGCAACCGCCATTGTTTTTCCGGTGGTGTTTTCAATAGGCGGGGCTTATAAGCGCCGAGAAGCAGCCTTAGACGATTACGGCGCAATGAAAGCGCATGGCAGGGCACTGTACTTTGCGACGCGAGATTGGCTGGATTCCCCTGAGGATGCAACGGTGGAAAAATCTCGAGAGCTACTGGGCGGTTTATTTAGATCCTGCCGAGAATTATTCACAAATCCCGTGCGTGATATGCGTCAGAATGAGGAGGCAGTGTATGCCCATTTTTCTGAGCTTTCGCTGTTTATAAAGCATGATTTACGTGGGAACGGTTTGGCATCAGGAGAGGTGTCGCGTTGCAATCAGTTCTTAAGTAAAATGTTTATCTCTTTCGAGAGTATTAAGCATGTTTATCAGTATCGCACGCCAAAAACACTGCGCGCCTTCAGCGACGTTTTTATTACCATTCTACCGCCGCTCTATGGACCTTATTTTGCTGCAATATCAGTCGATTACAGTCCCAATCTGACCTACGTAATGCCGGTGTTATTTTCTCTAATACTGGTAAGCTTGGACAATATCCAGAGCCACTTAGAAGATCCGTTCGACCAAGTTGGTGAAGATGATTTGGCTATTAACGCCGAACGATTTGTCGATCGCCTTACTTAAGGTTTAGGTCAAGGTAAACGGGTCTGCATCTTTTGCTGCGGGGAATAACTCACGGTAATCATTTAGTTCAGTCATTGATAGCGATTCTGTCTTTAAAACTGTCTGATCAGTAAAATCAAATAAACCAGTGCCTTTCGGGCCCAATATGGCACTGCCACCTGAAAAGGTGTTGCCTAAGGGGTCAGCTCCCACGCGATTGCTGGCGGCAATATAACATTGGTTTTCTATAGCTCTCGCCACTAGCAAACTGTCCCAAGCAAATTGACGGGCATCTGGCCAGTTAGCGACGTAGAGCGCTAAATCATAATCGGCTTGATTTCTACTCCAAACAGGGAAGCGCAAGTCGTAGCAAATGAATAAGGCCACCCGCCATCCTTTGTGCTCGACAATGACTCTTTGGTCGCCAGCTTCGTAATGTAAATGTTCTTTGCCAAAGCGAAATAGGTGACGTTTATCGTAGTAACTCAAATTCCCATCAGGTTTGGCCCAGATCATGCGGTTTACGTAATGATCGTCTAACTTCATGATTAGACTGCCGGTGATCACCGCATCGAGCTCCTGGGCTTTTGTCAGCATCCATGCGACGGTTTTTCCGTTCATAGTTTCAAACGATTCCCAGGGCTTCATTGAAAAGCCAGTGCTAAACATTTCTGGCAACACAACCAGATCTGTTTCTAGCGTGTCTGGCAAGTGTTTATCGTATCTATCACGGTTGGCTGCTGGGTCATGCCAGCTGATTTCGTCTTGAATTACGCTGACGCGTAAACGGTCTTCTATATCTGACATAGTATCTCAGCAGCTTCACGCAAGGTTTGGTCTTGTTTAGCAAAACAAAAACGCACGATTTTAGTATCGGGTGCGTGTTGATAGAAAGGCGAAAGAGGAATAACGGCTACTCCCTTTTCTTGTGTCATCCAGGTGGCAAATTCGGTATCAGTTTTAGCCGAAATAGCGGAATAATCGGCCAACTGGAAGTAAGTGCCGTCACTGGGTAGAAGCCTGAAGCGAGATTCAGAGATCAATGACCGAAATAAATCGCGTTTTTGTTGATAAAAAGCGGATAAGTCTAAATAGTTTTGCGGGTTGGATTCCATAAAATCAGCCAATGCCCATTGCATTGGCGTGACCGTGGTAAAGGCATTAAATTGATGTATTTTGCGAAACTCCGCTGATAAGTCCGCAGGAGCCACGCAGTAGCCAATTTTCCACCCTGTGGCGTGATAAGTCTTGCCAAAAGAAAATACCGCAAAGGCGCGTTTACTCAGAATAGGGTGGGCGAGTGCGCTACTGTGCTTTTGCCCATCAAATACGATGTGCTCGTATACTTCATCACTCAACAGTAAACAGTTGTATTGCTCTATCAAGATTGCGAGTTGATCTAAGTCTGTATCACGCAGAATGGAACCGGTTGGGTTATGTGGACTATTGATGATGACCAATCGTGTGCGGGGGCTAAACGCCTGTTCGACAGCCTGCCAGTCGATGCCGTAGTCAGGCAACGTTAGCGGCACATGGATGGCCTTGCCGCCAGCTAATTCAATGGCGGGTTCGTAGGAGTCATAGGCTGGGTCAAACACGATCACTTCATCGCCAGTTTGCACTACTGCATGAATGGCGCAAAATAAAGCCTCTGTTGCACCGCTGGTAATGGTGATTTCTGATTCCGGGTCTACATTCACGCTGGCATGTGTTGCCAGCTTGTTAGCGATCGCTTCACGCAGAACAGCCACGCCAATCATTGGCGGGTATTGATTTTTTCCGGATTGCAGATGATGTGTGACTCGGTCTAGTAAAGCTGAATCAGGTTCAAAATCGGGAAAACCTTGAGACAGATTGATTGCACCATACTCTTGCGCCATTTTAGACATTACCGTAAAAATGGTCGTGCCAACGTTTGGTAACTTACTGGTAAGAGGTGAACTCATAATTTATCAAATTGGTCAAATGCTCGGTTAATAGATTAATTTTAAAACGTAATTTAAATCAATATTTTACACAATCAGGTTGGCGTAGGCTTCACTTGGATGCACGCTAACTTAAGGTGAATAATAGTCTAATGAAAATAACTAAGAAACTCTATCAGCGAGGCATATTTCTGAAATTAGGTTAGATGACGTGAATAGGGCTTCTACGATAGTAGGCGCAAACGTTGTTTTCGATTTAGCTAATTAGTTTTTAAGTTTATAATCGCTATCTATCTGGCGGCCTAGGTTGTCGAGTTTTAATTTCCCCAATCAACGGATTTATTTGTTATGTCCCACTCCATAACCTTGTCAAATGAGACCATTAGCGCCGCAGGTTTCAATGATTTTTATATTGCACACTGTCAGTCTAAAATTACCAATGTATCAGCTAGCGACGCGGGATTGACGGTTCACTTTGATAACGACGAGCAGGGCAAGCTATTTTCTTGGTTCTGGGTGCGTGATCATGGCATTGATGCTAATAGTCTGGATCAGCAAACGTTACAAAGGTTGACCGATACCTTTACCACGCCAGAAGATATTGCCTGCACGGATGTGAAGATAGACACCGATTCACAATTGCTAGAACTGCACTGGAGCACTGGAGAAACATCCATTATCTCTGCCTATTTTTTTGCTAGTGTTATGGGGGTAGCGCCCGCTCGTCATGATCTGTCACCGATCAATCCAAGGGTTTTGTGGGATAAGACTTCACCATTAGATTCGCTGCCAACGGTTGATTTTAAATCGGTCATGCAAGGTGACAGCGGCTTACAAACTTGGCTAGAGAATATTCATACATACGGTTTTAGTGTGGTAACCGATGTCCCGTCGAATAAGCAAGACACCGACTTGCTGGCGAACCGGGTGGGTTTAGTCCAAGAAACTTTGTTCGGTAAAATGTGGGAGTTGTCTTCCGAAGTGATCGACCATGGAGACAGCGCCTATTCCACCAGCTATTTAGAGCCACATACTGACGGGACTTATTACCACGACGCGGCAGGCCTGCAAATGTTCAACTGCCTGCAATTTGATGGCAGGGGAGGGGGAAGCACACAGGTAGATGGTTTTGCCATTGCCGAGCAGATACGACAAGGTGATCCTGAGGCATACAAAACCTTAACCCAGGTGCCTGTGATAGGCCATTATATCGAGCCGGGCGTACACGTGCGCGCAGAGCGGCCGGTATTTCGATTGGATTCTGAGGGCGTGCTGGTTCAGGTATCGTTTAACAATTACGACCGCGCGCCATTTCTATTGGAAGGTGATGAGCTTAAGCGCTTTCATCGCGCTTATAAATTGTTTCACACACTAGTAAATAACCAAGAAAACTGGGTGAAGATTGCGTTACGCCCCGGCATGACCTTGATTTTCGATAATTGGCGCAACTTACATGGCCGTATGGGGTACGTAGGTAAACGAGTTTTCTATGGCTGTTATCATAGCAAGGCGGAGTTTGAATCGAAGCTGAGGGTGTTGCAAGCAAGCAACTTTAGCCTGTAAGCATCGACTGAATTAGTGATGGCTCATAACACTTGCGCACTCCAAAGACCTCTTTAGGTCTCATTTTGTTCGGCGGCGGCTTGAAAAATTGATTTTAGTATTATCGCCGAAGCCTTTATTTCTTGAGGTGTAACGCAGCCATAACCGATTGCAATACCTCTAAGCTCCTTTATCTTCTCAAGACAATAATTGCTTATCGGCCGGACCAATACGCCTTTTTTCAGCGGCTATGTTAAGTTGAAAAATCGTCGAATTAATTTTGTAATTTTACTGATTCAAAAACGGCTCTTAGCACAATCACCGAAGCTTCAATTTCTTCAGGTGTTACGCAGCCATAACCAATTACGATGCCCTTTGAGCCTTCCACGTCTTCAATGCAGTAATTACTTAAGGGCCGGATTAAAATATCTTTTTTGAAGGCCGCTTCAGCAATCACTCTTTCGTCATGATCCTTCAGAAATAAAGCCAGCGCGTGAAACCCCGTCTCGGTGGGAATTAACTCTAAATAGTCACTGAGGTGGCGCTGTATTGAATCTGCCAGTGCTTGATATCGCTCGCGGTAACTCCTCTTGGCTTTTCTGATATGGGTGGCAAAGTGCCCCTTGTCGATAAACTCAGCAGTGGCGGCTTGGATGAGTAATGGTACTGCGGGTAAATAACTACCTACAGTATTAGTGAGTCTATCAACCAAGCCTTCAGGTACCACAAAGTAACCCAGACGCAATGAAGGAAACATGGACTTACTAAAAGTGCCGACGTAAATAACGCGGTTATTACGGGCGATGCTAAAAAGGGTGGGCAATGGCCGCTTTGAGTAAAAGAACTCACCGTCAAAATCATCTTCCACTATCCACGCATTGGCTTCGTCAGCCGCGTTGAGCAGCTCCAAGCGTCTAGATAAGCTCATGATCGATCCGCGAGGCTGTTGATGCGATGGGGTAACCGAGGCTAGCTTAAAGTGAGGTTCCGCTAACAAACCTTGCTCTACTATTAAGCCTTCATCATCTACGGGTACCGGCACTAATTTAGCGCCGCTGGCACTGAAGCCATTAAGGGCAACGCGAGAACCGGGGTTTTCGCACCAAACGGCGTCGCCAGGGTTAAGTAGAATTTCACCCAAGAACGATAAGGCTTGTTGCGCGCCGCTGGTGATAAACACCTGTTCTGGTCGGCAGCTCAACCCCCGTTCTGTGCGTAAGTGCGACGCAATCGCGCTGCGCAAGGGCGGGTAACCTTTGCTAGATATGTAGCGAACCAAGTCAGGCTGTCGACTATAACGAGATACCAATCTACTCCATAATGGCATGGGGAAAATATCAACTGCGGGGATGGCAGTAGAAAATGCCTGTATGCTACTCATCTCAACCCTAATAGGTAATCGTTCACTAGTTTCCCGAAACGACTCAGATAGCTGAGGCGCGTCTTGCGGTGAGCTAGGGCGTTTAGCGATGGCGCTGTCCATCGCGGCTCTACGTTGTTTAAGGCTGGGGCTCACAAAACTACCGGCACCGGTTTTGGAATACACTAAGCCTTCGGTGGTTAATCGGTCATATACCGTTAACACAGTGGTGCGCGAGATGTTTAGTTCGTCAGCTAATACGCGTGACGAGGGCAAGCGTTGTTCACTTTTAACCACGCCGCCTAATATGAACTCTCGAAGCGCGATATAAAGTTGAGTATGCAAATAGCTTGCGTCGCCCCGTTGTAAATTGATAGCACCAAACAGGGTGCCGCCGACACTCTTAACCATTGGTTAAACTTGGCAGATAGTGGGAATATAAATTGGTATGCACATTTATTTCATATTGGCTATTTAATTAAGACCATTAAAACATGAATAATAGCGTGGCACGAGGGTTTTCCATTTAATCCCTTTGATAAGAAACGAATTAAAAATCGATAGAAACTTGTGTAGGCACTAAAATTTCACTGTAGATGAGAATAAAGAGCATAGAGTCATTTTCCAATACCAGCATAGGCTTGGTTCGGGTCACTACCGACACCGGGCACCAAGGCTGGGGTCAAGTTTCGACCTATCATTCAGACATCACCACCACCATTTTACATCGCCAAGTCGCGCCCTGGGTACTAGGACGAGACGTCTCTAATTTAACGAATTTAGGTGATATTTTTGATTTGGTGTTTGAAAAAGAACACAAATTTCCCGGCTCTTATCTATGTCGTGCTGTATGTGGAGTAGATACCGCTTTATGGGATCTACACGGGAAAATCGAACAAAAATCAGTTTGCGAGTTACTCGGTGGCACACCTCGTCCATTTCGCGTTTACGCCTCCAGTATGAAACGTGATATTACGCCACAAGATGAGGCAGACCGCTTTAGCGCGCTTCGAGATAAACATGGGTATAACGCTTTCAAGTTTCGTGTCGGCGCTGAGTGTGGTCGTGATCGGGATGAGTGGCCAGGGCGCAGCGAAGAAATCATCAAAACGGTTAGCCGCCAGCTAGGCGACGAAGTAGATCTGTTGGTGGATGGCAACAGTTGTTACAGCCCCCAAAAGGCCATCGAGCTTGGCAAGGTACTTGAAGATAACGGCATTTGCCACTTTGAGGAGCCTTGCCCGTATTGGGAATATGAATGGACCAAGCAGGTGACTGACTCCTTATCCTTAGATGTGACTGGCGGCGAGCAAGACTGTAACTTGGCTTTATGGCAGCACATGATAGACAACGACACGGTGGATGTTTACCAACCTGACATTTGTTATATGGGCGGCATTGAACGGACCATGCGCGTGGTAAAAATGGCGCAGGCCGCGGGCAAGATAATCACACCGCATGCTGCAAATATGTCCTTGGTTACGGTATTTACCCTGCACTTGATGGGCGCTATAGAAAACGCTGGCCCCTACGTAGAGTTTTCAATCGAAGAGGCAGATTACTATCCTTGGCAGTACGGCATATATAGTGATTTCCCAGTTGCTAAAGACGGCAAGGTGCAAATTCCAGAAGGCCCTGGTTGGGGCGTTGACATCAATTCAGATTGGTTAGACAAAGCCGATTACCAAATTAGTGAGCAGAACTAGGTTAGTCATGCTCACCAATACCATAATCAATAAGAAGTCGAGCCCTAAGATGCTCAACAAGAGATTTGAGCCCAAGCAGCTCAAGAAGAAATTTGAGCTTTAAATAAGCTCAATTATTAATTAATCCATTATTTATCATAAATTAAACAGGAGGACTACCATGTCAAAAGTACAAAAAAGTTTATATCCAGTTCGCTCCATTTTGGTGGCGGCCAGCATTGCCGTAGCGGGTTCAGCTACTGCTGCTGAGCCAATAACCGTTGTTTCTTGGGGTGGAACTTACGGTGCGGCACAAGATGCGGCGTTATTTACTGACGCGTCTAAAAACTCCGGCATAGAGATTATTCGCGAATCAGGTGCCAGCATGTCAAAAACTTGTCTGCAAGTTGAATCTAACTCTGTCACATGGGATTTAGTGGTGACAGGTTCTGGCGGCGCGGCCTCAGCCGGCGCGAAAGGCTGTCTAGAGAAAATCGATTACAGCGTGGTTGATGTTTCAGATTTTATTCCTGCTACTTACAACGACTATTGCGTTGGTTCAGATGTGTTCGCTACGGTTATGTCTTGGAACACCGACAAATATGGTGAGCCAGGTACAGAAGGCGCACCTAATTCATGGGCAGATTTCTGGGATGTTGAAAAATTTCCGGGTACCAGAGCGTATCGAGCTAATAATGTAGATGGTGCTTTAGAACCCGCATTGATGGCTGACGGCGTACCTGCTGATCAAGTTTATGAAGTACTTTCAACCAAAGCGGGTGTTGAGCGAGCGATCAATAAGATTCGTGAGCTAAAGCCACATATCGCAGTGTTCTGGGGTTCAGGTGCACAACAAGCGCAGTTAATGAAAGATGCTGAAGTAGATATGTCTACTGGCTGGAATGGCCGTTTTGACAATGCCGCGAAAGACGGTGCTAAAGTAGGGTATACCTTTAATCAAGCGTTACTTGATTATGATTGCTTTGCCATGCCAAAAGGCGCGCCAAACAAGGATACCGCTATGAAGTTCTTAGCGGAAGTCTCTAAAGCTGAGTATCAAGCTAATTTGCCATTCCACATTACTTACGGCCCCACCAACAAGAAGGCCTATGAGGTAACAACAGCCTCTGCAGAGTTGCTAGAATCGTTACCTAGTCACCCTAACAATGTGCCTTTAATGTTGCCGGTTAGCTTAGATTGGTATGCGGAGCATCGCACCGAAGCGCTCGAAATGTATATGGAGTTAATGAGCGAGTAATTTGTTCAGTTAGTGCATTAGTCGGGCGGCTCCTCGGGCTCCCGGCTTTTTTTTATTTAGGTGAAATAGTGTCAAATAGCGATTCTCAAAACTCTCATTCGGCTTTGCCGATCTCGGTACAAGGCTTAACCAAGAAATACGGTAAACTGTATGCACTTGATAATGTCGACTTAAACATAAAAAGCGGTGAATTTCTTACTTTACTAGGGCCTTCAGGCTCTGGAAAAACCACTTTGTTGATGGCCATTGCTGGGTTTAATCGTCCCGATGCCGGCAGCATACGATTTGGTGAGGACGAAGTTATCTTAACACCGCCGCATAGAAGAAATGTCGGCATGGTGTTTCAAAGTTATGCTTTATTTCCGCACATGAGCGTGGCAGGAAATATCGCTTTTCCGTTAAAGTTGCGCGGTGTGAAGACAGCAGAAGCAGCGCAAAGAGTGCAGGAAGCCTTGGCCACGGTGCAACTCGATGGACTGGGTGATCGCGGCATTGAGCAATTATCAGGTGGGCAACGACAGCGGGTGGCCTTGGCGCGCGCATTTGTATTTCGACCCAGAATTTTATTGATGGATGAACCCTTATCGGCGCTCGACAAGAAGCTTCGAGAGCAAATGCAGATTGAGCTTAAACATTTGCATCATCAGTTGGGCGTAACCACGGTTTATGTCACGCATGACCAAAGAGAAGCCTTAACCATGTCAGACCGTATTGCGGTGATTAATGATGGCAAGATAACGCAGATAGATACGCCGCACGTTATTTATAACCAACCCGCGAACGCCTTTGTTGCCGACTTTATTGGTGAGTCCACCATGCTGCCGCTAGCTGAAGACAGTAAAGGCAACTTGCATTTTGGTGATCAGTCTATACAAGTTTCACCGGCACCGGGATCAGAAAAATATTCATTGGTGATACGACCTGAAAGATTGTTTATTACGCAGGGCGATACCGTCGATTCAAATAAAGTAGTCACTTTTTCGGGTGTCGTCAGAGAGTTCGTGTTTCAAGGCGAAACGGCTTTTGTGTTAGTAACTATCAGCGGCGGGTTTGATTTGTCCTTTAGGTTTAGTACGGACTCTTCGTCTTCGCAAAATGCGCTGCAAACCGGTGATGCAGTGCAACTGGGCTTAAACCGCCAAGATATCATCGTCATTCCGGTTGATAAAGATTGATGAGCATGACTTCATCACAACCAGAGGGCACCAATGAGCAATTGCTTAAAAAGCAAGGCGTTCGAGAGCAACGCATGCTACTTGGCCTGGCTCTGCCGGTTTTATTGGCCATTATCGCCATTATCGTTATTCCCGTAGGCTGGTTGTTTTATCTTTCGTTTATAGGTGATAACGGGCAATTCTCCATAGAGAATTACCAAAAAATGATCGAATACAAATCATACGCTCGTACCTTCATTACGACATTTAAGGTAAGCATTTTAACCACCTTTATTTGCATATTGATTGGTTACCCCTACGCTTATTTTTTAGCCATGCTGCCTTCGCGTCTAGCAGGTTTCTTTATGCTGGCAGTGTTGTTGCCATTTTGGACATCGTTGCTCGTTAGAACTTATGCTTGGTTAGTACTGTTGCAGAAAAAAGGCATCCTTAACGACTTTGCGATGTCAATTGGTTTGTGGGATTCTCCCGTTAAGTTAGTACACAACATGACGGGCACCTTGATAGGCATGGCGCATATTATGTTACCGTTCTTGGTGCTGCCTTTGTACGGGTCAATGCGCAAAATAAAACAAGACATGATGCACGCGGCGTCTAATTTGGGTGCGACGCCAACGCAGTCTTTTTGGCAGGTTTATTTCCCCTTGTCAGTTTCGGGTTTGGTGGCGGGCTCATTAATTGTGTTCGTGCTTTGCCTGGGTTTTTACGTCACGCCAGCGGTGCTAGGCGGGGGAAGGGTGGTAATGGTGGCAACGCAGATCACGGCGATACTTGAAAACCAATATGATTGGGGGGCTGCCAGTGCCTTGGGTGTAGTGCTGTTAGTAGCAACTTTTGGGGTGCTGATTGCAGCGACGCGTTTGTTTAAACTAGATGTCGCGCTTTTTGGGAAGCATTAAGATGAGCTGGCTAAATAATCCTGCTTCGGACACGCAGATCACCCACGGCAACCGCTTATGGCTGTATATTGTTGCTGGCATAATAATGATTTTGCTGGTTATTCCAACGCTAATCGTTATTCCCATGTCATTTTCTGATTCACAGTATCTAGAGTTTCCGCCAGAGGTCTGGTCGACAAGATGGTACGAAGTATATGTAGAATCAGCCAAGTGGATGAGGGCGACGGTGACGTCCTTCAAAGTCGGCATTTTGACCATGCTAGTGGCGACGCCATTAGGTACGATGGCCGCTTATGCCTTGTTTGTATCGGGGCATCGCGCAGCCAGAGCGTTGTTTGCCTTTATGCTTACGCCCATGATTGTGCCGGTTATCTTAATAGCGATCGGCACTTTCTACGCCTACGGAAAAGTCGGGCTTAATAATACGATTACGGGTTTGGTATTAGCCCATACTGTTTTAGCCGCGCCACTGATTATGATCGTGATTACCTCAGCGCTGCGTAATTATGATTTAGACCAAGAGCGAGTTGCTAGAAGCCTTGGCGCTACTCGCACTAAGGCTTTTTTTACCATTACTTTGCCGCAAATTAAGTTTTCTATTGTTACCGCTGCTTTATTAGCATTTCTGACCTCTTTCGATGAAGTGATTATCTCCATCTTTGTGTCCGGCGGTAAGAACGCCACCCTGACCAAGCATATGTTTAGTGCGCTGCGAGATTTCATCGACCCCACTATCGCCGCAATCTCTACCATCATGGTCGTGGTATCGACCACGCTGCTGGTGGCTACCCAAATATTGGCAGGAAAATCAAAGAATAAGTAGGTAGAATTTAGTCATCTTTTTCGACGAGAGTCACCTAATGAATGATGCAATGATGGCCGGCTTAGGCGGTGTATTAATTGGCTCCGCTGCGGTATTGTTAATGTTCAATCACGGCCGAATATTCGGCATTAGCGGTATAGTGAGTGGCGCAGTGGTCGCGAATAAGGGTGATAGAGCATGGAGATTGCTGATTATCGCCGGCATGCTCACACCGCCGATCATCTTGGCGTTGTTTGGAAAACCTTCAGTCGCAATAGAAATAACGAGCAATAGTCTGCTGTTGATACTGGCGGGTTTACTGGTAGGTGTTGGAACCGTTATAGGCGGAGGCTGCACCTCAGGCCATGGCGTATGTGGCATCTCTAGGTTCTCAATTCGCTCACTCTCAGCCACAGTCATTTTTATGGCGGTGGCCGGTGTCACAGTTTATATCATGAGGCACGGAGCATGATGAACCTGAAAAATTTCAGTTTGTATTTCGCGGGCTGCTTGTTTAGTACAGGCTTGATTATTTCTGGCATGGTTAATCCAGATAAAATACTCAGCTTTCTAGACGTCGCAGGTGATTGGGACCCCAGTTTGGCTTGGGTGATGGTCGGTGCCATTATCACCACATCGATCGGTTATCGCCTTGCTTTTAAACGAACCAAGCCTACTTTCTCAAGTGAATTTAGCTTGCCGACGAAAATAGCCATTGATCCAAAGCTGGTCGTTGGCGCTGTTTTATTTGGTCTAGGGTGGGGAATATCTGGCCTATGTCCAGGTCCTGCGTTGACTGTTTTAGGTTTTGCGCCATTTAAGATTATGGCATTCCTTGTGCCTATGGCTATTGCTATGGTGATAACGCATAAAGTTCAAGCCAAAGTGTAGGGCTTAACGACGCTTCTATGACCAACGTCAAAGCAGGTTATTAAGGTTTATGCCTTCCGCCTCCAACATTGCAGTTCAATCCAATGCTTAAATTTTTTAAAGAACTGGGTCTAGAGATTTTTGATGTCTCGACGACCTTGTTTAAAATATTGATTCCCGTCATCATTATCGTCAAGTTGCTGAATATGCTGGGGGCAACTACGTATCTAAGTGCCATGCTGGCGCCTGTGATGTCACTGGTTGGTTTGCCTGAAGCCGTCGGTATCGTTTGGGCAACCACGCTGGTGACAAACATATACGCGGGCATGCTGGTGTACGTTAACTTTGGCGTGCACGAGAGCCTAAGCGTTGCGCAAGTCACGGTGATGGCCAGTATGATGTTAGTTGCGCATGGGTTGCCTATCGAAGGCACTATCGCGAAGAAAGCCGGAGTTAACACATGGCTTACCTTATTTTTGCGAATCGGCGGCGCCTTGTTCTACGGATGGTGCCTACATAAGTTATATAGCAGCGGGGGATGGCTACAACAGCCAGCGCAGATGGTTTGGCAACCCAGTAGTGCTCAAGACAATAGTTTGCCCGCCTGGGCGATCGCGCAAGTTAAGAGCCTTGGCCTGGTGGTCGTCATTATTGCGGTATTGCTGCTTTGTTTGAAAATACTTAAAGTGCTCGGTATAGAGCGACTGGTTGCCTGGTTGCTGCAACCCATATTACGGTTGCTGGGTATTGGCCGAGAAGCCACAACCATTACGATTGTCGGCATAACCTTGGGTTTGTCGTATGGGGGAGGTTTGCTGATTAACGAAGCCAGGAAAGGCGCTGTGCCGCCGCGTGATGTGGCTACTGCCATGCTTATGCTGGGTTTATTGCACAGCGTTATCGAAGATACCTTGTTGTTGCTACTTATTGGTGCAGATTTGAGTGGTCTGCTTTGGGGGCGGCTTATCTTGACCTTCGTTGTTATTGCGTTAATTAGCCGTTTGATGAACGTGTTAGGAGAAACGAGATGCAGGCGTTATTTCTACAAGTCTGTCAGTCGTTAGCCGTTCGTTTGGCTGAGGTCTTATTAACTGACCTTAGGCCAATACTGCATCTCCGGGCCAACTACGGCATCTAAGTTCATATACTGCGTTTGCCAAGTCAGTGCTTCTTCCTTTTTCAATAGAACCGGCATTCTAGGATGCAGTTCAGCCAATGTGTCATTGGCGGCTTTGGTTAAAATAGTGAAGGAGTAAAGTTGTTGGTCTTGTTGTTGCCAAAACTCCCATATACCCGCCATCATCAACGGCTGCTTGTCCTTGCGCTCAATAAAGTAGGGTTGTTTATTGCCTTTTTCTCCTGTCCATTCATAGTAGCCATTTGACGGCACTAAACAGGTTTGTCGTTTACTAAAGCTATCTCTAAAAGCCGGTTTTTGAGCAATGGTCTCAATACGTGCGTTAAAAGTAGCGTACTTGGGTTTGGGTGTTTTCGACCATGCGGGCACCAAGCCCCAACGCATGGGTAAAGTAATGATTTCGCCTTGGTACATCACGACAACAGGAGCAAATTGGCTGGGAGCCACATTGTCACTCATACCGTGACCAGCCGGCCAGTTGCCCAGCACACTGCTCCAGTTGTGCATTTCCTTTACATGGTTTGAATAACGTCCACACATATTGTTGTGCCTCTAGTCGGTTATGCTGTCACATTACAGAGGGAGCACGATAAATGCAAATATCTGCCTTAATTCAGGTTTAGTTTTGATTTAGCGCTTGGCAGCGATGGATGAATTTAATATACTGTATGGATATACAGTAGTCTATTATTTAACTCATGGCAAGAACAACACAGCGACAACAGCAGATACTAGATTTTATTAAATCTATTATAACCAACACCGGCCTACCGCCCACTCGGTCAGAATTGTGCATCGCCTTTGGCTTTCGCTCGCCGACTGCGGCAGATGACCATTTAAAAGCCTTGGCACGCAAAGGCTTAATCGAGCTGGTGCCGGGCGTTTCCAGGGGCATTAAGTTAATGCAGCAAGCATTAACGCTGGGCTTGCCATTAATTGGGCAGGTAGCTGCGGGCGCACCTATTCTGGCGGAAGAGAATATTGAAGAGTATATCGAGTTAAATCCCAGCCAGTTTAAGCCTAAAGCAGACTACTTGTTGCGTGTTAGAGGGCATAGTATGTGCGATGTCGGCATTTTAGATAATGATCTGCTGGCGGTGCAACGTACTCAAGAAGTGCGTGATGGTCAAATTGTCGTCGCCAGAATAGGCGATGAGGTCACCGTAAAGCGCTTTAAGCGCATAGATAATGAAGTGATCTTATTGGCTGAGAACCCTGATTTCTCTCCTATAAAAGTAGATTTGCGAGAAGCCGACTTTGCGATTGAAGGCTTGGGCGTGGGCGTTGTACGTCATTCCCTACAATGAGATCGCAACAGAGTAACAGCGCGAGAAAGTGCGCAGCTGAAGAGGCATTTAAAATGCCCGTCTATGTTTATACATTGAGCTTTTTATTTCTCTTGTGCTTGGCCCATTCTGCGCTCGTGACGCTCTAAGGCTTCATGGAGACATCACTAGATAAAAAACCTAAGCGCGAGACAATAGAGACACTGCTTAGGCAAAACCCACAGCTATGGCGAGGTAAAAGCCGAATAGAACATGCAAGTCCACAGGCGCAGTTTCTGGGCACAGGCTATAAGTCGTTAGATAAAGTACTGCCCGGCGGTGGTTGGCCACAAGGCAGTGTCATTGAAGTAGTGGTGAGCAGCTGGGGCCAAGGTGAGTTATCCATATTGCTACCTTTAATGGCAATCTTAAGCCAAAATCAGCAACCCATTGTTTTTATTGCCCCTCCGTATATGCCCTATGCCCCGGCAATGCAGGCAGCAAAAGTCGATTTGCAACACCTCTGGGTGATCGAAAAAGGCATTGAAGCTAAAGATGAGGCATGGGCTGCTGAAAAAATCTTGGCCACTGCACAAGGCGCGTTGGTGTTGGTTTTTGCGCAGCTGACAGCAAAGCAAATCAGGCGTCTACAAGTGGCGGCTAGCTTGGGCTTGTCTCTAGGCGTATTGGTGCGCTGCGGCAAGGCCGTACAAACGCCGGTCAGTTTGCGCTTGGGCTTGACCTATCAAGACAAAGGCTTGCAAGTCGATATTCTTAAAGCCCGGCAACTGCCTAAAGACCCTAGTGAAGTTGCGGGTCAAGCTGGGCCCCTTTTGTTAAAGATATGAAGTTGTTAGATCTATGAAAGCACAGCAGCAGCTCTTTAAAGCCGTTCCTTATGCGCTGGCCGCTGAGCCGCCTAATGAAGGGCAAGCATTACAGTTGGCTAAAGCGGCTAATGTTTCAAAGCAGGTATGGATTGCGGTTTGCTTTGAGCAAATAGCATTGACGGCCTGCGGGTCGCCCACTGATCAGGCATTCGTGGTGATCCAAATTAGCAAGGGGCAAACAGTTATCTACAACGCCAATGAGTTGGCCTTGTCTCAAGGCATTATGCCAGGCATGCCACTTAACTCAGCTTATGCGCTGTGTCATAACCTTCAAGTGAGAATGCGTAATGAGCTTAAAGAGGCGACAATTTTAGAAAGTTATGCGCAACAGGCCGCTATGTTTACGCCCAATTTGGCTTTATCAGGCGGTGATGTTTTATTACTAGAAGTGAGTGCAAGTTTAAAACTATTCAAAGGAATAAATAATATTATCAATGAGATAAGCAATTTATTTAAAGCTAAACATGCTATCGCTAGCACGCCTGTTGCGGATGCTTCACAGCTACTGTCACGTAATGGTATTAATATCTCTGTGCCTAAAGCTGCCTCATTGCAATCAGTCTTGGGTTCTTTGTCTTTATCATCAACGCCGCTGAGTAATAAATTGATTACTCAACTGAGTAATTGTGGCTTGTCTTGCCTAAGAGATATTTGGCGCTTGCCCCAAGCGGACTTGGCGCGTCGCTTTGGAGCGGTGCTACCGCAGTTTTTAGATTTACTGTCAGGCAAGCGCTTAAAGCCTCATGCTTATTACAAGCCACCAGTGGGCTTTGAGCTAACGATAGACTTGCCTTCAGACACCAGTGATAACACTACATTGTTGATTGCCGCAGAGCGCTTATTAGATAAAGCACAGCGCTTCTTACAGATTCGATCAGTCGCTGCCCAAGTAATGGCTTTCTCATTTACCTATGTCGGTTACCGCAGTGAAGGCCTTGCACGTTGTGAGCTAATTATCCGATCACAACAAGCCAGTTATCAAAAAGAAGTGTTTTTACCGCAGTTGACCGAGCAACTACAACGCACGGAGTTTGACCGCTCGGTGATTGCGGTATCACTCAAGATTGATCAGGTGCTTGAGCATCAACCGGGTAATCAGGTCTTATTTGGCCAGCAAGAGCAGAACCAGCAAGACTGGCAAACCTTATTAGGCATATTGAGCGCCCGTTTGGGCGAGAAGGCCGTTTGTCGACTACAGTCGCAAGAAGACCATCGTCCTGAGAAAGCGTGGCGGCGGGTTTCTTTAGACCGACCGTATAAAAAACAGCAGACCCAGAAGACAGATGAGCAAACCAATCAGCGCCCACTTTGGCTATTGCTCAAGCCGGTGGCATACAGCGGTAGCTTAAAGCGGTTGAAACGCCTTAGTGATCACGAACGTATTGAGGCGGGCTGGTGGCAGGGGAAAGATGCCCGTCGAGATTACTGTAGCGTGAAAACACCTTCAGGTGCCAAGGTTTGGTTATATCAAGATATTTGCCAACAGATGAACTCTAGACGGCAGGCTGGGCAGCAAGTCATGCAACAAACTAGATCCATGTGGTATGTCCATGGCCTGTTTGCCTGATTATGCCGAGCTCTATGCCATTAGCAATTTCAGCTTTTTGCAAGGCGCCTCTCACCCTGAAGAGCTGGTAGAACGGGCTGATGACTTAGGCTATCTAGCCATCGCGATTACCGATGACTGCTCGTTATCAGGTGTGGTTCGAGCGCACAATGCGGCTAAAAAGCGCAATATAGAGCTGATTATTGGCAGCACATTTACTTTAGACGATGGCACGCACTTCATATTGTTGGCCACTTGCAGGCAAAGCTACGGTCGTTTATCACACTTAATTACGCAAGGCAGAAGACAGGCAGCGAAGGGCAGTTATCTATTGAGTCGCAGTGATGTTGAAAAGCATCAGCCCTTAGGTTGTATTGCCCTATGGCCATTCGGCCTTCAATCAAGCAAGCAGCAAGGGCAGTGGTTGGCCAAGTTATTTAAGGGTAAAACATGGCTGGCATTGAACTTGCCGCGAACTGGGCAAGACCGGCAACTACTGATGCGTTCACAGCAACTCGCTATGGAGTGCGACATACCTAGCGTTGCCTGTGGGGCAGTGCAAATGCATCACCCTAATAGGCGCCCGTTGCGCGATGTGTTAACCGCTATCTTGCACAATAAACCCGTTAGTCAATTGGGTTATCACTTGCCATCAAATGCCCAACAAACTTTGCGTCCGCGGCGGCTTTTAGCGGCGCAATACCCTCAAGCGATGTTGGCTCAATCCGTTGAGATCGCCAAGCAATGCCAGTTTTCGTTAGATGAGCTTCGCTACGAATACCCAGATAACTTGGTGCCCAAAGACCAAACACCTGCGAGTTGGCTGCGCCGGTTAACTTATCGAGGCGTGGCCAAGCGCTGGCCAGCAGGGGCTAAAGATAAAGTATTACAACTCATAGAAAAAGAATTAGATCTCATTGCTGAGCTTAAATACGAGCCTTACTTTTTAACGGTTCATGACATTGTGCGTTTTGCGCGTGGCCAAGGCATTCTGTGTCAGGGCAGGGGTTCAGCCGCAAATTCGGCGGTATGTTACTGCTTGGGCATCACTGAAGTGAATCCTGCAGAGATGAATATGCTGTTCGAGCGGTTTATTTCTAAAGAGCGCGATGAGCCGCCCGATATAGACGTTGATTTCGAACACGAGCGCAGAGAGGAGGTGATTCAATATATCTATCAAAAATATGGCCGTGGTCACGCGGCTTTAGCGGCAACTGTTATCACTTATCGATCGCGTAGTGCCATCCGCGATGTGGGCAAGGCCATTGGCTTGAGCCTGACACAAGTAGGGCGCATAGCCAAATCGATTCATTACTGGGACAAACAAGAAGAGATTGATCAACGGCTTATTGAGGTTGGCTTTTCGCCGGACAATCCACGCATTAAGTTATTAGGTCAGTTAGTTAAAGCCATGCTGGGCTTTCCCCGGCATCTATCGCAACATGTCGGCGGCTTTGTTATCTCGCAAGGCCCGCTTAGTGAGCTGGTGCCAATAGAAAACGCCAGCATGAAGGATCGCACCGTGATCCAATGGGAGAAGGATGATCTAGAGTCGCTAGGCTTACTCAAAATTGATGTACTCGCCCTGGGCATGCTAAGCGCCATTCGTAAGAGCTTTGATTACATCAAGGAATACCGAGGAGAGCGATTAACGATGGCCAATATTAGGCAGGATGATCCAGCCGTGTACGCCATGATCCAAAAGGCCGATACGGTGGGTGTTTTCCAAATCGAGTCACGCGCACAAATGTCGATGCTGCCGCGTTTAAAGCCCGCTAACTATTATGATTTAGTCATTGAAGTGGCGATAGTCAGGCCTGGCCCCATCCAAGGTGACATGGTGCACCCTTATCTACTAAGGCGGCAAGACCCTTCGCAAGTGACCTATCCCAGCGAAGCGCTTAAAGTGGTATTAGAACGCACCTTGGGCGTGCCTATCTTTCAAGAGCAGGTAATGCAAATTGCCATTGTCGCCGCTGGCTTTACACCGGGAGAAGCCGATCAACTGCGCCGCGCCATGGCCGCATGGAAACGCAAAGGCGGTTTAGATAAGTTCGAGACTAAGTTGCTTAATGGAATGTTAGAAAGGGGTTACGAGCAATCGTTTGCCGAACAAGTATTTAAGCAAATCAAAGGATTTGGCGATTATGGCTTTCCGGAATCTCATTCTGCCAGCTTTGCTTTGTTGGCCTATGTGTCTTGCTGGCTTAAGCATTATGAGCCAGCAGCGTTTTGCTGTGGCTTACTCAATAGCCAACCCATGGGGTTTTATCGCCCTGCACAATTGGTGGCAGATGCACGGCATCACGGCGTAACCGTACTGGAGGTAGATGTTAATCAGAGTCAGTGGGACTGCCACTTGGTGTATAAAAACAAGCCAGCGCCTGAGCTGCGCTTAGGCTTGCGAATGGTTAAAGGTTTACCTAAATCAGCGAGTGAGGCCATCGTCAATCATCGTGATGCCCCCAATGGTGAAACAAAGAAGTATCAAAATGTAACTGACCTTAGCGAGAGAACGGCTATCGGGCAACAGCATTTAGCCCAATTAGCCGCGGCCAATGCCTTGGCTTGCCTGAGCGGCAATCGCCACCGAGCCTATTGGAGCGTGGCGGGTATAGAAAAGGCCATGCCTTTATTGGGCACACCCAAGTTTAAAGAAGCTTTGCCGATGCTGAGTGTACCCAGCGAAACACAAGAAACTATGGCTGACTATTCAGCAACAGGTCTAACTTTGGGTAAACACCCGTTAGCGTTATTACGAGAACGTTTGCAGGTTAAAAGAGTACTGAGCGCGAATGATCTAGTACAAGCGCAAAATGGCAAACTGGTTAAAGTGGCTGGCTTGGTCATCGGCCGTCAACGCCCCGGCACCGCATCAGGCGTGGTATTTGTTACGCTTGAAGATGAGACGGGTAGCATTAATATTATTGTTTGGCCCAAAGTCGCGTTGGCTCAACGCCAAGCACTGCTCAACTCAAAAATCATGCTGATCGCGGGTGAACTACAAAAACAGAGCGGGGTAACTCACCTAATAGCTAGACGCATAGAAAATATCAGTGGTTGGCTAGCCGAGCTGCAAGTTAGTTCGCGAGATTTTCACTGAATAAGTCTTAGTTGAAGAAGATGAATACCATCTCAGGGGATTAAGGCGACCGTCCGAGTTTGGCCCAAGTACGAAACCGCTCGCGCGGTAGTCCCATAGATACCGAGCAGCCTATCTTGTAGTTCATAATATTGCCCAGCAGGGTCTTGTGCGTGTTGCAGTTAAAGTTCTAATACTTTTAACTACATTACATAGGAGGCAGACCCATGACCCAGTCTAACAAATCTATCAGCCCTTTACGCCAACGTATGCTTGATGACCTAGCCATGCGCAAGCTCAATCCCTCCACTCAAAAGTGTTACATCCGAGCCATCGTTAAGCTGGATAAATATCTTAAACATTCCCCCGCCAAAGCTACTTCCGAGCAACTGCGAGAGTTCCAATTGCACATGGTAAACGAGGTCATTTCTCCCGGAACTATCAATGGCACTATCACGGGCATACGCTTTTTCTTTGCAACGACTTTAGATTGTCCGCAGCGCGTCAGAAAGATGCGCCATGTGCACGAACCACGTAGGCTTCCAGAAATATTAAGCATTGAAGAAGTCACCAAGATTATTCAAGTTGCGGGCAGCCTCAAATACCAAGCTGCGCTCAGCGTAGGTTATGGTGCGGGATTGCGAATAAGCGAAATCACTCATCTCAAGGTGTCTGATATCGATAGTGAACGCATGATATTGCACGTCGAACAAGGCAAAGGGTCACGAGACCGACATGCCATGCTCTCGCCTCAGTTACTTACCATACTGATTCGCCCCGGGGTTGTCGGAGACTAAATTTCTTGAGAGGATTAGTCAATGCACAAAAGACTTGGATATTCCCACGAAGTACGGGAGCGCGCGGTTCGGTTGGTATTAACCAGCGAACATGAACA
>JBLIOD010000033.1:0-29662 GCA_047639475.1 Gammaproteobacteria bacterium
TAGCCGATATTGTGTTTAGGTATGTAGGTAGCGAATCACATTAAGGCTTGGTCTGGCGATTCGCCCGACCTATTAATAGCCGGATATATGTCTGCAATTTCTCATTTCTAGCAAAACCAGTGTTGACAGGTGGACAAGACTGGTGAAGTGATGTCAATGTAAGGCAGGCTGGGTTACTATGACCGTAAGCACATTTGTTATGGTTTATTAAAATGGGTTTACTAAAATGCGGATACAGTGCTTAACTCCCCATTATTGAAATTCTATTTCTATTTCCGCCTCATTCACGCATAAAAAATAACGGGCTGGCGGATCGCCCCACATACCACTTTCTAATGTAAACGGTCGAGGCCTTTTGTTCCGATGGCGCGCGTTCGCCTGTCTTAGCTAACGCGGTCTTGTGTTTCGGCGCGTCGAGCGTGTTTGTTCTTGATGCCTTTAAGAAAATTGTAAATAAATATAACGGCTGCCACGGCCCATGATAACAATGAAAAATTTAATTACGCTTTTCATTGTCACCCTATTGACGGTTGGCAATTATGCGCATGGGGCGAGCATCGTTTATGGCGGCGCAGGCTTTACCGAAAACCAGGCTAATGATGGTTCAGTGAGCGGAGAAATTATCGCTACTTTGTTGGGTGATACGTTTGCAAGGTCCGCCTTAAGGGTTAGTACAGATGTAACGCTTGGGAATGTACCCCCTGGGCTAACAGCAAGCATCGTCATAGAGCCTACACAGTTAGATTGGGAGATCGGTGCCAGTGTGCCGCACGATGATTGGGAATCTGTTACCTACGGCGATGGCCAGTTTGTGGCAGTAGCTAGTAGTGGGACCCACAGAGTAATGACTTCAACAGACGGAATTAGCTGGACGGCTCAACTGGCAGCATCACTGGATGCCTGGCAATCTGTTACTTACGGTAATGGTCTGTTTGTGGCGATAGCTACGAGTGGGGCTAAGCGAGTGATGACCTCCTCAGATGGAGTTACATGGGCGTCTAGTAACGCGGTTGCATTGGATAATTGGAAAGCCGTTACCTATGGTAATGGTCTATTTGTTGCTGTGTCTAGTGATGGCTTGACTCGAGTTATAACTTCTGCAGATGGAATCAGTTGGACGCCTCGTACAGCGGCGCAACTGAATAATTGGAAAGCTGTTACCTATGGCAATGATCTGTTTGTGGCGGTTGCTGGGAGTGGGTCTCACAGAGTAATGACTTCAACAAACGGAATTAACTGGATGGCTCAAACAGCAGCCGCGCTGAATGACTGGCGATCCGTTACTTACGGTAATGGTCAGTTTGTAGCGATATCTAGTGATGAAACTAATTCAGTCATGACTTCACCCGATGCGATTACTTGGACAGCCCTAGACGCGGCAGAGCAGCATGCCTGGAACTCGGTTACCTACGGTAATGGTCAATTTGCTGCGGTCGCTTTGAGAGGGTTTCCTATAGATTTGACTGATAATCTAGCAATGACAGCTTCAGCGGATGACATTGCCACCGTGACACTAAGCAGCAATGCAACTAATCATGCGGATGCTAACGGCGTCTCTAACGTTACCTTTGGCTTTACTGACAGCGCGTTTTTAAGCGGCAGTGCAGGCCACATTACTAACGCCACTGGGCCAGCCAGTAGCCATCGAGGCATAGATTTTAACGATGCCCCTAGCCTTGTTTATGGCGGTGCTGGCTTTACCGAAAACCCAGCGGGTGATGGCTCCGTAAGCGGTGAAATTACCGCAACCTTGCTAGCGGACCAATTTACGGGTTCAAGCTTAACGATTGGTACGAATGTAATACTCGGAAATGTTCCGCCCGGACTCACAGCAAGTATCACCACCAAGCCCGGTGAACTTGACTGGGCGCCTCGGCTTGCGGCAACGGACAACAATTGGCGGTCGGTTACTTACGGTAACGGTCTGTTTGTAGCGGTAGCTAATATAGGAGGCAACCGAGTAATGACCTCGCCAGACGGGGCTGTCTGGACGGCTCGTACACAACCGGGTGTTGATATTTGGCAAGCTGTTACCTACGGCAATGGTCTGTTTGTGGCGGTAGCGAGTTCGGGAGAGAAACAAGTAATGACGTCACCTGATGGGGTGACCTGGACGCGCCGTGACGCAGCAGAGCCTGAGTCTAATAAGAGCTGGCAATCTGTTGCTTACGGCAATGGTCTATTTTCAGCGGTGGCTAATGGTGGGAGTAAGCGCCTAATGACGTCCCCAGATGGAATCAATTGGACGATTAATGCAACAGGATACCAATCTAGCTAGGTTTCCGTTATTTACGACAATGGCCGGTTTGTGGCGGTGAGTTATTTTAATTCTTCGGTAATGACCTCACTGGATGGGATTATTTGGACGCTGGGTAACATAGTACATCAGGGCTTCTGGTCATCGGTCACCTACGGCAATGGTCTATTTGTGGCGGTGGCGACTTCTGGAGATAACCAAGTAAAGACTTCCCCAGATGGAATTATGTGGACAGCCCGCACTGCTGCAGAGCAAAATAACTGGACTTCAGTTGCCTATGGGAATGGTCAGTTTGTGGCGGTGGCTTATGATGGGGTTAAGCGCGTCATGACTTCCACAGACGGGATAAGCTGGACGGCGAGCACAGCGACAGAGCAGAATTTCTGGACTTCAGTTACCTACGGCAATAGTCAGTTTGTTGCGGTAGCCAAAGACGGAACTCATCAAGTAATGAATGCCTTAGCTAATCAGGTGGCCACGCTGACGCTAACTGGTAATGCAAATAATCATGCGGATGCCAATGATGTCTCTGACATTACCTTTGACTTTGACGACAGTGCCTTTATGAACGGCAATGCGGCCAATGTCATTAACGGCACTGGACCGGCCAGTAGTGCGCTGGGTGTTGATTTTGACGGCAGTGGTGATGGACTTTGTTTTCCTGTTACGACCCCTTCAAATAAGGTAGCTGTAATTTGCTTGTAGTCTTTGACTGCGCTCGGTACTTTTTATTGCAGGTACGATTCATCAAAATGGGTCCACTTCAGGTTTGCTAAAACGAGGCCAAGCTAACAATCATGGAGTCACATATGAACCCGCCTGTCAAATCAAGCACGATTGAGCTTTTAAAATAAATCACATTATTTGTTTTGTTCTAATTTTCCTAACCTTAATTAGGTCGATATCATGGGATGCAAATGAGCAGTCGTATATTCGGCTTCTGTTTAACACTTTGTTTTACCGCGAAAAGTAGATGTACGTGATTGGTCATTAAAACGAAAGCGTGTAGTTCGCAAGCCCACAGGGACATTGCCCTTTCAAGCTTCTCTAGATAAAAATGATAGTCATCTTTATCTACGAAAATAGGCTCCCGATTATTGCCTCTAATAATGACATGTTGTGGGTACCCACGAAGATTAAATCTGGCTAAACGAGGCATAGTGCTATTGAACTGGTAAACAGACTTAGTGTTTATATCGTCATGCCGCAATAATCATTCGTGTCTGACCACTTTGAAATTCCGACAACGAACCGTCATTGCATAAATAAGAAGCTAATAACCAACAAAATGGGCCAGTGATCTTCGGCGGGTTAAGCAAATAAATTGGTTATTCAACCTAGGTATTACAGACCCCGTCATAAAATAAGTCTAAAATCAGTCACTCTCTTGAGCAATCACTCCCTTTACCTAAAGCTCCATGACAAGCAAGAAAAGCACACCAGAACAATCACAACCCCAAACCATACTAGAGATCAAAGACGCACCTGTTATCTTCAGTGCGGTCTGGGAAACATTGGTTGAAGAATTCGGTCATGAAGGCCTTCAATTTCCTAAAGAGCTTATTTTGCTTGGCGGCGCGCCGGGTTCGGGTAAAGGCACCCAAACAAACTACATTTTAAAGTCACGCGGTTTAACCTGTACGCCCATTATCGTTAGTGGCTTACTGAATTCACCCTTGGCCATTGCGCTTAAGGACGCAGGCAAATTAGTCGGTGATAAAGACGTTGTGGAATTGGTATTCCGAGAATTATTAAAAGCCGAGCACAGAGATGGCGCATTATTAGACGGCTTTCCACGTACGCAAGTACAAGTAGAGTGCTTGAAGCTGTTGGTAGACAAAATAAACGAGCTACACGCAAAGTACTCTCATACCTCGTTGGCGATGAACTTTAGGCGTCCGACTATCCACGCAATGGTGCTGTTCGTAACAGAAAAAACCAGCGTGGAACGCCAATTATTCCGCGGTGAAGAAATTGTTGAGCACAACAAAGAAGTGGTGGAAAGCGGTGTTGGAAAATTACTGGAGCTACGTGAAACCGACATCCAAAAAGAAAGTGCGACAGCCCGCTACCAAGTTTTTAAGGAGCAAACCTGGGATGCCTTGCAGTCACTAAAAGAAATTTACCACTACCATTTCGTCAACGCCGAAGGGCCAATTTCTGAAGTTGAAGAAAACATCAATAAGGAGCTTAGATATCAAAGCTCGCTTGAGTTAGACCCTGAAGCCTACGACCGCTTAAGCCCGCTACCCATTGCCCAAAACTTCAAACTACGCGCGCGAGTACAGTTAGTAAAACGCTTAGACAGTTACGAAATCAACAACAAAGATCTATTCGCCGACGTTGTTCAAATAATCAAAGATTCTTTCATACCGATTGTTGAGCGCCATGCAATCTCGGGCAAAGCAAGAGTGAGCAGTGAGAACAAAATATTCGATGACCCCTTAGCCTTGTCCATGCTGATTGACGTTTTTACAGAGCGTGGCTTCCATGTAACCGTGGACAAGCAGTTTTATGTCGTACCTCAACGCTTTGATCTTAAGACTGGCGAAATTCATTCAGAGCGAAAAGCGGTGTATCGCATTCAAATCAATTTCCCTGAATCGACAATTCGTCGAGGATAACGAGCATAAGTACAAGACAGACTTAGTCGCTCCAATATGGCGCCAACTAAAGTAAAGCTATTGCCCCTTGAACCTCGTTGCGCACATGATGCACTGACTGGTCATTGACACGTAATTCAGTAACTTAACAGCTCTATAACTTCGGTATTGTAAGAGTTCTAAGCTATCCAAGTAGTTCTCATTTTCCACATAAACCCCCTGATCATCAAATTAATCTCCGGTACTGTGAGTTTGCCCCGCATTATGAGAATCTAAGTTTTCAGACAAAACTTTTCATTTCTCAACCTTTGGAATTTTTCATCTTCACTTAAGGGGCCTTTATCAGTCTCTGATCCTACGACTTTATCAAGCTCTTTATACGCTGAGTCTTCTGTCGCAAGCCGTTCGACCGCTTCTTCTCTGGTCTCATCAAAATTTATATCGTTCTCTAATAAGCCGTAACTAATTTTGTCTTTTATCTCTTTCATCCCTTGCTTCATTCCATCTACCCAGGCCTGCCAACCTTCTTCCTTGGCGCGAAGTTGATCCAGTTCCCATTCGACCTCAAACGCCTATCAAAAGCTGCGAATAATGTGGGATCGACAGGTGCAGCGGCGATGGCAGCATTTTCTATCCAGCGCAATTCATGTGGCAAATTAGTATACCAAAGAAGATCTCCCGAATTTCCCCAAGCATCCTGAACATGCTGGACTGGTGAACAATTATCAAAAAGCTCATCTAATTGTCGTGCTGGGTTGCCAGTGTGAGGGCACGAAATGTAGTACGGTGGCTCGGTGTGCAGAATGTATCCTTCCGGCGGATCAAAGGCCTCTAATGCTTCGTTAAACTCCTCCATCATTTCAGGGGTGCCAAGACAATCGCGATCATCATCAAAAAGTATGGAGTCGTTAACGTCATCATCTCCAATAGGTATCACCAGCGTAGGGAGAGGAGTAGGCGCTGGGTTAATTACCGCTGGTGTAGGTGTTGGACATTGGCGACCGTTAGCGGAAGTAAATCCAGGGTCACAACTTGAAGATGAGCATGACACCTGCTTGCCACTCGCATTATAGCAAGCCGATACTGTTGGAATGCTAATAAGTAAAGTCACACTCATCAAATATAAGCCACTCAACCTTTTCGAGAAAATTTTATTCATAATGATCACCTCTAAAAGTTGTAGCTGACGCTGGCGTTAAATTGGGTTCGGTCATATTCATAAAAAGCAATATTAGACCGGTTTTCTAGATGGCTTAGGCTTACCGCTGCTGTCCAATTTTCTCGCAGCTCTGTCGACAAACCTAGCGAAAGCTGAGTGTTGTCATCGCCACGCCTAGTTGAAGATAATGAATTAACTCCATCATAATCTGATGTAGAAAGCCCAAAGTATGCCGTAAAGTCGATTGGGTAAGAATCGTCAGCTAGGTTTACATCTCCTAAATGTCGGTTGGCGCTAAGTTGCAGTATCACTCCGTCTGATTCAAAATCATTGCCACGAGTGCCGCTAGAAACCAATTTTAGCGCAGCACGCGTGCTCCAATCTTTAATACTTTGTCTTATATGCACCCCTAAGGGTTGGTTTTGGCCATCACGGTCAAACACGCCAGTTAAGGCAGGGTGCTTAAAATTATTATCAGTGTAACTATAGTCGCCGCCTATTTGACGATCGTCACTCAACTGTTTGCTAACACCTAAGCGCAGCATCTTCCGATTTAAAAAACGTTCACTATCCAGTTCATTCATCGACAGACTTAACACCGCGCTTCCCAATAATCCAGGCAACAACCATTTTGAATAAATGCCCTGCAGCGTGTGCTCGTCTGTATTCAAATGAGTAAGATCAGAATACCGAAAGTTATTGTACCGATAACCCAGTTGCACCAATTGTCCCCCCTCATCTAGCGCTAGCCAATTCAAGCCTAAACTAAGGTGTGCTGAGGTATCTCGTTCATCATCAATATCAGCCGGAGTGGATTGATTCTTGCCCAAGCCAATCTCATTGTCATTTGAATTAAGCCCAAGAGACGCCCACCCGGTGAAGAGATCTCTCTGCTTTTCCACGGCTTTCTCATTGGCCGCCAGTTTTGCTTCAGTTATAAAAGTTTTCAGCGTTGATTGGTCAGAATTATTCTCTATGACGCTGACTAACTTCTGCGCTTTAGCATATTCGCTTTTTTGCAGTAAGGTTCGCGCTAGAGTGTAATGTGATAACTGTGAAGTTGAACCCTTCGAAATAGCTTGTGATAAATTTGGCCGAGATTAAATACATGTACGAACTACAAGAATCAAGCAACTAGAAAGACGCTATTTTACCCGAAAGAAGTACGGTCGGTGCTTAGCTAAACCTTGTGGGAAGTGTTGTTAATGGATAGCATATATGGCGGTGTCTTAGGCAGTTCTGTTAGAATTCTGTCTTTCACATAAAACGACTTTCTCATGAAACTCTTTGGCAGCTCTACCTCTCCCTTTGTACGACATTGTCGTATCGCTTTGTTACAAACTAACTTGCCATTTGAGATGGTTGAAACAGGCTTTCCTGAAAGTGCTGAGCAGTCGCCAATGAAGAAAGTCCCGTTCATGCAAGATGGTGATGTATCGTTAACAGACTCTAGCTCGATCTTGAAGTATATACGTGAAAAAGCAGGCCAAGATTTCCTAAGTGATGTGCAAGACTACGAAACTTTTGCTATGAGTAACACATTACAAGATACTTCCATTAACTTGTTTATTATCAGCATGGAAGGTTTCGGTCCTGACCAAATAAAATACTTGGGTCGTCAACAAGGTCGTGTACAAAGTGGCTTGGCTGCGTTGAATGACAGAATTGACCCAGCCCAAGGTCTATCAACTGATGGCGCTATTCGCGCAGCCTGCTTTCTAGCGTGGGGCGCTTACCGTAATCGATTTACACTTGATGGTTTAGATAACTTATCAGGCTTAATGCGAGTCGCGAATGCAGATGCTCACTTTATTGCGACAGCCCCGCCGCCAGCTTAGCGTTATTAGCAAATTCTAAAGTCAGCTTTTAGCTGGCTTTTTTATTATTTAATGTTAATTAACTAGTGTCAAATACGATAAAGGGCATTTTCTTGGTCTCCTTTGGATTGCTATTATTTGCGATTCAAGATTCGGTTATTAAGTCGTTCAGCGATCAGTATGCGGTATTACAAATCGTGTTTATTCGTAGTGCTGCGGGGGTTTTCGTGTTGCTGATCGGCATCGCTATTTTCGCTGGCGGGGCGGGCTTAAAGTCGCACAATGTCATTCCTCAAATTATGAAGTACGGTTTAAGCTTTGGTGCGTACTTATGCTACTACCTCGCTTTGGCAGACTTACCGCTAGCGGAGACAGCAACCATCACTTTTTTATCGCCACTTATTGTCACCGCACTTTCCGCCATAATCTTTAAAGAACACGTCGGACTGCATAGGTGGGGCGCGGTGGTAGTCGGATTTTTCGCGATTATTTTGGTGGTAGGCCCCCAAGGACATTTTGGAAACCCAGCGGTGTTGTTCGCTTTAACTGCAGCGTTTGCCTATGCTTTATCTATTATCGCCACGCGCTTTTTAGATGCGCGAGACAGCGCTATCACCAGCGCCTTTTATGGCTCTTGGGTGCATTGTATATTGGCGATCGTGTGTACTATGGTGATCACGGTATTCTTTAAGGACAACACCAGCACTAGTCCCTCAGTGCAGTTTTTGACGCGTGATTGGTTATGGATGGATCTAAATCATTTTTTACTATTGGCGGCGCTAGGGGTGATGATTTCCTTTGGTCTATATTGCTTGGTTAAAGCTTATCGGATTATTCCGTTTAGTTTGGCATCTCCGTTTGAGTACACTTACATATTGTGGAGCGTGATCTTAGGTTACTTAATGTGGGGTGACGTGCCTCAATCAAATACCTTAGTGGGCATCGTTTTACTGGTCATTAGCAATTTATATATTCTGCAGCGTGAACTAAAACATAACAAGAAAGAACTCACTCAGCCAAATCAAGGCCGGATCTAGAGGGTGCAAAATCAGAAACGCTAAGCGCTTGTATTGTGTCTGTGCTTTGGTTTAATGATAAGCTTTCGTTAAATATTCAGGGTGCAAACCATCATGCGTTTCGTTGTCTTTTTGCTGGCGTTTGTCACGACCGTTACAAGTATTAGTGCCTATGCGCAAGATAAGACCCTGCGCTTGGCCACCACGACCAGTACAGATAACTCGGGCTTACTCGATCATATTTTGCCAGCCTTTGAAGCGAGTACAGGTTACAAAGTGCATGTTGTTGCCGTCGGCACAGGCAAAGCACTGAGAATGGGCAAAGACGGTGACGCCGATTTACTGTTGGTACATGCACCCCAAGCAGAGCAAGATTTTGTAGGGGCAGGCTACGGCCTAAACCGAACCGCGGTGATGTATAACGACTTTGTGGTGGTTGGCCCAAAGGCTGATCCGGCCAAAATAACGACACTGAGCTCTATACCCGAGGTGATGAAAGCATTGGTGGATAGCAACAGTATTTTTGTTTCGCGCGCCGATGACTCGGGCACGCACAAGAAAGAACTCAGTTTTTGGCAGGAGGCCGACATAATTCCCAGTGGCATAAATTATCGAGAAGCTGGCCAAGGAATGGGTAAGGTGTTGCGAATTGCGGGTGAATTGGATGCCTATACCTTGGTAGACCGAGGTACATGGTTGGCCTATAAAGGCGAATCACCGCTCAAGTTGGTCTTTGAGGGTAACCCGAGTTTGTTTAACCCTTATAGTTTTATCCGAATCAATCCGATGCGGTTTGCTGACTTAAACCATGAAGCCGCAAATGCCCTGATTGAATGGATGACCGCAGAGCTTGCACAAAACATGATTGGCAGTTTCCAAATCAATGGTGAATCCCTGTTTTATCCGGATGCGTAATCGAACTTTCAGAGACGTTGGCATCTGGCTAATCTAGAGAAATAACATGGCGCAATTTATACTGAGTATCGACCAAGGGACTACTAGTTCAAGAGCCGTATTAATCGATGCTAACGGCAAGTCTTGTTTTACGGCGCAACAGGCTTTTCGCCAATACTTTCCACAAGATGGTTGGGTTGAACACGATCCCGAAGAAATTTGGCAAACTACGTTAGCCGTTACCCAAGAAGCCTGCGCCAAAGCGCATGAATTGGGTGAGGGTGTTAGCGCTATTGGCATTACCAATCAACGAGAAACAACGGTAGTTTGGGATAAGGCAACGGGCCAGCCGATCTACAACGCCATCGTATGGCAAGACCGACGCACAGCGCCGTTTTGCCAGCAGTTAAAACAGCAAGGTGTGGAGCAATTAGTTTCTAGTAAAACGGGTTTGCTACTCGACCCCTATTTTTCAGCCAGCAAAATAAATTGGATACTGAATAATGTAGAAGGAGCTCGACTGCGAGCACAAAACGACGAGCTCGCATTTGGCACTATAGACAGCTTTTTGATTTGGCGATTGACGCAAGGCCAAATACACGCCACTGATGCAACCAACGCCTCTAGAACATCACTATTCGATATCCATACCCAGCAATGGGATGAACAACTGATGACGTTGTTTGACATCCCATCACAAATGTTGCCTGAGGTAAAGGATTCAGCGGATGATTTCGGTGTTTGCTCAACGGAATTACTCCCTGGCAACATACCCATAGCGGGTGTGGCGGGAGATCAACAAGCCGCATTAATCGGACAGGCTTGTTTTAGTCCAGGAATGATCAAGAGCACTTACGGCACAGGCTGTTTTGTTGTTATGAATACAGGTGACATAGCCGTTCGGTCAAATAGTCGCCTGCTCACCACCGTGGCTTATCGTTTAAGCGGAAAGGTAACTTACGCTTTAGAGGGGTCTATTTTTGTAGCAGGTGCGGGCGTTCAATGGTTACGAGATGGTATAGGCATTATTGAAAACGCGGCTGACACCGAAGCGCTAGCGGCGGAGCTACCCGACAATGCCGGCGTTTATTTAGTGCCCGCGTTCACAGGATTAGGCGCACCGCATTGGGATCCAGATGCGCGCGGCGCGTTATTTGGTATTACCCGAGATACCGGGGTGGCGCATATCGTCAGGGCGATGTTGGAATCAATTTGTTACCAAACAGCTGATTTGTTCCAAGCAATGGAACATGACGGTGTACGCCCAGATCGACTAAGAGTAGATGGCGGCATGGTACAGAACGACTGGCTGTGTGCTTTTCTGGCGGATATTTTGGGCATACCGGTAGAACGCCCAACCAATACTGAAACCACTGTTTTGGGCGCAGCCATTTTAGCTGGCTTACAAATTGGGCTCTTTGAATCAACCGATGATGTGCAGAAGCAATGGCAGTGCGATCAAAAATTCGAGGTAACGATGCCGCCTGAATCGCGAGACCAATTGCTGCAGAAATGGAGAGCTGCGGTGGATAAAGTGAAAACCTAGGCTTTGTTACGCTTTTGTTTTAGAAAGGGGGACTCATCCTTCCTTATCCACTTTTTCCCCGTGAACATCGGAGTTAGCAGATTTTCCTTTTTCCAATAAGCGTAATAGCTTATAGCGCCTAAATGTAGGTCGAGTAAAATCAGTAATAATTTAGCATTGTAATGGTGCAGGGTGTTGAGAGCACCACGCAGGTCACTCCCGATTGCCTGAGCAAAGCGTCCTTCTGCAAACAAGGTATCCTCTTCTAGAAATATGCCGCTCATTATTTGAAAAGCGATGCTTATCAAAAATACAAAAATAGAAATTGAACCTAAGGGATTGTGGCCCGCTACGCCGCTAGGCTGACGAGAGGGTAGGGTTTTGAAATACGCTGGAGACGATTTAACGCTGTAGACTAATGTTGCAGGCTGCTGAGCAAATGGAAGGTATTATGGTCGGCCCTGATAGGCAGCTGGTTTGCCGCGAAACGGGTTTGCACGGTGAGCTTAGAGTTACCACTACAGATTCTTTCGCATTCTATCTTCTTGGCCCCCCTATAACCTCTTTTTCGCGACTGCACCCGGAGATAGAACTAGAGCTGATTGTGATTAATCATCATCTTAGCTTGTCTAAATGCGATGCGGATATCTCGATTCGGCCAACTAATAAAGTGCCCGATAGTTTGTTAACGCCATAGTATTGCCTGCGCACGCTCAAACTATTGCTTGGGATGGCTCGAGTTTTCCAGCGACGGTGTTTCCTGCTTTTTCTTTCTACCCAATCACTACTCTCTCTGGAGTGTTTATTTCACTGACTGAGATGGAAATAACCGTCGTCGCAGTGGCGTCCGGCACGACGAAATTCACGATTTCACTGATAGGTACTGCTTGTAATTAAGCGGTGTTTGCAGGGCACTGAGCCTAAGTTGGAATCTGTTAGGGACGACACAGTCAATCCAAATATTTTCAATTTTGGGTATCTATGGACAGCCTTCTTAGTTTCACAGTGAATTTAGCGATTATTTAGTGTAGTACCAATCGGCCATTGAGTTTGCTCAAGTCTACTTGAGTACGGACTTGTGGGAAAAAACGAGTAAAACCCCGAGAGTTGGTCATAGAGTTATTAGGACCTTTATAGGCTTAAATATCCTTTGCGTGTCCCCCGTGCGTGCACGAGAAACAAGCACAGTAACCCATCAAAGGAATCTTTCTGATAACTTGTTGATTTAATTGTAAGTAAATGGTGGGGCGTCCGGGTCTCGAACCCAGGACCACCTGATTAAAAGTCAGATGCTCTACCAACTGAGCTAACGCCCCATTTCACTTATTGCCAGCTAGGACGCTGGCCCGAAGGGGTGCGAATTATCCTGATTTGACAAACTGATGTCAATCAAACTTTCACTCTGATTTGTTAACAAATTGGCCTTAAACAGGGTTATTTGTTCATTACGGGTAAATTAGCGTAAATCATCTCTTCTATGCGACCAAACCGGCATTTTTTCGCGCAAGCTTTTCAGCTCGTCGATATCGATTCCTGGGTGATTAAACCAACCTTATTAGAGATAGTATCCGTTACGGTTCCCCAACCATTAACGCTTAAAGTATGACCGTACGTGAGGCGTCCACCAGGATGTTGGCCCACCTGCGCAGCGGCGACAATATATACTTGGTTTTCGATGGCGCGGGCGCGCAGCAGTGTTTCCCAATGAGCGTTGCCAGTTATTACGGTAAAGGCCGAGGGCACGACGATGATGTCGGCGCCCAATTCCCGAAGCTTTTGGTAGAAATCTGGGAAGCGTAGATCATAGCAGATACTTAGGCCGATTCTGCTGGCTGGCGTATCAACGCACACTATTTGGTTACCAGCAATGGTGGTTTTCAATTCTCGATAGGCTTCAGCTTTTGAAACGACAGAATTAAATAGATGCGCTTTATCGTACCGAGCGACGCACTCTCCTTTATGGCTGTATACCAAGGCACTGTTGGTATACCGGTTTAGTGAATCGTTGGGTTGTTGTATCTTGTGGCCACCAGCAATAATCCATCGCTTGTGCTGCTTTGCTTGCTGGCGTAAAAAATCTTGAACTGGCCCTTTATAAATGGCTCTGCGGCAAGCTGGGCATGTTGTTCATCGCCCATCCACGCAAAATTTTCCGGCAGTAACACCAAACTGCACTCAGCGTGTTTGGCTTGTTCTATATAGTACGCACAAACTTCAAGGTTATCAGAAACATTATCTGATGAGTTAAGTTGAACAGCGGCGACTTTGGGTTGCATGCGGCGAGATTAGCATGACGAGTGCGGTGAGAAAAACCTCACCTGGAGCGTTGTAGTTTACAGTGTGTAGAAAAGATGATTCCCGTAGCGAGCAACCAATTGTTCTGCATCCATCCAATTTGGGCTTACTGAAACAGCATGATAATGCGTCGCTTCGCCTACCCCTGACCAAGCAGCCCCGTACATAAATAATTTGGCTAACTCTATCGTTGTTTCCCATGCTTTAAAGTTAGTCGGGCTGTGGTATTTAACTTTAAGATTGGTCCAACTAAATTGCTTACGTTGCCAGACCACTTCGCAAATTGTATTGGGGTAGCGTTTGCTCTCAACCCGGTTCATGGTCACGGCTGCAACGGCCATTTTCCCTTGTGTTGATTCACCACGTGCTTCATGGTAAATGTTCATTGCCAAACAGCCTAGTTGTTCACCGTAGATCAGTTCGGGGAGCTTTGTGGGTAATGCAGAGGGAGAGAAAGCGCTGACAGCGAATATAAGGCAGGTGATGATGGTCGTTCGAACCGAACGGCGGTCTAATACAAGTTGCATAATCTTAACGTGAAAAAGGAGATGAATCGGCGGAATTCGCAGTGCGAATAGAGTCGGTTAATATATTTTTAAAAGCCCTGAAAGCGTGTTTAGTTTAGTACAAAGTCTTGCATGACCACTATTTAGCCATAAGTTTTGCATAATTATACTTTTTGTTATGCCCTTTATCAAGATAAATGGGAGATATTTGCTAAAGGCTGGTATTTTAGTTAAGGTTTAATTCACATTATTTTGCTATTAAACATGTCTATTCGGTGCGCTCCCCTTGCGCTTATGGCGTGGTTAACGATAATCGCAGTGTTCCAATTATTGTGATTATCAAGTGAAATACGTCAGTACCCGAGGCAAGGCGCCTATTTTAGACTTTGAAGGCGTTACTTTAGCGGGGCTTGCCAACGACGGCGGCCTATATCTCCCTGAGCAATGGCCAACATTTTCTGCTGAGGAAATACGCGCAATGCGTGGTATGACCTACCCCCAATTGGCTGTTGCAGTGTTAAGTCCGTTTGTTGGGTCGTCTTTGAGTCATGAAGAATTAAGCAGGTTAAGTAACCAGGCTTATCAAAACTTTAGCCATCCGGCCATAGCCCCTATTAAGCAACTTGACGAGCAGTTGTATTTTATGGAGTTATTTCAGGGGCCGACTTTGGCTTTTAAAGATTTTGCGTTACAGTTCTTAGGTCAACTATTTGGTCACTTTTTGGATAAGCGTGAGGAAAAGTGCACTATCGTTGGCGCCACGTCGGGCGACACCGGTTCGGCCGCAATAGTAGCGGTGCGTGGCCTTGAGCGCGTAAACCTATTTATGTTGCATCCCAATGGGCGCGTTTCGGACGTACAACGTAAACAAATGACCAGCGTGAATGAAAAGAACATTCATAACATTGCGATAGAAGGTCACTTTGATGATTGTCAAAATTTGGTTAAAGCCATGTTCAACGACAGTTTGTTCCGTAACCAAATGAATTTATCTGCTGTGAATTCTATCAATTGGGCGAGAATTGCCGCCCAAATTGTCTATTACTTCAGGGCAGCCCTTGCCTTAGGTGCACCAGATCGGCCGGTGAGCTTTGCGGTACCTACCGGAAACTTTGGCAATATTCTCGCTGGCTATGCTGCCAAGCAAATGGGGTTACCCATCGACCAATTAATTATCGGTTCAAACAAAAATGACATTCTCACGCGCTTCTTCGAAACGGGAGTGATGGACCAATCCACCACACAAGCATCACTGTCACCTAGCATGGATATTCAAATTTCCAGCAACTTTGAGCGTTTCTTGTTTGAGGCCAGTGGACGTGACGCCGATAAAATTACCGATTTGATGCAACAATTTTCGACCAATCGTTCGTTTACAGCAGATCCAGCTTTATACGCTGCCTGTTGTGATACTTTTTCAGCCTTTAGATTGGATGATGAAGAAACCAAAGCAGAGATCAAGCGACTCTATGATCAAACTGGTGAAGTGATAGATCCGCATTCGGTTATCGGTATCGCTGCGGCGAAAGCCAAGCAAGAAAACCCAGACGTGCCAGTAGTGTGTATGGGAACGGCGCATCCGGCCAAATTTGCTGATGTGGTTGAATCAGTGCTAGGTAAACCGGTCGACTTTCCATCTCGCTTAGATAGTGCAATGAATGCACCCGAACAATTTACCATGATGGACAATGACCTAAAACAAGTTCAAGCTTTCGTACGCGCGCACCGCTAAGATTAAGCGGTTCGTTAACCCACTTAACTGTTCGTAACTATACTCCTAAGCCATGCTGCGCTTTATTGACTTAGCGATTCGTCGTGGCCCTCAGTTATTGTTGGAGTCGGCAAACATCGAAATTTTCCCGCGCCACAAAGTCGGTTTAACGGGCTCAAACGGATGCGGAAAATCTAGTTTATTAGCGCTCATTCTAGGAGAACTAGAAGCGGACGGGGGTTCCCTAAGTTTCCCAGCAGATTGGGTGATCAGCCATGTGGCCCAATCGGTGCCCAGCAGTGATACATCAGCGCATCAATATGCGTTACAGGGCGATGAGCAATGGGCTCTGTTGAATGGACAAATTGAGGCAGCGCAAGACAATCAAAATGGCGTGTTATTGGCTAGGCTTCATCAACAATTAGAAGAAATTGACGGTTACACCGCCCCAAGCCGTGCGAGTGTATTGTTATCTGGGCTAGGGTTTTCAAACGAGCAAATGGAACAACCGGTTAATGCTTTGTCTGGCGGCTGGAAAATGCGTTTAAATTTGGCTAAAGCTTTGATGTGTCGCTCTGATTTGCTGTTGCTAGACGAGCCGACTAATCACTTAGACTTTGATGCCATTTTGTGGCTACAAACTTGGTTAGAGCGATACGAAGGGACGTTGATCATGATCTCGCATGATAGAGATTTTCTCGATGCAGTAGTTAAAACGATATTGCACATCGAACAGAGCAAGCTAACGGCCTACAAAGGTAACTACAGCGGTTTTGAACAACAACGTGCGGCTAAATTAGCACTGCAATCAGCGGCACATGCTAAGCAGCAGCGCGACATTGCTCATATGGAAGCTTTTGTCACACGCTTTAAAGCACAGGCAACCAAAGCCAAGCAGGCACAAAGTCGAGTTAAAGCGCTAGAGCGCATGCAACTTATTGCTCCGGCTCATGTGGATTCGCAATTTAGGTTCAAATTTGTCGAAGCGGATAAAACCCCAGATTCCTTACTAAAAATAACCGATGCTTCTGTTGGTTACGGCGACTCGCCGATTCTGAAAGATGTGGGTTTAGGTTTGGTG
Organism: Gammaproteobacteria bacterium; assembly: GCA_047639475.1. Taxonomy (GTDB): domain Bacteria; phylum Pseudomonadota; class Gammaproteobacteria; order Arenicellales; family Poriferihabitantaceae; genus JAAELZ01. The sequence goes on from JBLIOD010000033.1 coordinate 16,865, forward strand.
GCAGGTGATCGTATCGGTTTGATCGGCGCTAATGGTGCGGGTAAATCGACGTTAATCAAACTGATTGAAAATAGCTTAACACCGATGTCGGGGTCAGTGACTCGATCAAAGCATTTAAAGGTAGGGTATTTTGCTCAACATCAATTAGACCACTTTGATGCTGATCTAACCCCCTTTCATTACCTGAGTAAGCAGCAACCTCGTTATAGAGAACAGGAAGTATATGATCACCTTGGCGGCTTTGGTTTTAAAAAGGCCAGGGTCGATGAATCTGTTCGACACTTTAGTGGTGGTGAAAAAGCCCGCTTAGCATTGGCGCTATTGGTCGCGCAGCGTCCCAATTGTTTATTGTTAGATGAACCAACAAATCATCTGGACTTAGAAATGCGCCATGCTTTAACGGTTGCGTTGCAGGCGTTTAACGGCGCTTTGCTGGTGGTGTCTCATGATCGGTTTCTATTGCGCAGTGTGGCAGACAAATTGGTGTTGGTGAATAACGGTAAAGTTGCCGAATACGAAGGTGATTTAGACGATTATCGTAAGCTGATTCTTAAAGCTCAATCTGAGGCGGAGGTGCCGTTCGACAGCGACAGTTTGGCTCCAACCGTCAATAAGAAAGACCAACGCAAAGCGCGAGCAGAACAGCGAGAAAAGCTTAAACCCATATTGAAAGAAGTGGCTTCCCTAGAAAAGAAGCTAGCTAAGTTGACTGATGCGCAGGCGCAATTCGATGCAAAATTAATGGATGAGACGTTATACGAAGCGCAAAAGAGTGCGGAGCTGACGCAAATACTAAAAGAAAAAGCACAAATTGATAAAGAGCACGAAATAATAGAATCACAATGGTTAGAAATGGCACTGGCGCTAGAAGAAGCACAAGACCTTTAAAGCTTAACTGGGAGACATAGCAGGGTTTCATACACATGGTGTTCGCGTAAAATGTAACCAGCCGCGGATGATTTATTGAAAAAACTCCAGCGTTGTCTTTTTGTAAAAACACTGAATTTAATTCCTGTTTGTTCGGTAAATACCAACCATCGGTGTTATCAGTTGGTCCTCGATAAATAGCGGCATTGTACGCAGCAATGGATGGGCCTCTCTGGGCTATCATACGTATAGTATAATAGTCCCCTGATACTGGATCATCGTCCTGTTCCGACACTGACGCAAGGTCGGTGTAACCCGCGGAAGAAGTTATCTAAGGCGCCGCGCTCTGATCTACCGTTACGACCTCTAAACCATGAACCCTCCTTCTTTCACATAAATTACTATTCCCCCTGCTGAACCTGTATCACCTGCTTCATATACTAGCGCAGAATCGCCTTCAAGCGGAATAACAACCACTTTAACTTTCTCATGAGCATAACTAGCGCTAACAAAACCATCATTGCGTCGAATAGTCCCATCACAATTCGTTGGATGACGCCTTTAGGTTTTGCTGTTACCCTGCCCATTTTTATTCCTTTTATATTATTTAATTAGTGCCACTACAACAGTTAACTCAAAAACGTTTGCCTTCTTAAAGACACCTAATGATGGCCTCACTGGCCATTATAAAGTTAACCCGTTTACTGTTTCTTTAGCGAAACCGCATTCATGCAATAACGCAAGCCACTGGGCTGCGGGCCATCTGGAAATACATGCCCTAAATGCGCATCACAATGATTACAGGTCGTTTCTACTCGAGTCATGCCATGGGTGTGATCAGCATAGTACGCAATCGCATTTTCTCGAATAGGCAGTGTAAACGAAGGCCAACCTGTTCCTGATTCAAATTTCTCGTTAGCGTCAAATAATAAGTTATCGCAGCAAAGACAACCATATATGCCTGGCTCAAATAAACTACAAGAGTCTGAGCTATACGGTCGTTCCGTGCCTTTTAGGCGCGTTATTTGATATTGCTCTTCGCTCAATTGTGCCTGCCACTCTTCATCGGTCTTTGTAACGGTTTTATCGGCAGGTAAATTTCCTTCTTTGGCTAGTCGAAGTACTTCATTCCAATTTAGCATTTTTATCTCTCTGTGTTTTTTACTGCTTCAGGATACCAAAAAAACCCGCCCAACATATAAGTAGGGCGGGCTTTAGTGAATCACTTTGTGACCTAATTGTTACTAGCGCTTACGCTGCGATCACATCTTTCATTCGTTCCATTGCACGCTTTTCAATTTGACGAATTCGCTCGGCTGATACACCGTACTCGTCGGCTAAATCATGCAACGTTGGCTTGTCATCAGCCAACCATCTGCGCGCCACAATATCGCGACTACGCTCATCTAGGCCTTTTAAAGCGGCTGACAAAGACTCGTTGCGTTGCTCCGTATATTCACGGTTAGCCACAATGCGAGCTGGATCTGACTCTTCGTTGCTTAAGAACTGTGAAGGTGAAACGATAGGGGCATCATCATCGACGTCGCTAGGGCCATCGAAAGAAACATCGCTGCCACTTAGGCGAGACTCCATTTCACGTACGGTTTTGGTATCAACACTTAAGTTATCTGCCAATTTGTGTACTTCGTCGTTAGTCATCCAACCCAAACGTTCTTTTGACTTACGTAAGTTAAAGAATAATTTGCGTTGCGCCTTGGTGGTCGCCACTTTAACGATGCGCCAGTTTTTTAGCACATAGTCGTAAATTTCAGCCTTTATCCAATGTACAGCATAAGAAACCAAACGTACGCCGTGTTCAGGATCGTAGCGTTTTACCGCTTTCATCAGGCCAATATTGCCTTCTTGAATTAAATCAATCAGCGGTAAGCCATAACCCATGAAGCCACGAGCCACTTTAACCACGTCGCGCAAATGGCTCATCACCATATCACGTGCCGCGTCTACATCGTCGTTATCACGAAAGCGTATGGCCAGATCACGCTCTTGCTCAGCACTTAAGATAGGTAAGCGGTTGACCGTATTCATATAGGCACCCGCATCTTGCCCAACGCTTATGTCCATCGCTACGGGTAATGTGGTTGTCGGATTGTAAGTAGTCATATCTATTCCTCGATATTAATTAACAGTTGTATTTTAGCACTCTTCCCTTAAGAGTGCTAATAAATTGAAAAGTTCCTATTGTTTTCAATCTATTTAAAGGTTTTTTCAAAGGTTGCGCAAATAAATGGGCTCCCCGCTTTATTGACTGTGTCTAGCTTTAGCCCTTCGATAGACTCAAGTTTCAGTCTATATTTTCTTGTAGGTATTGCCTAACTTCTTCGCAGTTTCCACTAAAGACGACTCGCGCTTGTTTCTTTTCAATTTGATAGTCGTACATCGGATCGTAATAATCTCGCAACATAATGGCTATCCAGTCTTGGTGTTTTGAGACATCACCATTGTTTTGCTGTTGTTTTAAGGCGGCCAACATATCGGTGCGGATGGCATTATATCGCTTTGAACCCAATCGGCGCTGAACACGAGATAGGGCATCTAGTAAATAGGCGCTGTACGTATCAAAGCCATTATTTTCGTCTTCTTGAATATATTGCTTTGATGACAACACGACATATTCGTTCAGGGTGATTTGAACTCGCTTTTCGAGAGACTCTTCTAACAAAACACAGGGTGATAAAGACGTTTTGTTAAATAAGGTAATCGGTGTATGTATAGAACCGATATTAGGGCCTTCGTCTTCGAACACCAGCATTTCCCTGTCTTGCGATAAATGCTTAATCAGCACGACAGCTAAGGCGTTTTCATAATTAATTTGTGTCGGCTGCGCGGTAATTTGCCGACCAAAGGTAGAGCCACGATGATTTGCCAAGCCTTCTAAATCAACGGTATTTTCTAACTGAACCAATAACTCCGTTTTACCCACCCCGGTTCTGCCACTTAAAACAATCGGCTGAATCTGTTGAACACTGGCTTCAATTTGGTCAATTAAATATCGACGTAGCGCTTTGTAGCCACCTTGCAATAGGGGGTAGTCTACACCGCTGGCTTCATAGATCCATTGTTGAGCTATACGCGATCGTAGGCCTCCCCGAAAACAATAGAGCGCTCCTTGGGGGTTTTGCTTAACAAAACTTAACCAGCTTGCTATTCGATGTTCTTTAATCTCGCCGCTGACCCGATCTTCTCCTAACAAGATTGCCGCATCTTGGCCCTGTTTTTTGTACTCTATACCAATCTCGTGATGGTCATCATTATCTAAAATTGGGTGATTTTTCGACCTGGGAAATGCACCCTGTTCAAACTCCACTGGGGCGCGGACGTCCAATAAAGGCAAGTCCTGGGTAAAGACTTCATGAAAATTATCGGTAATTTGTAGCTTAGTGCTCAAGAAGTATTTACCGTAATAAGAGGGTGTACGTCATCTTGCTCCAGTAACCGACCAATGCGAACTGCACTGAGTCCCGCTTGTTGCAGTACTTCCTTTACTGCAAACTCTTCGTCTTCACCCACTGCTACCAGTAAACCTCCGCTGGTTTGGGGGTCGCAAATTATGGCTTGCTGGTATGGCTTTAAACTATTAATAAAATGACCGTAACTCTCGAAATTACGCTGCGCACCACCAGGGGAGCAGCCCAAGCTCAAATAGTCTAGTGTGCTAGGTAATAGCGGTAGGATGTCAAAATCTATCTCAGCTCGTAATTGACTGCCTTCACACATTTCTTTTAAGTGCCCGCCTAAACCAAAACCGGTTACATCCGTCATAGCATGAACCTCTTCTAGCATGGCCAAAGTCATGCCCACGTCATTTAGCGCACACATCGAGTCCGATGCTAGATGAGCATGTTCTGGGCGTATTTTCTTCTTCTTCTGTGCCGTTGATAAGATGCCTACTCCTAATGGCTTCGTTAGATAAAGCCGATCGCCCGCTTTAGCGGTATCATTACGTTTGAGTTTTTCTAAATCAACCATGCCCGTTACGGCCAAACCAAAAATGGGCTCTGGGGAATCAATGCTGTGCCCACCGGCTAATGATATGCCCGCATCAGCACAAGCTTTGCGTCCACCATCAACCACTTGTTGGCCAACTTCAGGTGATAATTTATCTATTGGCCAACCAAAAATAGCGATAGCCATAATAGGACGACCACCCATAGCGTAAATATCGCTAATCGCGTTAGTGGCGGCGATACGCCCAAAAGTAAACGGGTCGTCAACAATGGGCATGAAAAAATCTGTTGTGCTGATTACGCCCTGTCCATTGCCGATATCGTATACAGCAGCGTCGTCGCGTGAATCATTGCCCACGATGAGGTTCTCATCGGCAAATTTGGGCAGGTTACTTTGCAAAATAATGTCTAAGGTGGCGGGCGATATTTTGCACCCACAACCGGCTCCATGACTGTACTCAGTCATTTTAATACTTTGACTCATTGGCTTTACTAAAAAGTGGCTTAAGGATATTTGAGGTTTTAGTGGCGACCGCAACCAAAGAACTTAACTATGTCGCTAACTTGGGTCAGCTGCAAATCGTTTTAACACCTCTAATGATATAAGGTCTAAGGCTCTTTTATGCGTTTTACTTAAAAACAATTTGGGTGCCATATTACTTTCTCTAGCTTCTAACCAACGGGCTGCACACAGGCACCAAGAATCACCTGGTTTTAAGCCTCTAAATCCGTATTCAGGAATAGCCGTAGATAAATCATTACCCCGAATCTTAGAGAAGGACAAGAATGTCTCACTCACCTCTATGCAAACTGTATGTGAACCATGGTCATCTGCGCAAGTGTTGCACCTTCCATCTCGAAAAAAGCCCGTAACTGGGTCCTCGCTACAACTCAATAGTGGCTCGCCCAACACATTTATGGATTCATCCATTTACAACCCCTTAATTATTTATTGATCCAACAGCACCAGCTTTGAGGGCAGGTTGTTGGCCAACATTCCTGCTTGTTTGCTTACCTCTCCTGAGCCTGCCTTTCTCAGCAACTCTATATAATAATATCTATCTTGAATCGGTATAGATACCGTTTTGTTGGTTGCTACTAGAGCTTGGTTGCTAAATATTTCCAAGCCTTTCAGCTTAGGCAAACTCAATTGCACCTTCGCTACCGTGGTGCCTTCTGTTTCAGCAATAGCGAGAACCAAAGTACTATCACTTGATAAGTCCATTTCAATTCTCGGCGTTGAGTCCGTGGATGACGCAGAATTTATGGGAGTAGCACTAAGTACACCAGCACTGAATACAGGAGGGTCTCTAAAGCTTAAATCAAAGCTGTTTAGCAATGCGTGTTGCTTCTCTAGCTTAGAACTAGCAATAACCACACCCTGGTTTTCCACTTCTATATTTTTCAACGCTGGGGTGATAATTTGTTTGCTCTTCGCCGTATCTATTGATGGGGGTGTAAGCTGAAAATAATTGTTAAACGAAAAAACAACGGCTGCCGCCGCCACCAAAGAAAACAGCACCAGCGTGACGGTGCTACGTATACTATCAGTTACCAAGCGGTTTCTTGTGCCACAGCTATAACATTGAAATGCCACTATGGGTAAAAAACCATTTATAAGTCTGTCTAGCCTGTTTTTATCCACAAGCTTAAGTGCCGTACTACCACAACTTTTACAATTAGGCGTTTTGTGACTAATGTCTGGCGCCGGCACTTCCTTTAAGTGAGGCTTATTCTTTAACTCAAACGGCAGTACTTTAGAGGTGGTGCTCATGACAAAACCGTGTTTAGCTTTTTATAGCCGCGTGCGCGCGCAATAAACCAATAATCGTTTTACCGTCAGTTACTTCGCCGTTCAAGCATTGAACGGCCAAGTCTTCCAACGGTACCCAATGTACTTCTATACATTCCCCTTGTTCTGGTTGTGACTCGCCTAGAGTCAACTCTTTAGCACTATAAAGGTGTAGCTTTTCATCGGTAAAGCCTGGCGTGGACCATATAGGCCCTAATGACTGCCAGCGAGTTGCTTTAACGCCTGTTTCTTCTAACAGCTCTCTTTTTGCTGCTTTTAATGGGGCTTCATTATTATCAAGTACACCTGCCGGCAACTCCCAAATCCAGTCGCCAACAGCATGACGATACTGACGTATCATGCACACACGGCCGTCATCATCGATAGCCGCTATAACTGAGCCACCGGGGTGGCGTACTATTTCCAGCGCTACGCGCTCGCCATTAGGCAGATCGGCTACTTCTAAACCGAAATCTAAACGCCCTTTATATAAGGATTTGCGCTCAATCAATGGTTACTTAAAGTCCAACAGGGTTGGTTGATAATCATGTGGGGCCTCGTAGCCTAAGAGATTAAAAACGGTGGATGCAATATTTACTAAGCTGGGTGTATCGATGTCTTTACGCATCTTATACTCGTTTGCAAACTGACCATCTATGATAGCAAATGGAACAGGGTTAAGGGTATGCGAAGTTTTTACAGTTTTTGAATCCCCCTTTCCCATCAACATTTCTTCCGCATTGCCGTGATCTGCCAAAACCATAACCATTCCCTCGAGCTTCTCAACTGCTTCAATCAACGTCTGAACACAGCGGTCTACCGCTTCTAAAGCCTCTACGGTTGCATCGAAATTACCTGTGTGCCCTACCATATCGCCATTCGCAAAATTTATACGACCAAACTTCATGTCCGGCTGTTTTAACAAGTCTATGGTGGCTTGGGTTATCTCCTCCGCCTTCATCAGCGGTGCTTGGTCAAACGGTATTACGTCCGATTTTATTTCTTGGTAAGTTTCGAGCTCTTCGCAAACATAGCCTGAGCGGTTACCGTTCCAAAAATAGGTAACGTGGCCAAATTTTTGAGTTTCACTCACCGCAAAACTACGTAGTTTTTGAGCACATAAATACTCTCCCATCGTGCGCTCAATAATCGGCGGCGAAACCAAAAACTGCTGCGGGATATGCAAATCACCATCGTATTCGATAATACTGGTGAAATAGAGATCAGGCAGTATCCCGCGATCAAATTCTGCGAAATTTATTTGTTCTAGCGCACGTGATATTTCCATTGCCCTATCGCCCCGGAAATTGGTCAAGATCACTGCATCACCATCCACTATAGGCCCTAAGGCTTCCCCATCCTGACCTTCAACCACAAACGCTGGTATGTCTTGGTCCGTGCCTCTTGGTTTTGCCTGATAGAACTGCTCCACAGCCTGCATTGCAGACTCTACCCGAGGACCTTTAGCCAACACATGGCAGTCGTAGCCCTGCTTAACCATGTCGACGTTCGCATTATAGCGATCCATGGTGATAACTTGCCGCCCACCACCTGAGGCAATTTGGTAGTCAAACCCCTCAGCATTGATATCTACTAGCTGTTGTTCGAGCTGTAACAGATAGGTCAACGCTGAACGCGGTGCTACATCTCGCCCATCTAGTAAAACATGAAACCTTGCCTTTTGTACGCCGTGTTTTTTTGCCGCAGCGACCAAGGAAAATAAATGCGTTATGCTGGAATGCACATTACCGTCTGACAATAAGCCTAAAAAGTGCAGAGTGCCTCCCGCAGCGCAGCGCGACATGGTATTTAACCAATGCGGATTTTGGTAAAGCGACCCGTCTTTTAGCGCATTGTTCACCAAACTGGCGCCTTGTGCGATAACGCGCCCAGCTCCTAAGGCGTTGTGACCCACTTCGCTATTGCCCATGTCTTCATCATCGGGTAAACCCACTGCAATGCCGTGAGTTTTAAGCGTGCTCGATAATGCGCCGGTAAAGATTCTATCTAGAGTTGGCGTATTCGCCCGGGTAACCGCATTGCCCTCGCCATCAGGCGCCACTCCCACACCGTCCATTACAATGAGTAACAGCGGACCTTTACGTCCTTGAAAGCTGCTTAGTTTTTCTAATACTAAAGACATGGTTTATCCAATACTTGCTAAGTGATGTTCCTGGAAATGCCGCAGTGCTTTACCGCGATGGCTCAAGCTGTTTTTACGTTCTGCACTTAACTCTGCAGCAGTGCAGTTTTCGATAGGTACAAAAAATAACGGATCGTAACCAAAACCGTCTTCCCCACTTGATTGCTCTGCAATCCAGCCTTCCCACACACCACTAACAATAATGGGACATGGGTCATCGGCGTTCGCCATATACACCAAAACACAATGAAACCGCGCCGTACGCTCAGTTTCGCCTTGTAATTCTTTTAACAACATTTCTCGATTTGAAGCATCAGTAGCTTTACTACCAGCATACCTCGCTGAGTAAATTCCGGGCGCGCCTTTAAGGGCGTCTACCGCTAAGCCTGAATCGTCCGCTAACGCCGGTAATCCGGTTCTTTTCGCTGCGTGGCGTGCCTTAATAATAGCGTTTTCCACAAAGCTTAAACCGTCTTCTTTCGCTTCTTCGAAACTAAAGTCTGTTTGGGGAATAATCTCCAGAGCAGTGTCAACACACAAAGCTCTAAACTCTTTTAGCTTCCCTGCATTGCAGGTTGCCAAAACTAACCTAGCCATTTAGGGCTGCGGTTTGTAGTTGCATGAGTTCTTCGATACCTTGTTTCGCATAAGCGAGGAGAACGGCAACTTCTTCTGAAGTAAATGGTTTACCTTCTGCAGTACCCTGCAATTCTATAAACCCGCCGCTGTCATCCATCACCACATTCATATCCGTTTCGGCTTGGCTGTCTTCATCGTAATCTAAGTCCAACACTGCTTCGCCTTTATAGATACCGACCGATACCGCAGCAATCGATCGTTCAATCGGGTTGGCTTTTAGATCGCCTTTGGCGATTAATTTGTTAATGGCATCACTCATCGCCACGAACGCGCCTGTTATCGCTGCCGTACGGGTACCGCCGTCGGCCTGAATCACATCACAATCGATGGTTATTTGACGCTCTCCTAGTTTTTTAAGATCTACCGCGGCTCGAAGTGAACGGCCTATTAAGCGCTGTATTTCTTGTGTGCGACCAGACTGCTTGCCTCTCGCGGCTTCTCGTCCCATGCGAGTATGAGTTGATCGCGGTAGCATCCCGTATTCGGCCGTTACCCACCCTTGTCCTTTGCCCTTTAAAAAGGGTGGCACGTTTCTTTCGACGCTCGCCGTACACAGTACTTTTGTATTATTAAAACTGACCAATACCGATCCTTCTGCATGGCACGTATAGTTACGTTCAATAGTGACTGAACGCATTTCATTTGGGGCTCTTTCGCTAGGGCGTTGCATATTTAGGTAGATTAAAAACTAGGGCCAGATTGTACGGTATTTGTCACTATTTAGGTCCCCGTTTTCACTGTAAGTTCCCGCTTACCTAACTCATTAAATCAGTACAAATCAATCGGATCTACATCTAACGACCAACGAGCTAAACGCGATAATTTTGTTTTCTCAAACTCTATCAACCAACGTTGCAACCAAAAATTAAGCTCCTTTCGAGAAGTGCTACTGATTAACAGTTGCGCTCTATAGCGTCCGGCCTTTTTTTCCATGGCACTTTTACAAGGGTCAAATAAGTAGCCTTCGGTTGGTTGTGTTTGATTACCAAGCTTTGCTAGCTGTTGCAGCATGTTTATCGCTTTGCCTTGCTCGGGAGATTGTGCGCGCCAAATTGCCAGGTAAGTATACGGTGGAAAGCCAGCAGCTAGACGGTCAGACAGTGCCTCCTGTGCAAAGCGTCTATAGTCATGTTTTTGCACCGCTAGTAGCGTAGGGTTATTCACGTGGTAGGTCTGTATTATCACTTTACCGCCTGTTGAAGAACGTCCAGCACGTCCCGCCACTTGAATCAACTGCGCGGCCAGGTGTTCTGTAGCGCGAAAGTCGTGACTGTGTAACCCTTGATCTGCGTTTACCACCACCACTAAACTGACATTACTGAAATCGTGCCCTTTAGTGAGCAGTTGGGTACCGACTAAGATATCTGTTTCGTTATCGTGTACCGACTGTAAGCCTGCTTCAAGTGCACTTTGAGTTGCCATTTCATCACGGTCGAAACGCTTGATTCTGGCATTCGGTATTACCGCGGCGATCGCTTGCTCTATTCGTTGTGTGCCCTCGCCCAATGAAACCAGCTCAGGTTGATGACACGATAAGCAGTTATTGGGTATAGTCGCATAGGCCCCGCAATAGTGACAGCTTAAACTGTTCTTATTTTGGTGTTGAGTTAGCGCAGCATCACAACGCTCGCAACGTGCTATCCACTGACAAGCGGAGCAATATAGGACAGGGGCAAAGCCACGACGATTAATAAACACCATCGATTGCTTCGCCAAGCTGTAGTTTTCTTTAAGGGCGATCAGCACCGGTTGGGTTAACCCTTCTTCTGTCGGATAATGATTTAGATCTACCAAGTCTATTTTAGGGAGATATTCTGTAGCCGCGCGCTTCGTTAACTTAAATTCTTTAAATCTTCCTATTTCTACATTGTGCAATGATTCTAGAGACGGTGTGGCACTGCCCAACACAATGGGAATTTGCAGGTCTTTGGCTCGCTTAATCGCAACAGAGCGCGCATGGTAGCGAAACCCCTCTTGTTGTTTATACGAACTGTCGTGTTCTTCATCTACAATAATCAGGCCCAGGTTCTTCACTGATGTAAAAACTGCCATGCGCGTACCCAATACAATAGGCACTTTCCCGGTGCTGGATTTGAGCCATGCTTGTCCTCGTTCTGTGTCTGACATACCAGAATGCACGCTGACTATGTTATATCTACCAAAGCGATTTACAAAACGTTGCTCTAGCTGCGTGGTTAAGGCAATCTCTGGAAACAGAACCAGTGTTTGCCAACCTAGTGTAATCGCCTGATCGATTAATGCAAAATACACTTCTGTTTTTCCACTCCCTGTTATGCCATATAATAAGCTACAGTTAAACATATCGAACCCTTCCTCAATACCAGCAACTGCTGTCTTTTGTTCCGGGTTTAACTCTATGACTTTTGCTCTCTCATCTGAAGACAACGCACTCGGGCCTTCTTCTATCTCTCTCGAACGAACAATGTCCTTTTTAATAAGTGCTTTCAACGGTGCTTGATAATTTTCCACTTGTGTCCTCAAGCTGGCTTCCGTCAATTCCCCTGTTTCAGAAATTAGCGTTACTATTCTTTGCTGCACTGGCGCGCTAGTCAAACTAGTCTGCTCAGTGGGGTGCGTTAAGCTATAAGCTATAGTGATAGGCGATAGAAGCATCCCTCCCTCACGTAATTTTTTAGGCATTGCGGCCTGAATCACTTCTCCAACTGGGTATTGGTAGTAGCGACTAGCCCACAACAATAGTCTGAGTAGCAAAGGCGATAACACAGATTCTGCTTCTAGTATTGCTTGTACTGGTTTGCACTTAATGCCTTCGGGCCCAGTGTCGCTTATCTTGACAATAACCCCAATTAAATGACGTCGACCAAAAGGCACCTTTACCCGCGTGCCTATTGTTGGCACGATTGGTTTATCAAACAGATAAGTAAAGGCTTGCCGAAGTGGCACCGGTAGGGCAACTTCAACGTAAAACGGGGGGGTGAGGCTCATCGGTAGAATGTAGCACGCAAAGCACTAAAAACAAGCCAACTTAGTGCAAATGTTATTCCACAAAATCTGTGGATAACTTTGTGTATAAAAGCACTTATGTGTTGATTCTTCAGGCTTTGCTGGGTGTTTTATAGGGTTGATTAATTTTTAATCATTTTAAATATAAGTTATGTTTATCAATTAGTTGTGGCCGATTCGTATATCGAAAAGTGAGGATTTGTAAGTAACTGCGCTTTGATGTCCAATTTGATGTCAGATTGTTAATAAAAAGTACTTTGTCAACCTAAATCTCAACTATTGTTACGAGTAAATTATCTGTCCTGATAATTAGCAAATGATCTGTCGGGATTTATCCTACCTCTCTTTTGGGAGGTGAGATGAATCAGACAACGTTTCTAAACAAGGTAAAACAGATGAGATTTGAA
>JBLIOD010000034.1:0-29091 GCA_047639475.1 Gammaproteobacteria bacterium
CACAATAGAATGGCACTAAGTTAAGGGCATTTCGCATTTCCGGATGTAAGTGAATTTGGGAAGAAAATGGCTTAAAACCTATGCGGAAGATGCTTATCTTAGTGCCATTCGGGACACAATACTTAATTATCACTTCTTCGGTCCTGGCTTTTTCTTCTCTAGGTCTCTACCTAACAACTTCCCAACCTGAGTGACAAACTCTGGGCTACCCAACGGCCTACCGGTACGCGCATGTTGTGCTATCTGCGTGGTATCTTGACTAGAATATCCAGTTAAGAATTTCTTCCAACTGTTTATCTCTGCCCACTTGGCTAAGCCTTCGGCTGATATCAGGCCGAATTCATCATGCCCCTTTATATGAGCGTGCACACTGCTCCAACGATACTTCCAAGCCCGCGTTACAATGCCTGCCTTAACGGGGTTTAATTCAACGTAAGCCAGTGTACTTAACAACCAGTTCTCATCTAACACACACGAACTAAACCTTCCTTGCCATAAATACCCGGTCCACTTTTCTCTAAAGTTCACCATTCGAGTATAACGACGGTGCGTCTCACCTATCGCCTTGCTTAAATTCGACTCATCACTGGGCACCACTACAATATGAACGTGGTTCGTCATCAAACAATAGGCTAGTACTTCTATGCCCTCTTCCTCTGTCCATTGTTTTAATAGGCTTAGGTAATGAACGTAATCTCCCGTTTTGAGAAACACATCTTGTCGTCGATTACCGCGCTGTACGATATGGTGCGGATAATGGGGAACAACCACTCTAGCTAATCTTGACATGACCTGAGTATAGCATAATTAAGTATTATGTCCCCCAAACTACATGAAGCACCTCTATCTAATATAAAAGTCCATACCTGAAGTTACAGTATCTATAGAATACCCAACAATAACGCCGAAGGAAGTATTGCGTCCTTTTCAATATATCATTGCTCGAAGGTTTAATAGAACATGACAAATAGTCGGAGACAATTTTACGTAGTCCTAGCTATCATGGTGTTGGCGGGTTCAGTTAGCATCATGTCTACTGATCTTTACGCCCCAAGTCTTCCCTATCTAACTGGCCACTTTTCAACTACTCCAGAACTCATTAAATTGACCATCAGTCTCAACTTGGTGGTTTACGGGTTTGCCCAACTGGTGTACGGCCCTCTATCTGATCGCTTTGGCCGACGCCCTGTTTTTCTGACAACCCTTCTTCTGTTCGTCTTGGCTAGTTTTGCCTGCGCACTCGCCACCACTGTTGAGCAGTTAATCATTGCCCGAGTATTACAAGGCTCCTTCGCCGCGGCAGAAGCCGTGATTTGTCTAGCCGTGTTCAAAGATCTCTTCACTGAGCAAGAGCAGATAAAAGGTTATGCTATATACGGTATGGCCATTGCATTAACACCCGCTATCGCGCCCATTATTGGTGGCTATATTCATGTGCTATTTGGCTGGGAATATAATTTCTATCTAACGGGTTCAGTGGGTGTGATAACGGCATTCCTGATTTATCGATTTTTACCGGAATCCGCCGTTCCCGACAAGAATGCTTTAATGCTAAAGTCGATTTTGGCGACCTATAAGCTCATTGGGCTGAATCGAAAATTCATGGTATTCGGCTGTCTGACTGGCGTTTCATTGTCTGCTATTTTTGTTTTTGTTACGGCAGCGCCTTTTATACTAATTGATTATTTTGGCGTGCAAGTTCAACACTTCGGTTATTACCAAGCTATCATTGTCGTTGCTTTTTTTCTGGGCAGCATGGCGGCGACCAAACTAGTTGATAGATGGAATTCCATGCAGATACTCAACCTGGGGTTAACGTTTACCATCGCCGGTTCTATTTTGCTTGTCGGTTTGGTTTTTATGGGCGGTTTATCAACAAAATCACTGGTGTTTGCTTACCTGTTTATCGGATTTGGTATTGGCCCAATTTTCGCATCCGCTACATCGAAAGCGATGACTTCGGTGACTCAATCGGCAGGCAGTGCAGGAGCGGTATTTGGCACACTAGAGATCGGCTTATCGGGATTGATTGCGGTACTGGTCAGTGTGTTCCATGATGGCACGCCGCGTCCGTTTGGCGCGGTCATTGGGTTGGTCGCCATTCTTTTGATTATGCTTGGCTGGACGGCGAATAGACTTGAACAAAGCGCCCTAGAAACTGACTAAGTTCTCTTCAACTAACGCCATAAGCTTTAATGCTTGGCTTTTATCCATAAAATAGCATTATGAACGCACCAAAGTTCGAGAAAAACCAAATCATTAACCATCTATTAGTGGCCTTAGGTGGCTCACTGGTAGTCCTAACGGGTTTGTTCTATGCCACGACTAACGTGGGCCATGACATCAGCCCTGCCCGTTTAATAGGGTTACTTAAATCAAGTTCTGTGACGTTATTTTCGGTCTTTGTTTTAATGACAGTACTGGGGTTGTTATTCCGAGCTTGGCGATATCAAGCATTACTTTTGGCCTGTGGTGAGCAACAGATACCAAATTTTAAAGGAATGGTGCTGGTAACGGCTATTAGAAACATGACGGTAGATCTATTACCCGCTCGCCTAGGTGAACTCGTGTTCGTCGGACTATTGAAACGTTATTCAAATACGCAGATCAGTTCTGGGATATCTGCGCTAGTGTTTGCTACCTTGCTGGATATTTTAATGTTGGCACCGATCACCATCGCAATTGGTTTAATGGTGGGTTTCCCAAATAAAACGCCTTATTTACTTGCCTTGGTTGCACTGGCTGTGGTTGGTGGATTTATGCTGGGCTTATTTTTCATTCTACCATTCTTGATGAGCTGGCTTCGCAATATGAGTCACCATGAAAACCCATGGCTGAACAAATTGTTTGGCTTTGTTTTATCGACCGCCGACGCTGCCCAATCAACCATTCGAGCAGGTGTATTCCTTAAAGTGATTGGCTTGACTGTTGCCGTCAGATTTTTAAAGTATGCGGGCTTGCTATGTTTGTTTTGGGGGCTCACTCAATCTAGTTTCCCGCAGCTATACGAGTTAGGGGGTTTAAAGATACTCGGGTCAATGATAGCGTCGGAAATGACCGCTTCGTTGCCAATTCCTGCCCTGATGAGTTTTGGAACTTGGGAATTGGGCGGAATGACCTTATTGGCTTATTTCGGTGCATTACCGCAGAACGCACTATTAACTATGTTAGGCATCCACGTGCAAACACAGGCCTTAGATTACGGGTTTGGAATTGCCGCGTTAGTGATGCTGTTTCTCCTTAAGGGAACGCGATCACCAGCTAAACCACCTGGTGCTGGTAGAAATAGATTATTCACCAGCCTATTTGTACTGGCCACAATGGCATTTTCTTGGTTCGGATTTAATTCACTAAATAACAAGCAAGCTCAAGTTTCGATGCAGGTCGGCGCTGACATTGTTCGTCCAGAAGGCGCAGTGATACCTGCCTGGATTGGCGAGACTAAAGGCCACATTGTTTGGAGTTCAAACCGTACGGGCAATCACGACATCTGGATAATGAATTTACCAGATCTTAAAATTAGCCCATTGACCTCCCACCCCAACACCGAGAACTACGCCCGCATTTCGCCAGACGGTAAAAAGGTGGCCTTTGCCCGAGCACATAAAGAATGGCAATCGTTTCGTGACACAAGGCCTTGGGATATTTGGCTCATTGATATTCGCACCGGCAAAGAACGACGCTTGGCACAATGGGGAGTTTCACCCTCTTGGTCACCAGATGGACGCTTTGTGGTATTCCAGCGTGATCCTGGGCAATTAATTGCAGTAGATATCAATTCGGGTAAGGAACGCGTCCACTACGAAAGTGGTAACGACACCTTCATGAAATCAAAGGTGAACATGGATACACCCAGTATTGGCGCAGGTCAACGGTTGGCGTTCTCATACAGAAACAAAGGCCGCCCTACCAACATCATTCGAGACGCGCTCGGCAATTTTCAACTCGTCCACCGAGATGCCTGTCAAGTGCAGTGGTCACCCTCTGGAGACTATGCCATTTATGTGCAAAAGGGCGGGCGACAAAAGAATCAATTCATGCACTTTGATCCCATTACGAAAGCTAAAACTACTTTACTGGATTTGCCCGGCGAGTTCAGCCATGAGTATTTTGCCCGCCTGACTCAAAATGAGAAGTATATGGTCTTTGCTGCCTCTAATGGTGGGCATGAGCATGATATAGCGGATTACGAACTATTCCTTTGGCCGGTAGGTGAAGCCCCATCCACGGCAACGCGTTTAACCTTTAACTCCGCAAACGACAGCTGGCCCGATGTTTGGCTGAAATAGGCCTACAGCACTGCCAGTCTCCATCGGTTGAAGCACTGAAGCTGACTTCGCAGTGGTGCTAGGGTTTATAAAGAGGCTGCTGACCTACGCCAGACCTTGGGTTTGGCGAAGCTATGAGTTGATATCTAAACCCAAAACGGATCAAACAAGCCACGTTAGAAGCTTAATGAAACCCCATACGACTAACGCAATTATCACAAGCAGTGAAGTATTCACCGCGTACTTCAAGCACTTATAGGCAAACAAATTCGTTTCTTTCAGGTTTTTGCTCTTGTCCAGTAGTGGCGCTAAGCCGCTGAACACCTTGTTCGCAAAACCGCGTTTATCTTCATCTGTATTAGGTACCACGGAGGCTTTCATCAATTGCTTGTATGGCCAATTCAAGATTTTCCCTAAGAACGACATAGGCCGATCGATATCACACATTAAAATCAATCTAGGCAAATCAGAATCATTGCGGGCGTAATGTAGATAAGTTATATCAAATAACAGTGGCTCGCCATCGCGCCACGAATACTTTTGATCATCAACACTGATAAAGCAATCATCGTGATTTGGTGTCTTCAAACCTAAGTGATATCTAATGGAGCAAGCTACTGGGTCTAGATGCCGTGTCAATTGTCCTGTCGGTGGCAAAAAAGAAAACATCGCCCCGTTAACTGAAGGGATCTTATTCAGAAATTCCACGGTTTTAGGGCAGGTTCTTATGGCGGATTCATGATTGTAGCCATACCAGCTTAGATAAAACTTGGTCCAACCATATTTGTAGAAAGTTCGAAAGCCTACATCGTAATATGAGGCTGATTTTGGATCAGCGATTGAATCAAATCCTCCATCTGCCATCAACGCCATGGCTTCGTCGCGGATCATTTCCCAGTTTTCATGCAACTCATGCAATTCTGGAAAATCGTCTATATCCATAATTGGCACTTTTGCCCTTTTATAGGTAAATAAATATAAAAGACAATTAAATGGCGTAAATATTGGCCAGCCCTTACGTAAATATTCCGCCACGTTCACATATCTCGCACTGCCGCGAATCTTGTAAACATAGGTCATTGAGGCAATACAAAAGCCCACAATCGCGAGCATCAAATAGGTAGTCATGGTGGTATAACTCTAAACTTGAGGGATATAACAATAGTAAACCGAATATAGCCTAATTTAAGTTTTTACGGAGGATAGAGTTCAGCCAGTTATGTGATATCAGTATAGCCACAGAAAATAGCAGATCCTTGTTTTGCTAGAACTCCTACTCTACGCATTTCACACCTAACCAAGCAAGACGCGTTGCATAGTTGTCTCTAACACTGGCTTGCACCTGATTTCAATGAAACCTTTTGTTATTATTTGGCCTTTACTTTATTTTGGATTTGAACATGGCATTTCAACTGGGCATTATTGATGGCATTCCGAACTTGGCGCGGTATCAGAGCTTTCGCCTAAAACCGGGAACCAACCCAGAAGCACCACTATTAGCGTTGGCTGAGATCGCTGTCGAGAAACAGATAGTGGTTGGTTTAGGCCAATCATTGTTATTAGCAATGAAAGCAGCTATCCCTACTATGAGGAAAATGCCTGACTTTGGCGGCAAAGGAATAGAGGTGCCCACGACTCCCTATGCGCTCTGGTGTTGGATACGGGGTGACGACCAAGGAGATTTGTTGCATAAAGCGCGTTTAATCAGGGATATTCTACAACCCGCATTTGAAGTTGAGCGAGCCATTGGCGCCTTTAAGTATGGTGAATCTAGAGACTTAACCGGCTACGAGGATGGCACTGAAAACCCCATTGGTGAAGAGGCATTGGATGCCGGCCTACTTAGTTCCAATGACGATGGCTTACATGGCTCCAGTTTTGTGGCGGTTCAGCAATGGGTACATGACCTAGATGCGTTTCAAGCGATGCCAAGCCAAGCTCAGAATCACGCAATAGGTCGGGATTTAGTCAGCAATGAAGAGCTAGATGATGCGCCAGAATCAGCCCATGTCAAACGCACTGCTCAAGAAAACTTTGAGCCAGAAGCCTTTTTAGTGCGGCGTTCGATGCCTTGGGCCAATGAAACAAAGGAAGGATTAGTATTCGTGGCCTTTGGTAAATCCTTTGACGCCTTTGAAGCACAGATGCAACGTATGCTAGGCAATGAAGATGGAATTGTGGATGGTTTATTTCAATTCACACGGCCCGTTACAGGCAGTTACTTTTGGTGTCCACCTGTTAGTGCGGGAAAATTGAATCTGAGTGCGCTAATTAATCGCTGAACAAACCATTCAACCGCGTTAAATAGCGTCCAATAACGCCTGTATCTCTGCTTCCTTGGTATTCCACGCCGTAACAAATCGCGGCGGCGCAGTTTCATCTAGCTCGCCTTCTGTTACGGCAAAGCCTGCCCCGTTTAATTTATCGATCAGCGGTTGCGGAAGGTCAGCGAAGATCTCATTGGATTGTGTGGGGTAAGCCAAATTGATGCCTTCTACCGCCGTTAAACCTTTACTCAGTATCTGCGCCATAGCATTGGCATGGCGGGCATTACGCAGCCACACATCATCTTTCACATAGGCTTGAAGTTGCGCTGATACATAACGCATTTTGGAAATCAACTGCCCCGCCCTTTTGTGTAGAAACGGAAATGCGCCGACCTGCTCTGGATTAAAGAAAATAACCGCTTCAGCCAACATGCAGCCATTCTTGGTGCCGCCGAAAGACAATACGTCGACTCCCGTCTGCCAAGTCATCTGCGCTGGACTAACATCTAACGATGCCAAGCCATTGGCAAAACGCGCCCCATCCATATGCATGCTTAAGCCCAGCTCTTTAGCGGTATCACCCAAGGCATTTAATTCTTCAAGTAGATACACAGCCCCTACTTCACATGATTGGGCAATACTCACTACCGAGGGCTGCGCGGCGTGTACGTTACCTGCGCCGCGATATACATTACGAATGCTTTGGGGTGTTAACTTTCCGTCATCACCCACTATAGGCACCAGCTTGGCCCCGCCGGTGAAGAATTCAGGCGCTGCGCACTCGTCGGTATTGATATGTGACATCTCATGGCAAAATACCTTGCCGTACGACGGCACCAAAGCTGACAATGCTAAAGCGTTACTCGCAGTACCTGACATCACTGGGAAGACCACTACTTCCTTCTCAAATAGGTCGGAGAACGTTTGGTTTAAATCTTTAGATAATTGATCATCACCATACGAAGAAGCCACACCGCTATTCGCTGCGATGATCGCATCCATGACCTCTGGACAAACGCTAGAAGTATTATCTGAAGCAAAACTATTATACAAAGGAGTAGTTGACATATTAAGTTAAGTAATAAGTATAGTTATTTGAAATTAAACAATTATTAATTCACGAGCCACATCACTTATGCGCTCACCGCCGGTATCAGTAATAATAAAAGGTTCAGACACCGCCGCCCCATAATTTTCCAGCCACATGCCGGATTGGAAATGAAAACACATGCCAGCTTGGAGCTCTGTGGTATCCCCAGGGCGTAAGCTGGCGGTACGTTCACCCCAATCAGGGGGATAGTTGAGGCCGATAGAATAGCCAACGCGGCTTTCTTTACTGTAGCCATGCTTTTTGAGTACGGCTTGCCAGATAGCTTCTATTTCCTCACACGTGACACCGGGCTTCGCAGCCTCTAATGCTCTGTCACCGCCTTCGACGATAACATCAGTTAGTTTCACTATTTCATCAGGGGGACTTCCAATATGCATGGTTCGCGTTAAAGGCGCGTGATAGTGTCGGCGCGCTGCACCAATCTCCATTGCCACTAAACCTTGTTCTGGTAATGGATTATCGGTCCACGTTAGATGCGGCGTGCTGGTGCCCTCGCCCACCTGAATCAATGGGCACAAGCTCGTGTAATCACCAAACTTATGATCAAAGCCCGTTATTTGCTGATGGTAAACGTCTGCGATCACTTCAAATTCTCGCACGCCGGGCTGTAGTTTAGAGATCGCCTTGTGCATCATATCCGTGACGATACGCCCTGCTTCGCGCATATATACTAACTCCGCGTCCGATTTAACCAGTCGAGCCCAGTTGACTATTTCATGATTATCGTTAATCTTGGCATTTGGCAAACCTGATACGATATGTTGATGTGCTCTTGCCGTGTAGTAATGCGCATCTAACTCGACACCGATGTTAGCTGTGGCCCAACCCCGTGCGGTAATCAAATCACATAACTCATCAAAAGGATGCCTTACTGGGTGTTGCACTAGTGATTCTGTGTAACCGACAATATTCTCTGCAGGTAGATCTGTTGTAATGGTGGCCGACTTGGCATCTTGTGCTCGGCCAAACCAAATAGGTGTGTCTTCTTCTAAATGTACTAAAACGGCTTGCGGTGTGTAAAACGACCAACCGTCAAAGCCGGTCAGCCAACCCATATTGGCGGGATCTTGACAGATCAATAAGTCAAAACCCGATACTTGCATCTGGCGTTTAACTTTTGCAACGCGTTGGGTGTACTCAGTTAGGCTAAATGGCTTTGTATAATTCATGATGTTCTCGTTATAGTGGCAGTTACAAACGCAGCAATTGGCCGTAGCCCAGCACTTTTTCGTTACAGCCAGCTTCGCGTAATGACTGCCAAAACAAAGCTTGCACCGCCGTGACTACGGGCTTGCCCAAAGCCTGCTCAATACGCTCTACGACATCAACCGCCCTTATCGCAGTGCAGGATATAAACAAAGCATCGGCATCATCTCTGTCAGCTTCTACTGCCGCATGGTATATGCTATCGGCAGTGATCTTGGCCATTTGTTCATTGTCTACAATCTTAAAACTGGTAAAGCCGCTAATGGTTTTACCATTGGCTCCCAGGAAGTCAGACAACCCGGCATTGATGTCATCCATATAGGGTGTTAACACTGCTATCTTCTGTGCGCAAAATTGATTAAGCGCGTCTAGAGAGGAAGTCAGCGGCGTGGTAACGGGAACATCGGGCCTAGACTCATGAACCAATGAACGAACTTTGTCATACCCCAATACCGCTGTGCCCGATGTACAGCCGTAAGCAACGACATCTAGTCGCCCTTCCGGCACGAGTAATGCTGCGGCTTTGGTGATTTCAGGCGCCATCGCTTGCAAGGTTTCAACCGTACAATCTTGGGTGTTTTGTATACGACTGGTATATATGGCAACGTTGTCGCTGGGCCGCATATTGATGAAATCACGTTCAATAACGTAATCGTTTGATAATGCGACAATACCGATGCGGTATTGCCCTGGCCCTTCATCGTACAGAGAGGCATGTTTAACGGGTGTAAAATTTCGATACATAACGACTAAGAACCTATTTTAAGCTTTTAAACACTTCAACACCCTAAACCAAAAGCCCAGGAAATAATGCCTCCTTGCGTGGATAAATGTACCTCGCATATCGGATTGATAATCTACATCAAATAACACGGCAACTTAAAACACCTACTTAAAAAAGTTGCTTCCTAAGAATTTTGCAGTATCTTGCTGCCTAGCTGAATTTGGCCTACAGCAGCGGTCACTCAAAAGCTCTGCCTTCTTAAAAAAGCCAATCTACGATTAACAAAGTGGCAAACTTAAGACAGACTGTAGCAACTATTTGATCGCACAGGTGAGAATGTGAGGTTAAACCCACACGAAAGAACACCTGTCCCACTGCTCATCATTGCGCAAGTAACACGACTATAGTGATTATTCTTGAGCCATTACCCCGATATATTGCGTACTTTCGTCATCACTTAAATAACAAAATTGATACAGTTGATGCCCGTTGTGCGACACACCAACTTCACTGATATCTGTTTTAAGCCTTATATCACTAAAGGGGACTCCGGTAGTTGTGGTTGTCACGGCCGCAGTGGTTGCTGCAATAGTAGTCGTCATGGAGGTATCGATCACACCTGTATTCGTGGTTTGAGCGTGAACTGGCAAAATGACCGCATCTATGACCGGCTTGCTCTATTTACCGCTAGACGCGATTCCACGCACCGCCACAACGGTAGAAATCGTTCTACGGCGTTGCTTCAATGATGTTTTAGTTTCCGATTTAATAGATCCAGCTGCTACTCGATTCGATTTTTTATCTCGCATAATGTGTTCCCTAATTAATAATAGAAACCAAATATATAATCCACGCCCGTTCTAAGTCAAATTAGGTACACGCCTCTAGCTGCCCAAAGACATAACACGCTGACCTCGATCCTATAAATAGAATAATTAAAACAGCAACAAATAAGTTACACGGCTACTGCAATAACCGCCAAGAAATCACCCATCGCAATCTTACCCGGGAAATGCCGACCGGTAACAATGCCATCAATTTGCGAATAGTAGTCAGTCGGCATGGTGCCAGTGCGTTTGATGTCGTGGACTCGCCCTACCAAATCCCCTGCTTTCACGGAGTCGCCCATTTCGACTACCAGCTCCAGCACCCCTTCCGACTCACTAAAAATAAAGCAGCGACCATCTGGCATATCTAGCACCAGAGTGTCATCCACTTCTTGCTCTCCTTGGGTGATACCTGCGTGAATCAATACATTACGGATTCCTTTTTTCGCTATCGCTATGGTGGCCGCCGATGCCGTGCCGCCGCCTGACAATTCAGTACTGATAAACGTTTTGCCCATATTCTCTGCTGCGGTGTCATACATGTTAGGGGCATCAATTTCCAGCAACATCATTGAATGCGGCGCATTGAAAGCATCGCGAGCGGCGACACATCTGGTTTGTTGTTCTTTGTCTTCCAGTTCGTGCGCGCAACAAAACGGCAAGAAATCCAGTGTTTTCCCGCCTGAATGAAAGTCCAATACAAAATCCGCCATTGGCAATAGCGTGCATTGAAAGTAATCAGCTATTTTCTCGGTTAAGGTGCCACCGGGGTTGCCCGGAAAACTGCGGTTCATATTTCCGCCATCAATGGGCGAGGTACGCTTGCCCGCCTCAAATGCGGGGTAGTTCATCCCCGGTACGATAATAATACGGCCGGTGATGTCGTCAGCATTGACGGTCGCCGCCAAATCGAACAAGGCAATCGGGCCTTCATACTCATCACCGTGATTAGCACCAGTAAATAAAAAGGTAGGTCCTTCGCCGTTTTTGGCAACGGTAATCGGGATCATGATCGAACCCCAAGCAGAGTCATCATGCGAATGTGGGAGCTTTAGAAAGCCGTGTTGCACGCCGTCTTGTTCAAAGTCGACAGTGGCAGAGATTGGGTTAATGTTTGACATGAGTTTGTTGAATAGCGTTGTTGTTGTATACGGGCCTTAGTGTCCGCGCACCAAGGGGAATTTATCGCAGGTGATCGGCTGGCCGACTACCTGACTAGGGTCTTTATAGGTTTCTAATGAGGGTTCACCATTGAACACCACATCGTCGCCTAGCCAGTTTATCGAAAATGCAGCGCGGCGGCGATCTAATTGATTACCTGGCGCACTATGAAAGGTATAAGACTTCCACACCAGCATATCTCCGGCGTTCATCGCGCTGCACAATATATTTGAGGGTACCTCAGTGTCGTTGCTGGGAGGCAGTGGCAATTGCTTGCGCGCGTGCCGATAGTCTTTCGCTGGATCAGCGAAATCAACCCCGCGATACAACATACCATCTTGATGCGAGCCTTGTATAAAGCGTAAGGCTGATTCTAATGGTATATCGTCTAGCGCCACCCAACTGTTGACCACCTTGTAACCATCAATCGGATAGTATGAATGATCCTGATGCCATGGCGTCGCGGCGCTGGCGCTGCGGGCTTCTTTGATTAGCAAAAAATCATAGAACAGAATGAGAGAGTTGGTTTCTAACAGCGTATGGGCAATATCCGCTAACGGCGAATCAAAAATGTAATCTCGAAAGTCAGCCACGTCTCGCCATGCACCTGAGCTAAATGAAAACGCGCCCTCTCCTTTGTTCTTCGGCTCAACAATATCAACATTGGTGCTGGCGCCGTTTAAAGCTTGCTTAATGCCTACTTCAATACGTGATCGCCAATACTGATTAATGGCATCACGCACGCATACCACGCCATCTTGATTTAAGGCTGTCACCGCCTCTACGGGTAAAACGTCATCCTGATTAAGCCGGAAGCATTGTATCTCGTGAAATTCTTTTTCAGCCATGATGGGTTAGTAGATAAATTTGGGCTTAATTAACGACGTGAACACCCCGTGGGAATTGCGTTAAACACGCTGCCCCGTTTTCGGTGACTGCAACCGTTTCACTGATCTCCATACCCCAATCGTCTAACCACATGCCCAACATCACGTGCACTACCATATTTTGTTGCATCACTGTTTTATCGCCGCCTCGCAAGCTGAGGGTGTGTTCGCCCCAATCAGGTGAATAGGCAACGCCAATGCTGTAACCAATGCGGCTTTCTTTCACTAAGCCGTGCTTATCTAATACATTTTGCCAAGCGCGGTGCACCTCTTCTGCCAGTACACCGGGTTTGATAGTTTCGAGCACAGCATCTAAGCCTTCCTGCACTGCGTCAGCAGTGTCAAACACTTTTTGTGAGCCTCGACCTAACTGAACTGTCCGCGCCAAACCTGCGTTGTAACGCTTCCGCGTACCGCCTAATTCTAGCGCCACCGTTTGTCCATCGACAAATTTCTCATCTGTCCACATTGGGTGCGCAGTGGTGGCTGCCTCACCTGCCAAAATTAAGGGGGATAACGCTGTTAAATCTCCGCCAAAGTCTTCATTTCCGCCAACTTGCGCTGCGACAATTTTCGACATCAAATCACACTGACGAACGCCGGGTGCGATATTGTCGTAAGCCACCGTCATGGCTCCTTCTACCAGCCTTGCCGCTTGGCGCATTACGTCGATTTCAGCATCGCTCTTAACCACACGACACCAGTTCACTAACAGATCAGCATCAACCCATTGGGCGTTAGCCACACCTCGTTGTAAGCAGTCTAGTGCTTTGGGAGAGAAGAAGTAAGTATCGCTCTCATAACCAATTCGTTTACCTTGCAATGATAACTGGCAGAGGTTCTCTGCCACTACATCCATAGGGTGGACATTGGTTTGTTGCACGTAAGCCTCTTCATAAGGCCTAACGGATTCTTCACCGAGGTAAGTCGTTAACGCCACAGCGCCTGCGTCCATCTTACGCCCCATCCAAATAGGCGCGGCATCATGCAGCACAACCATCACCTGCGGCACATAAAATGACCACGCGTCGAAACCCGTCAGCCAGTTCATATTAGAAGGGTCACCGATTACTAAAGCATCGAGATTGCGCTGAGCCATACTGGCGCGCACTAAGGCTAATCGGCGTTGGTATTCGGCTTGGGTAAAAGGAGCTGACATTGTATTTTTACAGGGCGTTAATGAATGGGAAATAGGCGTTAGCGATCAAGCTAGGCTTCTTTATCGTGCTGGTGGGTGAAGATTGAAGTATAGCCGCCGGACCAATCTGGCGGCAATGGCATTTCTAACGCTTCGTGGTGCGCTATCCGGGGCTGCTCTCCCCGCACCAAAGCGCCGTAATGTGAACTAGGGTAAGGCGCCGTGGTATAAGGAATGGCATCCGCCGCGCTGTAGGTAATCACAATCATCGGGCGCCCTCGATCACTCTCGTTGCGCGCTGAACCGTGAATGGTATTGCTATGATGCACCGATAGAGTGCCTGCAGGGCCGGTTAATTCAACCGCGCCGTCGATGCCTGCAATAGATAAATTGTCTTCAGATATGCTGCCTGACCACTCATCCTCGCTGTCGTAATGTTCAAATATCGGCCCTTTGTGGCTTTCAGGAATCACCTGCAGTGGTCCCTGTGCCGAAGTGACATCCTCCAAAGCCAACAAAAACTGACAAGTGCCAAGATTGGTATGCGGGTAAAACGCGATATCTTGATGCCACTTTACCGCCGCGCCGCCGCCAGCCCATTTAAAGTTGACGAATACATCTCTAAACCGAACATTGGGGCCCAATATATCGGTGGCAATATCTGTAATCAGTGAATTAGCACATAGCTCCCACAATGATGCGTCGACATCATCAGCAAAGGCCACGCGCCTTAGTTTTGGACTAGCAAGAGAGTGACCCACTTCCAAGTCAAACTGCGTATTTGACTCGGTTAGTTCACGACTCAGCTCTGTCAGCTTGTTAACGCTAGATCTAAAAGCACTCAATTGCGCTTCGTTAAACAGGTTGGACATCACTAAATAGCCTTGCTCAAAATAGGCTTCCCTTTGCGTTTGAGTTAAACGCTTAGGCGAATGAGACAATACAGTTTCTGAATTCATAATCGCAACTAAGTTAAAGAGCGCTAATACTTGAGAGCTTGGTCTGAGACATGACCCTCGGTTAAGTCTTCGTAACTTAATGCAAATTAAAGCATCTTGTCACGTGTTAATTCTTCGCAAACTTGCATCACGGACTTTCGAGCAATCGCAGCAATCTCATCAATGTCTGCTTGGGTAGCAATCAACGGCGGCGCGAAACCGAGAATGTCGCCATGTGGCATGGCTCTGGCGATTAAACCGTTCTTTAGGCATTCGGCTGATATCTTTGCGCCCACTTTAAGAGACGCGTCAAAACGTGTTTTGTTTGTAGAGTCCGCCACAAACTCAATGGCCGCCAACATACCCACACCCCGTACTTCGCCGATAATCGGTAAATCACGCATCGCCGACGCCAGTGTGTCACGTAAAGCTGTTCCTAAATTCGCCACATGCTCAACAATGCCTTCCCGCTCTATTATGTCTAAATTAGCATTGGCGGCAGCAACCGCAATAGGATGGCCAGAATAGGTATACCCATGTGAGAATGGGCCTACGTCATCGGAGTGAGATGACAATGCAGCGGCAACTTTGTCGCCAATAATAACCGCTGACAAAGGCGCGTACGCCGAGGTCAGCCCCTTCGCCACGGTAATCAAATCAGGTTTCATTCCATATATGCTGGAACCAAAGTCAGCACCAATACGGCCAAACGCAGTCACTACTTCATCGGCGATAAGTAGCACATCATATTTTTTAAGTACTCGCTGTATTTCTGTCCAATAACCTTCTGGTGGTGGCGTAATACCGCCCGTGCCTAATACGGGTTCACCGATTAACGCCGCAATGGTATCTGAGCCTTCACGTAGAATCATTTCTTCTAATTCATTAGCGCGACGCTTGGAAAAGCCTAACTCTGATTCGCCTTGTTCAGCGCCCCAATAGTAGTGCGGAGACCCTGTGTGCAGAATATTGCTAATAGGCAAATCCATGTGATCGTGATAGAAACTCATCCCTGTCATTGAACCCGACACCACTGAGCACCCATGATAGCCACGCTCACGAGCGATAATTTTCTTCTTCTTGGGTTTACCAATTAAATTGTGATAATGCCATACCAGTTTGGCCTGCGTTTCGTTCGCATCTGAGCCAGATAGGCCGTAAAACACCTTGCCTTTATTAAAAGGCGACTTTTTGATCAAACGATGCGATAGGCGCGCCAGCGCCTTGGTAGTATGCCCTGCATAGGAATGATAATAAGCTAGCTGATGTGCCTGTTTTGAAATCGCTTCTGCCACTTCAGTTCTTCCGTAACCAATATTGACGCAATACAACCCAGCAAAGCCATCGATAGAGGTGACCCCGTTTGCATCGGTAATGCGTATGCCCTGCCCTGATTCGACAAAGCGTGGCTCTCCCATTTCGTTTTCCTCAAAGGCCCGTACTGGAGTGAAAGGGTGGAGCGTGGTCTCGCGGTCCATGCGACCCAGTTCATCGAGACTAAGTTTGGTTGGTATTGCGTGTACGTTGTTAGATGCAGACATTTTTCAATTCGTGTGACTTTGATGGCTTTAAGACCTATCAAAGATAATTAAGGCCTTGTGAAACCTATAACAGACCGCTATTCGGCCGATCTTTGAATTGGATTTTATCTGTGCGTATTGCATAATATCAGCGTATAAGGTCAGACTTTCAACTTATAACTGCGCAATAGATATGGAAAACGAAGAATATCAACTCGATAGGGCTGATTTAAAACTGCTGCAACTATTGCAACATAATGCATTAGCCAGTACTGACTCCTTGGGTGAAGCTGCGCAGCTTTCGCCGACGGCGGCAAAGCGCAGAGTGAACAAGCTAAGAAGTAACGGAACTATTGTAAAAAATGCAGCCGTTGTGGATCCAAAGCGACTGGGGTTTAATGTATTTACCTTGGCGTTTGTTAACCTAGAACGAGACAGACGGGAGATAGTACAAAACTTTAAACAGTCTATCGCTGATAACCCGCGTATCACGCAAGGCTTTTACACTACGGGAGATTCCGACTTCGTATTGCTAATCGCATCAAAGTCGCTAGAAGACTATGAAAGCTTTACTCAAGAGTTCTTTTGGGAAAATGCCGACATCAAAAGCTTTAAAACCATGGTGGTAATGGACAACATCAAACTGGGGTTTGAATTGCCCATAGATTGCTAGCTAGGTGTAGACTGGTCAATCCACGCGATTACGAGGGCATAACGAACAAATCACTGTTAGCCATGATTGAGCTTAGCTACTTATGAACCACGCTGGCAATCACGTCAGCAATTTGTTTTACTTGGCCTTCTTGCAAATACGGGTGCATAGGCAAACTACAAATGCGTTTTGACGCGGCCTCACTCACTAAAAAGTCACCTTCTTGGTGACCCAAAAATTTATAGGCTGTTGAAAGGTGAATTGGGATGGGATAAAAAACAGCCATCGGAATGCCTTTCTCTTGTAACGCTGCTTTAATCTCTTCTCGGCTATCAGACTGCACAGAATACTGCGCCCATACACTGGTTTGCCCTTCGGGCACTGTTGGCGTTTTGACTAAACCCTCTAAATGTTCGGCATAGCAATCGGCAACCCGGTTTCGCTCAATGATTTCTTGAGGATATAGCTTGAGCTTTTCTAGTAGCACAGCTGCTTGAATCGTATCCATACGGGCATTTAAGCCCACCCGCACATTATCGTACTTATCACCGCCCACTGCTTGCCCGTGCACTCTGAGTGAAACCATTTCTTCATAGAGCCCAGTATCATCAGTAAACACCGCGCCGCCATCACCATAGCAGCCTAGCGGTTTAGCAGGATAAAAACTGGTTGCACCGACATCCGCCAAACCACAAGCTTTTCTGCCGTGATAACCTGCTGCAAAGCTTTGCGCCGCATCTTCAATAACAAACAAATCATGCTGCTTAGCAATGTCGTTTATAGCATCATAGTCAGCAGCTAAGCCAAATAAATCCACTGGCATAATGCCCTTCGGTGTTAATTTACCTTCAGCGATGGTCTCGCTAATTTTACGAACTAGATCAGCTGGATCAATGTTGTAGGTGTTGGGGTCGATATCTACAAAAACAGGGGTTGCACCGGCAAGCGTTATGGACTCCGTAGATGCAAAAAAAGTAAAGGGAGTAGTAAAAATAGCATCTGATGCACTTAGCTCCTTAGCCATCAAAGGCAACTGCAACGCGTCGGTTCCACTGCCGCACGATACAACGTGTTTCACGCCAATAAAATCGGCTAGTTGAGCTTCTAACTCCTTTATTTCTGGGCCCATAATATACTGGCCGTGCTTAAGAACACCTAGGACTGCTTTGTCAATGCTTTCGCTATTTTGCTGGTATTGGGTCTTTAAATCGATAAAAGGAATGGACACTCTAAACTCTCATAACATTAGGAATAAACCGCTATTATAAATGAAGTTGTTCTTCAAGCATTATGCCTATTTAAATAAAACACGGATTTGAGCAAATGGAGTTTAAAGAAAGCGGTTGCGTGGTGATGAGCATAGTGTTTTTTTTACAGCCATGAGCGTGTAATATTGGCGAGAGAATGTAACAATGGTAGGTCAATGACTGATAACAACAAACAAGCTAGCAACGTAACGATGTCTGAAGGTGGGTTATATTCTTTGGCCACCAAGGGCGCCAAAGACGTCATAGACATCGCCACCGCTCAAGTACTAGAAGCGCTCGAATCTTTACCCAGTATTGATGATCGATTCACCCTGGCTGATATGGGCTGCGCCGACGCCGGCACTTCACTTGACATGGTTGGCAGTGTTTTACAAAGAGCACACGAGCTCAACCCGGACGTTCAAAGTACTGTGGTATATGCCGACCAAACCGGTAACGACTTTAACGCCCTGGTGCAAATAGTACACGGCCAAACCCAATTCGATAGTTGGATGGGCAAAGTACCGAATGCTTACCCCGTCACCTCAGGCTCCTCGTTTTACTTGCAAGCGGTTCCGGACGGCACGCTGGACATGGCATTTTCAGCAACCGCGATGCATTGGCTCTCGGAGAAGCCTTGCAATATCAGCAACCATGTACACATGGTTGGCGCCAGCGGCAGTGAGTACCAAGCCTTCGCTGATCAAGGTCAAAAGGATTGGCAACGGATATTGATGTGCCGGGCTAATGAGTTAAAAAATGGCGGAAAAATGGTGTTAGTGAATTTCTGCCGTGATGAGCAAGGTCATTACTTAGGCCATACTGGGGGCGTCAATATGTTTGATACTTTCAATGAAATTTGGCAACATTTTCAATTAGATGGGCGCATAACATCAAGTGAATACGAATCAATGACGCTGCCTCAGTACTATCATACGGTGGAAGAGTTTTCAGCGCCATTGATTGACCAGGATAATCCCGTTCATCAGGCTGGCTTACGTCTTGAGAGCATCAAGACCGCAATAGTTCGGTGCCCGTTTGCGTTGGAATTTGAACAAGATGGCGACTTACAAAAATTTGCCGACGGCCTAATACCGACTGTTCGCAGCTGGAATCAGAGTATTTTCAAAGCGGGCTTATCAAATGATCGCACCGAACAAGAGAAAAGCACCTTAATCGAAGATTACTACGGCAGTTATCATCAAAGGGTGATGGACAATCCTAGCGGTCATGGTATGGATTACGTGCATGCCTATATGACCATCACCAAAGTGTAAATTCACCTGCTGATATTGAAATGAAAACCGTCTGCCTACTTGGTAGCCCTCGGCGTATTGGCAAAGGCTTAACTGAATTAAGTGAACACGCCGTGCATCATTTTCAAAAACTATACTCTCATGCTATGGGCCTAGAGGTTTCAGAAGGTTGAGGTTGAACTTCATTTTCATTGACCAACAGAAAACAAACTTTTAACTAAACGCCATTTGCACTGTTTAATCACTTAGGATTAATAACATAGCATCAAACATGAAAAGAACCTTTAGTTTAATGACGTTAATAAGCTTACTCAGTATTTCAAACGTCGGGTTTGCAGAGTCACACTGGGTAGACAAGCAGTACAGCATCTCTGGTGACTGGCGCATCGAAAACACCGACGAAGGGCAATTCTTTATACTTGAAGATAATTTCAAAACTAAAGCGGGCCCAGACCTAAAGTTGTTCTTAATCAAGAAATCGATTAATGACGTAGCGAATAGAGAAGCCTTACACGAAGAGGGTCAGTTAATTGCTGCACTCAAATAAAACATCTGGTGCACAACGTTATGCTATTCCCGCGGGAGTTGACTTGGGTGACTACCAATCGCTTGCCATCCATTGCAAGCAATATTCAGTAGTTTGGGGAGGCTTAGAACTGCCCTAGGGCACCCAAATGCATACCAGCAGCTGGCCCCTTATCTTAGGTTTTGAGGTCCGCGGCTGCCTTCATGGCATCTTCGCCCTTCTTCCATAAGTTACCTTGCCAAAGCTCATCTAAGCCAGTCTCCCCACTGACACCTGGTGTCGTTAAGTAATCGTAGTAAGAAGTCGGTTTGTGGCCAGTAATATTGTAAAAGTCTGGGCTGCAACGACAGTAAAAGCCGTTAGATAGATATTCGAAAAATTCTGCACGTGTAGCACCAAAGTCGTTTTCAAAATCGGCCATCGATTGGGGCCGATAGGCGATTTCCTTGTCCATCGCCTGGCCCAAGTCAGCGGCAATTTCAACCATAGACTGAGGCTCTGGGCCGGTCAGGTCATAAAATTTATTGCTGTGCCGCTCTGGTCCTTCGGTTAATACAACCGCAGCCGCTTCTGCAATATCGCGTGTCGCGACGAACGAATTTTGCGTTACACCTAAGGGATTTGAAAACCAACCTTCGTTTAAAATACTTTTACTATCGGTCTTAAGCAAATGATTCATAAAGAAATTATTTCTCAAAACGGTAACTTTCAATCCTTCTTCGATCAATGCTTTCTCACCCCACCAATAATGTTGCAACATGAGCGGTATCCCCGCGCCTGCGCGCGAGGAGTGTTTGTTGGCATCATATGAAGCCGTATTGGTGTCAGCGCCCATACAACTGATACGCACTACGTGTTGAATTTGATCTTTGCGTTTGCCCAATTCCTTACAAAATGCCAAGTGCCCTTCCAACATCGGATCTAGCGAAGCGGAATAAACGGCCGAAGCGCCGTTCAAAGCAGCTGGCCATGTCGCTGAATCGTTAAGATCAAAGTGGGCTACTTCGTCTGCGCCTAAATCACGCAACATGGGCTCTTTATCGGCGCTAAAGCAACAAGCTCTGATATTAAATTGACCTGATTGGGCCAAACGAGCAATTAGCTCTTTGCCGATACGGCCAGAAGCAGAAGTAATTAAGACAGTGGATTTAGACATTACGTTTGTTAAGTAGGTGAAATACTAGTGTAAAGGGATGCAAAAACGTTAATCAGCCAATAAGTTCATTAAGCCTTGGGCATGAACTGCTGCTTCCACACCTCTTTCGGTTAGGTATCCGCCATCAACTTGATCCGTTAAGCCTTTATCAAATAGGCGCTGCGCCGCAGCAACGGTTGTTTCCGGGGCTTCATTGGTATGTACCTTTATACCAGTTTGGGTTGAATCAATACTAAATTGGCTGAGTAATTTAAGTTCTTCTATTTGAGAGTGACTAATCATAGTTTGTTATAGACCGTTAACATAAGGAGATTTAACAAGATTGTAACGCCGCAGTGCTAGAATATGAATTCCTTTAGTCAATTTAATTAAATAAGTTGCCCAAACAAGCGATGCCCACGAATAAACCCCTAAGGCTTCTGTGCTGGGAAGGCTATGATGCGCCTGACTATCTCAAGCTATTGAAAACACAAGGCATTGAGCTTGACGTTGAAACCTTGCTTTCCGATGCCGCCGCCGCGCAGCGGTTGATCGTCGGCGACCACCGGAACTGGGACCTCATTAACATTAACAATGCCTACGTTAGAAACTGCTTAGAACCAAAAGGTTTAATAAAGCCCCTTGAAGCAGATCAGTTTTCTGGCTACGCCGATAACATTCACCCAATATACCAACCCTTAATGCCGTGGAG
Organism: Gammaproteobacteria bacterium; assembly: GCA_047639475.1. Lineage (GTDB taxonomy): Bacteria > Pseudomonadota > Gammaproteobacteria > Arenicellales > Poriferihabitantaceae > JAAELZ01. The sequence continues at coordinate 21,576 of JBLIOD010000034.1, forward strand.
CTATAACTCACAAAGCCAACTGATTGGCATTGGACAACGGTTTGGGCCGTTTAACTTGGTTGTTAACACCGATGTGCTCAGCATTGAAACGGCGCAAGACCAAGGGTTTAAGTTAGCCAATAACGCAGATTTCAATCAACGTTATGGCATCTTAGATTACCCGGACTTCAACGCGTTTCATTTCTGTATTGGTGCCGGTTTAAATCCTTTTGAACCGCTTATACCATCGCAGCTGTTACGGTTTGAACAACTAGCCCAGCGCTGGTACAGCAACGCCAAACAGGTAGAGACTGACCACCATATATTGAACCAGGCGTTGGTTGACGGCGAAATAGACTTCTATATCAGCGGGGGCGTTTATACCGCCTCGCCTGCGAGATTGGCGGGCCATCAAAATATTCGTGCTATCACGCCCAATAGCGGGCCGATCAATGGCAAAGGGGGCATTGTGTTTAGTGAAATTAATTCCGTTTTCAACCATGAAGGCGTTTCGCCCAATGCTGAGCGTTTTTTACACACGCTACTGCAGCCAGAAGCGGCGATCAAAATTGCTTTTATCGATGGCACCTGTAACCCCGTTGCCCAAATGGGCGACCCACAGGTATTTAAAGCCTTCACAACACCGCAATTGAGTGCCATTCAATGGGAAGGCCTTGCGGAAGACTTAAGTCGTTGCGCGGCTTACCAAATACCGCCCAACAATACGGAATTACTGGCCATTTTGGCTAAACACCGTCCACCTCACGTTACTTAGATCTGTTAGCTTTACGTTTAGCCATAAACTGTTGGTGCGACCCTTCGGTGCCATCATGAAAAAAACCGAACCATTTATCCCAGGGGATTTCTAAACAGCCGTAGTGACAATCAAAGTACGCATGGTGCATTTGGTGATGAAAATTACCCAAACCCACGTTTAAACTTGTTCGATTACCCTTTTTAACGTAAAGACAGTCATAACCTGCATGTGAGGTGGCCGCAGACCGCGCGTAGTACATTAGGAGGAAGACAATGATCAACGGGTTAGCAGGAACCACAAAATGGATTAATACGGCCCCTAGAAACATTACGTGCTCTATTGGATGCATAGATACTCCCTACCACGGCCCCACCTTGGTATTTCTATGGTGCAATGAGTGCAATAACTTATACAGCGGCGGCCAATGTAACAGACGGTGAATGAAGTAAAAATAGACCGTCTCCCATATCGGGACAAGAAATACCAATAGGGCTACCCATAACCAATCGTCCTTTAACGACAGCATAGGCAGCATGCCGTTGGCCATTGCCCACATCATCAATACTTCATAAGCGGTCCATACTGTCACACCGCTGACGCAAGTCCAAAATACGTTATCCAATACTTGATCGTTAAACGTAAAGCTCGAGCTGTTCTTTTTAAACGAGCCAGCGTCAAACTGTTCAATGGACGACTGTGCCTTAAAAACATAGAGATACCAGTGGCCCCGCCACAGCGCCCATCAAGACCAGGTTACGCAGCTCAATTAGAGCTATCCAATCAACCGATAGATTCTGTGCTTGTTCTATTGAAGGATGAAAGTAAACCCATGAACCGATCGCCAGTAATAAAATTATTAGCCGGTCTGAAAGGGGAAACCAAGAGCCAACAAACCATTTCAGCACAGCCACCGGTTTACGGGCGCTTGAAACAACGATGAGACACGAATTGGAACTTCAGCAACATAAGTCCATTTTGTTCCTGAAGTCGCAGCGACATTTAGGGGTTTAGACATCGTAATAAAGGTACACTTAACAGATGATCTACAAAGGGCTCACGAAGCAAACACTAGAAGCTGAATATAACTTAGTGGCGAGGCGCGGCGCCAATAGTTTAGCCACGCTAATGACTCAATGGACTCTGCGCAGTGCGTTATCTCGCGATCAATTAAAGGCAAAATTAAATATAAGCTATGGCCGCGAGCCCCGTGAAAAATTGGATTTGTTTCATAGCGGCAAACCAAACGGCCCTCTACTTGTGTACATCCACGGCGGTTATTGGCAACGCGGCGATAAGCATTTATATAGCTTTTTAGCCGACGCCTACGTAAAGCACGGCATATCGGTGGCAGTACTCAACTATGGTTTAGCGCCGAAAACACCCATCGGGGAGATACCGATACAAATTCGTAGGGCTATTACGTGGCTATGGAAAAATGCAGCGGATTTGGGCTTTTCCAGAGATCAGTTTCACCTAATGGGTCACTCCGCTGGTGGCCATTTAACCGCCATGATGCTAGCGACCGACTGGTCTGTTTACGATCGCGAATTACCCACTGAAATAGTCACAAGCGCGATACCCATTTCAGGTGTATTCGAATTAGAGCCCTTGATACACACATCCTTAAACGAGGCCTTAGAATTGAATGCTGATAAAGCCATTTCAATTAGCCCTTCCCAAATGGAAATAAAATCGACCGCACCACAGCTAGTGATTGTCGGCGCCAATGAGACCACTGAGTTTCATCGGCAAGCAGACGAATATGCGCAGAAAGTTAGTCAATCAGCACGTCAAGTTTTCAGATATGACGTACCAAAAGCTGATCATTTTGATGAGATAACGATTCTAAGTGATTATAAAAGCACCTTTTTCATAAAAACAATGACTCTCATTGAAAGCACCCAATAAATTTCCCAAACCTTCATTAAAAATAACTCTGTGCGAGCCCCAATAACGCAGATAACAACAAAATCTTAACTATTGACCAATGCAGTTTAAAAGCTAAAACTCCGCACAAAGCCGTTAACGATACCACTGTCCAATCAATCGAACTCCAATTGGGAACCCATAGCGTTAATACACCGAGTTGTTTATGCGCCACATCGCTAAAGATTACGTGTAGTGAAAACCAGACGGACAAGTTCAAAATTACGCCGACAACCGCCGCGGAAATTGCTTCCAAGGCCCCTTTCAATTTAGGTTGATCACCTATCCAATCGATATAAGGTGCACCCGCAAATATCCATAAAAAACAGGGTACAAAAGTGACCCATAGCGTTACTGCCGCACCCGCTAAACCGAGCGCCAAGCCTCCTTCTCTGAAAGCTGCCAAAAAGCCCACAAACTCAGTGACCAAGATCAGCGGCCCTGGAGTCGTTTCTGCCAGTCCTAATCCATCCATCATTTCGCCTGCGCTTAACCAACCCCAATGGTTAACCACGTCTTGCCCCATATAGGCCAGAACGGCATAGGCGCCGCCAAAAGTTACCACCGCCAATTTTGAGAAAAAGATACCGATATCAGAAATGATTTGAGTATGAAACAATTGATCTATTAGCACCAAGGGCAACCACCAAATTAATAACATGATGACCACTGTGGTTAATAGGCCTGAAAAACCTTGGGGCTTAACCACTTTCTCCATCGCTGGATCTTCGGATTGTCTGGCTGTGAAGAATCCGTAGAGGCCCGCTATTAGAACAATCAAGGGAAACGGCACATTCAATAAGAATATGCCTATAAACGCCAACACTGCGATCACCTTTGGTTGTAACCCTTTCAAGGCTCGCTTTGAAATTTTTAACAAAGCTTCTACAACCACTATCAGCACTGCCGCTTTAACTCCTAGAAACAAAGCTTGAATAAAGGGTACATTGCCAAAATAAGCGTAGATAATCGCCATCGCGAGGATGACAAACGCACCGGGCAGCACAAACAACAAACCGGCTATTAGGCCCCCTACTGTCCCGTGCTGCCGCCAACCAGCGTAGGTCGCAATTTGCATCGCTTCTGGCCCTGGTAGCAACATGCAAAAGCTCAGCGCGTTTAAATACTCTTTTTCAGACATCCAGCGCATTTGATCAACAATCAACTTATGCATCAAAGCTATTTGTGCTGCGGGGCCGCCAAAAGACAACAAACCAATTTTCCACCAAAGTTTGGTGGCCTCTCTAAAGCTGGGGTTTGTCACTGCATTATTCGTTTCGTCTACGGGCTTCTCCATGGCGTTAACCCTTGTTCTTCTTGCTGGTATGCATCGGCCAATCATGGCGCTCATCCGTCGCCTCACGGCACCAGCGATAAAGCGCATCGTATAAAGGAAGACTGGCCTCTAACTGCTCTAAATCGTCTTTACACATACGAGAAAAGCCCAAAGACGCTGCCAGCAAGCCTGCTGCTTGCGGCGCGAGGTCGCGTTGGTCCGTGTCGGCGCCGCGCACTATCGTCGCTAATCGTTGTAATGGCTCAGTGTCCAGCCCAAATTCAGCTAGCATGGTATCGAAAGTGCAGCCTTCATCTCTGTGTGTGTAAAAAACGCCTTCCACATCAAAGGGGGCGGCATTAAATTTTTCAGCTACGTTGATTACTTCAGCCGGTTCCACATACATAAACAAAGCATTCGGGTCAACGAAACGCTTAATTAGCCAAGGACAAGCTATGCGGTCAATTTTAGGGCGATGGCGTGTCACCCACACGGTTCGGCCTTTGTCGTCGCGATTGTTTATACCCTGCATCGACACCGTTAATTGACTTGCTTCTTGCCAAGCGACTGTGCCCCCTTCTAATAATTCAGCGCGTACTCCCGCCGCTCTGAGTATGGCCGCAGCGCCTTGGCTAATTTTCTTACCTTTATAACAAATAGCCACAACGTGCTTATCTTGCCACTGCGATGCAAGTGTCTCTACCGCTAAGAACGGATGGCGAAAAGCCCCGGGGATCAACCTATGATCTAAATCGAAATCTTCATTAACACGTAAATCCAGCAATACAGGCGAAGCTGGTGTGCCGATTAAGCGTGATAGCTGAGTGGGGGTAATACTGCTTGGTGATGGCATTGCGCATCCTCCTAAATAAGTTAAATAAGGAAATAATGGATGCGAATCTTCGGCTGGCGCCTCATGGGGTGCTCGCGACCCCATGACAGTAATTTAACCAATTCACTTGGATTTGTCTAGGTAGAATTAACCTCGCACTTATTGTCTCTATAAGCTTTCTAATACCAAGTAATCACCTTCTACGCGATACTTGGGTATTCGCATATCATCGGTGTGTTCACCCAAATTTTTACCGGCATAGGTCCAAGTAAATTCCTTTCTATCGAGAACTTTGTCATGACACTTTATCACCCCACTTTCCTTCATTCGTTCATCAATTCTCTCAGGCCCAAAATCAGTACAGGTATAAAAAGGGCTATTCCAATGTTTATCTGGCAGTAGCGTGCCCTTACTAGAAGTGGGTAACCAATAGACGTAAAGACTCGAGTCGTAATCTCTCATAACCAAGAAGACCGACGTCCCTTCGTCAATAAACTGATAAGTACCCATACTCATCTTGGAAACATCTACATACGACCTATTGGCTTCTACTTTGGAGGCTGGCCGCAAACTATTTCCAAAAACGAAAAGTAGACAAACCATCCCAACAAAAGCGAACAGCTTAAACAAAATGATGATGCAATTTCGCCTCTTGTCCTCAACACGTGCTATATCGGTATTCATCTACCAAGATAGTCGCTTAGCTGCGGCGTTCGGTAACCATCTCGCCGCCAAATAATGGGAAAGTAGTTTTCATCTAGCTGATTGTCCGCTAAGTGTTTATAGCGCGAATAGATTGGCCCAATACCTTGTTGTAATTTCTCTGGATTATATTCCGCATCCGCCCGCATGGCATGTAACACCAACGCGCGTCGGTGGCGTTGACTAGTATTTTGGCCTGAGCCGTGCCATGTCCAGCCATGGTGAAAAGAACCCCCGCCAGCTGGTACCTCAACATAATGGATATCGGGTATTAAACCTTCTGTCTGCGCTGCCTTGCTCATGGGCGCGCGGTAGTTTTTTGGGGCGTGGAATTCGCCTTCAGGAACGGAACGCTGCCATTTATGAGACCCTTTAACGAACTCAACCGTGCCACCGTCTGCAGTTGTTTGATCCAGCGCTATCCAGCAGGTTAAAAGATCTGACGGTGTATACCAATCAAGATATGAACTATCCTGATGATAGCCCAGTGATTTTGCACCTTTGGGTTTCCATATCACGTTATCAATCATAATACGTACGCCGCCCCATCCGACTAGTTGAGCGATAGCTCTGCCGATATCTTCATCCAATATAGTGCGAGCAATCTGTCGATTGGCTTTCCAAGCGTTACATATTTGCCGCGTTAAACTGGGATCTCCTGTCGCTTGCTGCCAATTAATCTCATCGGGCTGAACCCCCGTATCAAATTGGCCTTCAAATAAATCATCAAATGCTTGGTGTAATGCAGGAACCCTCGATAATTCAATCAGCTTATCAACCACCAAAAAGCCATCTTGATCAAACTGTTGGTGTGCGGATGTTGGCAATTGAATCATAATTTCAGCTGTTTATAAACTGCCACCAGTTTACGTTATCGCGTGACATAGATTCAATCGTAAAATGACTTCTAGCTGCGCCCGAATTGGCCTGACTATCAAATAAAAGAATGTTGCTAGCAGGGTTGCTCTCATTTTAATATCACAGCACTTGAGTTGATGAGCCACTGCGCAGATGGGAAAGGTACTTACTACAAACCAAATAGAACAATATCACGAGGAAGGCTTTGCCTCTCCAATTGATGTTTTGACTGAAGTCCATGCGCTTGAATATGCGACAAAACTGGAGGAAGCTGAACATAAATACCCTGAAGCGTTACACGCCGAAAACCGTAACAATGCCCATTTATGCTTTTCCTTTTTAGATGAATTGGCGTTTCACCCCACGGTTCTCGACGCTGTAGAAGACTTAATAGGCTCACACTTTGCATTGTGGGGCAGTGTATTGTTCATCAAGGAACCGCAAAGCAAGCACTATGTCAGCTGGCACCAAGACGCCACCTATATGGGAATAAAGCCTCACAACTTTGTTACACCTTGGATAGCCCTTTCACCCAGCAATCAACACACGGGCTGCATGAGCATGATTCCAGGCAGTCATCTAGACGCCATACAGCCACATCAAGATACCTTTAGCGACGACAACATTTTAACACGCGGCCAGCAAGTAGAGAACGTCAACGGCGATAGTGCCATCGACCTAATTCTAGCGCCAGGCCAAATGTCACTACACCACGCGACCATTATTCATGGCTCTCAACCGAATCTCAGCACCCATCGCCGTATCGGCTTTGCTTTACAAGCTTTTATGCCAGCTGGTGCTATACAAACCATTGGCGATAATTATTGGCAAAAAGCGAGAGGGAATGATAACGAAAGCAGTTATCAGTACTTAGATAGGCCACATGCTGATATGGACGCGGGGAACGTGACTAGCAGAGAGAATGTAAATCAAAACTGGGCAAATATTTTGTACCAAGGGGCTTCGCGAAAAAGAGCCTATTAATCATTATGATTGCTTATATTTAGACTCTTTTCAAGAGAATATTCCATGCTAAAAAGGCTTAACTTAGTGCCATTTGGGTCTGACCCGAATGGCACTGACTTAAGAACTCTTTCCATATTAATCAATGATATAAACCTGTTGGTAGTCGAGGGAATTTAATCATTTAGCTTTCTTAGGGTGGCCGTTCTTTAATATATTAGCC
>JBLIOD010000035.1:0-28445 GCA_047639475.1 Gammaproteobacteria bacterium
CAGCAGCGGGCGCCACATCACCCGCATCGTCCATATTCAAGACCGCTACTGACGCCAAAGCCGTTTTGGGTGAATATAGAAATACCACTGCGGATACCGTCGTCATCGCATTGACAAAGAGATAAATTGATATATCAAGCACTGCGGGCAAACACACTGGAATCGTCACGCGTCTAAACAAGCGATGAAACGGTTGTTTTAGCGACGAAGCAACCAATTCAAACTTACCATCAATTTGCTTTAGTGCTGTAGTCGCCGTTAAATGCGACACCGTGTAAAAGTGCGTAACCGAACAGATAACCAAGATTGCCATGGTGCCGTAGATGGCATTTAGCGGGTTATCAGGATTATTGAAAAAGAAGATATAAGCCAAACCCAATACCATCCCCGGTATTGCCATGGGCATCATCGCCAAAAAGTGAAATAGGCCGCGGCCCACTTTAAAGCCTGAGGTTTTCTCAACCATATAGGCACCGGTAAACACCACTACCGTACCGATAATTGCCGTTAGTGAAGCCATCACTATCGAATTTTTATAAGCACCCCATCCGCCGCCATCCATCCGATTAAAATCATAATTAGTTAAACTAAACGATAAGTCATAAGGCCAAAATTTAACCAATGCAGCATACTGACAGATACCAATGATACCGATAATGAATATGGCAACAAATGAACAGTAGGCAAAACATATCCAATCAAAATGCTTATGAGGTTTGGGCTCGTAGACCACCGACCGCGCGGAAAGCAATGCTACCTGCTTCTTTTGTACTTGCCTGTCAATCGTAAATGCGAGCAATGCAGGTATAAGCAAGACCACCGAGACAACGGCGCCCATCTGAAAGTTTTGTTGACCTATAACCTGCTTATAGATATCCACTGCCAACATATTGTATTGGCCGCCAATTACCTTGGGCAAACCGAAATCGGTTATCACCAAGTTGAACACCACAAAGGCGGCCGAGATCAAGCCGTAGCGAGCCCCTGGAATGGTCACTGTCCAGAAGGTACGCCAGCGTGAAGCCCTTAAGGAAACTGCGGCTTCGTACAACCGTGCATCGGAAATCGCGAGTGCCGTTAGAATAATCAGCATGGCGTGCGGAAAGGTAAAAAATACCGACCCAATGACAATACCAATGGGGCCATATATTGATTCACCCATCAGGAACTCTTTCAATAAGCCTTGATTGCCAAACAGGTAAACCAAGGCGATACCCGGCAACAAAGATGGCACTAAAATAGGCGCCATCGCAATCATTTTGAACGTCCCTTTTAACCGCATGCAGCTTCGGCTAATGGCATAAGAAAAGGCAAAGGCAAGCGTTACCGTTATAAGTGTACTTAAAATGGAAATGAACAAAGAATTCTTGATCGACCGAAATAGAGCGGGCGTAGAAAAATAAGTGATGAAGTTTCCGATGCCGTTAGATTCCGCAGGGCGCAAGTAGACTTTGCGAAAGTCATTTGAAGAATACTCATTCCATTGTGTGCCCTTATTTCGCTCTGAGCCAAACAGGTAGATAGCATCATCGGAGGTTCCGCGCAGTCGATAGTTAACCGGGCTACGAAAGCTAAATTCAGGGAAAAAAGAAGCCGCCCCAATGCGGCCATCAGCGCTGGTGTTTAAATCAACTGCACTATAGGTTTTATGGTCGCTATTGATCGCCTCCAAACTTTTCTCTGGATCATTAAATTCACCCTGTTCATTACTAACCTGTATCTCAAACTGATTCAAGTTAAAGGCGCTAGTCTCAAACGCTTTTGACAGCATGGTGTACAAAGGCAATGCCAAAGCGATAACCAAATACAAACCAATAACAACCATAAAGCCCCGTTTGGTCCAATCATCTGAGCCCAGCTTAGGTTTAACTTTTTTCGGCACTGCTAACTCACTATTTTCAACTGTATGGGTACTCATCACTTTCTATCCTTTCGCCTTTAGAGGTGGGTAGATTTTCATGCGCTCGCTAGGCATTTCTATTAACATTTTCCCGCCTTCCTCGATGGCCAATCTACGCACTGCATTTACCGAAAAATCAGCCACGATTTGATTTTCGCCAATTTGAGGGTTGCTTAATCGAGTTCTCCAAAATGACCCCAAAAATTCCATTTCTTCCACTAAACCTTCTACCGTATTCTCGGGTTCTTTAATAGGGTCTGGATCGTTTGCCGCTTTATCTCCAAGGGCATGTGGGATGATATCATCTGGCCTTATCGCGGCAATGACACTGTCATTGGGGCCCAGTTCATGACTTGCGCAAGCGAAGCTCACAGAACCGATATTGACAATTTGTTTATCTTTATCAACAGAGCCTTTAAAACGATTGGTTTCGCCAATAAAATCGGCCACAAAAAATGAAACGGGCTCACGATATATTTCAGTAGGTGTGCCGACCTGCGCAACCACACCATCCACTAAAATCACAATTCTGTCTGCCATTGACATCGCTTCTTCTTGATCGTGGGTTACCATGACAGTAGTAACACCCAATTTACGTTGTAGCTCTTTAAGCTCGTGCCGTAAACGCACTCTTACCTTCGCATCAAGCGCTGAAAGCGGTTCATCAAGTAATAGCAAGCCAGGCGACATGGCCAGTGCTCTTGCTAGCGCCACACGTTGTTGCTGTCCACCGGAAAGCTGTGCGGGATATTTCGATGACTGCCCAGGCAAATCTACCAAGGTAAGCAATTCTTCCACTCTGTCATCTATGTCCTTGCGCGGCATACCTGTATTTTCCAAACCAAACGCGACATTTTGCTCAATGGTTAAATTCGGGAATAATGCATAGGACTGAAATACGATGCCAAAATCTCTTTCAGATGGCGGCAGATTCGATACGTCTTTACCGTCTTGGATAATGACGCCTGAGGTTTGCAAGTCTAGCCCTGCTATAGCCCTCAACAAGGTTGTTTTTCCACAACCCGATGGCCCTAAAAAACACACTAATTCTCCCGAATCTATAGATAACGAAACGTCATCTAACGCTTGAAAATCACCAAAGAACTTATTTAAGTTATGAATCTTTAGATAGGCGGAATCATCGCCGTTATTAGGTTGTTGCATATTATCTAGCAGCTGTAAAACATGGGTGGAATAAAAAGGGCACCTCGAGGGTGCCCCTTATCGACTAAGTTTTTTGTATTAACCCTAAGATTAACTCTTAGGCTCAGACTTAGTATCGTAACGGCTCTGCCATTCTTTAAGAATTCGAGCACGGTTATTGGCCGCAAACTCAAAGTCATTATCAATCATTCCCTCAATCAAGTTATCAGGAAAGTTCACGACTGGCTTAGCAACGCCAGGATAAGCAACTACGGCATAACCTTTGTTATAAAGTTCGTTCGCGCCTTTGGTGATGCTCCAGTCAACCAATTTCTGTGCGTCTGACAAGTTATCAGTGCCCGCGATGATCGCAGTCGCTTCCATATCCCAACCTACACCTTCACTAGGAACGATAACTTCAAGCGGTGCACCGGCACTCTTAGACTTAGCGCCTCTAAATGCGAATGAAATACCGATCGGAATTTCACCTGCAGCCGCCAACTTACAGGGCTTAGAGCCTGAGTGCGTATACGAAGCAATATTGTCATGAAGCGAGTCCATAAATGCCCAGCCGCCGTCTTCGCCAAACATTTGTAGCCAACTAGATACGTCTAAAAAGCCCGTACCCGAAGAGTTTGGATTTGGCATGATCACATGACCTTGATATACAGGCTTGGTTAAATCCTTCCAAGACGTGGGCAAAGGCAAACCGTGCTTTTCACCTTCAACCGTATTAAAACAAACGGCTGCAACCCATGCGTCCATTCCAGTCCAAGTTGGTGGTGTGCTTTTATCAACAAATTTTTGATCTAGCTTCTCTACACCAACGGGTGCATAAGCTTCTAACATACCTTCTGCTTTCATCAGAAGCAATGAAGTAGCGGCCAAACCCCAAACTACATCAGCCTGTGGGTTGTTTTTCTCAGCCAATAGTTTTGCTGTCATTATGCCTGTTGAATCACGTACCCAATTAATTTGTACGTCAGGGTAGTCTACGTTAAATGCATCAGCATATCGGGTTAAATCTTCTGCTTCAACCGCCGTGTATACAGTCAATTCGCCTGCCATTGCAGCTGGCGCGAGCAGTGCACTTATAGCGGCACTTAATGCAAGTTTAGATACTTTATTCATCATTTTCTCCTCATAGGTTTAGTTTGATATTTACTTCTATACTTCGCTTTAGTTTAATATCTGTTAGTAATGATCTAATCTCATTATCCCCTTAGTTAAGGAATAACCAAATCACTTGTTACCTGCTTCAGTTGGTAGCAGTTGTAACAACCAATACAATATATCACTAAAATATGACAGCATGATGACGAACATCAACCTACAAATGAAATCGTTCTTTTTGATGATTTGCACAGTTAAACTGATAGATGAGCTCTAATCACTAAAACACCACTAGCCACTGAAAGAGTAAGCAGTTAGATTAGCGTGATGAGTATTCGATTCCCCCCTATTTCCGCCCTACGTGCGCTAGAAGCCGCTGCACGCTTAGGTAGTTACGCCCGCGCGGCTGAAGAATTGCATGTCACACAAAGCGCTATCAGTCATCAGATCAAGCACGCTGAAGAGGTTTGGGACATCAAACTATTCACTCAAGATGGCCGTAAACGCGTCTTGACTGAGCCCGGCGCTTCAATCGTGCCTATCGTCAGGGATTTTATTCAGCGTTTATCGTCAACCGTAGAAGACATTAAAGAAGACCACAAAGCCCGTGCTTTACGTGTAAGCCTGCTGCAGTCCTTCGCCATGAAATGGCTGGTGCCGCGCTTAGGGCATTTCAGTAAAAGCAATCCACAAGTAGAAATATGGCTGTCGACATCGGTTGATTTGGCTGACTTGGAGCACGACGATGTGGATATCGCCATTCGTTTGGGACACGGTAATTGGCCCAACACGTATACTGAAAAACTCCTTAGTGAAGATGTATTTCCCGTTTGCAGCCCTAGCTTTATCGAGCAAAATGGCACCCCCAAGACACCGACAGAGTTATTGAACTACTCGCTATTTCGTCGTGGCAATCGCAGTATTACGCCGAGGTGGCGTGATTGGTTTGCACATGCCGATGTCAAAATAGAGGCTTTTCCCGGCGGCATCACTTTCGCTGATAGCTCACTGGCAATACAGGCAGCGTTAGATGGGTTGGGCATTGCACTTGCTCGAAGCGCGCACGTGTTAGATGATGTACAGGCCGGTCGTTTAATTCACTTGTTTCCTGAGATCACCTACCACTCCGATTTGTCCTATTACTTTGTGTGCAAGAATGGCAAAGAAAACGAACCTCAGGTGGTTCTCTTTAAGGATTGGTTAGTACAAGAAGCCAAATTATCGCAGGCTCAATTTGACGCTAACGCGATATAGCCTCATATACCTGTCAATTACCGGGAAATTACGTCACCTGAAACATCCATAAATGCACGAATTAGCTTACTGTCTTTGCGCTCGCGTAAATGTACTAAGGCTTCATCCATTACCATCATCTCACCGCTGATCGGCACTTTACGCAAACCGTCTCCACTGCCAAATTCCGCTTCAGAAACAATGCCAACACCACCATTAGCCGATACAATTTCCCGCACGGCTTCACGCCCTTCTGTTTCTATAATGGCATTTAACTCAACACCAGATGCGGCGGCAATATCTTCTAATTTCGCCCGAGTTTTAGAGCCTTTCTCCCGCAACACCAAAGGCAGCTCCCCTAGTTCATTCAATGAAATAGTGGGTTTAGTAATTAATTGACTGTTTTGGGCTACGAACGCCACTATCGGGGTCGAGTTGAGCTTCAAGGCGGTATATTCTTGATTATTGGGAATATTGCCTAGCACACCCACATCGGCGTCATAATTTCGTAACGCATTCAATATACTCTCAGAGTTGCCGACCTTTACTGAGATAAACACATCCGGATAATTTTGCCGAAATAGCATTAAGATAGCTGTAATATGATGAACTGAATCTGCCATCAAGTTAATCTGACCAGTTTTTATCGACCTTGATTCCGATAAAAAATCAGCCACGCTTTCTTCAGCCTCAAACATTCGGCGAGTTATTTGCAATAATCTATCACCTGCTGGCGTCAGCGCTACTTTTTTGCTATGCCGGTCAAACAGACGCACGTCATTTTCTGATTCAAGCTTGCGCACCTGATCAGAGATAGCGGGTTGTGTTAGGCACAAAGCATCTGCAGCACGCGAAAACCCGCCATAGATGGCTACGTAATGAAACGCTCTTATTTGTACATATCTCATTTAAATTACCTTAAAGTATAGCGTCACTAATGGACGCATAAATTAGTTGTACATACTACTTTAAGAAAGCATACTCTATCAATCAACCTGTTAATTTTAATTCATTTAATTAAAAAACCATCTCTATTTATACTGCAAAATTTAACCACCTACCGCGAACAAACGCTATACTTTAGAAAATTATAGCGCCGTAATTATAGTGAAATACGCGATCAAAGCACTTTACCGGATAAAGGCATGACTAGTTCGCGTCACTAAAATTAAGGAATCAGCTGAATGGGAACATTAAATAACTTGTAATCGTAATCTAATGTACAAAACTGCCTTTGTTTATATTTTTATCGCACTTGCTTGTAGCGCTTGCGATACCGACAACAATAATACGCCAATCGCTATAAGCGTGCCGCAACCTAGCCAAGCTGAGCAAGGGCTAAAAGCCTTTATTGACCCGGCAACTGGAGAGTTAACTTCACAACCCAGTGCAAACCAAGCAATCCAGCTAGAAGAAGCCAACAGATCTGATCTACAAATCCAACTACCACTGATAGGGCGAACTATGTCTGATGGCACAACTGAGATAGATTTAAAACAGCGCTTCCATACACAACTGTCAGCCACAATTGATCACAATGGTGAACTAAATATTCAACATAAATCAATGGCGCCTTTGTATGAAAAAATAGACAACCTATCAATAGATGGGGAGTAATTATGCTGTTATCGTTTATTCGCCCCATTATGCACACCTTCGTGTTGTTCACACTCGCTACGTCAACAGCTTTTGCAACAAACATACTTATTGTTAATAACGATCCTTCCAACGAAGGCCTGAATGACCTAACATCAGTCGAACCAGTCACTGGCAACTCTGCAACAACCCTTGGCGCTCAGTATTTAAATGTTTTTCAAGCAGCAGCTGACTATTGGGAAGAAAGACTTGATAGCTCAATTACTATCCGAGCAGGAGCAAAATTATATCCACTAGTACCCTTAGACTGCGATGAAACATCTGCGGTATTAGGCAGTGCAGGGCCAAATTACGTTTACGCGAATTTTCCTAACGCCCCCCTAACCAATACGGTGTACACCGCAGCTCAAGCTAGCAGTCTTGCTAACTTTGACTTCACTGGTGGGCAAAATAGTTTAAGTATGACCTTTAATAATGGCATAGGTACACCAGATTGTTTATCTGGTATTAGTTGGTGGTTAGGCATTAATTCTGCAGCGCCTAATGGCACTATTAGCTTTTATGACACCGTATTGCATGAATTGGCGCATGGCTTGGGATTTCTTACCTTTGTTAACGAGCTTGGTGAAAAAATTGTTGCGACAGTCGATGAAGAAGATGTGTTTATGGATGATGTGTTTATGACTAATCTATTTGATCAGTCATCAGCAAAATCATGGCCGGATATGACGGACGATGAACGGGAAAGTTCGTCATTTAATACCGGCAACTTAGTTTGGAACGGATTAACAGTTACTCAGAATTCAGGCTATTTAACTGCAGGTAAAGATGGCAGCAATGTGCGTATATATGCACCTAGCCCTTATGAACCGGGTTCCTCGGTCTCGCATTGGGACACCACCTTGGCGCCCGATGAATTGATGGAACCTTCTGCAACAGCAACATCTGACGACTGCGCAACCACTTCAGCATTCAAAGATATGGGCTGGACAACAAAGGGAGTAAGCTTTACTCAGTCAACGAAAACAGGTTATGAAGCAGTAGGCAGCGTATCTATTTCTGTTAATCGGCCTATTGTTTGCGCGCAAGAGGCTGTGAGCGTTCAGGTCGCGTCAACTGATGGAAGTGCACAAAGTGGTTCCGACTATACCTCAGTTTCTCAAACTCTAAACTGGGCTTCAGGTGAGACAGACGCAAAGACAGTCACAGTTACACTATTTGATGATGGACTTGAAGAACTAAACGGAGAAACATTTACGCTGAACCTAAGCAACCCAGCCGGAGGGGCTACACTTGGCAGCATCACGAGTGCAACGATTACAATTCAAGACAAGAGGGATGATGATTTCTGTTTTCCTATTAAAACAGTGTCTGGAAAGGTCGCGATAGTATGCTTGTAATTCTTGCTAACCAAAACGTGCGGCCCCTAATACGCTAAAAAGTATGAACTACTGGCGCCGACATTATGCTTGGTACAAAGCTACTTTACTCATACGGGTGTGACTTTAGTAAACAGATAGATTGACTACGTTCTGCAAAACAAATAGGCCCACATAAGAAAGCAGTGCAGCACAAAATGGCGTTATCACCCATCCAATCGCTATCGACCCTAAGACTCTCCATTGAATACTTTCGCTCCCTTTCATTAACCCAAGGGCCACAATGGCGCCCACCACCGCCTGAGAACTGGAAACCGGCACCAAGGGAATGCTGGGCAAGCCCGCATCTAACAAAATAGCTTCTAAGCCTTTAGATGCGAATAGAAATAATACAATCGAATGGGATACCACAACCACCCATGCTGCAATAGGTGACATCGAAACCAAGTTTTGTCCCACTGTCATCATCACATGCTTCGAGTAGGTAAACACGCCGATGGCAATGGCCAATGCGCCTAGTAGAAATAGCTGGTGTATTGACGAAAAGATAAACCAATCAGATACGGCAAAATCAGTGAATGGGGAGCTAGGCACAAACACGCCTACCACATTAGCAATATTGTTGGCGCCTAGACTGTAAGCGCCCAACGCGCCTGCAATAATCAGCGCAAATCGCGTATAAGCATCTAAACGCAGAATATGCAGCTTCAATGAAACTAAACCGCGCCGCACCAGCATATACAGCGGCACGGCAACTAAGCCTGCCAACAACGGACAAGCGACCCAGGTTAACGCAATCTTTGTGAGTACTTGGGTATCGGTCGGTGAACCACTAAACAGATTCCAACCAATAATTGCCCCTACAATGGCTTGGCTAGTCGATACAGGCAGACTTCGCTTGGTCATTATGTACACTGTAAGTGCTGCGGCAAAAGCAGCCATAAAAGCTGCTGGCAGCTTATTGATAGCACCTAGCTTTCCTAATGTCTCAGTGGTGCCCGCTCCACTAATAACCGCGCCCAGTATCACGAACACGCTGCACACAATGGCGGCAGTCGAAAACTTGACCATTCGCGTACCCACTGCGGTGCCGAACACGTTGGCAGCGTCATTCGCGCCCAACGACCAGCCTAAGAACAGCCCACTGCCTAAGAATAATAGTACCGATAACTCCATAAGTAAGCTCTTTGTGGCTAAATTATTCTTTTAATGGCGTAGATAGCAAGCTCGTCTGCAACATCTTCCGCACAGTTTGCTATTTCGTCAATGTTCTCTGTAAAGTATTGCAAATGGCGTTTTCTAGTAAGGTCAAGATCACTGGCAAATATCTTCCTTTGTAGTTTAGTGTTAATCCGGTCAGCTTCAGATTCGAAAAATAGAACTTTACGAACATGATCACGAACAGAATTGGTATCACGAAAAAATGCTCTAGAGGCAAACACCACCGACTCGACACTATTAATAACCTGTTCTGTCAGCTTTCTAAAGCCTCGACTAAACTCTTCAGGGACATCAGGGGTTTGGATCGAGAATCGAAACAAAGTACCTTCATATCGGTTAATAATATTATCGACATTTTCTAATAGCTTAAGCACATCCTCTCGAAGGTCAGGAATCAGTGTTTGCACATACAGTTTATTTTCTATATCACGGCGTAGATTGTCGGCTCGCGTTTCGATCTCAGATGCCTTAGCCAAGAGTTCTTCGAAGTCTTGACAAGCCCCCTTGTCGAGATAGATATCTATCGCTCGACTAAAAATCAATCCAGTATGGGTCACAATATCTAAAAATTCATCAATCTGCCCTTCCAACTCCTTAGTACGGCCAAATAAGGAAGGTGTTTTTCCAACGCCAAAGTTCATTTTAAGTTATCCATACTCATGCTTTAATTGCACATATTAAGTTATCTCAATTTATAACAGGTCTTTCTAATAAAAATCAAAACATTAGATTTTATGCAACTCACAGTTGCCGCGATAATTGAATCCCGTCTCAAAGAATCCGGGGGCAATCGCTGTTTAATATAATTATTTTTTGCACTAGAGTTGGTCTAATTCCAACCCATGGGTTGATTCTTTTAGGGGTTTTGAATAAAACGCCTAGAAAAGACGTCATTGAGAATCGATTTTAGATATTAAACTAGTGGGAATTTGACAAAAAGGCTCCACCTTTTTTAACTTCGTTAAGTATTAACTCCACGAGTTCAAACTGTGTTTCCGAATTCACGTCTTCAAAATAGATATGGCTGGGCCAGGGATCCATTACGAAATTATCTTGCGGTAAATCAATGGTTTCACAGACATGTTTAATAGCCTCTACGTGAACCCGTGCGTACTCAGTAATTTCTGCCTTAGTGGCGTCAAGATCACCAATGCTGTTGCGATCGATTTGAGGTGAGCCGATCCCAGCCGTTAGCGGCAGGTTGCGCGCGATAGCTTGATCGACATAAAACGAAATATCGACTTTATCAGCTTCAAGGCGCATGATGAATCGAGGGCAAACACTAACCTTCGCTTCAGTTAACTCCAACAGACTAACCCCCGTATTTGCTTCTAACTGGGCCGCTCTACGGCGCGATGAGCGTGGTTTTCTTTTTACCTGAGAGACATAATCGCCGCGGTAATTGTTATCAAATACACGGCTAGCATAAGGTTTGTCCTTGATCATGTATTGGATTGCGCGAATCGACATATTCTTGCAGTTGTCCGCACCAATAAAAAAAGGCGAACCCGATGCATCCGATAACTCAATCCAACCATTCGGGAAGGTTTGGATATAATGATCCATCCAAGGTCCGAGTACTTTGTCCGCTATGTGATCCAACAGCTCATTAACGTTATCCGGGGCATGGAGTACATCGGCTAATAATGGCTCCTGACCATAAATATCCGCTGCTAGGCTATAAGGTGCAGAGACTTGAAGCAAAGGTGGCAATCCGGTGAGAGCTTCAGTGATGCGCGTGATTTCGTCGATGGCTTTTGGTACGCCGATAGAAAAGTCAGGCGTTCCTAGTTCGCGCCAGTTATCCTTGTTAATCAGGGGCTCAGACGGGTCACAGCCTGGAGGAAACCGATCAGGGTACATCATTATCTGACCTAGCGGTTCGCATGTGAAAGCGTAAAGCGCCCAGGTCACATACATCTTCCTGGCCCCTAACAATCGGCAAATTGCAAGATTGGTACGTACGTACCGCCAGGGGTCAGTTTTGTAATATTGTTCCGACTCGACTCCATACAAATCATGCAAAATGGATAGCACCAACATATGCACTGAAGCAGTTTCATGAATTTCGTTGGAAGGTGCCGGAATTGCAAAGTTGGCATCAAAGTCACCCGCGATCGCAGCGTCAAATATGTCCATGATTTCACTTCTTGCCTCAGCATCGCCGGACTGCCAGCGTGTCAGCAGGTGCAGACCAGAGGGAAAGGGGTAATCTTCGATATGAACCATTTTCTTCATACTTTTTACTCAACTTCAAGTTTAATCAAATTTGCTTTGCATTCCAGTATACTCAGAATTGGCCTAATTAATATGCCCATTATTTATATTTATATAGACCCAATTTGAGAACCCTATGCCAAAATCACCAGGCGGTGCACTGTTATCCGGTTTAAACATTGAGAGAAATACTTCGGTTCCTATTTACCGACAGCTCGATGCATCATTACGACGATTAATACTAAGCGGATCGTTAGAGCCCGCACAAAAACTACCATCAACGCGGGAACTAGCCGAAGAACTCGGCGTATCTCGAATCACAGTAAAGTCTGTTTACGAACAACTGGTAGTGGAGGGTTATGCTGTATCGAAGACGGGAGCTGGCACATTTATTGCCCAGGGACTGGAAATAGAAGGCGCCTCGAAATTCAATCGAGTAAGGCGTAAATCAAAAATTCCTGAAGTCGAAATCACGGATCGTGCTCAGCGCATTATGTCGTCAAGGGCTAGCGCTCGACACGGCGAAACCAACCCATTTCGGCCTGGCGTCCCTGCTCTCGACCTTTTCCCGGTGAAAGCTTGGAATAAATATTTACTGGAGGCAACGCAGTCTAATCATCGCCATCATATGAGCTACGGAGACCTGAGTGGTAACGCCGATCTTCGAAACTCTATCACAAGCCACTTAACTGACGCTCGCGGCATGCAAGTTGATCCAGCACAAATCGTGATCACCTCAGGTGCGCAGCAAGCTTTCGTACTCATCGCATTTGTATTGCTCAATAAGGGCGATACGGTTTGGTATGAAAATCCGGGGCACATTGCCGGTCGTGATGTCATGCAGATTATGGGGGCTAATATCGCGCCGGTGCCAATAGACAGCGAGGGTATCGACGTCCAGTACGCTATTGAAAATCACCCCAAACCCTCCATTATTTTTACAACACCCTCCCATCAACAGCCACTAGGCACCACGATGAGCTTGGTTCGCCGGTTGACTCTGTTAAATTATGCGCAGGAAAATGATGCCTGGATTATCGAAGATGACTATGACAGTGAATTTAGATACCGGGGACGACCGCTGCCTGCGCTTAGCGCACTGGACAGCGAACGCAAGGTTTTCTATGTAGGGACATTTTCCAAATCTATGTTTGCGGCAATCCGAATTGGCTATGTGGTCATCCCTCCAGGACTGGTCGATTCATTTGCCAAAGCTTCTAACCTTCTCGGACAAAGACCTTCTGCAATAGTTGAACAGGCCTTGTCTGGGTTCATGGATGACGGCCGTTTTGTCGAGCATGTCAGAAAAATGCGACGTGTTTATCGCGAGCGCAAAGATACGCTGTTTGATTGTCTTACAAGAGATTGTAGCCATTTCCTCGAACCACAAAAAACCGATGCAGGAATGCATATTGTCGCTTGGCTAAAAAATGGCATGCAGGACCAGGCTGTCTATAGTGCCCTGCTGAATGCCGGAATTGAGTCCTTGCCGCTGTCAATTTACTGTGCCACGCCCCTGCAGCGCCAGGGTATTGTTTTGGGTTTCTGCTGTGCTCAAGAAAATCGTATTCCGGGTCTGGTAAATCAACTATTCAAAGTGCTTGAAAAATTTAAGTAACTCTTGTCGTTATAAGCTGCTACTTTTGTATCAAAACCTTAATTAGTCAACTCTTTGACGATCCAGATAACCGATCTAGTTTCCATAACACGGCGATGTCACTTGATAGCAACAGATTAATGCAACCGGCATAATGCCAGTATGCTATCTAGATTATTCAATCGGTTGGAGTTCGTAGAAAAACATAATGAAGCCGCCACATTCAAACGTTATCGCTGCCAGCGTGTAGACACACATTAAACTATTCTGCCAGCGCGAATTAACCCTAGAAAGTACTTTCCTAAATCTTGAAGAAATTATTAGCGTCATTAAACCTTCATCTTACAAGTACTTTTGGACTCGTTTCACAAAAGCCCTCTAAATGTAGTTAGTCACTATTGACCACTAACCTATCTGCTAAATCTATAGATTGATCCAAAATAACGATTTCATTAATCATGGGAATAGCAAATACAATATCGGCATAGGATCAAACCAATGCATGAGTTGGTTTTTTCATCATTCATCAGATTGTTTGCGAACGAGGAACAGGCCATGCAAGCTATTAGCAAAACCGACAAGGCATCATCAAGTTTTCCTGCTCCTAAGTATGGGGAGCCGATACTCCTCACCCCAGGGCCGCTGACGACTTCTATTGAAGTCAAAGAAAGCATGATGGTTGATTGGGGCTCTTGGGATCAAGATTTTCGTGACATGACTGCCAAGCTCAGATCAGAATTGCTTGACATGATTGGAACCGCCAAGGAAGAATTTGACTGCGTACCCATGCAAGGCAGCGGCACCTTCGTGGTAGAAGCAATGCTCGGATCTTTTTTACCCAAAGACAGCAAAACCTTGGTACTGGCCAACGGCGCTTACGGACTGCGCACAGCAAAAACGTTAGATTATATAAGTCGAGACTACCGGTTATTGGATAAAGGTGATTATTTACCGCCTAGAGGCGCAGAGGTCGCTCTGTTACTGAGTGAAGACCCAGACATCACGCATGTTGTCGTTATTCATTGTGAAACTTCATCAGGCATACTTAACCCCGTAGAAGAAATTTCAGATGCGGTTGCAGCGGCAGATTGTAAGTTACTAGTTGATACGATGAGTGCCTTTGGTGCTGTCGAATTAGACATGGGCAAAGTCACCTGTGAAGCGTTTGTATCTTCAGCGAACAAGTGTATCGAAGGCGTTCCCGGATTTGGCTTTATCATTGCCCGAAAAACGGCCTTAGAGCAAGCAAAAGATCAGTCCCATTCTTATAGCCTAGACGTGCACGACCAATGGGCGGTCATGAATAAGACAGGCCAATGGCGTTTTACTCCCCCAACCCATGTGGTGGCGGCATTTATTCAGGCCCTAGAACAACATAAAGCCCATGGCGGCGTCGCGGGACGTGGCGCGCGTTACACTCAAAATCGCGACACCTTGGTTGGCGGCATGAGAACCTTGGGGTTTGAAACACTCCTAGATGATCGCTGGCTATCCCCTATTATCGTGACGTTCTTTAATCCAAGCGACGAAGCCTTTAGTTTTACGCAATTCTACGAGCTAATGAAACTAAAAGGGTTCATCATCTACCCAGGTAAACTAACTGTCGTAGACAGCTTTAGAATTGGCTGCATTGGGCATATCGACATCACGGTCATGCAAAATGTCGTCCGCGCAGCTAAAGAGTCATTGGCGGAGATGGGCGTTAAAGATGCCGCTCCTCCACAGAAAGCCCTTTTAGAAAGAGCAAAGTTGCTCAGTTAGGCCAAACACATTAAACCAAACACACCAACCCAAACTACTCAAAATGAACCAACCTACATACACGGTAAACGATCGCATTTATGAAACGCCTAAAACTTGTGCAGTAGCTATCTGTATAGATGGCTGTGAGCCTGATTACTTTGACGAAGCGATTAAAGCGGGCGTAATGCCTAACCTAAAGCGTATCAAAGAGACCGGCACTGATCGCATATCTCACTGCGTTGTCCCCAGCTTTACCAACCCTAATAACTTATCCATCGCGACCGGTCGCCCTCCTTCGGTGCACGGTATATGCGGCAACTTCGTTTTTGTTCCCGAAACAGGCGAAGAAGTGATGATGAACGATGCCAAGTTTTTACGCGCGCCCACCATCTTCCAAACTTTTGCTGACGCGGGTAAAAGAGTGATGATAGTGACCGCTAAAGACAAGCTACGTACCCTTCTAGGGTTTGGCCTTGATTTTTCAGAAGGCAAGAACATGTGTTTTTCTGCAGAGAAATCAGGCACCTCAACGGTCGAAGACCACGGTATGGAAAATGCCTCAAAGTGGCTAGGCATGCCGGTACCTGATGTTTATTCAGCCGAGCTGTCAGAGTTCGTATTTGCAGCGGGCGTTAAATTGTTAAAAGAGGAAAAGCCAGACATTCTCTATCTCACTACTACTGATTATGTACAGCATAAACATGCCCCGGGCACGCCAAAAGCCAATGAGTTTTACGCAATGTACGATAAGTATTTGGGTGAACTAGACGCTTTGGGCGCAGCCATTATCATGACAGGCGACCACGGCATGAATGCTAAACATAAAGTGGACGGCACACCTGATGTAATCTACCTACAAGATTTGCTGGACGGCTGGTTAGGTGAAGAGAAAGCACGCGTTATATTGCCTATCACTGACCCTTATGTTGTACATCACGGCGCCTTGGGCTCCTACGCAACGACTTACCTTCAACAAGAAGTTGATCGAGAAGCGTTGATAGATCAACTCAATGCCAAAGAAGGCATCATGACGGCTCTTAGCCGCGAAGCGGCTTGTGAAAAATTCGAACTGCCACCTGACCGTGTCGGTGACATCGTCATCGTATCAGATAAAAACGTCGTACTCGGCACCAGCGAGCACCGACATGATTTATCCGGCTTAACTGAGCCGCTGCGTTCACACGGCGGCATTTCAGAACAACGTGTGCCTTTTATCATGAATCGCGTTATCGACGACTTGCCAAACGAACCGGTATTACGTAACTTTGACGCATACCACTACGTCACTAAAGCTGCAGCACAAGAGAACTCAAACTAATGACACAAAATAAAAGAGACATTCGCCATGACCAAATGCGCATTGGCGGCGAAAAGGTAGACACTGAAAAGCGCGTAAACGTACATTATCCGTATACCAATGAAATAATTGGCACTGTACCTGCGGGCACTAGCGAGCATGCAGCCAAAGCATTTGAAATTGCGGCTAACTACACGCCAAAGCTAACGCGTTACGAACGCCAGCAAATACTATTTCGCGCCGGTGAACTCATTCGGGAACGCAAAGAAGAAATTGCCTATTGGCTGACGATGGAGTTGGGTATATGCCAACAGCATGCACTGTATGAAGCAGGCCGTTCTTATGATGTATTTACCCTTGCGGGGCAACTGGCTATCATTGATGACGGCCAGATATTTTCTTGCGACTTAACGCCGCACGGCAAAGATCGCAAGATCTATACCATGCGTCAACCGGTTAACGTCATTTCAGCGATCACTCCGTTTAACCATCCGTTAAATATGGTGTCGCACAAGATTGCGCCTTCTATTGCAACCAACAACACCATGGTTTGTAAGCCGACTGAGCTCACACCTTTAACGTGCCTTACTTTAGCGGATATTCTTTATGAAGCCGGCCTGCCAGTTGAGATGTTTCAAGTGGTAACGGGCATGCCGGCTGACATTGGCGATGAAATGATCACCAATAAAGAAATTGATATTATTACTTTCACCGGCGGCGTACCTGTTGGCAAAATGATTGCTGATAAAGCGGGTTATAAACGCACTGCCCTAGAGTTAGGGGGTAATGATCCGCTTATCATTTTGAATGACTTAGACGATGAAGATTTAGACAAAGCTGCTGCATTGGCTGTTGCAGGCGCTTGTGGAAACTCTGGACAACGCTGCACCGCCATTAAGAGAATTCTAGTACAAGAGTCAGTGGCTGAAAAAATCGTTCCTATGATTTTGGAAAAAGCCAAGAAGATTAAGTTTGGCGACCCAATGGACCCAGAAACTGAACTAGGTTGCGTTATTCATGCCGAAGCCGCTGAGATGTTTGAAAAACGCGTCTATGAAGCAGTAGATCAAGGTGCCAAGGTTTTATACGACCCAGGACGTAAGGGCGCCCTACTGCCTCCTATCGTGGTTGACCATGTACCTCATGATTCTGCGTTGGTTTACGAAGAAACCTTTGGCCCGATTATTCCGATCGTTCGGGTACCCGACGATGATGTTGAACTAATGAAAATATCCAACTCAACCCCGTTTGGATTATCTGCAGGGGTGTGTACCAATGACCTTAATCGTGCTATCGCTTATGTTAACGGCTTGGACGTCGGCACGGTTAACATATGGGAACAACCGGGTTATCGAATAGAAATGTCACCTTTTGGCGGCATCAAGGATTCGGGTAACGGCGTCAAAGAAGGCGTACTTGAAGCCATGAAGTTCTTCACCAATGTAAAAACTTACTCGCTGCCCTGGCCGCGTTAAGTCCTTTTTCTCCTCGGGCAGTCTATATCCTGCGACCCTCTCTTAAGGAGCGTGATATAGACTGCTAACTTCCCTCAACGCTCACCTATTCAAGGTGGATCGATGTGAACGACTCATTTGGCTTTGCCATAACGCTGGTGTTGATCGCCGCGTTCCTACACGCACTCTGGAATGCCTTGATAAAAGGTGCGCCAGATCGCGCGGCAATGATGGGGTTAATCAATGTCGGGCATGGCATTCTGGGCGTAGGCCTAGCTATTGCTTATTTACCTCCTGCCGCAGAAAGCTGGCGCTTCTTAGCTGGGTCTACGTTAATCCATTTCTTTTATTACGGATTCTTATTGAGAGCTTATCGCTACGGTGACTTATCACAAGTCTACCCGATAGCAAGAGGTATCGCTCCTATCTTGGTGGCATCCGGCGGCCAAGTTTTCGCGGGGGAAGTACTACCCCCCATCGCTTGGGCCGGAATTTTGCTGGTGTCTTTGGGGATAGGCATTATCTTCATCAGCCAACAGGGCAAAAAAACCGATAGGCGGGCCATCATTGCTGCCCTATTGGTCGGCTTTACCATCGCCGCCTATTCGATAGTAGATGGTCTGGGTGTACGCCTTGCCGACAGCCCCATAGGGTATATCGGCTGGCTATTTATGT
Organism: Gammaproteobacteria bacterium; assembly: GCA_047639475.1. Taxonomy (GTDB): domain Bacteria; phylum Pseudomonadota; class Gammaproteobacteria; order Arenicellales; family Poriferihabitantaceae; genus JAAELZ01. Next base: position 18,569 of record JBLIOD010000035.1, read on the forward strand.
TGGAGTGCATCTCTGGCTTTGCATTACTCATATGGAGATGGGATTTTGTGAAGAAAATGCGGTGGAAGTCTTATGCGGTGGGCCTCGTGGGGGGCTTAGTATCTGCAAGTGCTTATGGGTTGGCGATCTATGCTAAAAGCCTTACCTCACTCGGTTTGGTATCTGCCATTAGAGAGTCGAGTGTTATCATCGCTGCACTAATCGGCGTAATATATTTTGGAGAACGGCCGTGGAAACCTCGCATACTAGCCGCATTGGTGGTCGCGATGGGAGTAATATTAATTGCCACTACCGCACAACAAACCTAATACACTTAATCACCCTGATCTTGTTGTAACCGAGAAACGCTGTGCTGTGGATTGCCCTGACACTATTGGCCGCTTTATGCAGGCCGTCAGAACCGCTGCGCAAAAAATTGGCGAGCACCTTGGATGCTGGCGTAGTGACATGGGTGCGACTCGCCTTTGGTTTGCCCTTTGCATTAATTCTACTAAGCTATTTATTTGAGTGAAATATTGGTCAAATAAGCCTTACACAGCACTTTTTTATTTTTTTGCCTCATCATTGGTGTAAGCCAACTAATAGCCACTTGGTTGCTGGTGTTATTGCTGCAACGGCGCAATTTTGCGGTCGGTTCTACGCTGGTTAAATCCGAAGCTATATTTACTGCCCTATTTGGCCTATTGTTTTTCGGCGAGCATATAAGCTTATTAGCTTGGTTGGCGATTTCCTTGGGTATTTTAGGCTTGCTGGTCGCCTCGATGGGCAAGTTTAATCTAAGCTTTGGTACGCTATTAGGCGGTATTGACTCCATGTCTGCAAAGCTGGGAATCAGCGCAGGAGTCGCCTTCGCGATAGCCAGCGCCTGTATTCGTCAAGCTAATCTCTCATTGGTTGATATCGACAGCCCCCTTTCACAAGCTACCGTTACCTTAAGCGTGGTACTTATCATTCAAACCGTCATTGGAGGCGCTTTGGTTTTCTCGCGCAACCATCAGGCGCTCAGTGAGATTACAGATAATTGGCGTATCTGCGCATTTATTGGTCTAACATCAATGATCGGCTCATTTGGTTGGTTCGCCGCCTATGCTCTACAGAATGCGGCCTACGTGAAAACCGTGGGACAAATTGAGTTTATTTTCACGCTAGCGCTAACGTGGTTTTACTTTAAAGAGAAAGGTCCGCATTATGAATATTGGGCCATTTTATTAGTGGCACTATCCGCCATACTCATTATTTGGACGGCTTAGTAGCCCGAGGTCGGTCATGTGCTCACTCGCCACCGAGAAGCCCAATGTCATCCCTTGTCCACTCGTAACAGTAATTACATCGACATTGTCATCAACTTGCATATGCAACTTCTGCTGACCAGTTAGCGAGGCATAATGCCCTAACCATCGGGAGGCGATTTCTGGATTAGGCAAATTGACTAAGCGTTGCAGATAATCAATGATGAGTTCGTCAACCTCCTCCAAGCGTTGTTCAGGTATGTCATCCCCATAGTGATGTGAATCACCTACGGTCACTGAACCATCTGATTCTTGAGCAGCGATAACGTGGACTCCATGTTTAATATGTTCCGCAAATTGCTGTTGCAGCGCCTGTTTTAGTGCTTCGATGCCGTCACAGCTTTGAAACGCACTGTAGCGCGAATAGCTTAAGCCGCCCAAAATAAATGGCTCGTTTTGTATCTCGCTTGGTTGTGCCACCGTTCTGAGCATTTGCAATTGACAACGGCTAATACCCGTATCAGCGAAGGCATCTGGATACAAGCTACTATAATCGTCACCTGGGCACACAATCACTCTATCAGCCTGCCATTCTCCTTTTGATGTCTTCACGCTAGGCAAATCGATTGATTCCACGCTGGCGTTATAAACAAACTCAACCCCTTTGGCCTCACTGAGCCAATTGGACAGCTTAATGCAAGCCTGGCGTTGGTCTAATTTAGCCACTTGTGGCACCCACAGCGCTCCGATGGCATGATGCGGGTTCGCCAATAAAGAGTATTGCTTAAATTCACTAGGCTCTACCCAACGTGTTTGTTCTTTATCCACGTTAGCCGAATAGGACATCAACACCTGTTTTTCTATTGCAGACATGGCGATCAATAAGGCGCCACATCGATGCATCTCGAAACCAGTTTGCCGAGAAAGATTCTGCCAAGTTTGCTCAGCAGACATAGCCTGCTGTTTCTCTCGCCCTTCTGCCTGAAACGCGGCAATTAACATGCCAAAGTTTCTAACACTGGCGCCATTTGCCTGTGAATTACGTTCAAAAATGACGGTATTAATGCCCGACATCGCCGCGTAATAAGCATGAGCCAGGCCTAATATTCCCCCGCCCACAATCGCTAATTCAGCCTGCTTTGTCATTGCTTAGTTTTGGCTCGTCAAGCTTTGTAGGCCTTGCTCTACAATATCAAGCGCGTTATCTAGCTCGACCTGCGTAATCGTCATAGGTGGGCACAACGTTAGTACACACCCACCGCCAATTTTGTAACTCAAGTTATTTGATAATGAGTGATACAGAATCGTTTCAGCTTCATCAACCGCGGGTTCATCACCCTTACGCAACTCGATACCAAAGTGCAGCCCCAAAGCACGCACATCGTGCACAATTGAGTATTTCTGGCGCATCTTCTCTAATCTCGCCAAAGCATACTCTCCGAGTTCGTTTGCTGCCTCCATCAACCCATCGTCTAATAGGCAATCTAAAGTGGCCAAGGCTGCAGCGCAGCCCACTGAGCTTTTTTCATGCGTGTAGTGGCCTAAAGCACGGTCACCCACAATATCCAACTCGGTTTTGGTGATCAACGCAGCCATGGGAAAAACCCCGCCGCCTAATCCTTTGCCAATCACCAGCATGTCCGGCACCACATCAAAATGCTCACAAACGAACATCTTGCCAGTTCTGCCCATCGCTGAAGGAATCTCATCTAATATCAGTAACACTTCGTGACGATCACATATTTCCCTTACCCGTCGCCAATAACCTGGTGGTGGTAGCTCTACTGTTGTCCAACGCATTGGCTCGGCAATTAACGCGGCTACATCACCTTGCATCTCAAGGATATAGTCTAAGTAATCGGTGCACCCAGTGTGTTCCTTGTCGGCGCAATTGAAATGACACTTTCCCGATGTAGGCGGCGGAATGTGCTCGGTGCCTGGTAGCAAAGGCCCGACGTCTTTGCGAAACAAAGCTTCTCCTCCTATCGATATCGCATCCAATGAGGCGCCGTGAAAACTATCCCACATTGAAATCGTTTTGTGCCTTCCTGTCGCATAACGAGCCAATTTCAAGGCCATGCCAATAGCGGCGGTACCGCCTGGGGCAAATAGCACTTTATCTAAGTTGCCCGGCGCCAAGTCAATGAGTCGCTCGGCTAATTGTATAGCGGGCAAGTTGGTATAACGCCTAGGACAAAATGGCAGCGTGTCTAGCTGTTGTTTTATCGCATCGATTACGCGTTTGTTACCGTAACCGACTTGGTGCACGCTGTTACCGTGAAAATCCATTATTTTTCGGCCTTGCGTATCTTCTAAATAAATGTGCTCACTGCCTTGTAATACATTCAGGCACGGTGTCGAAAGAGATTGATGCAGGAAGTAGGTTTCATCCTTGGCCAGCAATTGCGCCGTTGCTTCGTCTATGTGATTGTTTGCCCATTGTTTTCGCTTCGCTGACAGATTGACATCACCTTCCGATCGGTTCAAGGAGTCATCGTGTTTTTTGTTCATTTTTTGCATTTTTTATTGGGGTTCGAACTACGTATTTCAGTATCGCCTAGCACCTTACAAATTCAAAGTAATTATTTCTTATACAAATATAAGATTTGTCTTGTTTATCCGCACCACTGAGAATACATTCGCGCTTTAATCAACCATAAACAAACCGATGCTAGGTTCAATTCTCAAATCCACGTGGCCCTTATTTCTAGGCGTCAGTTTTTTGATGCTAGGCAACGGTTTGCAAGGCACTTTGATTGGTTGGCGCGGCGACCACGAAGGTTTTAGCAGCACCACCATGGGTATCATTATGGCGGGGTATTTCCTCGGCTATATGATGGGCTCAAAATTCTCGAAATCGATTGTCGAAAACGTCGGTCATATACGCGTATTTGCCGCGCTCGCTTCGATGGCTTCCACCGCCATATTGTTGCAAGTAGTATTTATCGATGAGCGTATGTGGTTTGCCATGCGCATTGTTACGGGCTTTTGTTTCGCCGGCTCATACGTGGTGGTTGAGAGCTGGTTAAACGAACGCGCCAACAACTTAACGCGTGGCAGCTTGTTCTCTATCTATATGGTGGTGACGTTTGCTAGCCTCACTGCGGGCCAGTGGTTATTCAAACTGAGCGATCCATCTGGTGTGAATTTGTTCATCATCGCTTCGGTACTGCTCTCTCTTTCGCTAATACCCTTGCTAATAAGCAAAACCGAAGTCCCAGAAATTGCCCATACAGATTCCATGGGGATATTTAAGTTGTATGGCATTTCACCTGCTGGGATATCGGGCCTGTTGTTGGTCGGCATGACGCAAGGCGCCATGTTCACAATGGGAACACTTTACGCCAAACAAGTGGGCATGAACACCACACAAATTGCCTCGTTTATGAGTATCATGATCGCTTTCGGCGCCATTTCCCAATGGCCATTGGGAAAGATGTCTGACCTATTTGATCGCCGATTGGTCATGGCTGTTCTGGCCTTTGTAGCCGCTGGCATCTGCGGTTTGCTTTTTGTCTCTGACCCACTTAGCTCAAGGTTCATATTGATATACGGCGTTCTAGGTGCACTCAATCTGCCGCTTTATGCGATCTCTATTGCACATGCCAACGATCGTTTGAAGCCTAGCCAGATGGTTGGCGCTAGCAGCACCTTGGTATTTACCTTTGGCTTAGGCTCAGTCATCGGCCCATTGGTCGTTGGCTTAGTTTTAGATTTTGCAGGTGCCAGCAGCTATTTTATTTATCTAGGCGTAATTCATCTCGTCGTCGCATTGGTCACGTGTTATCACATATCACGACGAAAGCGTGTCGCTGACGAAGATCAGGTGCAATATCAAGGTTTACCACTTAGAGGTTCAGTGATTGCCATTGAGGCCTTTGCGCAATACGCTGAAGACACCATGGAAGAAGATAAAGAAGAAGAAGAAGAAGAAGAAGAAGAAGTAGTAGGTGAAGGTGAAGGTGAAGGTGAAGGTGAAGGTGAAGGTGAAGGTGAAGGTGAGGCTGCAAGGAATTAACAAGCTAAATCAAGCTGGCACCATCTGGCTACACAAAAACTAGCACGCTGGTACTAGTTTGGCAGCCCCTCTGAGCATACCTTTGGCGCCCTGAGTTTTCCGTGGATTTGAATCTTTCAAACTCATTCAATTTGTTATTGATTTTTAAGAGGATCAAGTAATGTTAGTAGGTGTACCTAAAGAAATTAAAAACCACGAATATCGCGTGGGCATGACTCCAAGCAGTGTTCAAGAATTGGCCATAAACGGTCATTCTATTATGGTTCAAACCAATGCCGGCGCTGGCATTGGCGCAAGCGATGCAGATTATGTAGCCGCAGGTGCTGAAATCGTTAACGATGCAAAAGATATCTTTGCACGTGCAGATATGATCGTTAAAGTAAAAGAGCCTCAGCCAGTTGAGTGCGCTATGTTGCGTGAAGGCCAAATACTTTACACCTACCTACACTTGGCTCCAGATCCTGAGCAAACAAAAGCATTGGTTGCTAGCGGCGCAATCTGCATTGCTTACGAGACGGTCACTTCGCCACTGGGCGGGTTACCTTTATTAGCGCCAATGTCTAAGGTTGCTGGCCGTTTAGCTATTCAAGCAGGCGCGCATCACTTAGAGCAGCCTCAAGGCGGTTTAGGCAAGTTATTAGGCGGCGTTCCAGGCGTTGCTCCAGGCAAGGTTACTATTATCGGCGGCGGTGTCGTTGGCACTCACGCAGCTCACATTGCAGTGGGCATGGGTGCTGATGTCGTGGTATTAGACAGAAACCCTAACGTTCTAGAAAGCCACTGGGAACAGTTCGGTCGCTCTACTACAGCCATCTACTCTACAGCGTCAGCGCTTGAAGAACATGTGTTGTCTGCGGATATCGTCGTTGGCGGCGTTCTTATTCCAGGCGCTGAAGCACCAAAGCTAGTAACACGCGACATGATCAGCAGAATGCAAAAAGGATCAGTGGTTGTAGACGTTGCGATCGACCAAGGCGGTTGTTTTGAAACGTCAAAAGCCACGACTCACGCTGACCCAACTTATATCGTGGATGATGTGGTTCACTATTGCGTTGCTAATATGCCTGGTGCTGTTCCGCGTACGTCTACTTACGCGCTTAACAACGTGACTTTACCTCACGCTATTAACATTGCTAATAAGGGTTATAAACAAGCTCTGTTGGATGATGAGCACTTACGAAATGGCTTAAACGTTATTTCTGGTAAGGTTACTGAAAAGGCTGTTGCTCAAGACCTAGGTTACGATTACGTACCGGCTGTTGACGCGCTAGCTTAAAGAATCTGCCCTTAATTGACAGGCCCTAAAATCTGTCAATTAAGAACCAATAAATAATTGAGGAAATAAACATGAGAATGACCCCCAGCGAAGCCTTTGTCGAAACAATGGTTGCAAATAATGTAACCACTATTTTCGGCATCATGGGCTCAGCATTTATGGACGCAATGGATATCTTCGCGCCCGCTGGAATTGAATTAGTCCCTGTCGTACACGAGCAAGGCGCAGCGCATATGGCTGACGGTTATGCACGTGCAAGTGGCCGTCACGGTGTGGTTATTGGCCAAAATGGCCCTGGCATCTCTAACTGTGTTACTGCAATCGCAGCTGCCTATTGGGCGCACACGCCGGTTGTTATGATTACGCCAGAAGCGGGCACCATGGGCACAGGCCTAGGTGGCTTCCAAGAAGGCAACCAACTTCCTATGTTCCAAGAGCATGTTAAGTACCAAGGCCACGTAAACAATCCTGCGCGTATGGCTGAATACACAGCGCGCTGTTTTGACCGTGCCATGTCAGAAATGGGCCCGACCCAACTGAATATCCCACGTGATTACTTCTACGGTGATATCGACATTGAAGTGCCTAAGCCCATGGTATTGGAACGCGGCCCAGGTGGTAAGAACAAGTTAGACGAAGCGGCAGAGATGCTAGCCAACGCAAAGTTCCCTGTTGTTGTAGCGGGCGGCGGTGTTGTCATGGGTAACGCAATTCCTCAAGCTAAAGCGTTAGCTGAGCGCTTAGGCGCACCGGTTTGTAATACTTACCTACATAACGATTCATTCCCGGCAAGCCATGACTTATGGGTCGGTCCATTGGGTTATCAAGGTTCTAAAGCGGCAATGCGTTTGGTTTCACAAGCAGACGTTGTGGTAGCACTGGGCACTCGCTTAGGCCCGTTTGGCACATTGCCTCAGCACGGCATGGATTACTGGCCAAAAGACGCCAACATCATCCAGATCGATGCAGACAACAAGATGCTTGGCCTAGTTAAGAAAATTTCTGTTGGAATCTGCGGCGACGCAGGCGAGTCAGCAGAAGCATTGACTGAACGTCTTGATGGACGCACTTTAGCTTGTGATGCAACTAAAGCAGAACGTGCTCAGAAAATTGCTGACGAAAAAGCCTCATGGGAAGATGAGCTTACTAACTGGACGAACGAAACTGACCAGTTTAGCTTAGACATGGCTGCTGAAAACGACGAGAAAGGCCTGGGTTATGGCTCTCCTCGGCAGATCTTACGCGAATTAGAAAAAGCCATGCCACCGCGCGCGATGGTTTCTACTGATATCGGTAACATCAACTCGGTGGCTAACAGCTACTTACGTTTCGAAGAGCCACGCAGCTTTTTTGCACCGATGTCTTGGGGTAACTGCGGTTATGCGCTACCAACTATGATAGGCGCTAAGAAGGCCTGTCCTGAACGCCCTGCCATCGCATACGCTGGTGACGGCGCATGGGCAATGAGCATGACTGAAATCATGACTTGTGTTCGTCACGACATCCCAGTAACCGCCGTAGTATTCCACAATGGTCAATGGGGCGCTGAGAAGAAGAACCAAGTAGATTTCTACGACCGTCGCTTTGTTGCTGCTGAGTTAACCGACCAAGATTTCTCTGCTATCGCAAAGGCCATGGGCGCAGAAGCCATCACGGTAACCAAGCTAGAAGATGTCGGCCCTGCGCTTAAGAAGGCAATCGACATGCAAATGAACGAGAAGAAGACTTGTGTCATAGAGATCTTCGCTACTCGTGAGTTAGGCGACCCCTTCCGTAAGGATGCGCTAAGCAAGCCGGTACGTCATTTAGCCAAGTACAAAGATTTTGTTTAGTATCTAAGGGAGAGCCTTGCTAAAAAGGCGCCATTGCGGCGCCTTTTTTATTCCTTGTATCTAAACTGAGACTGCAGCAACGTCGCGAGCGAAAATAACACAAGGTAAAAAGACGCTAAAAAGCGGAGGTTATACCTATAAATGAGCACTTTGTGTTCCTTTTTAACGCCGTATTATCAACCACAGTAGTTATGCTGCAGTCGCAACAGCAACTACTAATTCAATCATCCCGGTGATATGCTTGAGTGAGCTTTTAAGGGTAATTCTCAGGTAGTCAGGCGTTACAACTGAACCATTTTTGAGAGTTTGAGAGGATCATCAAGTTGACCCTTCGGTTTTTTTATATATCTTATTTTCAACCTAAACATGGCCGCTCCGCTGCTTAAATAAGCAATATTCCACCACCTATTTAACAAATGCTTTATGAGCATCTTCTTGGAGATTGCCGCGTTGGGTGAGGTGATGGAGTACATCGGCAAATACATTTCTGGCTAGTCTAGGCATAAATACATTACGCTACATTTAAAGGGTACCGTCCCCTTTATACGTTGTATACGTTGGGGAAGTTTTGAGTGGCCTCAAACACCTTCAAAGTTAACTTATAGGTATCTCGATAAACTGGCAATTCATAGTATAAGGCCATTTTTGAAAATTGACCGCTGCGCGCTCAAAAGAAAAGGGTTAAAGGGGTAAAGTGTTATAAAGCCCGAACTGCACGCACCTTAATGCCGTGGCTGCCCTTCCAGCCGACGCTCTGGAAGCCATTGACGAAGAACTGGATCCAAGCGAAGTTGCTATCGAACTCCGACGAACTCCAGTAGTTGTCACTGGCAAAACCACCTACAATCACTTTTTGAAGATACAATAAATTCAACTCTTCTTTGTTAGGTAAATACCAGCCCGTTGTTATACCGTTTGGACCCTCATAACCACTGGCCACCCCCGCAGCGGTTGATTCCCCACAAACATCTATTATGGCAGCTGTATTAGGGTCTACTGTTTCTATTGTGTCTAAATTTTGGATAGTCGCAATATCTGTGAAGGAACTACACCAGAGAACGCCCTCACTTTGATTTACCGGCGCCGCTTCTAAACCATGCCGACCACCATCTGTAACATGAAACACAATACCGCCCGCTGGGCCTGTCTTGCCAATTTCATATACGGTGCGAAGATCATCCCCTGCCAGCGGAACAACAACCACTTTTACTTGTTCATGCGCATAAGAAGCCCCCGTACAAATCATTGTGCTGAGCAATACCATCGTTAAACGCCAAATAATTGCTTTTGATTGCGCTGCTAAATTACCCATCTCCTTTCCTCTATTTTATATAAAGTTACCAAAGGAACATTCTATCAGACCACTAGTGTCTCAACGTTGCCTTTTTTTAAAAGGGGACGCTACCCTTTGTTTTCCTTAAATGGCCTTCCTTGTGGCTTATATCTTAGGCTCTTTCCTACTCTCTTCTCTAGCTTTTTAATAAACCTTTCGCCGCCACAAGGCAGCCCTTTCTCAACATGC
>JBLIOD010000036.1:0-28356 GCA_047639475.1 Gammaproteobacteria bacterium
CTGACTAACTGGAATTTGACTCCTCGAATTTCTGTTTGGAGCGCTCGCAAAATTTGCTTGGATTTAATTGTAAAAGAACCGTTGAAACCACGCTTCACTTAATTAGCTAGGCTGTTTCAGGAGCGCGCATTATATGCAGTTATGCAGATAGTGCAAGCGCTAAATTTAACTATTTTCGAGTTAAATTTTGAACAAGGAAAACGACTCATTGCCCTCTTCCAAATTGGCTAAAACTAGTCGTTCAAGCCCCTCTGAAGGAGCGCGCATTATATGCACTTTGAACGGCATAGCAACCCTAAATTAAGGTTAATTTCATTTATTTTTGAAGTACTAATAAACAACCAGTTTAATCACTTTTAAACAATGTATTTACAGGAGATAGCACACAAAAAGCCAGCCGAAGCTGGCTTTCTTTCACCTTTAATCGGCTTACTAGAAGAATCTAACAGCTAGGCTTAGAATGTCATCCATAATCGAGCCATCATTATCAGTATCTAGCCATCCACGCAGCAAACCAACGCTACTTGACGAACCACCACTTAGTGCAGCTCCGCCTTTCTTTTTCATCATCCCCATTACTTCCATAGCAATAACCGGTAACATCTTCTTTAACACACTGCTACTAACTCCCGACTTTTGGGCCACCGAGCCCACCACATTACGGCTGACATCTTTACTGCCCAGGATGTGCCCAAGAACATCATTGCCTTCATTAATGGTGTCATCCTAATTCCAAAGACCCGAAATCATTCAAAGTTCGCTCATGATTACCTTTACCTAAAGCATCCAGCAAAGAGCCCATCCCTTTCTTTGATTTAGAGCTACGCTGCAAACCACGCGTCAAAGCTGGAGCCAAGCCTTTGATGGCAGCTTGTGCCATTTTTTCGTTAATGCCGAAGCTTTTAGCTATCTGACCTACTAAAGCTCCACCACTTTCCCTCAACATTGAATCGATAAGTCCCATGAATTAATTCTCTGTATTTTAGTTTGTCAGCCCACGCTGAATTCTGAGTAGTCGTGATTCCGCAGAAATAGCCACTGGATGATCAGGATATCGTAGTTTAACGTCTTCAAATGTAATTTTGGCATTTTCGTAATCGCCAATGTCATACCGAACATAACCCACCTTTAACAAGGCTTCAGGAACACGGTCACTACTTGGATACTGTGTCACCACCGAACGAAACGCGCGAATAGCTTTTGCATACTGTCTGTTGACATAATTGGCCTCACCTACCCAGTAGCTTGCATCGTCTGCCAAGCCGCCGTCAGGATGTTGCCGTACTAACTGTTCGAACACCAAAATTGCATCATTATAGTTAGACTGCTTCAGATGATTGAAACCTTGGTCGTATAGTGCTTGCTGGTCGCCGCTGTTAACCACTACAGTAGTTTGTTCATCAGCCGCCTCGGGAACAACCGTATTCCCTCCTACCGTTACTTGTGAGGCGGTATCTAATGGCTCCTCTATGGTTTCCACTACAAATCCAGTAGGCACTTCAGGAACAACGCCAGCCGCACCTACTTCGGTTGAAGACGTTGTGAGCTGTCTAGTTTCCGCAACGCGCAAACGCTGATCTAAGCCTTGATATAAATCCTGTTGGCGCTGTTTAATATTTTCGACATCAAATTGTTGTTCTTCAATTATATTTCGCAATTGACGGATTTCTCGTTGTAGTGCGCTTATTTCATTGAGCAATCGTATGGCTTCTGGCCTAGGCGCTGGTGCGACTTCTTCGACCGCAGTCGGTCCAGTAACTTCGGCCACCTCAACTGGCACTAACCCGATCCGCGACCCACCACACGCAGTTAAGCCCACACAGAAAACCCCAATTAGTGCTATTGATTTACATTCAGTAAATTTCATTCTTATATATTAGTTTTAACGTTAAAAAACCCGCTTTTACCCGGGCTTTTATATTGAGTGACTGACTTATAAAGGCTTACTGATAAATAATCTCAACCCGACGATTTAACGAATAGGCTACTTCATCATGACCTAAAGCCACCGGACGTTCTTCACCATAAGACACCAATTGAACACGCCCACCATCAACCCCATAAGCTGCGAAAAATCGCGAAACGATTTTCGCGCGATCTTCAGCCAAAGCCAAGTTATATTCGCCTGTACCTCGCTCATCAGCATGGCCTTCAAGCGTTAGATAAATCTCTGGGTGATCCGCCAAGAACTGACCATGGGCTTGCGCCACTTGGTCACCTTCGAAAGTCAAGCTACTTGAGTTGTATTCAAAATAGATAGTTCGCTTGCCCAATGGATCATTCTCATCAATACCCATTGGTCCACCATCGACCCCTAGCCCCATAACATCGCCATCGAGAGCGCTGCCGACGATTGTCTCGTCCATTGACTCGCCTGAATCATCACCAACTTCTCCAACTTGTACACTTTCCTGCACCTTCTTACCTGCACAAGCGGTTAAGAATGCGCTGACAACCATGACCAAAGCGAATTTATATAGTGATTGGGTTTTCATTGTATATCCTCTGATTTTCTCAATTTTTAGAACGTTTATTTACGCACTTTAGTCTAGGTTGAACCGAGGAACGAAGCTAAAGTTACCTTATATTTTGGGCTGATTATAGTTGTGGCGACCAAGCTGGCGCCTTAACAGGATCTGCTCCGAATCTTAACACTTGTTGTACGCTCGCATCGGTAGAAACTGCTGATAAAACGTTCCTGCCGCCCTTAACCGTGGAGTATAAAATCATCTCACCGTTTGGAGCAAAGCTCGGCGACTCATCAAGATAACTATTAGTCAGTGTTCTAATGGTCCGTGTAGACATTGAATAAATGCCGACCTTAAAACCACCATCAACATCGGTGATTAACACCAATTGTTTGCCGTCCGGTGAAAAAGATGCCCGCTGATTAGAACTACCATTAAACGTTAGTCGCTTTGCTTCACCGCCGAACGAACTCACCTGATAGATCTGAGGCCGGCCAGAACGACCGGAGGAAAACACCAAACTTCTACCATCTGGTGACCATGAAGGAGAGGTATCAGGCGCCCTATTATTGGTAATCCGGCTTAAGTTGCCTGACAATAAGTTCTTTACATATATCTCTGAGTTGCCATCTTTGGACAAACTCATTGCCAATTTTGCCCCATCCGGCGACCAAGCCGGGGCCGCATTAATACGCGGATACTCTGCCACTATAGAGCGCTGCCCCGTGCGCAGGTCTTGCTGGTAAATCATCGAGCGTTTCTTCTCAAAAGAAACGTAAGCCAAGCGTTGCGCATTCGGTGACCAAGCTGGCGACATAATGGGATGACGCGACTTAAGGATGGTTTTTTCGTTATAACCATCAGCGTCAGCGACTTGTAAAAAATAACGCTTATTTTCCGATACCCCGTTAGTCTTGACATAAGCCATTTTAGTGTCGAATGCACCCGGTATTCCGGTCATTTTCTCGTAGATACGATCGCTGATTTTGTGCGCCACCTTGCGCAAAAGAGAACTCTTTACCCCAGTATATGAATAAGCGTCCAACTGCGACTCTCCAAACACATCTAACAAGCGAAAAGTAACGTTATATGAATCGGTTGCGAGTTGCTTTACGTCGCCAATAACAATGGCGTTCATTTTTAACAAGCGCCAGTCCTTATAACGAACCTCGGACAAAGAAGCGGGCATACTCAAAAAATCGCTGACTGGCAATGGCTCAAAGCGACCACTACGGGCTAAATCAGACGCAACGATTTCCCAAATTGGTTGCGACAACTTCTGAGTCGGACGAACTGCAAAAGGCACAATCGCTACGGGAATAGCGGCGTTTATACCACCAGAGTTACTAATTGTAATTGCCGCATTCGCTGAAAGTGTGAGCGCAATAAATAATAAAGCCGCGTGTAACAAGTTTTTCATAAATAGTTTTACTGTCTAGCTCGAGTGATCGTATTTAATGGTGCTTTCAAAGTATCGAGAGTCGGTTGGTATGGGCAATGGAGAGGCTTTCAAGATCGCTCTTTTGCCCTCTTCATCATATAACGCATTACCACTGCTGCGCTTGAGCTTTACATTTACCACATGCCCGCTGGGCTGAAGCTGAATTATATAATAGGCTCTTAAGCCATTTGAAAATAACTTGATATTAAATTCATTGTTTACTGCCTGCTTTATTCGCCCTACCGCAGCGCGCCAAGCAGCATTTTTCTCACCTTGTATTCTTTCACTTTCAATTTGAGCTTGCATCGCTGCTTTTCTAGCACGCTGATCCGCCGCCGCCTTTTGACGCGAGGCTTCTGCCTTTTTCTTTTGATCCGCGATCTTCTTTTTACGCGCTTCTTCTAATTTACGCTTTTTCTGGGCTTCAGCCTTTTTCTTGCGCTCTTGTTCTTTTTTGAGCTCTTGCTGCACACGCTTTTTCTCTTCTTTTTTCTTCTTCTCTTCTTGTTTCTTTTTCCTAATTTTTTCTTCTTCACGCTTTTCCTTTTCTTGTTGTTTTTTCTTTAACGCCTCTTGCTTCTTCTTTTCGGCTAAATCAAGTTTGGTTTTCGCCTTGTCATCGCACTCAAGCTGCAAGCGCTCTGCTTCCACTTTACTGTCAACCTCGTACACAACACCATCACATTCGTATTTGTATTTTTCTTTGAGCTTAGGCTTTGGTTTTTCTTCAATAATGGGTTCCGGTTCCGGCTGCTCGATTTCCTTTATCACGGGCTCTGGCTCTGGTACAGGCTCCGCTACCTGCAAGGGCTCAATAAGCTCGTCCAACACCATCGTGGCTTGCATGGTGGGCTGAGCGATGGGCTTTGATGCTGTACTGAAATCTAAGTTCAACACAATCAAACCGAGCAATACACCGTGAACTACCAGCGCCAGAACAAAAGCACGAGCATTCTGAAAATAATTGCTGAGCTTTAACTGCATTGGATGAGCGTTATTAGTGTTACAAGGCGTAACACTGAATCAATGAATGGCATCACTTATTGCTCCGACGCTTTAGTGGCCATCCCAACGCGCTTAACGCCTGCAGCCTGGAGCAATACCATTCCTTCTACAATTTTCCCATACGGTACTGCCGCGTCACCGCGAACCACAAAGGGGGTTTTCTTTTCTTGCTTTAGTGTACTCGCTGCTTTTCTTTGGATATCTGAAATGGAAACTTCAGGCTCCTCATTATCATTTAGGTAATAATCACCATTCGACGTCACTGTCAACACGAAGGGTTCTAATTCAGGGTCATCTAGCGGAGAAGCATCCGCTGACGGCAATTCCACATCAACGCCAGTGCTTAACAAAGGCGCTGTCACCATAAAAATAATCAGCAACACCAGCATCACATCAATGTAAGGGACGACGTTGATTTCGCTCATCATACGGTTCTTGCGGCGGCGACGAATATTCATCGGCTAGTCCTTTGACGTCACCACTTGGCGGTTAACAATACTTAGAAACTCTTCCATGAAAATCTCGTAGCGAGAGCCCAAACGCTCTGTCTTAGTGGCCAAACGATTATAAGCTATTACGGCAGGAATGGCGGCGAACAAACCCATAGCGGTGGCTATTAACGCCTCGGATATACCCGGCGCTACAGTGGCAATGGTCACCTGCTTCATTGCACCCAATGAGCGGAAGGAATTCATGATCCCCCAAACAGTGCCGAACAAACCGACGTAAGGGGACGTTGAGCCCACCGTCGCAAGGAAAGGTAAGTGGTGTTCAAGTTCGTCAATTTCTCTATTCAGCACCACGCGCATCGCTCGGTTTACGCCATCAATGATTTCGGTACGACCTAAATTGGGGTTTTTCGCTAAACGTGAATACTCTCTGTAACCTGCCACAAAAATGGCCGACATACCTTCACTTTGAGCGTTATCTCCTGCCCACGTATGGTGCAAACGATTCATATCACCTACCGACCAAAAATCGTCTTCAAAATCGTCTGCGCTGTTTTCTAAGCGCTTAAGCTGAGACGATTTTTTAAAAATAAACGTCCAGGAGACCACTGACGCCAATAGCAATATAAGCATCACTAACTGCACGATAAAGCTAGCGTTTAAAATTAGGCCAATTATTGAAGAATGAGGATCCATTTTTAGGTGCTTATACTCTAGTTAATAAGGGGTGATTCGTTAACGACTGCGGTATTGCAATCGGCCGAAGCGTGTCTTTTGATACGGTAACGAGATTGATATTCGCAATGGTGATTAACTCTTCACCGCGCAACACAGTTTGTTTTAAAACCATTGATACTCTTTTTAGTTGCACCAACTCTGCGGTAACCATTAGCTGATCATCTAACTTGGCTGGGGCTTTGTAGCTGATATCCAAAGAAGCAACAACAAACAAACAACCATCTTGGGTGTTAATTTCACCAATAGGCCGGCCTAAAGAACGCAACCACTCATTTCGGGCGCGCTCCATATAACGTAAGTAATTAGCGTGGTACACCACCCCGCCCGCATCAGTATCTTCGTAATATATGCGTACCGGCCAAGAAAACACCTTTTCACTCATAGCTTTCTCACAATTGCTGACACTGATACATTGAATGCGGTGAATATACGAGATGCGCATGAATTGGTCATTAACCGCACCCCTAACTGATAGAATCGTCAAACAAAGCTTGTTGCGGATGACTAGCAGGCGGATTCAAACCTAAATGTTGCCATGTTGCACGCGTAGCCATTCGTCCTCGCGGGGTGCGCATCATAAAACCTTGCTGGATTAGGTAGGGCTCAATCACATCTTCTATGGTACCTCTCTCTTCACTAATGGCTGCAGCTAAACTGTCAACCCCAACTGGGCCGCCATCAAATTTCTCAATTAAAGCAATCAACAAATTGCGATCAAGGTTGTCCATTCCATGCCTGTCTACCTCTAGCATTTCCAAAGCCTTACAAGCTATATCCATGGTGATAATGCCATCGCCTTTAACCTGCGCATAATCACGAACCCTGCGCAGCAATCTATTGGCAATTCTTGGCGTGCCTCTTGAACGCCCTGCGACTTCCAACACGCCTTCGTCTTCGGTAGCAATACCCATGATTTTGGCCGAACGTTTAACAATGCTTGCCAAATCTGCTTTATTGTAAAACTCTAAGCGCTGGACAATACCAAAACGATCACGCAGCGGTGACGTCAGTAATCCAGCTCGCGTGGTGGCGCCAATTAAAGTAAATGGCGGCAAGTTCAACTGTATCGAACGCGCCGCGGGCCCTTCACCTATCACTATATCTAGTTGATAGTCTTCCATCGCTGGGTATAAAATTTCTTCTATCGCGGGACTTAAGCGATGAATCTCATCAATGAACAACACATCATTTTCTTCGAGATTAGTCAACATAGCGGCGAGGTCGCCCGCTTTCTCAATGACCGGTCCAGAAGTTTGGCGCATGGTTGAGCCCATTTCTGTCGCCAAAATATTTGCCAATGTAGTCTTGCCTAACCCCGGAGGGCCAAACAACAATACGTGATCCAACGCTTCGCCGCGTTGCCGGGCCGCTTGGATAAATATAGATAACTGATCTTTGAGCTTTTCTTGCCCCACAAACTCACTCAACGTGGGTGGGCGCAAACTTCTATCCAAAGCTTGTTCATTCATATTATCTTGCTCTATTGAGCCAGACAACATGGGGTCGCGTTCGTTGGAGTATTGCATTATCGCTTACTTACTCGACATGCTCTTTAACGCCAAGCGAATGATTGTCTCTCGCGGCAAACTATTAACATCAGGCAAACTACGCACCACTTGACTGGCATCAGCGGACCTATAACCCAAAGCGACCAAGGCACTGATTGCATCGCTACTAGCGCTTACTGATTGCGGCTTTCCTATGCCCGTTTCGCTGGAACCTGTTGTTTGCGGCAAACGGTCACGCATTTCTACAATCAAACGTTCGGCCGTTTTCTTGCCTATCCCGGGCACTTTTACAATGGCAGCTACATCTTCATTTTGTACACAAATAGCGAACTCATCGGCAGACAGGGTAGATAAAATAGCCAAAGCCACTCTTGGCCCAACGCCATTCACCTTGAGCAGAGCTCGAAATAATGCTCTTTCAGACAGACTGATGAAGCCATATAACAATTGAGCATCTTCTCGCACCACCATGTGGACATGCAAAGACACCTCATCATCCAAGTCTTCCAAGGCATAGAAGGTGTTCATCGAGGCTTCTAACTCGTAGCCTACTCCGTTCACGTCCATCACCAACCAAGGCGGCTCTTTATCAATGATGTGACCTCTTAAATACCCAATCATGCTCGTCGTTGCTGCCCTTGTTGTAGTTTACTCTCCAACTGCGCCGTGTGAGCGTGACAGATAGCACAGGCCAATGCATCAGCCGCATCAGATTGTGGAGTTTTGGTCAGCCTCAACAATATTCTTACCATATGCTGAACTTGTGCCTTATCTGCACCACCCGTTCCAACAACAGCTTGTTTAATTTGCTTGGCGCTATATTCCACCACAGGTACACCCGCATTCACTGCCGCACAAACAGCGCTGCCTCTTGCATGCCCCAGGATTAACGCCGCCTTGGCATTGGTTGCCATAAACACCTGTTCTACCGCTACCACGTCTGGCTTGGTTTCCAATATCATGTTGGTAACGGCTTGGTAGATATCACCCAGCCTTAAGGATAACTCACCACTGCCTAGTCTAACGGCTTGGCTTTGGATACCGATAAGCTCACGGCCTTTTAGTTCGACAACGCCTAACCCTGTAATTCTTGATCCTGGGTCGATCCCTAGCACCCTCATCGGAAACGCAGGGAGAGGTATTTTTCTAGCCTCTTCATCAAGGCCATTTTAAGAACGATATGTCGCGGTTTATCAGTCACTATCAGGAAACGACGCGTTGGTGAACACGTTTTGCACGTCGTCCAACTCTTCTAGCACATCTATGAGACAGGTGATTTTTTCCGCTGCTTCTTCGTCAAGCTCTACTTCTAGAGAAGCGCGCTGCACGATTTCATCCATTTCTGGCTCAAAACCCGCTGCTTTTAAGCTTTCAAGCACCGTAAAATAATCACCGAAAGCGGTAATCACTTCAGCCATACCCTCTTCGACTTCAATATCTTCTGCCCCTGCATCCAGTGCGGCCTCCATGATTTCATCTTCTTCAACGCCAGAAAACACGATGGAACCCTGCTTGGTGAACAAGTAAGCGACTGAACCGTCAGTACCTAAATTACCGCCGGCCTTAGAAAAAGCATGCCTTACTTCGGCAACGGTTCTGTTTTTGTTATCGGTAGCACATTCAACTAGTACCGCCACGCCATTTGGCGCGTAGCCCTCGTACACTACTTCTTCAATAACTTGACCATCCAAGTCACCTATACCGCGGGAGATTGCACGATCTATGGTATCGCGAGTCATATTTGAACCCAGCGCTTTATCTACCGCTGAGCGTAAACGCGGATTGGAATCGGCTTCACCGCCGCCTGAGCGTGCCGCAACCGTGATTTCGCGAATCCACTTAGTGAAAACCTTACCACGCTTTGCATCTTGCGCCGCTTTACGGTGCTTAATGTTAGCCCATTTACTATGACCTGCCATCGCCTATTACTTATGATTTTATTAACGGCTAGATTATAGTCAAAAACCACCTAATAGGTGGTTTTATCGTGGAGAGTTTAGGGTTAGGCATTGACTTTAGTAAGCTTGGCGCATCGCTCAAAAACAGCAACGAAACTTCCATCAACGTTCCCCTTGGCGCCATTCATTGCGGCGCTAATTTGTTTATTCCTTTGGCTTACGAAGGCGTAGCCCTAATTCTCTCAACTGCTTTTCGTCAACATCATTCGGTGCTTGCGTTAATAAGCATGACGCTTTTTGTGTTTTTGGAAACGCGATGACATCGCGGATAGAGTCAACACCCGCCATCATGGCACATACACGGTCTATACCAAATGCCATGCCGCCGTGAGGTGGCGCTCCATATTTGAGGGCCTCAAGCAAAAAACCAAACTTGTTATTGGCTTCTTCTTCTTCGATACCCAAAAGATCCAAAACTTGTTGTTGTAGATCACTACTGTGGATACGGATAGAGCCACCGCCAATTTCTGAGCCATTCAAAACTAAATCATAAGCGCGAGAAATAATCTCACCCGCTTGATCCGTGCCCAACAAATGGGCTTGATCAACGCAAGGCGCCGTAAAAGGATGGTGTAAAGATTGGAAGCGGTTTGCGCCTTCGTCCCATTCAACTAACGGAAAGTCAGTGACCCAAATAGGCGCCCAACCGTCGTTAACCAAACCAAGGTCTGCGGCCACTTTTTCGCGTAACGCGCCTAAAGCGTCGTTGACGACTTTTGCTTTATC
Source organism: Gammaproteobacteria bacterium (assembly GCA_047639475.1). Lineage (GTDB taxonomy): Bacteria > Pseudomonadota > Gammaproteobacteria > Arenicellales > Poriferihabitantaceae > JAAELZ01. Next base: position 10,294 of record JBLIOD010000036.1, read on the forward strand.
GGCGCCGAAGAAGATTAAGTCTCCTGTTTGCGCGCCGGTGTTCTCGATGATTTGCGTAACAATATCATCAGGAATAAATTTTAAAATAGGCGACTGCAACCCTTCTGCGCCCGCAGCCAAATCATTCACCTTGATGTAAGCCAAACCTTTTGCGCCATACACGCTGACAAATTCAGTATAGCCATCAATATCCTTACGGCTAAGACTAGACGCACCGGTAACACACATTGCCGCCACACGGCCTTTAGGGTCGTTAGCTGGGCCTGAGAAAACTTTAAACTCGACTCCTTGCATCAGCTCAGTGATATCGGTTAGCTCAAGCGCGATACGCATGTCTGGCCGATCAGTACCAAAACGAGATACCGCGTCTGCATAGGTAATGGTGGGGAAAGTTTCTGGCAGCTTTTCACCTAACACAGCGTCAAACAGCTTTTGCACCATCTCCGTCATCATATTCATGATGTCGTCTTCATTAATGAAGGACATCTCGATATCAAGCTGAGTGAACTCCGGCTGACGGTCGGCGCGCAAGTCTTCGTCGCGAAAACAGCGTGCTACTTGGTAGTAACGCTCAAATCCGGACACCATTAGTAACTGCTTAAAGAGCTGAGGTGATTGCGGCAGAGCAAAAAATTCACCTGGATGAGTACGGCTAGGCACCAAGTAATCTCGCGCACCTTCTGGGGTAGAGCGAGTCAGAATTGGGGTTTCTAGTTCAACGAAAGCCTGGTCTTCTAAGAAACGACGCAAGTTCTTAACCACCTCATGCCTCGTTCGCATGGTGCGTTGCATGATGGGTCGACGCAAATCCAGGAAACGGTATTTTAAGCGCACCATTTCACTGATGTCTTTCTCGTCATGTTGAAAGGGAAGCGGGTCTGAAACATTCAACACTTCAATTTCTTTCGTCAGCATTTCAACCATGCCGGTTGACATGTTTTTATTAGTGGTGCCCTCAGGGCGTGCACGAACGCAGCCTGTCATTTTAAGCACATACTCGTTACGCACCGAATCAGCGGTTGCAAACGCTTCCGGTGTATCAGGATCAATAACCACTTGACAGACACCCGTGCGATCTCGCAAATCAATGAAAACAACGCCGCCATGGTCGCGTCGCTTTTGCACCCAACCGACAATCGAGACGGTTTCGTCTATTATCGATTCATTTATTTCGCCGCTATAATGCGTTCGCATTGCTATTTAACCTCTTTAAATTCGTACTTAGTTTATGTCGGCCGCATTAAGCCGCTGAAGCCTTCTTTTCAGAAGACTTGGCTTTCGCCTTATCTGATGAAGGGGGTTTATCTTTGCTAGCCGCTGGCTTGCTGTCAGCCTTTGAACTGTCGTCGCTAGACCCGTTATCTTTAGGCTTGGTTTTGAAATCCGTCTCATACCAACCCGTGCCTTTTAATTTAAAAGCCGCGGCGGAAATCTTTTTCTTTAATGTCTCGTTACTGCACTCTGGACAAAACACCAGCGCATCGTCAGACATCTTTTGAATCGTCTCAAGCTCATGATTGCATTCAGTACATACGTATTCATAAATTGGCATAATAATTTCCGTTGAGAAGTTCTTTAAAGGTTCGGCTTTAAGTAAGCCTGAACTGGGTTATTTCAAGTGAGTGCAATGCCCTTAGGGTGGTCATTGCAGTGCCAGAATGAGTTGGCGCGGATTATAAAGGAAATCGAGTTTGAAGCTGTCGTCTTTTTCCCAAAATCAGGTTACAAGATAGGTCTACTGGTATTGTCGTTCTCGCGCGTCTCCGACCCAGGAAATATCGTCACCCAAATCATCTTGACGCTGACCGTGCTTATCTACAAAACGATGGCCAAACACCATCCCTTCATTTACCTTGGCGGACGATCCCAAATAAGTGTGTTCAAAAATTTGACTTTGACGCACACTGGCACCGCTTTTAAGCACACAGCCGTGGGATATCCACACCGGCCCTATCAACTCGCAACCATCTTCTATTTTAGTATTAGCGCCGACATAGACCGAGCCTTCAACACGAATTTCGCTCCAGTTAGCGTCAACATTTAAGCCAACCCAAACATGCGGTAGAATTTCTTTCCCCGGCATTTTGATAGAGCGCATTTCACCACGCATCAAACGCTGGTTAGTCATCCAGTAATCATGGAGCTGACCAATATCTATCCAAGTAAAGGGAAGGTTTATCGCCTGAAAAGGCATCCCTAGCTCAACGACTTTAGGTAGCAACTGACTACCTATATCGTACTCAATCTTGCTAGGAATTAAGTCAATGACTTCAGGCTCAAAAAAGTAAATACCGGTATTTACTTGAGTAGATTGCGCCTCCTCAATTGTCGGCTTTTCTTGAAACGAGGTTATTTGGCCGCTCTCATCACTCACCACCACACCGTAATTGGATACACGAGACTTTTCGACCTCTAGAGTCACTATGCTGGCCTTAGCACCCGAAGACCAATGCTTACGCACTGCAGCGGTCAAATCAAGATCTATTATTGCATCGCCGCAAACTACCAGTGTGGTGTCGTCAAAGAATTGACCAAACTCTTGGATGCGCTTGATGCCGCCTGCCGAACCCACGGGCTCTGCAATCACTTCTCCATTTTCTATGTGTCCTTCAAACGAATAGCCAATTTCCACACCCCATTTTCGTCCGTCACCAAAATAAGACTCAATTTGATGTGCTTGATGGCTCACATTAATCATGATTTCACGAAACCCGTGCAAGGCCAACTCTTCGATCAGGTACTCCATAACAGGTTTACCCACGACTGGAATCATCGGCTTTGGCAATCGATGCGTTAAAGGCTGAACGCGGGTGCCGCGGCCTGCGGCTAAAATCATGGCTTTCATTTATGCTTCAATCGTTTTGTTTATTGCACCGTCGCTCTTGCGGTTAGGCGGTGATATTTCTCCAGTAGTTGGTCTTTAGACTCAACATGCGCTTCATTTTCTGGAATACAGTCAACTGGGCAGACTTCCACACACTGCGGAGTGTCAAAATGACCCACACACTCGGTACATTTCGTCCAGTCAATCTCATAGATTTCTTCTCCCATATAAATCGCTTCATTGGGGCATTCTGGTTCACAGACATCGCAGTTTATGCAATCGTCATCTATTTTAAGCGCCATTTAGATTATTTCGTGTTGAACTTGGCTTGCAGCGCCTTATAGACGTGAGTAGGCACGAATTGTGAAACATCGCCTCCCAACTTACTGATCTCTTTTACCAAAGAAGCAGAGATAAAAGTATGATTTTCAGCCGGCGTAAGAAATACCGTTTCGAGCGTGCTGTCTAGCCTACGGTTCATCGAGGCAAGTTGAAATTCGTATTCGAAATCTGACACCGCTCGCAAGCCGCGTAATATGACCTGCGCATCTGCATCTCTAACAAAATCAACCAGTAGATTTGAGAAACCCACCACTTCGATATTGCCGATATCTTTTGTTACCTTTTCCACCATCGCCACCCGTTCTTCGAGCGTAAACAAAGGATCTTTTCCTGGGTTAGAGGCAACAGCAACGACTAAGCGCGAGAACATTTTCGCGCCGCGCTCGATTAAATCAACATGGCCATCGGTAACAGGGTCGAAAGTGCCAGCGTAAACTGCGGTATTAAACATCGATCGGAGATATTTCTTTAGTTGTTTTAAACTGGGCCAGAGTATAACTGACCGCCCCTTTATGTGCTTGTTTCAATACGACCCAAGTATCAGGAATAGGCAGTTTTTTTAAATCGCTAGGCGACTCCAAATAAACCAATCCGTCTAAATTTAACAAGTTCATTTTATCAATATGATAGCAGGCCTTGGCGAGTTCATCAGAAGCGAATGGGGGGTCTAAAAAAATGAGATCAAATTTGCGCACAGTAGTTGCTATGTATTCCAGCCCAGCGCAGGCAGTAATTTCAATTTGATCCGCCGAATCCACCAATTCTTTACTGGCTCGCAACGCCTTAACCACTTTGGTGTTTTTCTCTACCAATACGGCTGACTGCGCCCCGCGCGACACCGCCTCAAAACCCAACGCGCCGCTGCCCGCATACAAATCCAAGCAGGCCATGCCTTCGATAGACTGAGAAAGCCAATTGAAAGCAGTTTCACGAACGGCATCAGGCGTTGGCCGCAGTGCATCCACCGAAGGAAATGACAATAAGCGGCTACGCCACTTGCCGCCGATGATTCTTACTCGTCCTGACATGATAGATATGCGATCAAAATGTGTATTGCGTCACAACCAAAATTAATAGGGAACTAACGAAATTAGTAGATTTAGAAAAAGCCCCAAGGATGATAGGATACGTGCCAGCAAAAGTCATTGTATTCATCGGACACAAATGAAAGAAAAAAAAACAGGCGGACTATTCGGCCGCCTTGGTAAAACTCGTGAGTCATTGGGCTCTGGCTTGTTTGGCCTATTCAAACGCGGCATCAAGATCGATGAATTATTATATGAGGAGATCGAAGACAATCTTCTGATGGCCGACTTAGGCGTTGAAGCCAGCCAGTCGCTCACCGAACACCTTCGTCAAAAAGTGACCCAATTAAAACTCGAACACGCTGACGAACTCATTGGTCTAATGCGCGATGTGTTAACCGAAAAACTAGATCCGGTTGCTCAGCCATTTGTCGTCATTGACGCCAAGCCAATGGTTGTTTTAATGGTTGGGGTAAATGGTGTTGGCAAAACCACGACACTAGCCAAAATGGCGCACAGACTGAAGAATGAAGGAAACTCTGTCATGTTGGCGGCCTGCGACACCTTTCGCGCCGCAGCAATTGAACAACTTAAAATGTGGGGAGAGCGTTTAGACATCCCTGTTATCGCCCAACAACATGGCGGTGATGCTGCCGCCGTTGCCTTTGATGCCTACCAATCTGCCGTCAGTAAAGGCGTTGATGTACTGCTGATCGATTCCGCTGGCAGACAACACACCCACGGCGATTTAATGGCGCAGCTCGAAAAACTAATTCGCGTACTCAAAAAAGCCAACCCCGACCTACCGCATGAAGTCATGCTAACGGTTGATGCTGGCACGGGGCAAAATGCCTTTTCACAAATAGAACACTTTAAACAAACTGTTGGTGTAAATAGCTTATCGGTTACTAAGCTGGACGGCACAGCTAAAGGCGGCGTAATGGTGGCGATCGCCCAGAGGTTTGGTTTGCCCATCCGCTACATTGGCGTGGGAGAATCAATGGAAGATTTGCGGCCCTTTAACGCGGCTGATTTTGCCTCAGCACTGGTACCAGAAACACTGGGCGAAAAGGCAGATGAAAGCGCTTAAATGCTCACTATCTACACGCTAATTCAACCAATCAGATGATTCGCTTTAGCCATGTAAGCAAACGTTACCCCGGCGGCCATGATGCGCTGCGCAGTGTGTCTTTCCATTTAAGACCAGGCTCCATGAGCTTCCTCGCTGGACATTCTGGCGCAGGAAAGAGTACCTTGCTTAAACTGATCACCCATTCAATCAAAGCCACTCGGGGAGAAATCAATATAGATGGGCAAAACATCACGCGCATAAAGCCGCGTCATATCCCCACTCACCGAAGAAAAATCGGCAGTGTTTTCCAAGACCACAAACTGCTCTACGACCGCAGTGTTTTTGATAATGTCGCTCTGCCCTTGATAGTCGCAGGCGCAACCCATCAAGAAACCAGCAGACGAGTAAGGGCTGCTTTAGACAAAGTACAATTGTTAGACAAAGAAAAATCCATGCCGATCACCCTGTCGGGGGGACAACAGCAACGAGTCGGTATAGCCCGAGCAGTGGTTAGCTCTCCCACTATTTTACTGGCCGATGAGCCCACCGGCAACCTAGACCCCGAGTTATCTGACCAGATCATGAAGTTGTTCTACGAATTCAATCATCATGATGTCACCGTACTCATCGCCACTCACGACCAACGCTATTTACAAGACCCCAAGACGCCCATCGTCGCCCTAAGAGATGGCCGATTAATTCTGGACGCCAATGAAGAAACCGAACCACCGCAAGATGCAGAAGCTTAAAACTTACTTTAGCCGACACCTGCAGGTGTTCTTTTATACCCTCGGACAGTTTGCCGAGCAAAAAGTGACCACCGCATTAACGGTACTCGCCCTTGGCATTGGCCTGAGCATCCCTGCCATCTTATTCAGCGTAGCCGACAGCCTGTCTTCGTTCGGCGGACAGTGGCAGAGCCGTCCACAAATTTCGTTGTATTTACATAAAGACGCCGAAGAGTCAAACATAGCGTCGCTGATTGAAACCTTAAGCAAAGAAGCACTGGTTGAAAGCACGCAACATATAACCGCCGAGCAAGGCCTTAACGAGTTTGTACAAAATGGGGCATTTAAAGTCACCTTAAGTTTGTTCTCAGAAAACCCCCTTCCCGACGTTGTAGTGGTCTACCCCACGGAAGAGATAACGCTAGAACAAATACAGACACTAACCAATGCCTATCAAGAAATAGACATCATTCAGCAGGCACAGTATGACTTGGATTGGCTGAAACGGCTCATTGCCATCCAAACGGTTATTAAACGAATCGTGGCCATACTCGCGGTCATCATAGGCGTTGGCATCGTGTTACTAATAGCAAACACTATACGCTTAGAAATAACCAACCGTAAAAACGAGATAGATATTATCGACCAGCTAGGCGGCACTTCCAGTTTTATAAAACGCCCTTTCTTATATTTGGGCATGCTAGAGGGCTTTTTAGGCGGCGTCTGCGCATTAGTCATATCAGCCCTGGTGCTACTCTTGTTGGCCAAGCCAATAGCCAACCTTTCTCACCTCTATGGCATTGAACTCGGCTTAAGTAACTTAAGTTGGTTAATTGCTCTATCCCTCCTACTCACAAGCTCTGTCCTAGGGTGGGCCGCAGCGCAATTCACTGTGACCCGTGCATTAAACGAGCTCAAGCCCGTGTAACTGCAATGTTTATACTCACCAAGTTTTCTTAAACGTAATTAAAACTGTTTTATCTTCATATAGAACTGCGGTTAATCCTGATACCGACAGACCTATCGAACTACTATCTGCACCAAAATTATTTTCAAAATCATAGGAGATAAACGCACCAACTCCAGTATCGCCATTTTGAAAGTTCTTCGAGTAACTTACACTGGCCGTCACATCATCAACTGTCACACCAGAGTCTCTAGAAGCCTATCCCAAGTCCAATCCGATATAGGACGTGGCACTTGGTTGAATACCAAACGAACTCGATATCGACACCTGCTCTGAACTGCCAGCGGTGTCTTTGTATGTGAGTCCCCAACTTGTAAAGCCGCTAGCGCGCCCAGTAAACCTATTGTAACGCACTAAATACTGATCTAACTTTCCATTACTGGTATCAATCTCTATATACCTTGCAGTGTAAGAGTTCAAGCCACTTGAAACAGACCCCGATACTCCTGATATTTCAGCACCGTCTGATTTTATGAATAAAGAGGCGATTGATTATTTGTTTTTTGTTGCCGCTTTAGCCGTATCTTGTAATATCTTGGCTGCTCGGTCTGCATTTTGCAACTCTGCTATGGGCGTATTAATAACATCTAGATTCTGGGTTGAAAACTGCGCGGAAGCTTGAAATAAAAAAGTAAATAGCAAAGGAACCAAGCCAAGTTTAAATGTTGATAACGATAAGTACATTAACCTCGATGAAGAAGTGGTTGTAATAGGTGGTGTTTGGGATTTACCAATGTTTGGTGGTGAAATATACTTAAAAAAAGCCCTATTGCAGTGGTAATTCCCACCTTGTATCGATTGGATCTTGATCAACCGATACTACAATTCAAATTCGAATTCAAAACTTAAGCCTAATTCATTCAGGCCACGTAGCTTTTCTCAAAACTTTTAGTCCCTCCACGTTACAAAAGGAAATATACTTTGGCGATGCGTGACGCTAATTTTACTACCCACCTACCGAATCCAATCACTGTCACATCTACGAATAGACTGGCACACGAATATAGGCAACTCTTAGATGTCAAAAATTTAAAAAACGGTGATCTAACATGGAAAAGTGATGAAGTTTTAACTATCTCAAGCTGGATTAACAAAGCTTGGAACGATTCTAAAACTTGGTCAACGATTCTCAACGACATCCATCTACAGAAAATAGCTGAGAAAGCCTTTACAGGCTTAAACCGAAAAGATGAGAAAACATTTTCTGGCGGTACGCTTTGGGACGCTAAGCACACCTCTAAACTACTATTGGATGCGTGGACAGTTTGCCTGGAGTGGCGAATTGAATTTTCTCAGAGCTCAAGGTTTTATAGCGTTGACCACACATTATTTGTTGCCTGGGCAACTAAGTTCAATGAAGAGCTTAAGCGGAATAACTGGGGTAGCCTGAATCAACTCCCCACTGTAATCGGCAGTGAAGGCTTTGGGAATGTTTCTGATACACAGCTAACCTTTTTAGGCTTTGATTATTTTCTCCCTATTCATACTCAGCTGTTTAGTCAGCTTGAAGCTTTCGGCTGCGCCATCGAAATAACCGAACAAAGTTTTCGTTATGAACAAGAGCCCACATTTCGACATAGTTTCAATAACGCCCAGGAAGAATGGAATCATATTGCGGCATGGGCACTAGAACGCGTCCAACACTCCCATGATATCCGCGTTGCGTTAATTTGCCCTGACACTCAGGCCATCAAGGACGTTGCTATCGAAGCGTTTGAAGACCAACTGAGTATCAAAGACACTTTAGCCAGTGAACTAAATCTCAGCGCTGAAAAACCTTATCACCTCTCTTTGGGTGTGCCTCTTTCCGCTACGTCCATTGGAAAGTCCGCGCTAATGCATTTGAGTTTGCTATCTCGATTTGAGTTTCAAAGCTTGAGTGATTGGTTGTTATCACCGTTGCTTGGCATCGGTTCTGATGTTGAAGCCCGCGCTGCTTTGGCGGTTTCACTGAGAAATCGACTTCCTTATGAGTTGGATCTTTTCACTTTGGTGCATTCACTAAACACTAAAAATGAAAGAGAGACAGAGCTTCAGTCCACCCTTAACGATCTACTAGCACTTAAAAAGCAAAGCACTGGAACGCAAAGCTATCGACAATGGGCGGTGTTTTTTCGAGACGTTCTACAATTATTAGCGTGGCCTAAAGTGGGCTTGAACAGTCACGAGCATCAAGCGTTTGAGTCTTGGAATGGGTGTGTGGAACAGTTTGCTGCATTAGATGTGGTGAGTTCACCTATTTATCTTTCGGAGGCGCTTTCAACGATAAAGCAGCTTTGCGATCAAACCATCTACCAAGACCAGGCAAACCCCAATGTGCAAGTTCATATTATGGGCGTACTTGAAGCTGCTGAACTGTCTTTTGATGCGGTTTGGCTCGCAGGGTTTCATGAAAACGCGTGGCCACCAAAGCCGCAGGTCAATCCCTTTATTCCATTAAGCATACAAAAGGAAAAAGGCATTCCTGATGCGGCGCCCGAAATATTCCTACAAAATGCCAAAGACAAGATCAAGCAACTGCTGGCCATGGCGCCAGAAGTGGTTGTGAGCCATGCTACGAATATAGAAGACATAACAGTAGGAGCTAGCCCTTTGGTATCTCACATTGAACTAAGCGAATCGACTATTGTGCCTTTTGATGTTTATTCGGCTATAGGTGATTCACATGGAAATCTAGAAACACTTCAAGATGCTGTGGGCATCCCATTTGAAGCAGAGCAAGCCAAGGGCGGTGCAGGTTTAATTGCTTCCCAATCCGCCTGCCCATTTCAGGCTTATGCAAAGTACCGTTTGATGGCAGACCAAGAACCTGATCCTGAACCGGGCACCGATCACCGAACGCACGGCACCTTGGTGCACGAAATATTACACCGTTTTTGGGAGCAGGTTAAAACCCAACGTAACTTACTGACATTGATAGATGCTGATCAGTTAGGTGAAAAACTGGAACCCTTTATCGCATCGGTTATTGCCAAACGAAACAGAACGAGTGGTCTAGAGCAGCAATTTGATAGCGCTCAAATCAGTCGCGTTAAAGCGTTGTTGCTCGAGTGGCTAGCGTTAGAAGCCAGTCGTCCAGCATTCACTGTAAGCCTTCACGAGCAACTCATTGAATACTCTTTGGCAGGCTTAGGCTTGCGCTTTATCGTAGACCGGGTTGACGAGCTTGAAGGTCGCGTTGGCAACGCGGTCATCGACTACAAAACAGGTGGTAACAATACCGAAAAGGATTGGTGCGGCGAAAGACCCAGTAGTCCGCAACTGCCACTTTATGCGCTAGCTGTTTCAGAACAAATGGGGGAAGTAGAAGCGCTGGCGTACGGGCAAATCAATGCCAAGAATACCGCCTTAATCGGCCTCGCCGTTGAGACCGATTTACTGCCTGACATGAAACCGCCCGAGCTCCACGGCAAAGGTAGCAACGTATTCAAAGACTTGCAGGAGTGGGACGAAATGTTGCCCTTATGGAAACATCGCCTTGAAAAACTGGCGGTCGAATTTCGTGAGGGTAATGCTTTGGTAAACCCCACAGACAAGAATATAGACTGCGCACATTGCGAGTTCACTCCATTTTGTAGAATCAAAGAGTTAAGCGCGGTTGCTGTGGAGGATGAAAGTGCCCCTGCCTAACGATCACGCGCAGCGCCAACGTGCATTAGACCCTAGCACGTCATTTATTGTGCAGGCACCGGCTGGGTCAGGCAAAACAGGTTTGCTGGTACGTCGTTTATTGACCTTACTTGCCCAAGTACAACAGCCTGAAGAAATACTGGCTATCACCTTTACGCGAAAGGCCACGCAAGAAATGCGCGAGCGGGTCATTGGTAGTTTGGCCAAGGCCGCGAATGGCGAAGCCTTTGAAGAGCATGAACAAGATTTGCATTCGCTCGCGGCCGCAGCACTAGAAAGAGACAAAGAGTTAGGTTGGAACCTAGTGGAGAATGCCAATCGGTTGCGAATCATGACCATCGATTCTTTGTGCGCCGATTTAGTGCGGCGCATGCCGTGGTCAGCACGCTTTGGTGCCATGCCACAAATTGAGCAAAACCCAGAGGCACTTTATCTAGAAGCGGCGCTGAACTGTATTAAACAGTTAGAGAACAAGAACACGGATAATGGTGCGGCGGTAACCACCTTATTAGTAGAACTAGAAGGGAATTTAACCACCCTGCAGGCTAGGCTGGCCAATATGCTCTACAACAGGGACAGATGGCTACCGCTGATTTTGGGCAAAGGCGGGGCTGATGCTTTACTTGAGGCGATAGCCGCGTCATGGCAGCAGCTGATTGAGAGTGAATTGGCTTCTATGGATGGCTGCTTAAGCCAGTCAACTCAACAGTCATTGATAGCGCTGGCGGCATATTGCGCTGCAAACATACCTGAAGATCACCGTGGCTCTGCTTTTGGGCAAACTATTCTTACCTATGCCAGCATTAGTGTCGACACCGACGCAAGCAGTAAACAAAAGATCTCGGCGAAGTGGCTAGCCATTCGCTCATTACTCATTACCGGAACGGCGCTACGTAAGCCCAAAGGCCTCAATGTACGTATGGGTTTGGGGCCTGCCTCCAAAGACAAAGAGAAGCAACAGCTGATTGATATCATCAACACTTTAGAAGGTGATGAGCACGTCATCAATCAGCTAGTTGAGATTGCATCACTGCCTGATGCTGGCTTTGATCACACCCAAGAAAACTTACTCAAAGCCATCGCCGCCCTTTTACCGACTTTGGCCTCTGAACTTTATTTACTGATGAGTGAACGCGGCGTGGCCGACTACCCGCAAATCACCACACAGGCCATCGACGCCTTGGGTAACTTGCAGCAACCCTCAGATTTAGCATTAACCTTAGACGCCAAACTGGAACACATCTTAATGGATGAGTTTCAAGACACTTCCCCGCATCAATTAAGGTTACTTGAACGCTTGTGCGCAGGTTGGCAACCCGATGATGGGCGCAGTCTGTTTTTAGTGGGCGATCCCATGCAATCTATTTATCGATTTCGTGATGCTGACGTTCGGGGCTTTTTAGATGTGCGAGACCACGGCATTAATGATATTCGCCCTACTGACTTACGGCTAGATACCAATTTTCGGTCCGCAGGGCCTTTGGTTCAGTGGGTAAACCAAACCTTGCCCGACGTTCTGAGCGAACAAGACCAGCCCGAATTGGGCGCCGTGAAATTTAGCCCGTCAACGGCTTTCAAACAAACTGAAGCAGGGCAAGCTCGTTGCCAGCTAGTGGTTTCTAGCAATGCAGCAGATGAAGGAAAAGTCGTTGCCGAGCAAGTTCAGGCATTGGCCCAGCAAGTTAACCCAGACCATGAAATAGCGGTACTCGCTCGCACTCGCAATCACCTTAAGAGTGTTGCACAAGCTTTGAGGCAATCAGGCACTGAGTTTGAATCAATCGAAATTGAGCTATTGGGCGACCAATCTTGCGTTCAAGACTTAATGGCGATCACGCGACTATTCGTGCACCCGCTAGATACGGTGGCGTGGCTAAGCATTTTGCGCGCGCCATGGTGTGGTTTGACACTAAACGATATCACCATATTAAGAGCCCATAATCGCAGTAAAATATCGCTTTGGGATAACGACGCCGTATTGCTTGATTTAAGCCCAGATGGCGCAGCGCGCTATCAGCGTCTAGCCAGTGTGGTTATGCCAAGACTGGCCAGTTACCACGGTGACATTACTAATCGCATCCGACAAACCTGGTTAGCCTTAAGCGGCCCAGCCTGCGTTTCAAAACATGAGTTAGATTATTGTGACGCTTACTTTAAACTGCTTAGAGAGTTGGTTAAACAAGGCGCCTCGATAACGGCCAAAACTTTAGACAAAGCGGTTAATCAGACTCGGGTATCGTCTCCCGCTGCGCAAATAAAACTGTTAACGCTACATAAAGCAAAAGGGCTTGAATTCGACACTGTGTTTTTAGTTGGCTTATGCGGTAAACAGAAAACCAACGAACAAACGCCAAAGCTTCTAGAGTGGGATGCCAGCTCTTATACTCAAGCCGCACTGATTGCACCAGCAAACTACCCCGGCAAGGAAGATAAAAAGCATACAGATTGGATTAAACACCGAGACAAGCAACGTGAAGGCTTGGAATCGGGTCGTTTACTCTATGTGGGTGTCACTAGAGCGAAATCCGCGTTGATCCTTTTTGGGCATTTAAAAAAGGACACAGCGAAACCCGAATCTAGCAGTTTAATGCATTTGCTGTGGGACCAGTTGGGCAGCGAATTTCAGCAAAATATGATTCAAATAGCGCCGACAGATAACGACAATGAGTTTGATACACGCCCCCAAAACTTTATCCGGCGCCTTGGTCTTAATCTGCCCTCGCTAGATTTGCCACAGCCGCTGAGGGTACAGTCTCACCAGACAAACGCGTCAACGCCACTGGAATATGAATGGGCGCAAGATCAAGCGCGCATGGTTGGTATTGTGGTACACAAAGTGATGCAAATACGTGGCCGAGAAAACCTAGCTGACTGGAATATTTCTGGCTTAGAACATTATATAAAGCGTCAACTGACCCAGCTGGGTTTGGTCGACCAGGACAACCTAGAAGCAGCGGGCTTAGTGACGCAGTATGTAGAGAACACGCAACAAGATGCCAAGGCAAGTTGGATATTCAATACAGATCATCAAGAAATTGAGATTGAGTGGGCTTTAAGCGGCCTTATACGAGGGCAAGTTCAACATCGCATCATAGACCGCAGTTTTGTTGACGAAAGCGGAACTCGCTGGGTGGTCGATTTCAAAACCAGCCCCCACAAAGGGCTTGATGTGGAACACTTCTTAGATGAGCAACAAAAGCGCTACGCCGAACAGTTAAATGACTATGGTATATTAGTTCATGGCTTAGAAACAGACGCGCCCATCAAATTAGGATTGTATTTTCCTGCGCTAAAAGCTTGGCGCGAATGGGTTTTCGTGGCCTAGCAACCCAACCGTGCGGTCCGTGCCCTGATAAATCTAATTGCTAAACCTTATTACTTGCTATTGGTTATTCTGCTTTTTAAGCAAGATTTCTATTCGCTCTAGCCGCTGTTCAATCTTCTCGCTGTGCTCAACAATGGCCTGACGCTCTGCTGAGGCACCCTCTCCTGCTTCTTCGTCAATTCGTTTGTGTTCTTGCTGAAGGGTGTCGAGAACCACACCAATCATCATGTTCAAAAACACGAAGGCTACAATGAAAATAAAACTCAAATAGAACATCCAACTTAATGGATAGACTTCCATGGTTTCATACATCACGTCAGTCCAATCTTCAAACGTGGCCACACGGAACAAAGTGAGCAGCGATATAGATATATTGCCCCATAGAACGGGATTTATGTGATCAAAAAATAAGGCACCTATCGCAGCGTAAATGTACAGGATGATAAACATCAAAAGCGCCACATAACCAATTCTTGGCAGCGCTAGCACAAAGGCGTTCATTAACAGCTTTAGCTCCGGAATCATCGAAACCAAGCGCAATACTCTGAACACTCTCAGCAAGCGGCCAATTAATACGGTCTCGCTCCCTTGCAAGGGCACTAAGCTGGCAATAACAATCACCAAATCGAAAATGTTCCAGCCGCTTTTTAAGAAAGTTTTGATAGAGCCTGCAGCGATAATTCGAACAATAATCTCGATCAGGAAAAAGACCGTGACAAAAATATCTAAATAACCAATTAGGCTAACTGACCAACTCGGCAAGCTATAAGTGTTAACCCCGATCATTAAGGCGGACACCAGGATGATCGTAATTACAAAGAATTCAAAAAATTTATTGTCACGTAGCCGAATAAAGCCCGACTGCCAAGTTTGTAACGACATAGTGTTTAAGCGTAGAAGTGACGCGAGGTTATAGATAGATTTGTAGCCTAATTTGAGGCCATGTGTTCAAAATACAACACGAACTAGATGCTAGAGCGCAAGCTAAAGTTTAGATAATCGCCAGTCCAATAGTCCATGTGGCTCGTAGTAGCAGCAATAGCGCCAAAGTCGCTAACACTGCTAACACCACTGAACGATAGGTATCGTCGCTGGTGCCTTCAAATTGTCTAGAACCTAACCAAATCCCGACAAACAAAAACGGCAAGGCGGCGACCGCTCGCCAAGCAATAGTGGCATGAAGCAGACCGTAGGGAATGGCAGTGGCTGCGGCATAAATATCAACACCAAAAAACAAGGCAACCAGTGAGGCACGCAGTACATGCGTTTTAATGCTGCTGCCCAGTAACAAAATTGCTACCCACATGCCGCCCATTGCCAGCAAGCCGTTCATGGTGCCAGAGATCACGCCTATTATTGCCCATCCTTTGGGGGATTTTCCCAAGCCAAAATTGCGTCCCTTATATATAAACACAACACCCAGTAGCAAACCTAGTGCACAGACTACTCTCATCGGCCCTACAGGAACGTAGCTCAAAAACCATTGTCCAAGCGGAATAAACACAAGACTGCCCAATAGTACCCACGCCACTAACCGCCAGTGCACATGCCGCCAAACTTTGGGGAACATCTGCACACTAGCAACCACTTCTAACAAGATAACTAAAGGGACAACTTCGCGCGTTGGGGTGAACAAAGACAAGCCTGCCACCACGATCGCTGAGAAACCAAAGCCAGAATAGCCACGAATGACAGCAGCTAACATCACCGCGATGGCCATCGCAATGAATTCAAGATGTGTGAGTTGTAGGTGTTCTAAATAAGGTTGCACAAAATGGGTCCGACGTAAAATAAAACTAGTGACGCAGCGCCAAATAACTGCCCGCGCCGACCATCATCCCACCTGAGAACCGGTTGAGCATGGTTTGCGCTTCAGCGGTCTGTAGCTTGCCCTTGATAACAAAGGCCCCGCATGCAAACAGCAAGATGGCTGTCATTTCACCCAACATGATAATAACCGAAAGGGATATCATTTCGGGGTAATGCAATGTCTCAAGTTGCAGAATAGTTGGCAAGAAAGCCAAATAGAACAAGATAACTTTGGGATTGGACACTGATATTAGGGCACCTTGTAGGAACGACGCCCAGGGGCTAATTTCTTGAGAGTCCGCAATTATTTTTTGATCAGCGGTCGTGCCTGTCCAAACCTTATACCCTAAATAGCAGCGATAAGCAGCGCCCAAGTAACGCACTAGCAGCATGGCCTCACCCCAATTAGAGGCAAAGGTAGCCAGACCGAAACAGACTAACAACATATAAAGTATGTCGCCCAAACACACGCCCAAACCAAGCGGCACCGCCACCCAAAAGCCATCGCCCATCACCCGCGCGATGAGCGCGAATATTCCTGGGCCGGGCGTCAGCGCGAATAGAAATATGATTACATACAAACTAATAGCGCTTTGAAAGCTCATAACGCTAGGCTTTCAAGCTGCAAAGAAAAGGGGGCCAATTAGGCCAGCCTATCCCTTTGTTTATCGTAAACTTTTGTAGTCGGGGATCCAGCGGCACGCGTTTTACGAGCCAATATTTTCACACTGGCTTGCATCCATCTGAAAGAGTCCGCCAAGTTACCCAACCCATCATTTGATTCAAAAGCTATAGACTTATTAAGTCGGCCTTTAGAAATTTGATCGGCCACCTCAGTTAACTTCGACAGCGGCGCCACTAACATTCGGCCCAATACGTTCACCATAATGAACAGGATACATAATATGAGTGCCACCAAAGTTAAAATTAATATTTGCCTAAATTGAGCCAACTCTTGTTCCATATATTTTGATGTAACGAAAACACTGACGGTACCGATATCATCGCCGTCATCACCGATAATATTGCGGTCTACTTTTTAAAAATCGCCAATGATGGTTTCCACTGAATCTCGCGTTGCACCGTCTTCGCCACGCTCACGAGCAGCAAACAAGGTTTGGTGGTCTTCATCACGAACCACAATCGCGGCTAATTTCCGTTCTTGCATTTCAACGTTTAGTAGTTTGTTTACTTGATCTACATCGACATCCCACATTGGGCGGATCAAATGCTGCGACATACGAGAAGCTGATACCACCGACAATTCCGAGAGTTCGGCTACTTTTATATCTGCGCTATTTCTATAAACAAAATATCCTGCCATGACGGTAACCAAGGTTGCTGTCACAATGAATATTGCGATTAATTTAGCTCACAGGGTGTTGTACCACTTAATTTTTAATTGAGTATCCGTAAGGCCTGTCTTTATTGAAGTGTTTATTATTGCAACCGATTTTACCGTAATTATATCGATCCCCGCTAGTTTAGGGCACCTCCGAGAATCCATTTTTTACGGTGTGAATCTACCGATTGCGAGTGAATAGACTTTATTTATCATTTTTTTGCGGAAAATCGCCGTTTTCACCCCATTTTGATGCGCTTTAGGCCTTTTTCTTCCCCTTTTCTATATTTTCGACGGATTCATCCTGTCTAGTTGAACAAATCGGCGCATGTTGGGCTTGTCGGATAATTAGTACGAATACGAGATAATAGGTAAAATTTAAATCGGCCTGTTATTTTGAGCAAACGACACCAAAGCCAGTTGTTCTTAACCCTAGATTCTCTGGTTTGATCAATAAGATAGCAGCGACCTCTGCTGAGGTAATGGATGCGAGCGGCATGAAGCATGTTTGTCCAAAGTCGGGGGCAGTATACGCGGACAAGGGTTATTGCGTGCGCCCGGCCAAAATCACGCTGCGGCGCAACGGTTGCCATGATGCAACGATAAAGAAGAATAATATGCACGGCAAGAATAAGGACAAAGCCCGTTAGATTAATGAAATTCGCTCGCCATATGAACGTATTTTTGCACACCGCAATAAGCGCGTTCGCTATAAAGGCTTGGCTAAGGTGCAGTTCCAAGTTGGAGCAAGGGCCTTATGTTTCAACCTTAAACGGTTAATGGTATTGAAGGTAGATAGAGTCGAATTGCTACCTGCCTAGGGATAAATCTGTCTATTGGTGGTGAAATCACCATCAATAGACGGTTTATGGTACAAAAAAATAATTTATTGAACAAGTGAACCGCAATTTGAACGAAAACCTGTTTCAAATTGAATTAACCAACGAGCCCACTTAGTGTTTATATCGTCGAGCCGCAAATATCAATCGTGTCTGGCCC
>JBLIOD010000037.1:0-27701 GCA_047639475.1 Gammaproteobacteria bacterium
TTAACATCTGAAAATCGATTAGCTAAATTGCGAATTAAACTGCCCACCCACGGGCTGGTTTTTTCCAGTTCGGTATTGATAAATTCGACACTTAAAATCGCAATACGGGTCGGCCGGGTCGTGGTCACAGTTGCCGTACGCACCTGATTACTAATAGCGGCGAGCTCACCGACCATTTCACCTTCTCCCAAGGTCGACATCAGCTTACGTTTGCCATCGACTACGATGCTGATTTCTACTTCACCGCGCAAAATAGTAAACGCAAAACCCGCTGAATCACCCTGAGAAAATATGACTTCGCCTTGCGCCAAGTCGCGTGTTTCCATTGCGCCGCCAGCGGTGTATAGGCTATTAAGGTCTTGTAAAACAGCGGTAAAGCTTTCATAGCGACCGATGGGCGATTTTTGCAGCATCCGCTCTACAATCTCTATTAACTTTGCCGGTAACGTAGAGTTGAGTTGGCCTAAGGGTATAACCGCTTGGTTTTGGATAGCGTCAAACAACTGCTCGATGCTATTGGCCTGAAAGGGGTGCTGTCCACACAGCATTTGATAAGCAATAATACCCAGCGAGAAAATGTCAGAGGTGCCCGTCAGTTGATCTCGGGGTACGGTCGTTTGTTCTGGCGACATATATTTAGGCGTACCTAAAAATAGTTCACTTTCTTCTGACGAGTATTTGACTGAGTACTGCTGCGCACTTAACGCGCGTATAGACTCAGCATATTGCTCTGGATTGATCAACCTCGCCGCGCCCCAATCCAAGATGTACACCTCACCATAATGGCCGATAATGATATTGTCTGGCTTTATATCTAAATGGAGCACTCCTTTGTCATGACTAAAACTCAAGGTTTCACATAGCTTTATCAGAATCGAAACCGCTTGATCTATAGGCAATGCACGTCCGTTTCCTGTTATTGCATCGGATTCGAGTACCTTCGACAAACTATCGCCGTCAGCAATCGGCATGGTGTATGACAACCGACTCTCATCCGCGGATAAATCATAAACAGGGACAATTCCCGGGTGAGCCAAATAGCTAACTAATTTGGCTTCGTTTAAGAAGGTTTGCAATAATCGAGCATCACTACTCAAACTAATATCAAAGTTTTTGCGCGCCACTAATCGATTCAAGTGAGTGTCAAAAACGCGGCGTACATCTGCGGTAGCTCCTTCGCCTAATTGATCTAATTCCTGATAGCGATTTGAACTTAATAAGGGCTCATTCATGGTGTTATTTTTTTGTAAGGGTCCACACCTATTATACCCTTTTGAACGCTCCGTTAACGCGCTCTGGTTTGGCGCCTATTGCGGCTAGATTTCAGTGCCAGTAACAGGCAAAAAACCAAGGCCACTACGTTAATAGAAATATGGTATTGCCCGATGTTGCCGAGGAAAAAGTCGTAACCAGGGCCGATTAAAAATTTATATTCCTTCACTGCAGTAGATACAACGAACAATTGAGGGAAAAGCAACAAAAACGAAATTACAATGCCTGTCGTAGTCCCACGGTATAACAGCAATCCAGCGCAAAAAAAGATGATCGATAAGGCCGCCAAAAACGCAGCGCCGATTACCGGTACATCGATCCGCTCAATAAAAATGGGGGTAAGGCAAAGCGCTCCTTGAAGGAACTCTAACAGCGCGATAAATTTTATAAAGAAATTTAGGATCACTTGTATACCGCTAGTTGCTTAATGAAATAGGTCGATAAATAATAACAGAAACTATCTGTACGCTAACGTTAAGCGTTCCCAGTTTCTTTTTAGGCACTATTTAAACAGGCGACACGCCTAGCGAAGCCCAATTAAACATTAAAGCGGAAGTGCATGATATCACCGTCTTTTACTTGGTATTCCTTGCCTTCCAAACGTAATTTACCGGCTTCTTTGGCGCCTAACTCGCCCTTGTTATCAATGTAGTCTTGATAGGCGATTGTTTCGGCTCGGATAAAGCCCTTTTCAAAATCGGTATGGATAACACCCGCGGCTTGCGGCGCTAAATAATCTTCGGGAATAGTCCAAGCTCTAAGTTCCTTCGGCCCAGCAGTGAAGTAAGTAATCAGCTTCAACAAACTATAGCCCGCAAAAATCATTCGGCTTAAACCTGCTTCTTCTTGCCCCATTTCAGCCAGGAACATTTCCTGTTCTTCTTCGTCTAGTTCAGATAATTCTTGTTCAATAGCAGCGCAGATAGGAACCACTTTAGCCCCTTCTTGCTTAGCGTACTGACGAATAGCGTCTAAATGCGGGTTATCGCTAAAACCCTGCTCGTCAACATTGGCCACATATAAGGTTGGCTTAGAGGTCAACAAGAAAATGCGCTTGAGCAATGCTTGTTGATCTTCATCCAAGTCTAAGGTACGGACCGGATAGCCAGCATCCAGCTGCGTTTTCAAGATTAACAAAAAGTCACGCAATCGAATTTGTTCTTTGTCACCCGCTTTGGCCGCTTTTTCTGCTTTCAGCAGTGCCTTATCCACACTTTCCATGTCGGATAAAATTAGCTCCGTATTAATCGTTTCAATATCAGAGATAGGATCAATTTTGTTCGCAACGTGGGTTATGTTGTCATCTTCAAATGCCCGCACCACATGGGCAATCGCTTCCACTTCACGGATATGCGATAAAAAACGATTACCTAAACCCTCGCCTTTTGAGGCGCCTTCGACCAATCCCGCGATATCCACGAATTCGATAGTGGTTGGGATCACTTCTTTAGATCGCACGATCTCTAGAATAGCGTTCATTCTAGGGTCGGGTACGTTCACCATGCCTACGTTCGGCTCAATGGTGCAAAAAGCGTAGTTAGCGGCTTGCGCCGCTTGTGATTTGGTGAGGGCATTAAACAAGGTGGATTTACCCACATTTGGTAGACCGACGATTCCGCAACGAAAACCCATAATTCTAAATTCTTAAAGTGTAAAAAAGCGTCCCAGAGAGTTCTCGGAAACGAAGTGCTTATTTTTGATGTAAAACGTTCATGGCAGGAGCAAAATCGCCAACGACGATGGTTTCCCATTGAGCCATTACTCTGTCTAACGCCTCATCAATGAGGTTGTATTCAGCCAGTGGCGGGCGCTTTAACACCTCGTTTACCACATCGTTTGAATTATCAGGTCGTCCTACACCAACTCGCAATCGATGAAAATCATTGCTGCCTAAATGACGAATAATGTCACGTAAGCCATTATGTCCGCCGTGCCCTCCGCCCGTTTTTAAACGTACGACGCCAGGGTCTAAGTCAATTTCGTCATGTACCACTAAAATGTTTTCAGGGGCAATTTGATAAAATTTTGCCAGCGGGGCCAAAGCCTCACCGCTTTTGTTCATAAAAGTCTGCGGGGCCAAAACGCGTAGAGAGTTCCCAGCGCTTTTGTATTCGCCCAGCAAGGATTTAAAACGGCTGTTTTCCGACAAAGCCACCGGCAAGGCATGGGTGAGCTTGCCTAAAAACCAAAACCCGGCGTTGTGCCGGGTTTGAGCGTATTTATCACCAGGGTTGCCCAAGCCACAAACCAGTAGAATAGGTTGCATATGGTGTAGTGTTCTAACCTAGATACATATATCAGCGAAACAACATGCCGCCAAATACGCGGCGCGTTTCGCCATGAATGGTAATTTCCTTCATAAGAAGCGCAACAAAGTAGATGGTGGCATATTGTTTCGCCAGAAGGGAATCACCAAAATATCCCAATCCTGCGTTATAGCCTTTAGGAAGGGAACAATCATTCCCTGCAGACTACGCCTTGTCTTGATACATTTTGGGGGTTCTGATTTATGCATCTAGATTAGAATACTACACCCTAACCTCAAGCGAACTTGAGCAGGAACAAGCTAGAGGGCTTAGCCCTCGTCGCTGCCCTCTGTAGTTTCGTCGTCGCCGGCTGTTGGTACATCGCCTGCTTCAACCTCGTCTTCACCTTCTTCCTCTGCAACCTCTACAATTTGTGAGCTGCAGCTAACGATAACCGCTGATTCATCACCGCCCGAGATTAGGTATGGGCTTTCTACGCCTTCTGGCAACTTAAGGTCAGCATAAGAAACTGACTCACCTAACTTAAGATCTGTTACGTCGATTTCGATGAACTCGGGTAAGTCTGCTGGCAGACATGACACGTCAAAATCGTTAAATGCTTTCGTGATCATGCCGCTTTCCATTCTCACACCATAAGACTCTTCTTCGCCCGTGAAGCGAATTGGAATGTTCATGGTCAACTTTTCTTTACGACTCACGCGCATAAAATCAACGTGAATTACTTTTACATCAGACGCTGGGTGCATTTGCACGTCACGCAGGATGACTTGCTCTAGTGCGCCGTCGATCGTTAGATCTAAGATTGAGCTGTGAAACGCTTCTTTTTCAATCGCGTTCAAGATCTTGTTGTGATCCATCTGAATGTTGGCGTTATCTTCGCCCGCACCATAAACAACCCCTGGCACTAGACCAGCATGGCGCTTACGACGTGATTCAGCGGTACCACTTTTCTTACGGCTAATGGCTTCAAATGCTAGTCGGTTACTCATTTTATCGTCTCTTTTTGTGTCTTTGTTTATTTGCTGAGCAGTTTACTCAACAAAAAGATTACTAATTGATTCGCCAACCGCAATGCGTCGCATCGCCTCGGCCAATATTTGTGCAATGCTTAGCTGGCGAATTTTTCCACAAGCTCTAGCTTCGCGGCTAAGCGGTATGGTGTTGGTCACCACCAATTCATCAATTTCTGAATTGCTTATACGCTCTATCGCTGGCCCAGATAACACGGGGTGAGTACAACAAGCAATCACCCGAACCGCACCGTGCTCTTTCAAAGAAGCTGCAGCTTGGCAAAGTGTATTCGCTGTGTCCACCATGTCATCCATTAGTACGCAGGCTCGACCTTCGACATTACCAATAATATGCATCACTTTGGCCACATTGGCTTTAGGGCGACGCTTATCGATAATGGCCAAGTCAGTTTCTAACTGCTTTGCCATTGCTCGCGCTCTAACTACACCCCCAACATCTGGTGATACCACCATCAGGTTGGGTATTTGCTGGCGGTAAAGATCACTGATCAAAACCGGCCCGCCATAAATATTGTCAGTCGGGATCGAAAAGAATCCCTGTATTTGATCGGCGTGAAGGTCCATCGTCAAAACTTGCGATGCCCCTGCTTGGCAGATCATTTTAGCCACTAATTTGGCTGATATCGCCACTCGCGCAGTGCGGGGTCGACGATCTTGGCGGGCATAGCCTAAATAAGGCACTACCGCCGTTATATTTCCGGCTGATGCACGCTTCAGCGCATCAATCATAATCAGCAACTCCATTAAATTGTCGTTGCTTGGAGCACAGGTAGGTTGAATAATAAAGATGTCCTTTTTTCGGACATTCTCCATTATCTCTACGCTGATTTCACCGTCGCTAAACGTCGACACTTGCGCCTTGCCAATCGGTAAACCTAAACGATCTACTACTTCACGGCTTAGATCTGGATTAGCGTTGCCTGTAAACACGACAACATCCTCTAAACCCTTCAGTTTTTCTAGCCGATCATTGTTAGCCGTGCTGTGCATATTACTTTGTCGGTTATCCGCGTTAACCTGTTCCTATAATAAGTAATGGATTATAGACCATTACTAAAGGAACCTCAGGTCAAATCATGAACGGGCACCTCGCGCTCAAAATATCAACTCTCGTCGTCAAGAATCTTAGTAATAGCTCGCTATTACTTTCGATTTTTGCCTCGATAGTGAACATTTTGAATCACAGTCTACTCCGCTCAGATTCAACCTGAGGTCCCATAAAAATATGGCTGGGGTACCAGGATTCGAACCTGGGAATGCTAGAATCAAAATCTAGTGCCTTACCGCTTGGCGATACCCCATTATTTATTCCGTATAAAAAGCTAAGCTTCATACACTGTGGTGTGGATGCTCATTTAAACTTTGCGCAACAAACCCATCTAGGTTAATTGGGCGCTGTTCAAAAACTTGTGCTGCTTGTTCACGCGTATCACACGCTAAAAACACACTCGCTCCGCTACCACTCATACGCGCTTCACCAAATTTGCCGAGCCAATTTAGAGCCTCAGCTACTTGTGGATAAAGAGCACATGTCACCGCTTCTAGAGCATTCTCTAGACCCGGCGAAAAAGAACCGCGTATTTTCGTGATTGGAGGGGTAGCTGTCAACGGTGAATTGGAAAAAATATGGGCTGTAGACACATGTATTTGCGGGATTAGCACACAAACCCACTTTTTCTCAGGTGAGATGGGTGTTAATTGCTCTCCTAAGCCTTCTGCCCAAGCAGCATGACCGAAGATAAAAACAGGGA
This sequence comes from Gammaproteobacteria bacterium, assembly GCA_047639475.1. Lineage (GTDB taxonomy): Bacteria > Pseudomonadota > Gammaproteobacteria > Arenicellales > Poriferihabitantaceae > JAAELZ01. The sequence continues at coordinate 6,322 of JBLIOD010000037.1, forward strand.
CATCAGCGCCTAATTTCAATCCAAGTTCTGCCAATTGAGTTCGATTTAGAGCGCAGTCCCAAAGTTGATTTAATGCAATTAAGCAAGTAGCCGCATCTGAGCTACCTCCACCTAAACCTGCTCCCATCGCAATACGTTTTTCTAACTTTATTGAAACACCTTGAGAAACCCCACAATTTGACTGCAACAATTTCGCAGCGCTGACACATAAATCTTCCTTAGGAAGTGATTCGCCCCCAATCACATCACAACGTGAAACTTCGCCTGTTGGGTTTACCTCAAATTTTAGCGTATCAAAGAAATCTAAGAAAACAAACGAAGTTTGTAAGGTATGGTATCCGTCTGGGCGTTTGCCTGTAAGCTGAAGAAACAGGTTTAGCTTTGCGGGTGCTTGCCAAATATCTTGCATGTTGTTGCGTTATTTCGCTATTGCCAGCTTTTGATAATCAGACGAACAAACAAGTCTTCTCCCAAATACTCACCCTTATCATCGTACACCTTCAAGGTGCCGGGCAACGCATTCAATTCGATGGTCTGAGGCATGTTTATAGCCTCGCCCGTAACCGTAGAATGAGAAACCGACTGATACTTGGGAAAACTAACCTGCCATCCACTGTCATTCATCGAGGAGATTTCACCGTTTTCATTAAACTGCATAGCTTGGGTATCACTTGCCGGCAAACCCCGTACCCAACTAGATAATTTGTTAAACGGTAATGGCCAACCCAATCTTTGCTGAAGCAAAGGCTCCATTTCTAAACCTCGGAGTATTTTCCCCTGCGTATCTTTTAAGATAGCACCATTCTCATCAGTATCAATTTCAACTCGACCGCCGCCCAGGGGACCAAATACTTCTAGGTGTTCTACAATACCCGCCTTATTCCAGCGCAATGAAGCATGTCCACCTTTTTTGCTCGCTTTGACCGCTAACTTACCTCTAATGCGCCAATCAACGACGGCTGCGGCTTGCGCTTTATGTACTTGCCATAAAGCCAACAACTGCGGGTTGGGGCCTTCTTCTATAACAACAATATCAGTCGTATTTACTACGCAACCATTTGACAACAACAAGGCTAATAATATGAAGACGTTGCGAGTCATCCACATCTTTAGCTTGCTGAAGAATTTTCATACATTAAATCCCAAACACCATGCCCTAAGCGCAGCCCTCTTTTCTCAAACTTGGTGACAGGTCGGTACTCAGGCCTGGGTAAGAATTCACCTTTGCCAGCAAGATTTACCAAACCGTCTGTTGCTTCCAAGTGTTCCAGTGCCCAATCAGCATAGGGCTGCCAGTCGGTGGCAAAATGAAATAAACCGCCAGATTTGATTTTTCTCTGCAGCAGAGCGATAAAACCAGCGTTAATAATGCGCCGTTTATGATGTTTCTTCTTCGGCCATGGATCCGGAAAAAATAACTGCACTGCACCCAACGCACCGTCGTCTATTTGATGGTTTAATATTTCGATCGCGTCATGACTGATAATCCGCAAGTTATCGACTACTTGTTGTTTTGCGGCGATTAGACAATGACCAACTCCTGCGGTGTAGACCTCGACTCCGAGATAATTATTATCTGGATTATTACGCGCCATCTCAACCAAACTATCGCCGTTGCCAAAGCCTATTTCTAAGGTAACTGGCCTGTTACGCCCAAACAAGGTATCCAGATTTAGTCGTTCAGGTGAATAACCAACCCCATAAATTGGCCAGAGCGTTTCCATCGCCTTTTTCTGACTGGCGGTCACGCGCCCTTCACGCATAACAAAACTACGCACCTGGCGCTTTAACGAAGGAGTAGGTGGGTCGACAGTGCTCATTGGGCTAGTATAAAAAAAGACGCCCGCAATAGCACTGTATCGCGGGCGTCTTGATTATTTTAAACTTAGTCGATCTAGCTAAGCGGCATTCATGGCGTCTATCTTTTCTTTTAGCTCACCATTTTCGTACATTTCTTTCATGATGTCGCAACCGCCGACAAACTCACCCTTGATATACAGTTGAGGAACCGTTGGCCAATTCGAGTACGCTTTTATGCCTTCACGCACAGAACCATCTGCTAATACATCCACCGAAGCGAAGGGGGTTTCGCAGTTTTGCAAAATTTGTGTTGCCGTACCTGAAAAACCACACTGTGGGAAATCTGGGTTGCCTTTCATAAATAAAACAACGTCGTTGTTTTCGATAACTTCTTTTAACTGTTCTTGAATACTCATTGTGAATGTCTAAGTAGGTGGTTGTATTAAATTTAATGGGCCTTAGTTTGCGCCTTGACTAGCAGCGTGTTCTTCTGGGCTTAGGGTTTTCATTGATAAAGCATGAATAGCCGCTTTCATCTTGTCACCTAACACGCCGTATACAAGCTGGTGTTGCTGGATGCGAGATTTACCTGAAAACTCTGGGCTCACGATAGTGGCTTCAAAGTGCTGTCCATCACCATCAATCTCAACCGTGCAGTCTTTCATACCGGCTTCTATCCAACCTTTTATATCTTCAGGGGTTACCATAATTAATCAGTGTTTTGTACTTACGGATATCAATGCGGTCTAACGCCGCACTTTCAAGGAACGTTAACCAACTTGCTGTAAGAAAGAGGTATCTACAAAATTGCTGTAATCATTTAAAGCTTGGTCCATTTCACCGGCGCCGACCATAAAATATACAATCTCTGTGGTATAGGCTTCGACTGTTCCACCCATCCATGCATCCGAAATTTGCTCAGTTGCTGATGGGAAAATAAATTTTCCAATGGTGTCACGTGTGTCTTTTTTAGACATGCCCGCAGCTTGCGCAATAGTTGGAATTTTGGTTTTAGGATCAGCGTGATAACGATTATTAGCATCTTCCGTAACTTGCAAAAACTTCACCAGTAACTCTCGATGGTTCTGTGCGAAATCATTGGTGGTCGAGATAACATCGAACACTCGAATACCATAAGCTTCTTGCTCTGCACCCGTTAACAACGGAAAGCCAACTGTTTTCATTCGGGCTAACGGGCCACCAAATGCGCAAGCCATTACCACATCGCCGCGAATTAACGCATCAGCAGCGCCATCGTCCATAGCCAAAACATCCACTTTATTTACATCAACACCTAAATGGTCGAGCGAGCGCAAAAACTTATAATGCGTTACGTTACCAATTAAAGTGGTAACACGTTTACCTTCCAGTGCTTTTGGATTGTCTTTAATAATGCCCGCGTCGCTGCGGATAATACAGTTATCATTTTCAGCATAGGCGACTGCTACGCCGACTAATTTAATTGGCACCCCTTTGTTTGCCGCCAATATAAAAGGAACGTGGCCTTGCGAGTAGGCGATATGAACGTCTCCTGAAATCATCGCAGCGGTTATCTCATTACCATTTCCGAAAGCGCGCCAACTTACTTTCACGCCCATTTCTTTATCTAAAGTTTGCTCCAACTGCGCAACTTGGTTAGGCGTAGGCCATTCCAAAAAGTACGCAACGGTCACTTCTTTAAGCGTTGAATGGGCGAATGAGGCGCCGGCTAACATCAACAGAGTAGTAGTTAAAATGATACGAATTGATTTATGCATGTGTTCGTCCTCTAAGGATTTATTATATTAAATCTATAGTCGTTTGACTCTAGCACGTTTTTTTGGGCCTAAGCTGTAAATAGCCGCAAATTAGTTGGCTTAAGCAGAAAAAGCGATCTTTTACCCTATCATTCTAAGCCTTGGCAAAGCATCTGATGGTAAAATCAAGATTTCCGCTCCTTTACACATCGCCGCAAAATCGAAACACTATTGATGGACAACCTTGCCTTTTCTGAGCTTACCGCCTTATCGCCTTTAGATGGTCGCTACGCGACTGCCACCGCTCCATTTCGTCAATACTTTAGCGAATATGGACTCATTTACTACCGTTGTCATGTAGAAGTGGAATGGTTAATTCACTTGAGTGAGCAACCGAGCATCAGTGAATTACCTGCTTTTGACAAACCAACTGTCACGGAACTAAGAGCCATTATCGAGAATTTTTCGATTGAAGATGCCTTAAAAGTGAAAGAGATCGAGCGCACAACTAACCATGATGTTAAAGCTGTTGAGTATTTTTTAAAGGAAAAAGCAACCCATATTCACGCCTTAAAGGACGCCAGTGAATTTTTCCACTTTGCCTGCACCTCCGAGGATATTAACAATTTAAGTTATGCCTTAATGTTGAAGGCTGGCCGCGATGAAGAATTGATGGCCCAGTTAGATGGCGTTATTAACGCCATGAGTAACCTAGCAAGAGACAATGCTGCCATTCCTATGTTGGCTCGTACTCACGGTCAAACTGCCAGTCCCACTACCGTTGGCAAAGAAATGGCCAACGTGGTCCACCGCCTCAAAGGCATTCGCGGACAAGTTGCTAACGTGACTATGCTGGGTAAAATAAATGGTGCAGTCGGCAACTTCAACGCACATTTAAGCGCTTACCCCAATATTGATTGGCCCAGTAGCGCGCAGCAGTTCGTAGAAAAACTCGGCCTAGATTATCAAATGGCGACGACACAAATTGAACCACATGATTACATTGCCGAATTTTGCCATGCTGTAAGCCGCTTTAACACGGTACTGATAGACTTCAATCGAGATATTTGGGGTTATGTTTCCGTCGGCTACTTTAAGCAAAAAACCATTGCCGGTGAGGTGGGGTCAAGCACCATGCCCCATAAGGTAAACCCCATTGATTTCGAAAACTCAGAAGGTAACCTGGGCTTGGCAAATGCCATGCTCGGGCATTTAGCGGAAAAACTTCCCATCAGTCGTTGGCAACGCGATTTAACTGATTCAACGGTATTACGCAATTTAGGCGTGGGATTGGGTTATAGCGCTATCGCCTATCGTTCTGTGCTGCGCGGGATCAACAAATTACAGACCAACGAAGCCCGGTTACAGGAAGATTTAGACAATGCATGGGAAGTGCTAGCTGAGCCCATTCAAACGGTGATGCGCCGCTATGGCGAAGCGCAGCCTTATGAAAAATTAAAAGCCCTGACGCGCGGACAAGGTGGCATTAATCAGCGATCTTTAGAGGTCTTTATCAATCAGCTTTCAATTCCTCAAAATGCTAAACAACAGCTGCTTGAGATGACTCCCGCAAGCTACATTGGCAATGCCATAGCCGCCACAACAGCCATACTCAACGATTAACACCGACCCAATGGAAGAAACTGTTCGCCTATCAAAAGAAATGGCTTCGCGCGGGCTGTGCTCACGCCGCGAAGCCGACCGATACATCGAGCAAGGCTGGGTGTTGGTCGATGATGAAGTGGTTGATGTGCTGGGTAGCAAAGTATTGCCTTCACAAAAAATCACACTCAAAAATCAAGCCCAAAAACAGCAAGACGAACGGAAAACCGTTATTCTTAACAAGCCAATTGGGTATGTCTCTAACTTACCCGAAGAGGGTTATTTGCCCGCGACTGAGCTAATCACGCCTGAAAACTATGTTGGCCCTAAATATTTAAGCAGCAGAATAAGTTACCAGGGTTTGGCACCTGCTGGGCGCTTAGATATTGACTCCCAAGGTTTATTAATTTTGACGCAAGACGGCCGGGTAGCCCGCCAGTTAATCGGCGAAAACTCCACCGTTGAAAAGGAATACCTCATATGGGTAATCGGCGACATAGATAACGAAGCTATCGAACGATTAAGGTTTGGACTACGCCTAGACGGCCAGCCGTTAAAACCCGCCAAAGTTAAGAAAATTGACGACCATCACATGAGCATCACCCTTACCCAAGGGCGCAAACGTCAAATACGGCGCATGTGCGACTTGGTTGATTTGCGGGTTGACCGCTTAATGCGGATTCGAATTGGTAAATTGAGACTAGGCAAATTGCCGCCGGGTAAGTGGCGATATTTAAACGAAGACGAACAATTTTAATGTACTCACTGCTACGGTCATTTTTATTTGAGATGGAGGCCGAGCGTTCCCACGACTTCGTGATGAACGCTTTACGACTGGCTTCGAAAAACCGCCAAGCCTTGTCTGCGCTGTCGAAGCACTATGCAGATAAGATACCTGAGAGACCACTCAAGCTAATGGGCTTAGACCTAAAACACCCCATTGGTTTAGCCGCTGGCCTTGATAAACAAGGCGTTGCCGGTAATGCGCTAAGCGCGCTAGGGTTTGCGTGGGTTGAGTACGGTACAGTGACGCCTTTGCCACAAGCTGGCAACGAAAAGCCTCGCATGTTTCGCCTGCCCGAGCATCAAGCCCTTATCAACCGCATGGGGTTTAACAGTATCGGGCTTGAGGCGTTTCTAAAAAATATTCAAAGCACACAGCCTAATCTAATCAAGGGCCTTAACATTGGTAAGAACGCCGCAACACCCATAGAGAAAGCCAATGAGGATTACATTGCTGGCATGCGAGCGGTATATCCGATGGCTGATTACGTTTGCGTCAATATCTCTTCACCAAACACCAAGGATTTGCGTGAGCTACAAAGTGATGAATCCTTAGATTCATTATTAAGTGCGGTTAGCGAAACCCGTAAAAGCCTTGAAGATCAACACGGATTTCATCGGCCAATCGTGCTTAAAGTAGCACCTGATTTGGACATTGAACAAATAGACCATCTGGCCAAAGCTTTGCTTAAGTTCAAAATCGACGGCCTAGCAGCCACCAATACCACGCTCTCGCGTATCTCTGTCGAAGGCCATAAATACGCTGAGGAGGCGGGTGGTCTAAGCGGCGCACCTATACAAGAAAGGGCGACAGAATGCATTGCGGCTTTTCGACAGCGCCTACAAGGTGAAGTCGTGATTATCGGCAGTGGCGGTATTCACGACGTCAATAGCGCCAAAGCCAAGCTTGATGCCGGCGCCGATGCACTACAACTATACACCGGTTTTATTTATCACGGCCCAGCGCTAATTAAGGAGATTGTTACCTCTATATAGGTCAACGTATTTTTATTTGCAGAGTGTGTATGCAAACCCTCGGTGTTCTGCCAAAGTTCATTTCTATACAAGAATAATGCCAAGTTAAAGGATGGTGCTTTGTGTTCAAGGTCGACTCTAAATAGCTTGGCTTTTCCTTTCTAAATCTGTTTCACAACAACATGGATCACATTCAGGCCCTTTATGGTTTTATTTCATATTGCACAACTGCTGGGGCTAAATTAATCAGAGTAATCGAAAGAGGGTATATTCGTGCCAAGCAACTAACAAATAGATAGACTGATGACCGACTCTAAAAAGACCTTTGATGAAAAACAGTCCAACGATAACTCGATCTTCAACAACTCGATTCAAAGAGTACGCTTGCACGCGAACTTGTAAACTGCGTCAGTATCACGACTTTCTTGAGTCGCTTTGGTTGGATTACTTGTTCTAATCCGCTCTCTGTCCTTTTGATATTGCTTTTGTCCGGTACATTCACCTGTTGTTTCCACGATTGCTTGGTATAGCCAAATTTTTCAAAATCAGGTGAATTCTGCTTGTGCTCTAATGAAAGTAAGTCAAGCTCTAGAAAACCGGCTAATTCTGCCCAGCTAGCGAGTAGTGATTCAAATGGAACCCAAAAATCCACACGATCACAATCGAACATCTCAGTGATTGTAATATCTCTAAGTGCTCTTTCAACTTCCGGAACAGACTGTGGATAACAAACCCACCTAAATACGTTTCCCAAGATAGTGACTTAAATATTTCTGGATTACCAGCACGATGACGAATCTTCCAGAACAACCACCGTCTTTCGAATGGATTTCGATGTGCCGCTATAACTTTATCGGGTTGTTTATCCAATGTATCAGGAATGTTAAAGACATGATAATAAGCAAGGCTTTTGTCTTAGCTCGATCGATTACCCTAGGAGAGAATGGGTCGAGTTGCGTAAAGGCTTGGGTGATTGAATTCTACCCAGTCCTTGGGACTTCAAAAAATACAAAATTGTGCTTTGTAGAAATGAACATGCCAGTTTGTTGCTTCGTCTAACTTTTGTTGGTGTTGCTGATAAAGGTGAGGAAAAACTTTGCTGACTCCAAGCAATACTTAAAAAAAACTCTCTTGGCTTGCTGTGCTTAAGTTTTTAACTTGATGGGCTCCGAAACTATTGTGTTTAAAAAAGTTTTGGGTGGCAAATTGTGTGGAATCATCGAACGAGGAGAATTTCGCCCCCATTAGCTGTAAATGAAACGCGAAGTATCCGTCCTCGCCTCCTCCCCATTTTTCGGGTGGAAACCTTTCTAGGCACTTCACGGATTTAGACCAGTCTCGAAGGCTGAGCCCTCCATTCCCGCCATCTATGATCGACCCCGTCATTCGTTGCCTATGCCAACCTGCACCAATGTAATCTCAAAATCGAAGAAGTGGCTTAGGGGATAGTCGGTTTGAGAGCAACAAAGCGAATCCGTTTGAAAAACAAGCATTTTGTTGCGTCCCCTGACTGTCTCCCAAAAGTCAGCTGAAAGTAAAAGCGCATTATAGGCCTTCGCGCCCAAGGCATCGGTTTCTAACTTTGTTACTGCCACTTTACCGTTAGCAATCAACGGTGCTATTTTTGTCGACATTATAAAATCAAGATTGTTGGTTCCATGAAATAGCCGTACAGGAATATTGCAAGCCTAAATAACATTTAAAACAACAAATTCCAATGCGAAGTGGTTTCTAGTTTCAACAATTACGCCACAAGCTTCTGCAGATGGTATAGGGGGATTGGGGGAGTTTTGAGTTAGTAAAACTGGGGCACTAGAAAAGTCGGCCGCCGAGGGGATGCGTTTCATTTCTTGATAGACGGCATCAACATGAAAGGACTGGATCTCACGTTGAGAAAGGTGATACTTTTTTTAAGCTCTAACGTCAGCTTAGCGGCTGTAGAGGGTGGGTTCACTGAAACAGACATAAGTACGTATAGTGCTACTAACCTTTGCAATACGCCACTATAAACATCCTTTTTGTTCCTAATATAAACAATTTTTCATGCCAATTCGCCAAGAAAAGACCTTCCTTTTTTTCACATCCCTCGTTGCGGCGGCACCTCTATTGAAAGCGCTTTTGAATTACAAACATCCAAACACTTCTACGGAATAATTAACAGAGGCGACATGGTTCTTAGCTCCAACATCTTACGCCCTTTGATTTAGTGCATCTAAACATGCTGACCGCCGGTGTCTATAATATATTATTTAAGTTCACGATCATTCGAGACCCACTCGATAGAATGGCATCAGACTATTTATGGCAAAAGAAGCATGATTGTCATAACGAGTTTTCGCTAATGAGCTTCGATGCTTATCTTGATTTCGCTGAACAAATTATCCGAGAGGAACGCTATTTCGAGAAGCTGCATTACGATCATTTCAGGCCAATGATTCATTATTGCGTAAAGGGCGGTGAACTATTGGTTGACGATATTTTACTACTGGAAAATATCGTCAACGAACTGGCCCCAATCAAAGAGCTAATCGGCTCTGTAGCTTTGCCCAAGAAGAATCGTTCGGCCGATTCGTACCAAGAGTTGAAGACAGGCTACGATAGGAACCAAGTTTACGCAATCTATTCTGAGGATAAAGCGCTTCATGACCATATCACATCGATTAAGCGCAAATAGACCCATTGAACTAATGCAGCAGAAAGAACCAATTGGCCTGATCGCCGCTTTAATTTACCGTCACCACAAAGGACTGGTCTTCCTTCTCCAGTAATACTGAAGTTTTATCTATCTGTAATACTTGCTCTCCTGAACTTAAAATATCGCCTTCATTAACAATTAACCCGTTAATCATCGCAAAACGTTCAGAGGCCGTTTCAGAATACGAAACAACACTCAGTAATAGTTCACTGGCAGCAGTCTCCAATGTTTCCTGCGGTGCATCTTGTAACCCGGTCTCCACCCGCGTATTGGAAATTTCTAGCTTGGGTTCCTTGGCTTTTATCTTGGGTATAACGACCGCAGCCGAAGGCGTTGCAGAGGGAACATCGAAACTTATTTGTACATTATCAAAGTAGGGCCGCACCAAAAACCCAAAATAAAAGCTGAGAACGGGTATTAGGATAAACAATGTCACTCTTATAAACTTACGAGTACCCGATTCGGCTACGGGCCTGTAAACGCCTGATGACAACTCATTCAAGTTTTCTTGTTTTCGGGTGACTTCGGCCTTACCCAATGCATCTAATATGTATGACATAGTGCTACACTCTATTTGGACGCTAAATTCTACCAGTCTTTATGACTCATCCATCATTTTTACGCGCTTGTTGACCGTAAACAAATCTGTTTTAACAAGGGTATCTTTGTAGGACTTATATTCCACATAACAATAATTGCTAACAGCTTGTATTTGTTAATCTAATTTGACATACTTTATTACAAATAACTTGCTAAATCATAAGAACTAAAAACGGTAATAATGAGAATAATCAAATGCTTACTGCTGGTTATGCTGTTTACAGTACAGGCTAGTAGCGCCCAGCAAACCGCCGATGGCACGCCTATCCTTGTTGGTATTTCTGAAGCGATGAAGTTTGCTGATGTAAATCATCAAGGTTCCATTGTGCGTGTTACGCGTAGTCAGGATCAAGAAAACAAGCTATCCGGCGACTATACAAAAGCTTCCCGTGCTTGCCCTCCATTTTGTATTCAGCCGCTGGTAGCTGCACCGGGAGTAGACACTGTTGGAGAACTTGAGCCATTTGATTTTATTAACACCGTAGTGAGAGCGGCGGCGATGGTCTGTTAGTTGATGCGCGTACGCCGAAATTTTACAGTAGCGAAACCGTTCCGAGCACGGTTAATATCCCTTTTGTTATTTTCACTTCCTCAATCGAACAAATACTGCCATTGCTAGGCGCTGAAAAAGTGAGCGGCTCATGGGCTTTCGACCGCGCCTTATCTTTGGCTCTATTTTGCAACGGCCCTTGGTGTGCGCAATCTCCTCGGGCTATTAAAACGCTGATTGAAATCGGCTATCCCCCTTCTAAACTTAAAAACTCTCGAGGCGGGTTACAGCTTTGGAAGAACTTCGGAGTAACTACTGTTCGGCCCGTGGCCAACGGCGTTGAGAACTAATAATGGCAACTGCATATAAACAAAGGGGTAGCACCTTACTTATCACCAACATAATATTAACGATCGTTATTGTTGTAATTTGTTGGTTTCTATTCGTCAACTCACAGAAAGAAAATAATTCGATCTCTACTGATGGATTATCACAAGAGGAGCTTAAGGATATCGCTGATCTGCAAACCCAGCTCGCTCTGGAAAAAGCCAAACTTGAGCAATTAGCGGAACAGCGAAAAACTCAGCAACTTGCCAAAGAGCTAGTGGAAGAAAAAGCCAATAAGCTCCTTCAGGCTCAAAGCGATACCGTTGCCGGAGAGTTGAGCATGCAACTTAAAGCAGATAAGAAGCGAATTACCAATATGATTGCCATCGAGCTTCAAACTACCAAAGAAAATGCGGACTTGCTTGAAGAGCTCGCATTGACTCGTGGTCAAAATCAAACTCTAAATCAACAAATTGTAGAGTTAATGGGCCAGATGATGGAGGTTGACTCCATTGCCTCTACTGATGCCAGTACCAGTTCTCAGTCACAAGAAAACCTAGACTTGCTGAAAGCGCTAGAAGGCGACTTAAGTGCATTCACCAGTCCAGAGACGCAACAACAAGCGTTATTGATAGCCCAGCAACAGGAAGAGAACGCCAACAACTTACTTGAAGTCGAAGAGGGAGATAAGATTCCATCGTCAGCCTACCAACTTCAAGCTGAGATTGATAATTTGAACACGGCGGCAATAGAAGATGCGGACAACGCCGATAAAATTCCTTCAGCTGTTTATCAGTTACAAGCGGCGGTAAGCGATATTATGGAAGTCGATAACTCTTCGAATAACGTTGTTACTCTGAGTGGGCTAGTAGACGATGACGATGATGAAAGTATCAAATACTTAAAAGCATTGGAAGAAGAAGCAGAGGTGAGACAAAATGAAATGCGTCTTATCACTGTGGTTGAAGGTGTTACATTATCCAAAGTTGCCGCTCGAGCCTATGGCGATGCTTTGCTGTATCACAAAACTTTCGATGCTAATCCTACCGTAGTTAGCGACGCCAATATAATCACCCCTGGGATGCGACTGCGTGTACCTCTGTAGTGCGACCGCTAAACATTTTCCAAGCGGTAACTAACACCTTGGTAAGTATTCGTGTCCGTTAATTTTGATGGCGCATTAGTCATTGCGATATCATCTCGTGCATTGTTTAACCTTGAAGAAGGTCACCAAATATATTTAAACAAAGGCGTTGATGCTTACTATCAGCACCAGTTAGAACACGAGAACGAAATACTTAAAAAAGGTGTGGCATTCTCCCTGGCTGAAAAGCTATTGGCACTCAATGATTTATCGGAAACCACCACGCAAGTCGAGGTAGTACTCATTTCGCGCAATAGTGCCGATACCGGCTTACGGATATTCAATTCCATAGCACATCATAAACTCAATATCATTCGAGCTGCATTTACGGGCGGAGAAGCGCCTTGGGGTTATGCAAAGTCTTTTAATGCTGATCTATTTCTTTCAGCTGATCCAGCAGATGTCAAAGCGGCTTTGGATGCGAATTTAGCAGCAGCCACAATCCTGCCTAGTCAAGTGACACAATCAGCAGATAAATCAGATGAGTTACGTATCGCTTTTGATGGCGACGCAGTGCTATTTTCTGACGAAGCGGAAAAGATTTACCAACAGGAAGGCTTAGAAAAATTCACCTTAAGTGAGCAACAGTCTGCCAACAACCCATTGCCAGGCGGACCATTTAAATCATTTTTAGCCAGCCTTCATCATATTCAATCTGCATTCAAAGCAAATCATTCACCGATTAGGACAGCTTTGTTTACCGCTCGTTCCGCACCCGCGCATGAACGGGTGATTCGAACCTTACGCGCTTGGAATATTCGTATTGATGAAGCGGCCTTTTTAGGCGGAATGGATAAAGGTGAGTTTTTGAAAACCTTTAGAGCCGATATTTTCTTTGATGATCAAAAAGGCCACTGTGAATCAACGCGCAAACACGTGCCTACTGGACACGTGCCGAGTGGGGTGGCTAATAACCCCCAAGAATAGCCTCGTTTATATCAAACAGCCTACTTAGGTAACTGCTTGATATACAAGTCCTGCTTAGGAAAAGGAATTTCCATCTTACTTCTAATGAATGCTTGATGCACTGATGAATTCAACTGATGCGTCTCACGTCCCGATAGTTCAGGCTCGTCGATCCAACACAACAACTCGTAAGCCAAACCCGAGTTGCCAAATTCACGAAAGCGAACTCGAGGTGCAGGGTATTTACATACCAGCTCTTCGGACACCGCTTGCGCCAATAAGAGGCTCTCCACTTTTTCTGTATCAGAACCATAAGCAACTGAAACTTTAATTCTTATTCGATACTTTTCGTTCGGCCCACTGGATTAATTGATAATCTTGGTATTTCCCGTGATTGAATTCGGTACAGTTACTTCTACATCGTCTCGAGTTAACATACGGGTGCTGCGTAAACTAATCTGAGTTACTTTACCCCTAGAGTTGTCTTCTAACACCACGTAATCACCTAACTTATAAGGTGAATCGGCCAAGATAAATACCCCTGAGAATAAGTTTGCTAAGGTATCCTTAGCAGCAAAACCCACCGCTATGCCAATAATTCCGGCAGATGCCAACCACGCGGTCATATCTATGTTCCAAGTTTGGAACACGAAGTAAATACCTAAAGCATATATGATAATAGCGAACAGGTTGATAAACAGCGGCAGTGTCTCCGGTCTAATCGCGCCACTTGATTCGCTTTACTCGCTGCTAGTAGCGCTGACAACCGTTAACAATAACTTTGACGCTGGATACAAAACATGGCCCATAACCACACTATGATGGTGTGCATAATACCTGACGTTACATGTGTGAATTGTTCAGGTAACTCCAACACCTGCATAGCGATGATTAACCCTTATAGGAAGACTGTCCATACGATAGGGCGACGTAACAAGCGAAACATTTGATCATCTACTATCGTTTGGGTGCTGCCACTTAAAAACTGAATGATCTTGTTGATAACAAAACTTAGTAACCACGCAAACACTAACAAACTAACAACAATGATGGCCGCCTTTTTCCAAGGCTCCTCACCGAATATTGAAAGATATATTTGTAATTAGGCGAAAATTTCAGCAGACATTAGTAAACAACCTCTTGGTATTTAATTATTATGTTGCGAGTGTTTAAACAACACTCCAACTTCGTTTATCCCACTAATTCTAACGAGAATACACCCGCGAGTACAACCCAAAAGGGCGCTACTGTTAGATATACGAGGTTTAGGGTGACTACGAGAAGCGCCTAACTCTGTGGTGAGCTGGTGAGTTTAGATAGAATATATCCAGCAGCTACAAAGGCAAAAGTAGCAGTCATATGTGTCGCTGATCCAAAGCCCGCGCAATTTAATCCAGTCGCCGCGCCTGGTTCGTTATCTCGTTTAAAACCTTGCATTGGCTGCTCCGTTGAAAAAACAGCGGGAATACTAAAATAACGTTTAACATCTCGACTAAAGCTGTATTTTTGCCTGAGTATTTTTCGTGTTCTAGACAACAAAGCATCTTTGGTTGTCCGAGATAGGTCTAAAACCTTGATACAACTTGGATCAGTCTTTCCACCTGCACCGCCAATAGTGATGATAGGGCGTTTATTCTGGTAACAATGGGCAATAAGAGCGGCTTTCACTTGCCCGCTATCAATGCAATCTACAATAAAATGAGCCAACTCATTAAGATACTTTTGCGGTGCTTCTGCTTCTACAAAGTCGTCGACAAGGGCAATGTCACAATCAGGATTAATGTCTATCAGACGACCTCTTAGCGCTTCTATCTTGGCCATACCCAAGGTGCTGTCCAAAGCCTGAGATTGGCGATTAATGTTTGATTCTGCCACATGATCCATATCAATCAGCGTGAGGTTTCCTACGCCGCTACGGGCCAAAGCTTCCGCCACCCAAGATCCTACGCCGCCCACTCCAATAATAATAACGTGACTAGCTTTCAAGCGCGCGTAGCCTTCATCACCATAGAGTTTGGCAATGCCAGAGAAACGCCTGGGGATTTGTTCTATTATGCTCTCCAGCATCGTCGCTACATTGCGAGACCTAGCTTAATCCCAGCGATTATCTCGCACTTCAATTATTCCTTGCTCAACTCGCACTTCCAGCATTTCCAACGGCTCGTATGCCGGTGGGGTCAAGACATGACCTGTTTTAAGCTCAAACGTCGCGCCGTGATGCGGACATTCCAGTATGCCGCCTTTTAGACAACCACTGGCTATCTCGCTGCCGTCATGAGGACAAACATCTTCAATGGCAATGTACTCTCCATTTTGCATGAAAACAGCTGCCATCACATTATCTAGGTCGACAACGATGTTGCTGCCTTCATCAATAGACCCTTCAGAGCCGACTTGTACCCAATCAGACATAATCCTACATTAAGCCCAGTTGCAGGCGAGCTTCGTCGGTTAAGCTCTCTTGTGTCCAAGGTGGATCCCACACTAATTCAACTCGTGCAATATCAACACCCGGGACTTTCGATACCGTATTCTCCACCATTCCTGGAAAAGAGTGCGCAACAGGGCAACCTGGCGTGGTTAACGTCATATCAATTTCAACCGTGCCACCGTCAATATCTACTTTATAGATCAAACCAAGATCATAAATATTGATAGATATTTCCGGGTCGTATATCTCTTTAAGCGCGGCGATGACATTTTCTTCTAGTGTAAGCGAAGGGTCACCGTTTGCTTCCTTTTGTTCAATTTTCTGCTGCGCGTATTCTGCATTTTGCTCTAGCTGCTCAAATACACTATCGTTTTTTTGCATCGCTTCAGGACTAGGAACATCTACATTTACGCGTTTCATGATATGCCCTCTAGATGCATATTTTTAGCGACAACTTGTCGCAATTCATTTTTTAAACTCGGTAACTCGATCTCATCTAAAACATCTGCCGCGAAAGCATACGTTAACAAGGTTCGGGCTGAATCTTTATCGATCCCTCGCGACTGCAAATAGAAAATCTGCTTCGCGTCTAGTTCACCAACAGTAGCGCCGTGCGAACACTTTACATCGTCTGCATATATTTCCAGCTGTGGCTTGGTATCAACTTCAGCATCTCGTGATAGCAATAAGTTAGCATTCTCTTGCTCTGCAAACGTTTGTTGCGCATCTTGATCAACTACTACTCGGCCATGGAAAACGCCTCTGGCTCGATCATCCAAAATGCCTTTGTAAACTTCACGGCTAGTGCAGTTTGGTGCTTGGTGACGAATAGTTGTGTGATTATCAATGTGCTGGCGAGCTTTACCAATAAATAAGCCAATGCAATCAGTATGGGCGTTTTCACCGGCTAGCGTTACTTTAAGTTCATTACGCACCAACTGGCCGCCTAAGGTAATAGTACGCGCCGAAAAGCGGCTACCCGCTTCTTGGTGAACCCATGTGCCACCAATTTGCCGCGCTTTAGCACCTGCGGTTTGTATTAAATAAAAATCACATTGCGCGTTGGCCGACAGTTTAATTTCAGTAGCGGTATTGGTTAAAGCCGTGCTTTCATCAGATGAAAGATGGCGTTCAATAATCGTTGCCTCAGCTCCTTCTTCAAATATGATTAAGTTACGCGGCGTGTTGAAAGTTTGCTCGCCGGTCGCAACAAACGTCATTTCAACCGGCTTTTCCAACTTCACTCCCTTCGGAACAAATACAAAGGTGCCATCGGTAAATAGACCCGTGTTTAAACTGATAAAAACATTGCCATCTTCAGGTTGCAAAACCGCTAACTGGGCTTGCACCTTATCAGCATGAATGTGCAGTGCTTTTGCCATTGAGCAAACAATGGCTCCCGCTGGCAATGATGTTAAGTCAGACAATGAGCTTTGAAATAACCCATTACTAAACACTAACCGGGTGGCATCTAATTCGCTCGAATTGATAGTACTCAGACCTTCCTCACGCTGAGTCGCATTAAATGGCTTACTCGCTAAAGCGCGTAAATTGGTGTATTTCCAATCCTCATCTTTAGTAGATGGGATACCCAATTCGTTGAACCGGGCAACGCCAGCGGCACGCGTTTGCGTTAGCCAATTGTGTTGCTCACCTGGTAAGGTGTTTGGCAACTCTGTTGTAAAGTTTTCTAAATGTGTCATGTCGATATTTATGCTTGGCTATATTGGGCCTAGGCCGCTGCGTCTTCTATCCAGCTGTAGCCTTTCTCTTCTAGCTCTAGCGCTAAAGACTTGTCGCCTGATTTAATAATCTGGCCAGCAGACATAACATGGATGAAGTCTGGCACGATGTAGTCGAGTAAACGTTGATAATGGGTTACTAACAATACCGCACGGTCAGCATCTTTTTGGGCATTTACACCCTTAGCAACAACTTTCAATGCATCGATATCTAAACCAGAATCAATCTCATCCAGAATCGCCAATTTAGGCTCCAGCACCATCATTTGCAAAATTTCATTCCTCTTTTTCTCGCCACCAGAAAAGCCTTCATTGACCGATCGCTTCATAAACTCTTCACTCATTTCCATTGACGCGGCCTTTTCACGGATTAGCTTCAAAAAAGTGATCGCGTCCAGCTCTTCTCTGCCTTGGGCTTTACGCACTGCATTCAACGCCGCCTTTAAAAAATACACGTTAGAAACACCTGGAATCTCTACTGGGTATTGAAAGCCTAGGAACATACCTGCTTGGGCACGTTCGTCAGGCTCCATCTCTAATAGGTTTTCACCCATAAACTCTACTGAGCCATCCGTTACCTCATAACCATCGCGGCCGGTTAAAACGGCTGCCAGTGTACTTTTTCCTGAGCCATTTGGGCCCATAATAGCGTGGATTTCTCCACTATTAATAGACAGATTGACACCATTCAGAATGGCTTTTCCTTCTACTTCGGCTTTCAAATTTTTGATCGTTAACATTTAAATATTACAAATAATTTCGTGACTGAATAAGCGCGGTAAACCAAGGGGTTTAACCCACTGCCCCTTCTAAACTAATATCCAACAATTTTTGTGCTTCCACTGCAAATTCCATCGGCAGCTCTTTAAGCACTTCTTTACAAAAACCATTCACTATCATCGATATTGCGTCTTCTTCTGACAGACCGCGTTGACGACAGTAAAACATCTGGTCTTCGCCTATTTTTGAGGTGGTCGCTTCATGCTCAACTTTGGCAGTCGGGTTTTTGATCTCCATATAAGGAAAAGTATGCGCGCCGCAACGGTCGCCCATCAGTAAAGAATCACACTGTGAATAATTACGTGCATTTTCGGCTCCTTTGGCCATATGTACTAATCCACGATAAGTATTTTGCCCTCGTCCAGCTGAAATGCCTTTTGAAATAATCGTGCTTTTTGTGCCTTTCCCTATGTGCACCATCTTGGTGCCCGTATCCGCTTGCTGCATATTATGGGTTAATGCCACCGAGTAAAATTCACCCACTGAGTTATCACCTTGTAACACACAGCTTGGGTATTTCCACGTGATGGCTGAACCTGTCTCTACCTGCGTCCAAGATATCTTGGCGTTGTCGCCAGCACAGATACCCCGCTTGGTGACAAAGTTATAAATTCCGCCGACGCCGTTTTCATCACCTGGATACCAGTTTTGCACAGTGGAATACTTTATCTCGGCATCTTTCAAACACACCAGCTCAACAACCGCTGCATGCAATTGGTTCTCATCTCTTTGCGGCGCAGTGCAGCCTTCTAAGTAACTAACGTATGAACCTTCATCAGCGATAATAAGAGTACGCTCGAATTGACCGGTATTCATTTCGTTGATGCGAAAATAAGTTGAAAGCTCCATCGGGCAGCGCACGCCTTTAGGAATATAGACAAACGAGCCTTCACTAAATACGGCGCAATTGAGCGCAGCGAAATAATTATCCGCTACTGGCACCACTGTGCCTAAATATTTTTTTACCAATTCCGGGTGGTTTTCCACCGCTTCAGATAATGGGCAAAAAATTACGCCCGCTTTAGCCAGCGTATCTTTGAAGGTGGTAACGACCGATACACTATCGAACACCACATCTACCGCAATGTTTCTGACGCCCGCTAGCATTTCTTGCTCAGCTATCGGAATGCCCAATTTTTCGTATGTTTCCAATAAGCGTGGATCTACTTCATCCAAGCTTTTGGGTCCGTCCGACGGATCTTTAGGTGCTGAGTAATAAGAGATGGCCTGGTAGTCGATAGGTTCTATATTTAACTTTGCCCAGTCTGGCTCTTGCAGTGTCTGCCATTTAGCAAAAGCTTCCAGTCGCCAATCCAACAACCATTGCGGCTCACTCTTTTTTTGTGAAATAAAAGTGATCACGCTTTCATCTAACCCTGGCGGCAAAGTCTCGGCTTCTATATCTGTAACGAAGCCCTCTTTGTATTCACGGCCGATTAAGCCTCTTAATTCTTCGTTATTTCCCATAATAATTGTTTACTGGCCCCAAAAGCGGCACTGATTAATTCGGTAACGCGACATGCTGCACGTCGCGATTAGTTTTTGCCTTTGCAGCTTGCTCAGCTGATTCACGCATCATGGTGCCTAAATAGATGTTTGATAAAAAGCTATCTAGTTGATCGGTCAAGGTTTCCCACAAGTGATGAGAAAGACACTTTTGCCCATCTCGGCAATTCTCGTTGCCTCCACAGTCGGTAAAGTGCATGGGTTCGTCTACTGCCGCGATAATTTGCGCGATTGATATTGTGTCAACATCCCGCGCCAAACGATAGCCACCGCCCGGACCACGCACACCTTCAACCAACTGGCTATCTCGTAATTTGGCGAATAATTGCTCTAAATACGATAAAGATATTTTTTGGTTCTCGGCAATATCACGCAGAGTCACGGCGCGCTCACCTTGGTGCAACGCTAAGTCGATCATCGCTGTGACCGCATAACGGCCTTTGGTGGTTAAACGCATAAATTGCTCAAGAAATAATAACCTAGTAGTTTACTTGGTTATTACTGGAATAGGTTAAATATTATTTTGTTACTGGCATAGGTCAGATTATCTCGTCGGACAACGGAGCCAGATCATTCGGGAGGCCTATTCCTTTAGCTTTATTTGTAAGGCGCCATCATCTACCTGAGCGAGTTCAACAGCCTGCTCAAATGATTGCCAGAACCCACCTTGGTTGCCAAATTCGCTAACTAAATCAATATTTTTCAGACCACCTAAAAATGAATTCGGCACCGGCACACCCATTACACTGACGCCTTTTAGTACCACCACGGGGCGGCCCAATTGATTAAAAAATTCGATCCCTGCCCGAGCCTTTAAAATTTTTCCACCGAAAAAAGGAAAGTCAGGATCCATTGGCCATCTTAATCGAGCACTGATCAAATCATCGGATAAATCGATTGCAACTTTATCTGCTAGATCCGTGTTGGTCGCTAAAATTGAATTTAGCTCGCGCTCAGTAATCACTAGCTCCCTACTCGTACCCTCTTCGCTGTAGGCCTCTGGGGCCAATGCTTCTTTCGAACTCAAGCTGGTTTCACCGCTTGTTGCTGGTGATTGTCCTGAAGTAAAACCTTCGAACAGTTTGAGCTTTTTGTCTAACACCACTTGTTCTTTTTGGCTAAGCTCTATGGGCTTGAAGCTTTTGGGAAACAGTATCCAATAAGTAACGCCAGCAGTAATAATTATCGATACCAACATAAAGCCAAGCACGGCTAAGCATCCGAACTTGCGTGCTTTTTTACCTGATCCAACAGGCGAGTTAATCTGAGTCATGATATGGAGAAGTAAATACGGTCAATGCACACATATATGTGCTCTCAACCCCAAAACTCAATAGGCCTTGTGGCTTTGGTCTTTCCTTTAAAGGGTTTCTGAAAAAGCCTTATTTACCTACATTCGGCACCCCGGCAACTAACGCCGAAGAGGGATCATTTATCACTACTGTCCGGTTAAGAATTGGGTGATAGTCTAAAGCGCCCGAGTTCACTGGCTTGCGGTAAAATAGAGGTTCTTAAGACAGCTATTTTACTCAAGCAGGAACCCGGGCATGAAACCTACTAACACCATCTTATCTCAGCTTCTGAAATTCCTACCGCGGCACCGCTTTCAAACTGCTGTAGACCGACATAAAGGAGATTATAGAACGCGTTCTCTGCTCTGTTGGGATCAACTGGTTGTCATGTTATTTTCACAGCTATCAGGCCGCTACGTGATTTAGTTGATACATTTATTAGTTGAGACCTCAGCAAAACTCACCAAACATCGTATAATTTGTTAAAATAAGGTATGCAAAAGCCATTCACAACTCAATCCGCATTATTTGTCAGCGCATCGGATTTCGACCACCCAATACTTCGCAGTCT
>JBLIOD010000038.1:0-25905 GCA_047639475.1 Gammaproteobacteria bacterium
ACCGTGAGGTCTGGTCTGGAGGAAGCCGGACGCAAAACTGCGAGCTGATGAACAAAAACATCATATGAGGCGTAGGCTGGAGGCGAGTTGGCACAAGACGACGAAGCCATGTGATCTAACGGCCACCGTAAATGATGCAGTTGCGTGGGGACAGTTCATGTTCTTATCTGGGGAGATCTGCTTAACAGGCGATCGGTAGAAAACCAGTGAGGCTCTGGTTAATAAGTGCCTTGGCTCTTTGGGGTGTATCGTCCAAAGAGAGCGAATCTGCTGTGGTGTATTCTACTCACACGGTTGGCTGTTTACTGATCTACCCCAATCGCATTGAAAGAATCGGTGGTGTCAGTATAGTAACTAAACTCAGCCTATAGAATAATCGTAATTGATAATCAAAGGCGAGTGATCAGAAAAGCGTTCATCTCGATAAACACTACTCGATTTGACTGTGCCCTGCATGCTGTCCGATATGACGTGGTAGTCAATACGCCAACCCGTGTTGTTTGCCCAGGCTTGGCCTCGGTTAGACCACCAGGTATAGGTTTCGGGTGCTTGTTCTATTTCGCGAAACGCGTCTTTATAACCTCCATCTGAAAATACCACGTCAAGCCATTCACGTTCTTCAGGGAGGAAGCCAGAATTTTTCTGATTGCCGCGCCAGTTTTTAATATCTTCTTTGGTGTGTGCGATATTCCAATCACCACAGATGATAACGTCTCTGCCGGCAGCGGCTTTTTCTTTAATAAAAGGTAGGAAAAAATCCATCATTTGGTATTTGTATACCTGACGTTCTTCCTTGGCAGAGCCAGAAGGTAAGTACAATGACACCACGCTGAGATTGCCCACTTGCACCTCGAGGTAACGGCCTTCGTTATCGTATTCGGGTTTATCCAGCCCGACAATGACCTTGTCTGGTTGGTGTCTTGAATAGACCGCAGTGCCGCTATACCCCTTTTTCTGAGCGTCAAAATAATGACAATGATAACCAGATGGGTGGAACATCTCGTCGCTTAATTGATCAATTTGCGCTTTGGTTTCTTGAATACAAACAAAGTCGGCCTGTTCTTTCGCTAACCATTCGAAAAAACCTTTGCGCCCCGCGGCCCGGATGCCATTGGTATTGACAGAAATCACTTTCATAATTTGTTGCGTGTTTAGAAATTTAAAGAAATATCACGGTGACCAGACAGACAGCTTGCGGTGAACTTAGCCTGTACTTCTGTTAGGGCTGAGTTACCCCGCAAACCAATGGTGGTGGAGATGGCATTTTTATAAGTTATCAGATCAGGTAGTAAGTTGACTTTTGCTTTTTTTCGCCATTGTATTTCATTTTGTAACTCGGCTTTCATTTCATCCAGTTTAGCAATGGCTGCAGACCGAGCAGTGGCATCTTCTCCCTTCTTGAGTATGCGCCTGGCTTTGCTCAACTTACTTTTTATTGAGCTTGCACCTTTAATGTCGCCGAGTTCTTTTTCAACGACTTTAATCGCGGCCATCGCGCTGTCGGTGGGGTCGTTCAATATTTTCAGATGTAACTCAGGGTAGTGGGCCGGTATGCTGTCTAATTTAGGGGCATCCTCAATAATGGCCACTAAATCGGCTAAGGCCTCATTAGATGTATCGACCGCATTGTAGTAGGTGCGTCTGGCTTTAGTCAGTTGGCTATTAAGCCCGGTATATTGCTGGTTTGCGCCGGCCCATGCGTCGGGTATAGTGATTTCGAGCGCGGCAATAGAGATCTCTAACTCGCCAATATGCGTTTGGTGTTCGGCTACCATTTCAGAGTTATCTTCATCACCATAGGACAAATTTTTAATTTCTGCATTGAGCCGCTTAATGTTGTTTTGGTCACTAAAAATATCTCGTTCTATTTGTCGTGTGTGCTGATGAATCGGTTTGTATGTAGGTGTGTAGGCTTCTACAGTCACTTTTGCCTCAACGATAGCGGCCATCAAGGAAGGTGCTTGCTTGGCTTGTGAAAGACTTTCAATAAGTTTCTCTTGCACTGAGACAGGTAGATAACTGACATCCAAGCTCATTGCCTTTTCTATGGCAGGTCCCGCACCGCTGTTAGCATATTGCCCTTGTGCGTAGTCTTCCAAGCATAACTGTAGCTTGGGGTTCATCGGGGGCGGAGCGGTATCAGATAATAAGTGCGTGCGATTCGGTAGATAGTTGACCAAGCTGGGGAAGTAGCCCACGATGGCTAAGCCAATCAGTTGCAATACGATGAAAGCGGCAGCGCCTTTGTAGATATCAATGGTTTCAATCACCTTATCAGCGACGCCGCGTAGGTAAAATAGCGCGAAGCCAAAGGGCGGTGTTAAGAAGGAGGTCTGAATGTTCAGACCTATCATGACTCCTAGCCAGACAGCCGTCACGTTGGCCTCTGGATTGGCCAATAAGATGGGCGCCACAATCGGCACAACCACAACTGCGATCTCGATGAAGTCTAGGAAAAACCCCAAGAGGAATATCACCAGCATGACGACCAAGAACTGAGTCCAAAAACCGCCAGGCAGGCTGGTTAAAAATTCTTTGACTAGCTCTTCACCGCCGAAAGCTCTAAACGCGGAAGTTAGCATCGCCGCGCCAATCAAAATGATGAAAACCATCGAAGTGGTTTTCGCGGTTTCTATCATGACTTCTTGTAGGGTGTCGGATATTTTATAAGCACGCCAACCACTCCAAACAATGGCAATCAATAAAAAGATGACCGCAACTGATACCGTATTTACCCAAAACTGCTGATCAGCATTTTGAATGCTCTTTATGTTTATATCGTTGGTTCTTACGATAAAGAAAATTGCGATAGTAGCCAGTAGGGCAATAATGGCAGGGGTATAACGATTGGAGTTGCCTTCATATAGACGATAACCGGCCATGATCATGGCGCCTATGGCTCCTATAGACCCCGCTTGATTAACCGTAGCCACGCCGGTGATGATTGAGCCTAGCACAACGAAAATAAGCGTTAGAGGTGGTACCAAGGCCAAGAATACCCGTCCTGCAAACTTGGAGTCATAGTCACCTTCGTAAGGTACTGGCGGTGCGAGTTCGGGGTTGATACGGGCCGCAATCAAAATGTACAGCATGTAGATACCAACAAGCACTACGCCGGGAATCATCGCGCCCATAAACATGTCGCCCGCACTGGCTGAAACTACGTCAAATTGCGACGGCATTGAAAATTCACCGGTGGCAACGCGGTACAGCTCTTTACGAGCGGTATTGGCTTGATCAGCGGCGTTGGCCAGCTGATCGGCTAAAATAATGAGTACGATAGAAGGCGGAATTATTTGACCTAATGTGCCGGAAGCGCATATAGTGCCGCAGGCTAACGACTTTGAATAATTATTGCGTAGCATCGCGGGCAAGGAGATTAAACCCATTGCGATGACGGTTGCGCCCACGATACCGGTAGTAGCAGCCAGTAAGGCACCTACAAATACTACAGACACGCCTAAACCGCCGGGAACGGGGCCGAACAACTGTGCCATGGCCACTAATAAATCTTCTGCAATTTTTGAACGTTGCAGCATAATGCCCATGAAGATGAATAGGGGGATTGCGATTAACGTATCGCGCTCAACCAGCCAATATAGACTCCTGAAGTTGGTTACACCGGCGCTGAGCCACTGAACAGGGCCATCTTGCGCGAAATACGCGCTGACGTCACCGGCAAAGATATGTCCACTGGCTGCGGCCAAGGCAATGGTTATGATGGCTGAGCCGGGTAGGGCAAACGCAACGGGAAAACCGGCGGTCAACGCCAGCATCATCAATAATAACAACAGGCCTAAAAATAGGAGTTCCATTTATGCAGCCTCTTTGGTGGGACTATCAAGCGACTTATCGCTTAAAATTAGGTGAGCGCTTTTCAGGAAGTAAGCGGTGAATTGCATGGCCATGCTTATCGCAAATACCACCAGAAAGCCTGCCATCAAGTATTTCACATACATACCATAACCACTTTGAGATACTTCGAAGTTGATAATCGGGGCAATAAGGCTGCTTTGTTTGCTGCTCATGCCGAGCGTTAAAATAGTCCAGCAGACGGGTAAACCCAATAGTAGTGAGCCCCAAATGTTGGTCCAGGCTTTGCCGCGTTCTGAGAATTTCTCATAGAGTACGTCAACTCTAACGTGGCCCCCTTCAACTAAGGTATAAGCGCTAGAGAACAGGAATAGAGCGGCATACCAGTAACGCACTAAGTCTCCCATGAAGGCTTGTTCGTACGAAAAAACAAAACGTGAAATGACAATGCCAAATTCGGCCAGCACCACCAAAGTGGCCAACCAGAAAAAGCCCAATGAGCGAGTAAAGGCCGCGATAACAAAAGAAACCAGTATCAGTGGGTAATGGATGTAGGTGCCTCTAGAGCGGGCTTGGTCTATTACTTGCGTTATTTGTAGGCCAAACACGGGTTCAAGAAAGTTCTCAACCCGCATAAAAGAGATGATTACGTCTACTAACCCTGTTAGAAAGATGGCCCAGAACATCGCCCTAATGAAGTAGGTTGTCCAGCCGCTATAGCGATCGGATTCCATCTCCAAAGTGACTTGTGGGGTCTTGTAGGTGTAGAAAATCAAAGCGATCAAACTGAGTACATAGCCCGCCAGGATCCCCAAACCTTTGGCATTAGCCTCTGTCGCTTGGTTGTCTGAAGTGAGTGCACCCAATGTTTCACTAAGAGAAGGCCAGCCTAACCAAAATACCAAATAGCGCGAGACGAGAAATAGCAGCAGTAATAGCATCGACGCTTGGCCAATGAACCGTAGACTTTGGATGGTTAGATGATTTTTAGCAGGCACAATAAACGAGTGTTATAGATAGTCGAATTTACTGAAGCGGTGATGTATCTAGTATAGCCTAGCAGGAAGTCATGCTTCGCTATAGTAGAACGATTTGGTGTGTAACAATAAAAAAGCGAAGTCGACAGCTGCCGACTTCGCTTGTTTTAGAACAACACGAAGTGTGTAATGTCTATTACAGACCTAATACACGGTTTCGTTGTGCAACATAAGCTTGATCAGAGATCTTAGCCCATGCGCCAATGTTGGCACGAGCTGCAACGAAGCTTTCATGAATCTCAGCAGCCAACGGACTATGGGCTACTACATCTTCAAATACTTCTTCAGCCGCTTCGCCAAAACTATCGTAAATATCATCGTTAAATGAGCGAACCTTTACGCCTTGCTCATTCACTAGTCGAGCTAACGCAGCGCCATTTTTGGCGTTGTACTCAGACATCATGACGTCGTTCTCCATTGAAGAAGCTGCTTCTACTATGGCTTGATCAGAAGGTGATAAGCTTTCCCAGAAATCCTTATTAACGCCACAAGCTAACATCGCTGCAGGCTCATGCATTCCAGGGTAGTAGTAGTACTTAGCCGCTTCGTAGAACTTCATGATTTCGTCGTTCCAAGGGCCAACCCACTCAGTTGCGTCAATCGCGCCTGAAATTAAGTTTTCGTAAATTTGACCACCAGGCAATGAAACAGGCGAACCACCTAATTTGGCCAATACGTCGCCGCCTAAACCAGGCATACGCATCTTAAGGCCTTTAAGGTCGTCAGCTGAGTTGATTTCCTTGCGGAACCAACCACCCATTTGAACGCCAGTATTGCCGCACATTAAGCCTTTTAAGCCGAACTCACCACTGAGTTTGTCCCATAACTGTTGACCGCCGCCGAAACGAATCCATGCGTTCATTTCTGTATAGGTTAGGCCAAAAGGAACCGCTGTAAAATAAGCGAAACCAGGGTGCTTGCCTTTCCAGTAGTACTCAGCTGCGTGATACATCTGGGCGTTACCTGACGCAACTTCATCAAATGAATCGAATGCCTTTACACGTTCGCCAGCCGCAAAATAGTTAACTTGCATACGGCCATCAGTCATAGCGCTCAAGCGCTCTGCAAATCGTTGTGCGCCAGTACCTAAACCAGGAAAGTCTCGTCCCCATGTGGCCACCATATTGATTTCAATACGATCTTGGGCGATTGCAGGGGCGGCTAGTGTTGAAGCGGCAGCAGCAGCAGCACCAGTAGCGGCACCTTTCAATAAATCACGTCTTTTCATTTTCTCCTCATTAGTTTGGTTAAAATAATTTTCTGCAGCTCGATTGGCATTTTTTGTCACTCACGGCTTAATCGAACCTCTTCCTTAGTATTCATCAATCGCACTGAAATGTAAATAAAGCGCGTGGAATAAGGCCCATTAATTTCATTTTTGTAAGTAACCTTCGCCTTAAATCGTTGTTTTGTCTCAAGGTATACGACTTAAGTCGTACAAGATGAATGGTCGGTATTCGAAGACTTTGTTTAAACCAGCTTGATGAGTATGAAAACAAAAGCCATTACTGCGGCAATAGGAATAATGACTGCCATCCAGTCTTTAGGGGCATCTTTACTTGCTTCTATGGCTTTTCTAGCGCCGGGAAAGAATAATACCGCAACAGCGAGCATTGCTAGAACGATAAAGATACTTTCCCATGTTGATAAGTGTGACATTTAATTTAATCTCCATTGCTTGAGGTTGTTGTTGAGGTGTATGTTGCGTTCTAGGGTAAACAAACGCTTATACAGTGCCAATAAATCAGCGGACTTGATTATTTGCTCCTTAAGCTTGCCTTTAAGCTTGTCGATATTATCCAAAACGCTTTCAAGGTCACCATATTCGTTCATCAATTTCGCAGCGGTCTTGCTGCCGACGCCAGCCACGCCCGGTATGTTCAACGAGCTGGAACCACAAAGGGAAAAATAATCAACCATTTGCGCTGTGCTAATTCCATAACGTTGTTGAATAAACAGGTGGTCAATCGGCGCTCCCCCAAAGTGATCATATTGGCGAGTATTGTTACTGAGCAGCTGCGCTAATAGGTGATCAGTGGATAGAATAAGACACTGGTTTGCGCTGCCTTCAAATTTATTGGCAATAGAGGCGATCACATCATCGGCTTCCGCCAGTTCTACAGACACTTGGGCAACGTGTTGCTGTTGAAGTGCTTCAATGATGTTAGGCAAATTATCAAGCAGGGCGGTAGGTTGTGGCTTACGCCCCTGCTTATAGGCGTCGTATATAGCATGGCGCCAAGTTGACGCGTTAGACTCCAATACGCATACCGCGTGAGTGGGCTGTTGTTTCTTGATGGCTCGCGCGACACTTGCGCCAATGGATTGCACTACGCCTGCGGCGTGTTTATCAGTGTTTTCATCGCCGGGCACGGCAGAATGAATGCGCCGTATTAGATTAAAACCGTCGATGATCAGCAGCTTGATCACCTAGTTACGCCCTCATTGCCTTATTGACCGCCTCGTGCAATCAAACGTAAGAACTCTGATCGCGTGCGTTCATCAGTTCTAAAAGTACCTGTCATCATCGACGTTTGCATGACTGAGCTTTGCTTTTGTACACCGCGCATCATCATGCACATGTGTTTGGCTTCCACAACGACACCGACACCACGCGCATCAATGGCTTCTTCAATGGCACAGGCAATTTGCTGGGTAAGGTTTTCTTGTATTTGTAGACGTCGTGCGAACATGTCGGTGATACGGGCGAGTTTCGACAAACCAATCACCTTGCCTCGAGGCAAATAAGCGATATGACATTTACCAATGAACGGCAGTAGGTGGTGTTCACATAAAGAGTAGAACTCAATGTCTTTAAGGATAACCATTTGGTCATTATCGGTTTCGAATATGGCATCATTAATGACCTTCTTTAAGGTCAGATCGTAGCCGCTGGTTAAAAACTGCATGGCTTTTGCCGCGCGCTCAGGCGTTTTTATAATACCTTCGCGATTAACGTCTTCTCCGAGTTCAGTTAAGATGCTGGAATAAAGTTTTGCGACTTTGAGTGTGTTTGTTTCTGCTGTCATGGTGAAAATTAAATGGCTAACGTTTGGTTGAAGCTAGAATGATACCTTTGTTTGAATTCTTCAAGCGTAAAATGATGATTCTGCGTGCCGTGTTGTTCAATTTTGATCGCACCCAACAACGCAGCCATTTGACCGGTAGTTTGCCAGTCTAAATTGTTGTTTACCCCATGAAGTAAGCCTGCTCTGAAAGCATCACCACAACCCGTTGGATCGGTGTTCGCGGAGATAGGCGCGACAGGAATAGCAATGCGCTCTCCACTGGTAAAAATATCCGCGCCTTTACTGCCGCGGGTTACGATTAAAGCTGATACTTGAGCTGCAATTTCAGCCAAGCTCATGGCGCTATTTTGGCTTAACATTTCCGATTCATAATCATTAACCACGACATATTCAGCCAGTTGAATAAAACGTTTTAGCTCGGGCTCTCCAAACATCGGCAGGCCTTGGCCGGGATCAAAAAAGAATGGAATGCCCGCTTGCGAAAACTGCTCTGCGTGGTCGATCATCGCTTGGCGGCCGTCTGGTGAAACAATGCCCATATCAATATTTTCGGCGTCGCTAATCTTGTTGGTTTCTGCAACGTTCATTGCGCCCGGATGAAACGCAATAATTTGATTGCCGTTCTCGTCGGTGGTTAGAAAAGCTTGTGCGGTATAACTGTCTGCTACTTCCACCACGTGTTTGTCATCGATATTGCATTTGGTCAACCATTTTCGATACGGCCCAAAATCTTCACCTACAGTCGCCATCGGTAATGGATTGCCGCCTAACAGGTTGAGGTTGTATGCAATATTGCCCGAACAACCGCCAAATTCTTTGCGCATTTCAGGTACTAAAAAACACACGTTTAGGATGTCCAGTTTTTCGGGGATAATGTGATTCTTAAACGAATCAGGAAAACCCATAATGGTGTCGAAGGCATAAGAGCCGGTTATTAAGGTTGCCACAGGTTTAATAGATTAAATTTTATTAGTGTTAAGTTTGGGCGCTATGGCACTCTTTGCATAGACCATAAAGACACAAGGAATGGTCTTGAATAACAAAGCCATGCTTTTTCGCCAGCTTGATTTGTTGTGATTCAATTTGTTCGTCGTGGAATTCGATTATTTTGCCACAGCTATCACACACCATGTGATCGTGGTGATCTGTGTCGGCCAGTTCAAATACTGAGCGTTCACCAAAATTGTGGCGTAACACCAAGCCGGCTGCTTCAAATTGGGTTAAGACGCGATATATCGTCGCGAGGCCGATGCTGTTGTCACTATCGATAACCAATTTGTATATTTCTTCTGCAGAAAGGTGTCGATTTTTTTCGCTCTCGAGTAGTTCGAGAATACGAAGGCGAGGCAGGGTAGTTTTAAGCCCCGCTTGTTTGAGTTCTGCTGCTTGATTCATCGGTTTATTTTATCACCTTGCGAATACGATAAGTATGATTGTCCGATTGGTTCAACTTTAACTCTAACGAGGAATGCGAGACTTCAACGACAAGGCCTCAAGATTTTTAGCTCTCTGTACCAATGGCTTGATGGTAAGACCTTGTACGATGATGGAAAACACCACCACGATGTAAGTGACCGCCAAAATAATATTGCGCGGTTCACCCTCGGGTAGAGATAGAGCCAATGCCACCGAAATGCCGCCCCGTAAACCTCCCCAAACTAAGATGCGGGTCGCGTGAATGTTAAACGTTCGTTTGAGTTGGAATAACATGATGGGCAGACCCACTGCGATTGTTCGAGCGAGTAATACAATGGCAATGGCGACGATTCCTGCAATGAACCAACTTTGGGTGAATTGCAATACCAATATCTCCAAACCGATCAGCACGAACAAAAGAGCGTTGAGAATTTCGTCAATGAGCTCCCAAAAGGTGTCTAAGTGGTCGCGGGTTTTTTCGCTCATCGCAAAATGACGGCCATGATTGCCAATAAACAAACCAGCAACCACCATAGAAATGGGACCTGATACATGAATTTGGGTGGCCAATGAATAGCCGCCCATGACTATAGCCAAGGAAATCAAAATCTCGGTTTGGTAGTTATCGACACTCCTCAGTAGATAAAATCCGACAGCACCAAGCGCTAAGCCAAAAGCGATGCCCCCTAGCGCTTCTTCAGCAAATAGGGTGGCTATATGTGATGCGGTTGCGCCCTCAGGATTTACCGCAACGCCTAGCAATACCAAAAATATCACGACGCCAATGCCATCATTAAATAATGACTCGCCAGCAATCTTAGTCTCCAATGCACGTGGAGCACCTACACTTTTAAGCGTAGACATGACAGCGATGGGGTCAGTGGGCGAAATGAGTGCGCCGAACAGTAAATAATAAATAAACGGCATTTCAATGCCGAGCATGGAAAATGCAAAATAACTCAAGCCTGCTACTAATACGGTGGAAAGCATGACGCCGAATGTGGCCAAGGTGAGAATAACCCACTTCTGCTCTGCTAAGTCTTCTAGATTGACGTGCAGGGCGCCTGCAAATAGCAAGAAGCTCAACATGCCGTGTAACAAAGTGACGTTAAAGTCAATATTCGAAAGTATCGCTTTCGCCATATGGGCAGTGGGATACCATCCAACTGTGTCAATAAGTATGAGCCCCAACGAGAAGACCAAAGCGATGAGCATGACGCCGATAACGGTAGGTAACTTTAACCATTTGGTGTTGATAAAGCTAAATAACGCCGTAATGCTGATCAGTAACGAAGCAAGGCCTAGTAGTTGCATTTGATAAAGTTATCGAAATTTAAAGTTAAGCGTACGGAGGTTTAACCCGACAGGCCAGGGGAATGTCGGATAGGCGTTGTTGGCCCGTGCCCATCGCGAAATCATTGCAGAGGGACTTTAAGTGATTGTTGGCATCAACCGCGTTCATCGTTGCTTCACGTGCACCACAAAGAGTGGGGTTGCTTGATCCGAATACGCTTTTAAAGCCCTGCATGGCACCTAATATCGCGGTATTTTGACTGCGTCGCCAACGCTCATACGGGCGTAGGTTACGTTGTAAGCCAATATCACGCTTAGCGCTGTGTTTTTCGCTAATCACTTGCGCAAGTGCTGCGGCATCTAGTAGACCGATGTTGGCGCCTAGCCCCGCTAGCGGATGAGTGCGGTGCGCCGCGTCACCGGCCAAGGCAATTCTGTCTCCAATATATCGCAAAGCATGAATTTGCTTAAGTGGGAACGCATAGACAGGGCTTTCTATTTGAACCTCTCCTAAACGGTAATCCAAGTTTTCAGCGACGCGCTGCGCGAGTTGATCGGTCTTTAAAGGTAATAGTTGTTTCGCCTCGCCGTCGTCGCAGGACCAGACAATGGAACTACTGCCATCGTTCAAAGGAAGATAGGCCAGTGGACCGCTTTCATGGAAGCACTGAAAGGCCGTTTGTTGATGGGCTATTTCAGTGCTAATGCGTGCCACGATGGCTTGCTGCTGGAAGTGGCCTATTTCGGTAGCAATATTGGCCAAACTACGCACCTTAGAATGCTGACCATCTGCTCCTACAACCAACTGGCAGTTAATTGTCGAAGTAGTGGTAGTTACGCTACAAGAACCTGTTTGCGCTTCAATACTGACCACCGCACTCTGGTGTTGCACAGTGATGTTTTCATGTACTGACACATCGGTTAACAAAGCATCAACCAATACATCATTTTCAATGATATAGCCCAATTGATCATGATCAGTTTGCTCGCTGTCAAAGTCGATTCGTGCGTTACTTTGCGCATCCCATACCTGCATGCCGGTATAGGCGCTGGCTCTAGCTGCTTCTATTGCTGGCCACACGCCCAAGTTTTTTAGGAACTGTACGCTACTTAGATTAATGGCGCTAACTCGGGTTCGGTAAGGAGCATCTTTCTCCAAAGCCTGCGGCGCTTTACCCGCATCTAGTAATGCTATCTTCACGCCCAAAGGGGCCAAAGCAAGGGCCAAGGAGCAGCCGACAATGCCAGCCCCAACAATTGTGATATCTGTCTGAAATTTATTCATGATCTCGCTCACTATACCCTAACTAAATAAACGCTTGCCGCGAGCCAATTTGGGTTGATGTTTGGCCATGCCCATGGTGCGGCGCAATAAAAATCGCTTGGCGCCGGGCAAGTTTTCAATGAGTGTGAGGGCGGCATTACGTCCCAGACTTATTGGCAGTGATGAGTGACTAAAACTGTCAAGCAAGCTCTCTGTGAACTTTGCCACCCGCTGCGTTTCTGTTGCACGTAATTGGCAATAACGCTCAAGTAGTTTGTTGTCGCCGATATCAACTACCGCGTTCTGATCACTGTGGGCCGTTTCAATAACGAGTTGCGCAAACGCAGCCACATCGCGTAGTCCGAGGTTAAAACCTTGACCGCCCACTGGGTGAACCGTATGGGCGGCATTGCCGAGCACCAACGTTCGCTGCTTAGCAGGGTGCGCTAATTGGCTTTGCTTCAACGGGTAGCTCTTACGCTGGGAAGGTTTGCTAAACAAACCCGCACGATAGCCAAAAGCGCTTTGCAGGGCGCTGAGATA
The DNA here is from genome assembly GCA_047639475.1 of Gammaproteobacteria bacterium. Classification (GTDB taxonomy): domain Bacteria; phylum Pseudomonadota; class Gammaproteobacteria; order Arenicellales; family Poriferihabitantaceae; genus JAAELZ01. The sequence continues at coordinate 12,396 of JBLIOD010000038.1, forward strand.
TTGGGTGTCGTCTAGTTTATCCAGCACGTCTACCTGCTCAATGGTTTCGGTCCAGACCGCAGCATAACGTTGATTCCTTAGCGGTAGCAAGGCTAATGGGCCAGCGGGTGTAAACCGTTCAAACGCGACGTTGTTATGTGGTCGATCTACCGAAACAATCGACAGCAGTGCTTTGGAAGGATAGTCCTGCGTGCGCACGGTAAATCCTGCCTGATCAAGTAACGGCGAGCGCCCACCATCGGCAATAACCACCAAGTTGGCGCTTATAGGGGACTTGATTTGATCTAATTGTACTTCAATATGGTTATCACTCGGTGTGATCGAGGACAGAGTAGAAGGGCAAATTACGTCAATGTTGTCAAACTGAGCAATACGTGCGTATAAGGCTTTCCCCAGTATTCGCGTTGGGCATACGTAGCCCAAAGCGGGAGTTTTAACCTCTTTAGCATCCAAATTACAAATGCCAAAATGCCCACGGTTAGAAATGTGTATGCGCTCTAAAGGGCAGGCAGAGGAAGCCACATCGTCTTGCCATACGCCCAGGGCATCAAAAATTAATTTTGAGCTATAAGTTAAAGCAATAGTGCGCTCGTCATAACTGGCTTGCTGGTCGGAATCAAATGGCACCGCTTCTACAAGCGCTACTTTGAGGGCTGGTTTCGATGGAAAGGTGATTTTAGCCATGGCGATGGCCAGACTAGAACCCACCAAGCCACCGCCCCCGATGATGACGTCGTATTCCGACGTGGTAGTCTTTGAAAGAAATTCAGGCACGATAGAAGACGCTGAAAGATCCTTACGCAGCTTTAGCTTGCTGCATTAGTGCTTCAATTTCATCGGCGTCCACCGGCACGCCCCGGGTCATGATTTCATTGCCTTCTTTGGTCACTACGACGTCATCTTCGATACGAATGCCGATATGGTGCCAGCGTGGGTCAATGTCATTGTCTGCAGGGATGTACAAACCTGGCTCGACAGTGAGCACCATGCCGGGCTCTAACACCCGCCATTCACTCTCTACTTTATAGTCTCCTACATCATGCACGTCCATGCCCAACCAATGGCCGGTTCCATGCATGTAGAAGCGCTTGTAGCTTTTCGACTCTAAGGCCGCTTCTTTGCTTTCGGTAATCAGGCCGAGTTCACAGAGACCTTCTACCAATACATCAACTGCGGCATCATGATAGGCAGTCCAAATGTTACCCGGTTTAACTTGATCAATGGCTGCAGCTTGTGCCCTTAACACCAAATCATATAAGGCGCGCTGCGCCGGACTGAACTTGCCGTTGACTGGAAATGTGCGGGTGATATCCGACGCATAACAATCCAATTCAGCGCCCGCGTCTATCAACATCAGGTCGCCGTCTTTGGTTTGCGCGGTATTTTCTATGTAATGCAGTATGCAACCGTTTTTACCTGACGCCACTATGGACGGATAGGCTGGGTAGGGGCTGCCACCGGCTAAAAAGGCACCCTCTATTACCGCTTGGTATTCGTACTCATACATGCCTGGCTTGCTGGCTTGCATCGCTAATTTGTGCGCCTTTGCAGAGAGTTTTGCCGCTTTGCGCATAGTGCGTAACTCGTCGCTACGTTTGATCAAGCGCAATTCGTGCAATACGTATGTAAGGTCAACAAACTCCATTGGGGCTTGCACGCCGCTACGATTTTGCGCCTTTATCTCGTTCACCCATTCGAATATTTGCATGTCAAATTCAGGGTGGCGACCGGTGCAGGTAAACACCTTACTTTGATTTTCCAATAATTTAGGCAGTATTTCCTCCATGCGATCAATGGAGTGCGCTTCGTCCGCACAATATTCTTCCACTGCATCGTCAACGCCAACACGCTTTCCGTCCCATTGCTCGCGCAGGGGGTCTTTTTCGCGGCAAAATAGAATGAACTCGCCTTCTTTACGATTAGGGATAAGCACGATCACCGCTTCAGGTTCATAGAAATGACTGAGGTAATAAAAATCACTGTCTGGACGAAATTTGAAATGCACATCGCCATTGCGATGATGCACTTCGTTGGTGGGAATGATGGCAATGCCATCGCCCATCAGTTGCATCAAGCCACGACGTCGTCGAATGTAAAGGTCGTTGTTCATTGATTGGGCGCCTCTGTTTCTTGAGTGGGGTTTAGCTCTTCAAATATAAGTTGTACGCTCATCCGGACATATTCCGTGATTTCGAAGAAAGCCACTTCGTTATCGGCTAATGCTTGGTCTTCTTCACTGTCAGCAGTGTGTTCTATCGCGGCTATTTGTACAATGTCATCAATGGCTTCTGCGGCAGTTTCACCGAGTTTATCCATGATACCTTCACCATCGTGCAAGAAAGCAATAATGAAGCCGCTACACCATTGGGATAAAGCGCTTGATTCAAATATCAAACCGACCTCTTGGGGAAGCCATAATTCAAAACTGAAATTGGTTTGACCGAGGTTGCGCTTAGACATCTCCATTAGGCTTTGTACGCTGACCAAAGCGACTTGGTCGGTGAGATTGAATTTATCTAAGATGGGGTCGAGCTGATTAATGCCAACGCCCCGACAGCAAAGCGCGGAGGCAATGCCATGGGCTTCGGCAGCACTGCCACCAAATTGTGAAGTAATAAGGCTTTGGTTTAAGCTGTTATATAAGCGTTGCTGCTTAGCGTCAGCGCGTTCATCTACGTTATCTTGTTCGGTGTTTTCACTCATCCTTGAATTATAAATGAAGCGCCTTGTTCCGGTACGCTTATTCATAAAAAAAGGCAGCGACTAGCGCTGCCTCTTAGACCTACTTATGAGTGGTTAGTCTTATAACACTGGTGCGATAACCAAGCTCACAATGGCCATAACATTGATCAAAATGTTCATAGAAGGGCCAGAAGTATCTTTAAACGGATCACCTACCGTATCACCCACTACCACAGCAGCATGTTGCTCTGAGCCTTTGCCGCCCATGTTGCCTTTCTCGATATACTTTTTAGCATTGTCCCAAGCACCGCCTGCGTTAGCCATCGTTAGCGCTAATAATACACAAGCAATTAACGCGCCGCCTAGCATGCCACCGAGTGCTTCAGCTCCCAGTGTAAAACCCACAACGACGGGAGCACCTACTGCTAATACACCGGGTAAGATCATTTTCTTCAAGGCAGCATTAGTGGCAATTTCAATGCAGCGATCTGTGTCAGGCTTGGCATCAGGGGCACCTTCTAGCAGGCCAGGGATCTCCCTAAATTGACGACGTATTTCATGAATCATTTCAAAAGCCGCTTCACCTACTGCATTCATAGTGATAGAAGCCACCAAGAACGGGAACACACCGCCGATAAACATGCCGGCTAACACCGTCGGGTTGTTAATTAGCAATTGAAACTCAGGGTTGTGATGAGTAACCGTCTCTATAAAAGCGGAGATAATCGCCAATGCAGCAAGCGCTGCCGCGCCGATCGCAAAGCCTTTACCTATCGCGGCGGTGGTATTACCTAATTCGTCTAACTCGTCAGTAATTTCTCGCACTTCAGCGCCAAGGCCGGCCATTTCTGCAATGCCGCCAGCGTTATCTGCCACGGGGCCATAGGCATCAATCGCCATGGTAATGCCCACAGTGGCTAACATGCCTACTGCTGCGATACCAACACCGTAAAGGCCCACTAAAGAGGTGGTGGCCATGATGATGCCTGCAATAATGAAAACCGGTACCACTACTGACTGCATGCCAATAGCCAAACCCGCAATAATAACGGTAGCTGCACCTGTTTCACCGGCCGCCGCAATATCACGAACTGGTTTTGCTGAAGTGTAGTACTCAGTGATCAAACCGATACCAATCCCTCCTAAGGCGCCGCATACAACGGCTAGCCAGATATTGGCACTCAAGTCCATCTGGGTAATAAGCACATAACTTAATGCCATGAATATGACAGTCGCACCGATAGTGCCCATGCGCAATGCTTTTTCAGGAGATTGGTTTGCGCCCATCTTAACAATGACTATACCGCCGATAGAGCACAACATGCCTAGTGATGATAAAGCCAATGGCAAGAACATCAGTGTTTGTTGCGCACCCAATTGCTCAAGTACCGCAGCTGAAAGTGTCGCCGCGATAGCAATGGTTGCGATAATTGAGCCACAATATGATTCAAAGATGTCAGAACCCATTCCCGCTACGTCACCGACGTTGTCACCAACGTTGTCGGCGATAACGCCTGGGTTACGTGGATCATCTTCAGGGATGCCTGCTTCAATCTTGCCAACTAAGTCAGCACCAACGTCGGCACTCTTCGTGAATATACCGCCGCCAACACGAGAGAACAGCGCAACACATGAAGCGCCCATTCCAAATCCGTGAATAACGTGCGCGGTGGCAGGGTCTTGTCCGTACATTAAGTAGAGTACGCCTAATCCAAGTAAACCCATGGCCGCAACGGTTAAGCCCATTACCGAGCCACCAAAAAAGGCCACGGTTAAAGCCGCGTTAGCGCCTTCATTTTGAGCAGCAGTGGTGGTACGAACATTGGCCTTAGTGGCTGCGAACATACCAATATAACCGGCTAGTGCAGACGTGGCTGCACCGATAATGAAAGCGATGAAGGTATTGACACCCAAGCCTAAAGCCAAGATGAGTACGGCTACTGCCACGACGAACATGGCTAAATAAGTGTATTCGCGGCGCATAAAAGTCATGGCGCCTTTTTGAATTAAATCACCTAATTCAACCACGCGGCCACTGCCGGGGTCATAAGAAACGATTTTTCGGTACAATAGCCAAGCTACGATTAGCCCAAGAACGCCAAAAAGTACAGGTACATAAGTCAAGGTAGACATAGTAAATCTCCAGTAAGTAAAGTAAATGGTTGATTTTGTTGTTATTATTGCAATAGCTGTGCAACGGTGCATAGCTAGGACGCGGCGATGATAATGAGATGTTGCGTTGATGGCAACTAAAATAAGAAATGGCCTAAAATCAGTCCTTAAATTTGGCGCTACCTTACCTTAAATTTCTTTTAAATCCAGTTATACATAAGTAGCATGATTGCATCATCAAATTACCCTGAATCGCGCGTTGAAACACTAAACATTGCTCACTACGATTGCATAGTTATTGGCGGGGGCGCTGCGGGGCTAATGTGCGCCGCAGCTGCCGGTGCCCGTGGCCGCTCAGTGCTGGTTATTGAGAGTTCGAACAAGGTCGGTAAGAAAATACTGATGTCAGGAGGAGGGCGCTGCAATTTCACGAATTATGCGGTTGAGCCCGAGAATTACCTCTGTGCCAATAAACACTTCTGTAAATCTGCATTGAGTCGCTACACCCAGTGGGATTTCATTGCCTTAGTAGAAAGGCACGCAGTGGCCTATCACGAGAAGACACTAGGGCAGCTTTTTTGTGACAACAAATCTAAAGACATTCTGCAGATGTTATTGGCTGAATGTGACGCTGTCGGTGTGCAGATAGTGACGGATGAAACGGTTAGTGAGATCATCTCCGATACCCACGGCACTTCGCGATTTCAGCTAGGCAGTTCAAATGCAAAGTACCGCTGTCAGTCATTGGTAATTGCGACAGGTGGCCTGTCTATTCCTACCTTAGGAGCCAGTGGATATGGTTATGATATAGCCAAACAATTCGCTTTGAAAGTAACCGCAAAACACGCTTCACTGGTGCCGTTTACGTTTAAAGGGGAATTATTGAAGACAATGCAATCTTTAGCGGGTGTTGCGCTGCCGGTTAATATAGCCTTTGGAGACGCGGCCTTTAAAGAGGCATTGCTGTTTACTCATAAAGGCTTAAGTGGGCCCGCGGCGTTGCAAGCGTCCAACTACTGGTGGCCTGGTGAGGACATTACCATTGATTTTTTGCCAGATTTAGAAGTAGAGGACGTAATTAACGAATGGCAGAATCAAAAAGAGAAAGCCATGGTGAGAACTTTGTTGTCTCAAATTTTGCCCAAACGCTTTGTTAGTGCGTGGTTAGGCCAGACATCTGTCGGTGAGGCTATTTTGAACAAAACGCCAAGGCAAATAAGCAACGGTGATTTTGCCTTTCTCAATAAGATGCTCAAAGCATGGAGTGCGATACCTGCAGGAACCGAAGGTTATGGCACCGCTGAAGTGACGCGCGGCGGTGTAAACACTGATGAAGTCTCTTCCAAAACATTTGAGTCTAAGAAAGTTGAAGGTTTGTATTTTGTGGGTGAGGTATTAGACGTTACTGGATGGCTAGGCGGTTATAACTTCCAATGGGCTTGGGCAAGTGGCCATTGCGCGGCGCAATATGTGTGATAGGGCTTAGATCGCAGGTTGGTCGTTGGTATGGCAATGCACGCCACCGCCTGCATACCAAGAATCTAGCATTTCAACCACGTAGATATCTCTGTCAGGAAAGTAACGCGCTAACCGAGCTTTAGCAGCTTGATCTAGCTTCTCATCCCCAAAGCCCCCAGTGATGACAAAGCCATTGCCCACCAACCAATTCATATAAGTAGCGTCAAATTGTGAGCCTCGATGTTCAACAAATCCTTCAATGGGATCGCGAATGACCTTAAAACCTGCGGCTTCTATAGCTTCTGCAGCCGCATTAAATACCTGAGCATCATTGCTATTACTGGAGCCGCAAATAGCGTCAGTAGTGCACTGCGGCACCACAACGGTCGTCGCATTTATGAATCGTGCAATGCCATCAATATGGCCACGGGTTAAATCGCCGGAAATAATACCTTCTATAAACACCACGGTTGAAACGCCGAATTGTTGCTTTAAATCGGTTTCAGCTTGCCCACGGGTATAAGCTAGGTTTCGATCAGGGTCGCCCAAGGTGCTCCAGTTCAGCAGCACCGTATCAACGCCGTTAAATTCTAGGTTGCCTCTTTCATGCACAATATCAACCTGTTCGATTGGTAGGTTAAGGAACGCGGCTACTTTTTCCGGTACTGCATTGTCTTTATCGAAGGGTATATCGCTGCCAAATGCACCCCCCCAAGCATCGAATTGCCAGTTTTGAATCACTAATTGTCCATCTTCTTCAACATATACCGGACCATTATCTCGCATCCAAGCGCTGTCGTTGTGAATGGGATGCCAGATGATGTTTTCAAAATTAAGCTGTTCGTCTACGGCATTTAGCTTAGCCAACGCTTGATTTTTTACTTTTCCTGAGTTGACCAGGATATGCAGTGGCTGATAACGAGAAATAATGGCTGAAAATTGGGCAAACGCGGGCTCGTAAATTTTTTCATACCGACTAGGCCACTGTAGCCAAGTTGCTGCTTGGGGTTCCCATTCTGCGGGTACCCGCTTACTTGGGGCTTGAGAAGTTGCCATGGCATTATTCGTTAAAAAAAATAAAATGAGTAGGCTTGTTAAAGCAAACTGACTGTAGAAAGGAGGAGCAGAGAGGCCAAGTTGCTCTTGATTGATCATACCTTGCTGGTTACCTTTTCTCCGACGGTAACTTCATAGGATCTAGGAATGCCAGCAGTAACCTGATACCAGTCACTTTGTCGGTTTCTGCTTTGATGTGCTTCAAAAGCAGCCTGATTCACAAAACTTTCGTCGACGGTAAAACGGCCTAACTTTTCTGAGCTAGGCGCGACGTTGAAATAGTTGCAGCCTGGTTCAGCGAGCGTTAGCTTAAGGTGTAAAGGCAAAGCCGCGGTTATATCTTTTAGACGTTCTTGCGGTACGTCTATAAACCCCTTTAGGTGAACTGCTTTTGATTCAGCGTCGGACATGGATACCTATTGTAAATATTGAATTCTAACTATAAGCAAAAAATATGATTATGCCATGCTTTTTATTTCTCTGCGTTACGCTATGAGCATAACGCCCGTTCCGGTCTTTTAATTAACTTAAGGACAATTAATCGTCTAATTATGATCGATTATTGATGTGGATATATTAGATTCCCTCCTCTCAGATTTAAAAATCAGCTCTAGTGTGTATTTTTGCGACTTTCTTAAGCCGCCGTGGCAGCTAGATCATTTGCAAGAACCTCGTGGTCTGTTCCATTTAGTGAGATGAGGGCGCTGCTCGCTTCAGGTTAGCGATCAGCAATATGAATGGTTGCCAGGTGACTTGGTGTTTGTATCTCCAGGGGTTGACCATCATGTAACTCCCGTGAAAGGTTAATTAACTGAGACGCTGTTACTCTGTGGATACTATACTTTCGATGCTAATGAAGATGATATGCGCTTATTAGACGTCCCACCTTACTTGGTTATGCGCCAAGCACAAATTGAAGAATGGCCATGGTTATTGCGCACCTTGGAGCATTTAAGTGCTGAGTACTTATCGCAGGAATATGGGCGGGAATTAACGATTAACAAACTCTCTGAGTTATTTGTAGTTCAGTTATTACGCTCGGAGTTTGGGGTCAGCCATGACATTGGTATCGTCGCTGCGTTGCGAGATAAACGCTTAGAAAAAGCCTTAACCGCAATTCATGCTGATCTTTCGCAAAGCTGGACAATAGATTCAGCGGCACAGCTTGCGACTATGTCTAGATCGGGTTTTGCCAAAAAGTTTACCGATGTGATTGGGGTTAGTTTTTATGAATACTTAGCCCAAATACGTCTACGCAGGGCGAGATACTTACTTAGACACGCTAACGCCAGCGTCGCACAGATCGCCTTACAGGTGGGTTATGTGTCAGAGTTAAGTTTTATTAAAATGTTTAAAAAAATATGAAAATAAAACACCCCGAGCATATCGATTAGAGAATGTGCTTTAACCAGAGCCTGAGAGATTGGGTATTTTGACCCTGTTTAACCAAACTTAACTGAGTTCGGTGATGCTCTCATATAAGCTCAGAGGAACTGAAATTCCTTCTTTAGCCGTCTTGAGTCGGTTTTGAACTCTACGTTGACCGGGTAAGCGGGTGCCTTCTTGTTCTAGTATGGCTGCGAACAGTTTCTCGCCATGATCAAGAAAATGTGTTGGGTCACCGAACATCGCAGGATTTAGCGCAATAATTAACTCGCCGCCCTTGGGCGAACCGCCTCTGCCTGCATCATCTTCTTTTGCTTCAAAGCTTAAGAATTCACCGATTAATGGGCCGGCTATGAGCTCAATCATCATGCCTAGCGCAGCCCCCTTGTAACCGCCGAAGCCCAGCTGAGCCCCTTCCAAAATAACGTTAGGATCTGTGGTCGCTTCGCCGTTCGGGCCGATCCCCGCCGTTTCAGGGACGCTATGACCATCTCGTGCTGCGATCATTATTTCGCCGCGTGCCATAGAAGCCGAAGCTTGATCAAACACCAGTGGTGGCCCGTCTTTGCGTGGCCAGGAAAATCCCATAGGATTGGTGCCATATAAGGGTTTAATGCCGCCAGCAGGGGCGACATAAGGATGCGCTGCGGTAAACGCAAATGCGCACAGTCCATCCTCGGCTAATTTTTCAACTTCTGGCCATAAAGCGGCAATGTGGAACATATTGGTAAATGCCAATGCGGCGATGCCATTTTTTTTTGCGCAATCTACCAAAGACTGATGGCCTTTCTGGAGACCTAGAGGCGCAAATCCGCTATCACCATTCACTCGTACGACTGCTGGCGCTAATTGCTCTACAGTAGGTTGTGCTTTGCCGTTCGCTCGGCCTGCTTGCAGGCCTTTAATATAAAGCGGTATTCGAAATAAGCCATGGGAAAAACACTCGTCGGCCTCCGCTTGGACAATGGTGTCGGCGACAGCGGTGGCATTCAACTCGTCGCAGCCATTTTTCAGTAGGCAGTTTTTGGCGAGTAAGTGGGCTTGTTCAAGCGTAAGCGAAATATGGCTCATAAATAGGGGTTCCGATATCGGGTTCTTGTATTCGAAGCGTGATTCTAGCAAGGCCAGTTCATAGATGTCGATCTGTGGTTGAGGTATGACACCCAATTAAGTTGATAAAGAGGTTCTGGGGTCTAGATTTATTCTTTATTAGACGCATAAAAAAGCCGGGTTCATGAAAATGCGCATGACCCGGCTTAGTTTTACCTTTTGTCTAGAACTAACTAGGCAATTTCCCACACCACTTGTGGGTGATGCATAGGGCTTTTTGCGGTTAACTTATCACTGCTAGTATGTATCTGCACCGGCTTGTAATTATACAAAGTACGGTTGGAGTTGGCAGGAGCGACCGAAAAAACCAGTTCTTGATTGGCGCCCAATAACACCGGGCCTTCCTCAAATAGTTTGTCTAGATCGACATCACCTAATTCAGTGGTGATATGACTGGGTGACATTCGGCTAATGTTTTTTTGAATTTTGCCGCGGTTTTGTATCATTACGTTTACCGTGCCACTGTGCGTACCTTTACCCACCAACAAAGAAATGTCTCTACCTGCGTCTACTGGTTTAATCATTTCCGCTAATGCTGTCGTGCTAAGGATGGCAGTGGTTACTGCCGCGCCCGCGATGCCTACAGACTTCAAAGTGTTATGTTTTGCTTTATCGATCATTTTTTGATCCTCTTGTGTATTAATGTGCGCGCATTGTGACCAATGACTCTGAATGTTTCCTTAATTACTCATTTTAGAATATATAATATCCATACAAATCAACTAGATAACCACTATTGAATAAAGGTAATGATCTGTTTTAGTGTGTTTTTATCAGCTATCGCCAAGCTAGAGAGGTCAACGAGTGCTTTGTTTTCGGTTAAGTTATCCACTACTATTCAGTTACTAATTTGTTATTAAAAGAGCGCACACATGAAAGCCATTGCCATTAGCCAATACTTGCCCATATCTGATCCTCAATCTTTTATTGAAGCAGACTTAGCCAAACCCGTCGCCACTGGCCGGGATTTGCTAGTTTCAGTTAAAGCTATCTCGGTGAACCCGGTCGACACCAAGATACGCGTATCAAAGGATCAAACGGAGAACCCACCCAGGGTGATTGGCTGGGATGCAAGCGGTGTGGTCGAGGCTGTTGGGCCTGATGTTGGTTTGTTTAAGCCGGGTGACGAGGTGTTCTACTCTGGAGACATAACGCGTGAAGGTTGCAATTCAGAGTTTCAATTAGTTGATGAGAGAATTGTCGGCGTAAAGCCTAAATCGTTAAACCACGCCCAAGCAGCGGCATTGCCCTTAACGTCTATCACGGCCTACGAATCTTTGTTTGATAAGCTGAGTATTGATCGTGATGGCGCCGATAAAGGACAATCAATTTTGATTATTGGCGGGGCAGGTGGAGTTGGTTCTATCGCCATACAATTGGCCAAGCAGGCTGGGTTAGTGGTGCTAGCTACTGCTTCTCGCGCAGAAACCACTGATTGGGTTAAAGACTTAGGGGCGGACCATGTCGTCAACCATCGAGAATCATTGGTCGATCAAGTGCGCGCTTTAGGTTTTCAGTTTGTTGATCATATTGCCATATTTAATGACATGCGCCATTGGAGTGCCATGGTTGAACTAATACGTCCTTTGGGCGGTATTGTGGCAATAGATAATACCAACTCCCCGATGCCAATGGAGATCATGAAAACGAAAGCCGCGAGCTTGCACTGGGAATTTATGTTCGCTCGGGCAATGCACCAAACACCTGACATGATCGAACAGCATCACTTACTTAATCACGTATCGCAAGCCGTCGACAATGGCAAATTAAGAACCACTTTAAGTGAGGTGTTTAGCCCCATCAATGTTGAGAATATGCGCGCTGCTCATGCAAAGGTAGAAAGCGGAACAGTGATTGGCAAAGTGGTGCTAGAAGGTTTTTAGTCGAATTTAAAATAGAAGATGATTGATCTAGTACGAGTTTAAGGAACCCTGAAGGCTAGGCCCATGACAACACCTAATCTATTTGCGCCGATTAAACTGCGAGGGCGTCCATTGAAAAACCGCATTGTATTTGGCGCACATACGGCAAACATGTCCGAGAACGGATACCCTGGCGCTCAGCATCGTGCTTATTACGAAGAACGTGCAATGGGCGGCGCGGCAATGATTGTTGTTGAACCGATGCCAGTGCATGCGACAGGCGTGTTAACTAGGGGTAATTTCCGTCATGACGACGACAGTGTTATTCCCCATTTCGCTAAATTGGTGGAAGGTGTGAAAACGCATGATACCGTTATTTTGCAGCAGCTATATCACATAGGGCAACACGGCGACGCTGATTTGTCATTCCAGCCAAACTGGTCACCCTCTGGCTTACCGTCTTATCATGACAGCGACGGCAGCCACGCGATGTCGATGGCACAAATTGACGAAATTGTCGAAGGCCATGTACAGGCCGCACTGCGTTGCCAGAAAGCTGGGTTTGACGGCGTAGAGATATGGAACGCTTACCATTCGATAGTCGACCAATATCTCACACCCTGGTCGAATCATCGACAGGATGAGTACGGTGGCTCATTGGAGAATAGAATGCGTTTTGGTGGACGAATTTTTGAAGCTGTACGCGCCGCCGTAGGAGAAGATTTCATTATCGGCTTTAGTTTGTCGCTGTCGGAAGAAACTGATTTCATGTTATCGGTCGACGACTATATTGAAATCTTAAGCATTTGGGATAAAAAGGGTTATTTTGACTACGTGTCAGTGGGCACCGGGAATTATGTCGATTATGAAAGGGTGATGCCTACTTTCGTTCACGGTGAAAAGCTGAGCACGCCCTACACCATTCGAATTAAAAGCGCGCTGGAAAATGCTTTGGTTATTGCCGAAAGCCATATTCGTACTCCTGAAAACGCTAAAGCCGTAATTGACAGTGGTGAGGCTGACTTGGTTTCGATTGTACGCGGGCAAATAGCTGACCCTCACTGGGTCAATAAAACCCGTGAGGGGCGTGAGGAAGATGTGCGTGGTTGCATTTCCTGTAATCAAATGTGTTGGGGTCGCCGCTCCAGAGATTATTGGATCTCTTGCCTAATCAACCCTTCAGCAGGTAGAGAGCGGGAGTGGGGCGGTGATCGTTTTACACAAACCATTGCGTCAGCCAAAGTGTTGATAGTTGGTGCTGGTCCTGCAGGAATGGAAGCGGCGCGTGTTGCTGCTGAGCGCGGCCATCAAGTTACTTTGGTTGAAGCCAGTAGTGATTTGGGCGGTGCATTTCGTTTAGGCGCATTAGCGCCTCGCCGTGGGCAGATACTTGAGTTAATCAATTGGTACCAACGATAATTCGATAAGTTAGGCGTGCAGGTATCTTATAACTGCCCTATGGATGCTGAAGAGGTTAGAAATTTTGGAGCAGATAAAATAATATTGGCTACCGGGTCTCTATCTGATGGAACAGGTCGACAACGTTGGTTGCCTAGCTGCGAAACATTGCCTGGGATAGAGCACGGTAATATATGGTCTCCTGAAGAAGTCATGCGCCGGGAAGCCAAGCTGGGTGAGCAGGTACTATTTATAGACGAAGGTGGTTCATGGCGCGGAACTGGAACGGCTTGGCACCTTGCAGAGAAAGGGCACAAGATAACGATTGTGACACCTGATCCCTATGTGGGAAAAGACTTAAGCAGAACCACCACTGATTTCCCCATACGGGCTGCATTGAAGAAACACGGTGCTATTTTCCACACTGAATGCGTGGTGACTAAATG
>JBLIOD010000039.1:0-25378 GCA_047639475.1 Gammaproteobacteria bacterium
GTAAAGGCGCTAAGTTCTTAAGCTTGTATGGCTTACCTGATTGGCACTATGCAGGATAGTTGTGCCTTTAATACGAGCTTAGGCGCTCGAATCGATAAAATGTCGACTAAATCATGATCGATTACGTAAAATTAGGCAAATATGGCTCAAAAAAACACCACTTCGGAAATATCAAGCTACAGCCGTGAGTTATGCTGCACTCTCTAATAGGGTTGATAGCATGTTACTATAGGTTCTAAGCAATACAAATTTAAGGAAGAATTTAGCTTAACCACGCTTACATGGACTGTACAAATATATCCCGCTCCGTACGAAGCTATCTGGCTGGGAAAATAACCCGCTGGAAGCACGAAGGTAGCTCAATCACCGCGTTAACTTGGCCATGGTGGCTGGCTACGGGGTTATTAGCGGTGCCCTTTCAAGCTGACCTATATCCCGTTTCTCTCGCGATAGCCTTCTTTCTTTGTGCAGTGGCTTCTTTCAAATTTAAATTACTTAGGTCGATTAGCATTTTGCTGTTCGGTGCAGTATGGGCCACGGTATTCGCTATGTGGGTTTTATCTGGTGAACTAGAAGAAGAGACTGAAGGGGTGGAAGTTACCGTTGTTGGGCGAATATTAGGGGTGCCCAAATTGACCGAGAGATACGCGCAGTTTAATTTTTCTGTGGACCGATTGAACTTAGATGACCGAGAAATGAATAACCCCAATAAGATCCGCTTGCGTTGGTATGGCAAAGACCTACCGGATTTAAGCCCAAATGATAAATGGAAGTTTCTGGTAAAGCTAAAGCGCCCGCATGGCTCAGCCAATCCCGCTACATTTGATTACGAAGCTTGGTTGTTTTCTCAACGTTTGCGTGCCACTGGATATATTCGAAAGGGTGAAACAGCCATGTTATTGAGCAAAGCGTCGACCATTTCTGTCAATGGGTTTAGAGCACGGTTTGCAGAATTTCTTGAACAAGCGGCGCTAAGGCAGTCCGCCATTATTGCTGCATTGAGTATAGGTCTTCGCCAAAAAATGACTGATAGCCAATGGGCAACATTGCAAAACACGGGCACCAATCATTTGGTGGCGATTTCTGGCTTGCACATTGGTTTGGTGGCGGGCTTGCTATATTTTGTCGGTAGCTTTATCTGGAGCCATACCTTGCTTACGCGTACCTTTTACCCTACACAAAAAGCGGCATGGGCTTTTTCTCTGCTCGGCGGCATTACCTATGCTGCATTGGCAGGCTTTGCTATTCCCACTAAAAGGGCTATGTTGATGTTGATCTCGGTGGCTGCTTTGTATTTTATGGGTCGCCGTCCTGGGCCTTGGTTTTCGTTGGGCTTGGTTTTGTCGTTGGTACTATTGTTTGACCCTCTTGCACCCTTAAGTATGGGGTTTTGGCTGTCGTTTTTGGCAGTGGGGTTCATTTTGTTAAGTGCTCGCAATAAAACGCTTTTTAACGAAGGAGAGGAGAAGCAATCGTCGACGAAGCGATTTTGCCTGCAATGGATCGGTCGAGCAGTTTCTTTTATCAATATTCAGTGGGCGTTATTGATTGGTTTAGCGCCGATCTTATTACTCACGTTTCATAAAGTATCCTTAGTCGCTTTTGTTGCTAATTTGTTAGCCGTGCCTTTTATTGGCCTTGTTGTAGTGCCGCTCATATTGATCGGTGCTTTTTTCTTTAGCATTGGTCTTCATGGCTCAAGCCTCTGGTTTATTAATTTAGCAGACCAAGGTATTGATTGGGTGTGGCCTTATCTCCAATGGTTAAGTGAAAGCCCCTTCGCTATTTGGCAGCACAGCATTGATTGGCCATTAGCGTTGGTTGCTATCATGGGGTCAGTTGGTTTATTGATAAAGCGTTTCGGTTATTGGCGATGGTTGTTCCCTCTCGCATGGATGCCCGCAATTTTTATTACGCCTATTGGACCTAAACCAGGTGACCTTTGGTTAAATATATTGGATGTGGGTCAAGGATTAGCGATAGTGGTCCAAACTCATCAACATACGCTGCTCTATGATTTTGGCCCAAGCTTTGATGGTGGGTTTGATGCGGGCGAATCTATTATCGTTCCTTACCTCCGCTACACAGGAGTTCGGCATATTGATATGGCTGTTATCAGTCATGACAACAACGACCACAGTGGTGGCTATGCGGCTGTTGAGTCGCAGTTTGCAATAAATCAGTTCTTGGCGGGGCCTAACGAGGACATAAACAACAGCGAACCCTGCTTAGCTGGTCATACATGGGAGTGGGATGGCGTCTATTTTGAATTTATTTATCCGTTTCGAAGTACGATAATGCAAGGGAACAATGGGTCTTGCGTGCTTAAAATTACCCACGCTAAAGGGGCAATTTTACTCACAGGCGATATTGAAAAAGAAGCAGAGTCCGAGTTGCTTAGTGAAATTGACTCCGCTGATATTTTACAGTCATCTATCTTAATCGCACCACATCATGGCAGTAAAAGCTCATCAACAGACGCGTTCGTATCTGCGGTATCACCAGAAATAGTGGTTTTTAGTGCAGGATATAAAAGTCGCTTTAATCATCCTCACCCCAGTGTGTCTGCTACTTACATGAATGCAGGGGCTAAGATTTTATCCACCGCGAATACAGGGCGAATACGATTCAAATATTCCCACAACGGTTTGTCTACTGAAATCTATCGAGTACAAAACCGACATTTTTGGCAATAGGTAATTTGTTGCCGCGCCATGCGGTATCATCGTCTTATGAATCAACAAACTCTTCCATCAACGCCTTTGGGTGATTTAGACCTTCCGTACTTTCTAGACAAAATATGGCAACAGCAGGCCTATTTGATTAGGGACGCTTACCCTAGCTTTGTTCCGATTATAAGTGGCGAAGAGTTAGCCGGTTTGGCTTGTGAAGAGGAGGTGGAGTCAAGAATTGTGATTGAGGACCCGATCAACAATAAGTGGCGGTTACTTCAGGGCCCATTTGACGAAACAAGTTTTAGTGCCCTGCCTAAAAGTCACTGGTCTTTACTGGTTCAAGCGGTTGATTGGTGGTTACCCGAAGCGCAAGCATTGTTAGAAGATTTTAACTTTCTCCCGAGGTGGCGACGAGATGATTTAATGATCAGTTATGCTACCAAGGGCGGCGGTGTCGGGCCGCATTATGATCACTATGACGTGTTTTTACTACAAGCTTCCGGCCAGCGTCGCTGGGATATAGGCGGCCATTACAATGATCAAAGCCCGCGGGTAGAAAATTCACCGTTATTGCAGGTGGAAGATTGGCAAGTTGAGCAATCTTGGACGCTTAATCCCGGTGATATGCTTTATATCCCGCCAGGTGTTGGCCACAACGGCGTAGCCTTAGATGATGATTGCATGACTTACTCTATCGGTTTTCGCGCGCCTTCTCATGCTGAAATTTTGTGCGGTATTACCGATTTGGCCAGTGCAAAACTTAGCTCTGACCAGCGTTTTACTGATATTGTGCATAGTGACAGAACCAGTGCTGGTGAAATAGATAAACAGACTATTAACCAGCTTAGTGAGCTTTTACATACTCTGGCCGAAGATAAAAACACACTCGCTCAATGGATAGGACAAAATGTGACTGCGCCTAAATACCCAGAGTTTTTAGCTGAACCGGTAGCAGTAGGCCACACCACAATTGAGCAACTAATTGAGCAGGGCCAGTTGTTAAAGCATACTGCTGGAACGCGAATAGCTTATTACAAGGCTGAAGTAGCAGGGTCGCTGTTTGTTAATGAAACCATGGTGTCGATAAGCGAGCCACAACAACCCTTGGTGACTCGTTTATGCGAGTCTCATTTGATTGACCTGACGCAAGTAGAAGTCTGCGAACATAACATCAAACTTTTGTCGGAGTTATGGCAACTAGGCGCTTTAGAAGTAGAAGATTAATGATAGTGTGATAACAAAAAACCCCGGCAATGCCGAGGTTTTTCATTATCGCTAAGTCAGTGTAGAACTACTTATAACGAGCGTCTGAACTACCTCCTTCCATTTCAGGACGGGCAATACCGGCAATAGCTTGCAATAAATCTAAGGTGCCTAATACCTGACCTTCCTCGTCAACAATGTTTGCCGCTTGAGACTTGTCCGCTGCGATCAATTGTAGGGCTTCCTCAAGCACCATATGTTGATTCAAGTTCGGCCCTTTATTTGAACCGCCTTTCGTCATTACTGAGCGTAACTGCACTACCCGGCTACGGTTAATATCTTGAACAAAGTCAAAAATGTAATCGTCTGCAGGGTGCAAGATAATATCTTGCGGATCACCCTGCTGAATAACGGCACCATCACGCAGGATGGCAATTTTATCGCCAATACGTAATGCTTCGTCCAAGTCATGCGTAATAAACACGATGGTTTTGTGTAGCTCTGCTTGTAAGCCTAACAACACATCTTGCATGTCGGTTCTTATCAATGGGTCAAGTGCCGAGAAGGCCTCGTCCATAAATAAGATCTCTGCATCCGTCGCTAAAGCACGCGCTAAACCGACACGTTGTTGCATACCACCCGACAACTGGGAAGGGTAATGATCTTCAAAGCCCCCTAATCCCACGCGCTCTAACCACTTATGGCTTTGCTCTTTAGCGACATTTAAGGGGGTACCTTGAATGGTTAAACCATAAGCTACGTTTTCTGCAACGGTGCGATGCACATGTAAGCCAAACTTCTGGAATACCATTGACGCTTTGTGACGTCTGAATTCCATTAGCTCGTCTTTAGACATACCAATGACATCTACGCCATCAACGATAACCTTGCCCGCGGTAGGCTCAATCAATCGGTTGATGTGGCGAATCAAAGTAGATTTACCTGAACCAGATAAACCCATGATCACCGAAATACCTCGGGCAGGGATATCAATGTTGATATCTTTTAAACCTAAGACATGGCCGTGTTGCTCAAGCAAATCTTGCTTGGACATGCCATTTTGTACTTTCTCAAATACCGACTGGGGGTGAGAGCCGAAAATCTTATACAGACCTTCTATTTTAATTTTCATATCAGTCATGGTTCGTTCCGTGCCTATGTTTTTGTAATCGTATGCCATACTCTTGTGAGACGCGATCGAAAATAATCGCTATAGCAACAATCGCTAAACCGTTCATTAAACCTAACGCTAAATACTGGTTAGAAATAGAACGCAATACCGGTACGCCTAAGCCTGCAACACCGATCATAGAGGCGATAACTACCATACCCAAAGCCATCATGATGGTTTGATTTACACCTGCGAAAATATTCGGTAAGGCGAGGGGTATTTGTACACCGAATAAGCGTTGCTTGTAATTGGCGCCAAACGCATCCGCAGCCTCAAGCGCTTCTTTCTCTACCAAACGTATGCCTAAATTGGTTAAGCGAACTATCGGTGGCATCGCGTAAATACATACGGCAATCAGCCCAGGTACTTTACCAATGCCGAGTAGCATTACCACCGGAATAAGGTAAACAAACGCAGGGATGGTCTGCATTATATCCAAGGCCGGCGTTACTATAGCTTGGGCGCGTTCTGAGCGGGCCATTAAAATGCCGAGTGGTATGCCGAGCGAGACACAGACAATGGTCGCCACTGAGATGATCGCGAGTGTCGACATCGTGTCCTCCCACATACCGAAATAGCCGATTGCGAGAAACGATAATACTGAACCAATTACAATTTTTATACTGCGAGAACCAAACCAGGCTAACGCTGCTATTATTATAATGATGACCGGCCATGGCGTAGCTTGTAAAAGCTTTTCTAGCCAGACTAAAAATTTAAGCAAAAAATCAAATGAATTCTCTATAGCTTCTCCATACTCACGAGAAAAATCCCGAAAGCTACTGTCTATACCTTTTTTAAAATCTCGAAGTTCGTTACGCCCCATGTCGGGGAACTTGTCAAGAAACGACATATCTACCTCCTTTAATAATCATATGAAAAAAATGCCTGCCTGCAGAAGCAGACAGGCACATCTTAACGCGTTTAACTTACTTAGTTAAGCGAAGCTTTTACCTTGGCGGCAATTTCAGGGCTAACCCATGCTTCCCAAATATCGTCAGTTAGTAAGAACTCAGCAGCAGCATCAATGCCAGCAGCCTGGTTGTCTAACATGTAAACCAACATAGTGCCCATAGACTCGGCAGAGAAAACACGCTTGCCTAAGTATTCCATTACTTCTGGACCAGCACTGTTTTTGAAATCATCAGTAACAACAGTGTGTACTTCAGACTCTGTCCAAGCAGATGGCTGAGGGTCAGCACATTCTTGCTCTGGCTTTACAATACAGCCATCCCAGTTCTCAGCGCCCGCAAATGGTACGCCAAAAGGCATTAGAACCATGTCGTTTTTGCCTAACATGGCAGTTGGTGCCCAGTAGTAACCAAACCAGTTTTTGCCGCGCTCAACTGCCTTAGTCATTGAACCGTCTAAGCCTGCTTGAGAACCTGGATCAACCAATTTCCAACCTTTAGCTTCCATATCGAAAGCGCGGTAAAGGTTTGCGTTAGCTAATTGACAGCCCCAACCAGCAGGACAACCAATGAATGCGCCTTTTGATTCGTCTTCAGCATCAGGGAAAAGATCAGGGCGTTCTAGAATATCTAGAACTGTTTTTAGCTCAGGGTTAGCTTCAGCTGTAGATCGTGGAATCCACCAGCCTTCACCTAAACCAGTGATTGGGCCACCGTTTGCTGAGTGTAATGAACCTGCATCAAAAGCCGCGTTCAACGGCTCACGTACTGCGTTAATCCAAAGCTCGCCTGCGATGTGCGGCTGGCCTTTTTCATTCATTGAAGCGAATGTAGTGGTCGTCGCGCCAGGAATCATCTCAACGTTACAGTCCCAACCTGCTTCCAGGATGACCTTGTCTACGTTAGCCATCAGTTCACCTGATGCCCAGTTCCATTCTGCAATTTGAATATCACCACATGCTGCAATCGCGCCGTTTGCGCTGAATGCCAATGCGGCGGCTAGTGCGCCTTGTTTAATTAGTTTGCTTTTCATCTTCATTTTTTCTCCAGAAATATTAATTTTTACCCAGTGTTTTTGACTTTACTCTTTTGCAGCTCAAACTAACGAAATAGTGAGCAAGCTTTGAATTGAGTTTGTTCTTTTTTACTAAGTGGTGTCTCAAACTAAACGGATGTTTATAAAAATAGGTTTAGTTATGGGCCAACTTTACCGATTGAGTATTGTTGAGTCAACAATATGTCAACAAATTGGCACTTTTAGTCGCAAACCTGTTTATTTAATTAAACAAATGTTTAGTTTGATCCAGTTTAGCGCCAAATTCGCAGGCGTTTGGCAACCTTGCACCACTTTATTTGCAGGGCAGTTCAGCTTTTCTGACGCAGTCACAAACCAGACAGCGCCATTTTTGCCGCCGTTATGGTGTCGTTTAGATCATCGTAGGTATGCGCAGCGGACATAAATCCCGCTTCAAATGACGACGGCGCAAGGTTAATGCCTTGCTCTAGCATTCGATGAAAAAAGATATTAAAGGCCTCAGTGTTACAAGCCATCACTTCAGCGAAATTCGTCACTTCGCTTGCATCGGTAAAAAATAAGCCAAACATACCGCCAACTTGATTGCTGGTTAGGGCAACGCCTTGTTCTTGAGCGACTCGCTTAAGGCCGTCTAACAGATAAGTCACTTTGTCAGCTAAATCGTCGTAGAAACTTTGCTCGGTCAATTTTTGTAAGGTCGCTAATCCTGCTGCCATGGCTACTGGATTCCCCGACAAAGTACCAGCCTGATACACTCCGCCCTCTGGCGCAAGATGAGACATGACGTCTGTCTTGCCGCCAAATGCTCCCACGGGCATGCCGCCGCCGATAACTTTTCCTAAGCACGTGATGTCGGCTACTACCCCATAAAGACCTTGCGCGCCTTTAGGGTGTACACGAAAGCCTGTCATTACTTCGTCGATAATTAACAGCGAGCCGTTGTCGTCGCACAATTGTCTTAGGGCCTGCAAAAAATCAGCTTTGGGTGGAACACAATTCATGTTGCCCGCAACGGGTTCAACAATAATGGCGGCTACTTGCTGCGGACAAGCTTCAAACAGCGCTTGTACACTTTGGACATCATTATATTGCGCGGTTAACGTATGTGCTGCTACATCGGCTGGTACACCGGGTGAAGTGGGTACACCAAAAGTAAGCGCCCCAGAGCCTGCTTTAACCAGCAAGCTATCGGCATGTCCGTGATAACAACCTTCGAATTTGATGATCTTATCTCGACCAGTAGCGCCGCGCGCTAAACGGATAGCGCTCATGGTGGCCTCGGTCCCAGAATTGACCATTCGTACCTTATCTACCCAAGGTAGCGTTTCGCATATTAGATCAGCCATCTGGGTTTCCAACACCGTTGGCGCGCCAAAGCTCAACCCATTTTTGGCCGTGTCGGTGACTGCTTGAAGGACATCGGCATCATTATGTCCCAAAATCATCGGGCCCCATGAGCCGACGTAATCAATGTAGCGCTTACCTGACTCATCATAAACGTACGCGCCTTGCGCCCGTTTAATAAATACGGGGTCGCCGCCCACAGATTTAAATGCGCGTACCGGAGAGTTCACACCGCCTGGGATGTGTTGCTTTGCTTGTTCGAAAAGTGCGGAGTTGTCAGTCATCGTTCTATCTAATATTAAACGCCGTGAAGTTTGCTAAAACGCCTCACAATAAGCAAGCGTGTAAGGCAGCGTTCTCAATTATATATGCTGACCCTGCCTCTTAAATCATGTGTGGGCTGAAAAACGGCATACAAGGCATGCGCAGTGAAGTTTGGTCACTCCAAATAAGCGACACACGCGCAGTATGGTGTTTTTAAGCTTAAACCCGTAGGGCCGCAGTTGTTTTCGCCCAGCTGCGTTATAACTCACTAATTTGGAATGACCAAATTACGCTTATTATGTCTTACTGAATCAAAAAACAGCTGCGGCAGGGGCAATACATATAATTGAGTACGCCCCCTAGGTTAATATCGGGCAATGGATGTTTCGCATATTTTTAATGATTTGAACGACGCTCAACGTGAAGCGGTGGGTGCTGGCCCTGGACCAATGATGATTTTGGCTGGTGCGGGTAGCGGCAAAACCCGCGTATTAACTAACCGCTTGGCGTGGTTAGTGCAAGGTTACCAAGTTTCACCTCTGTCAATTTTGGCTGTTACCTTTACCAACAAAGCTGCACGGGAAATGCGCGGGCGCGCGGAAAAATTATTGGGCGTGCCGCTGAACGCCATGATGATCGGCACCTTCCATGGTTTGTGTCATCGTATTTTGCGCCATCACTCGCAAGAAGCCGGTTTGCCTAACACTTTTGAAATTATCGATAGTGATGATCAGTTCCGTTTGATCAAACGCATGATAAAGGAACTTGATTTAGACGAAGCCTATTGGCCGCCCAAGCAAATGCAGTGGGCCATAAACGCGCACAAAGAAGAAGGTAGGCGGCCTAAAGATATTCCGCAAAGTGCGGACCATCATCAGCAAACGCTGATTGCCATCTATGAACGTTACGAGGCGACTTGTCAGCGCAGTGGTTTGGTGGACTTTGCTGAAATACTGCTGCGTACGCTTGAGTTGTTTAAGAACAATGAATCTTTACGGCACGAATACCAAAATCGTTACCAATATATTTTGGTGGACGAGTTTCAAGACACCAATGCCATTCAGTACGAGTGGATAAGAATTTTAAGTGAGCCGACTAATAACTTGTTCGCAGTGGGTGACGACGACCAATCTATTTATGGGTGGCGCGGTGCGCGGGTGGAAAATATTCTAAATTTCGATACCGATTACCCTACGGCAAAATTGATTCGTTTAGAGCAAAACTACCGCTCTACCAGCACAATATTGAGCGCTGCGAATGCCGTGATTGACCACAATGCTGGCCGTATGGGCAAGGAACTGTGGACGGCCGGTGAAGATGGCGAACCGATAACATTATATGGTGCTAGTAATGATTACGATGAAGCCAGGTATATCGTTGAACAAATTGAGAACTGGTTGACCGCTGGAAATGCGAGAGATTCCGTTGCCATTTTGTATCGGTCTAACGCGCAATCGCGCGTGTTAGAGGAGCGTTTATTAAACGCCGGTATTCCATACCGTGTTTACGGCGGGTTACGCTTTTTTGAGCGTGCTGAAATAAAAGATGCACTGGGTTATATGCGCTTAGTGTCAAACGCACATTCTGATGCCGCATTTGAGCGTATTATTAATCAGCCGACTCGTGGCATCGGTACTAAAACCTTAGACGTGATTCGGGCGCATGCACGTGACCACGCCCAATCAATGTGGACGTCAACGCTGGCCGTGTTAGAGCAAGATGTCTTGCCTGCGCGCGCCGCCACAGCAGTACAAAAATTTATTGACTTGATTATCAGTCTCAACAAAGAGACTGACGGCATCGAGTTGCATGAGCAAACCGATGCAATATTATTTCGTACAGGCTTGTTAGACCATTACAAAAGTGCCAAAGGTGAAAAAGCGGAAGCACGGGTAGAAAATCTAGAGGAATTGGTTAACGCAACGCGCCATTTTGAGTTGGATGAAGAAGAGGAACTCGACCCGCTGACGTCTTTTATTGCCCATGCTGCCTTAGAAGCAGGTGAAGGCCAAGCTGATGAGTGGGAAGAATGCGTGCAGTTAATGAGCTTACATTCTGCCAAAGGCTTAGAGTTTCCGTTGGTGTTCTTAAGCGGTTTGGAGGAAGGCTTATTTCCCCATCAACGTTCTATTGACGAACCGGGGCGATTGGAAGAAGAACGGCGTTTGGCTTACGTCGGAATGACGCGTGCGATGGAGCGCTTAGTGATAACTTACGCAGAGATTCGTCGTTTACATGGTCGAGAACACTATACCCAGCCTTCACGATTTATCAGGGAAGTGCCGCCACAGTATATTAATGAAGAACGTAGTTATCGTATCCATAGCAATGACAATAGCAGATATAGCTTTGAGGCGAAGTGGCCTTCAAGCACAGGGTCTAGTTCAGAAATCAGCTTAGGTGGAAGAGTCAAGCACGGCACTTTTGGTGAGGGTACAGTGATCAGTATCGATGGTCAGGGCGAGCAGGCCCGAGTTCAAGTCAATTTTGACGATGTTGGGGCTAAATGGTTGGTCGCGGCGTTTGCTAATTTGCAAGCCGCTTAGCATGCGCCTAAGGGCTTAGGCGCGTTTTGGTGCTAGAACTTATAAAATAAGAGGTGCTGATACTGCTAAAAGAAGCAAAGCGACGGATATAACCTGAACATAGAGGAATTTTGAAGAATGGAAAATGCCAGTTAGATTTTTCATTGTTGCTGTAGTTGATGAAAGCCGCCTTCATGCTGCATTAAAATAAGCGTCTTGATGAACTCGGAAGGCTTATACCCACGCTTAGTGTTGGGCCTGTTGGGCGATGGGAAGTGCTCATCAACACGCTCAGTAAGCTTCAGGGGCTTCATTAACTGAGCAATAGCCAAAAATCCTGCTCGAGAGGTGAGTAAACCGTTCGTTGTGTCGAGTTTGTAAGGTAAAATGATCGTGAGCCTTGAGTTGTTGCACCCATTGGGTGATGGAGTGATTTATCTCAAACCTTTATACAGCCAAGGCTTTTAGCTTTTTATCAATCTCTATCTGGGGATCAGGGGCTTATTAGGTACTGCAAATTACCTCTCTCAACTACGCATTAAAAACTGTACTAAATACCGCTATGAGTGAACTTTGGAGTTACGCCCTACCTGCTGACGATGTCGATGACGAAGATGTTATGCCAGCGACTGTCGAAGGCAAAGAAATGGCTATTTATCGCGTAGAGGATGAATACTTTGCTACCGATAATTTATGCACTCACGGTGCAGCGAAGTTGTCGGAGGGAATCGTGATAGGCGACTATATTGAGTGCCCATTGCACCAGGGTTTATTTTGCGTACGTGACGGTAAGGCGATGGGTGATCTGGTGACGGAAGACGTGAAGTCTTACCCAACCAAGGTAGAAGACGGCAAGGTGTTTGTGCAGTTAGCGCTCTGAATTAAACCTGAGCCGCGCGCTCTTTCTTCTTTTTCGCAGCCCTTAGTGCGGCACCGTATGCCTGCTTTGCCCAGTCAACTAATTCATCTTCATTATCCAGCGCGGATTCTGGGGCTTCGAAATACGATAAAGAAAATGGCTTGCCTTTCTTATGATAGGTGAATTGTTCTAAATCTAAATCGATGAAAGTTTGCTCGTTTTCTTCGTCTGCTTTGAGATACAGCACATCGTCGGATATTAGACCAAACATTAAGTTGTCTAGAAAAACACCCTGGCCGCCAAACATGTTCTTTACTTGTACAGATCCCAGTGATTCTAATTGATCACATAAATGGACTACGAACGGATTGTCTTCAACCATAGAAGTTTGTTTTATCTATTAGATTAGTGAGTTGCTTAAGAAGTTAATATAATGCCAGATTCGCTATCAGGTCAAGTCTTCACCGTGGGCATTGTTTTATTGTCTTATTTGGGTTTACCGCAAAAACTCTAATTTAGGGCAGCTCAAGTCGGCCTATATCGATGACTGCTCTGTGCTTACTGTGATTAAGCCATGTAAAGTGCGGTGCACTGGACAACGGTCGGCCACCATCATTAAACGGGCATTCTGCTCGTTGCTTAAGTCGCCAATTAAGCTAATGTCTCGGTGCAGATTCATGCCTTTTTGTTTGCCTGCGCCATCACCGAGATCTTCTTTAAAACGCCGACTGCTGAGTTTTACCTTTACATCTTTTAGCGGAATAGATTCGCGTTTTGCTACCATCCGAACGGTCATAGCAGTACATACACCGAGACTTGAAAGTAAAAATCCGTAGGGGTCTGGCCCCAGGTTTTGTCCTCCAGAAGAGATGGGTTCGTCTGCGATGAGTCGATGATCCTTGGTGTAAACATTGCAGGCGAATTCGTGATCGGCTTCATCTACCAACACTTCACCTTGCTGTAATGCAATTTGCGAAGCCGTATTTTGCGTTGATAAATCAAGATATCGCCCGAGCCAGCTAACCATCATGGTGGCTACATACTCAGCATCTTCATTTTTGCTGAGCAAGTGATCAGCGCGATCAAGCGAGATAAAACTTTTCGGGTGTTTAGCGGCTTTATATATTTTTGCCGCTTCATTGATAGATACTTGAGGGTCTAGTGGAGAGTGAAAAACAAGCAAGGCTTTACCTAGTTTTGAGATATGGTCCGTGTCGTTATAGCGCTCAATATCTTCTAAAAACTGCTTTTTGATAGTGAACAGTCTGCCGGCCAAATCAACCGATGCTTCATCTTGTGCCTTAATTTGGTCGGCGTGCTCGCAAAATAAGTGCCCAATATGCTCACCCGTTGCAGGTGCTGCAATCGTCACCACTGCTTTAACTGATTCAATTTTTTTGGCTACCGCCAACACTGCCGCGCCGCCTAGGCTGTGTCCGATAAGAATGCTCGGCGCTTGGTTTTCAGTCTGCATATACGCAGCAGCTGATAATAGATCTCCAAGGTTAGAAGAAAAATTGGTGTTGGAAAAGTCTCCATCGCTATTGCCGAGGCCAGTGAAGTCAAAGCGCAAAGTAGCAATGCCTTTCTTCGCCAGCGCACGCGAAATTCTAGACGCTGCGGCGATATCTTTACTACATGTAAAACAATGCGCAAACAGAGCGTATGCGGTAGGCTGGCCATTAGGTGATTCTAGTAACGCAGCAAGTACTTCGCCTTGTTGGTTATTGAATGTTATTTTGTTTCTTTGCATTGTTGGGTATTTTTAAAGAGAGATTTAAAATGTGAAGTTTAGAGTGCGGGTTTGTAGGTTTGTTCCTCGGCACATTAGGCTTTATTTTGTACCAGTACCAAAGGCCTTACCACCACAGCCCATAGCGCGGCATCTGCTAGTTGCCAGGCTTTGGCTTGTTCCGTCGTGACCGCGTGTACCCAGCCTTTGTTTTGGTATTCACCAATCTTCTCGACATCATCATCGGATACGGCATGCGCCACTTCAACTAGATCTAACGAGGAGTCAACGGAAATTAGGCTACCTTGCGCGAAAAAACGCTCTATTTCTCGCCAACTTACTTGAGCCGTTTCGAGGTTTATTTTGGCTCGTTTTAGTTCACTCACCTCGTCGTCAAAGGAGGGCTTAGACATGGTTCATTTCTCCACAGATATTGCGCTCCGCTAGGGTGCGTATCATGTTTTTTGGGTAGCCCAGATAATGTAGCACCATTAGTTTGGTCAAGGCCGCTTCAACGGTCATATCGCCGCCGTTAATGGCGTTTATTTTTAGCATGGCTTGGCTAGTGGCATAAAGCCCAAGGTCAACATGCCCACCATGACATTGAGTTATTGCCATAATAATTGTGCCGGCTTTATTGGCTGATTCAAGCGCGGCAACGAGTTCAACGTTTTGTTCCGGCAGTGTGCCTACGCCATACCCTTCCAGAATGAGTGCATCTAGCGGTGAGCTGAGTAGTGCATCAACCTGCTTAACATTGAGCGCGGGGGTGATGCGAATGACGCCAATATTCAAGTCGATAAATGATCGCTTGTCTTGAGTAAAGTCGAAACCAATAGCGGTGGTTTGCGCTTGCATGGTTTCGTGTTTCGGCGCGCCGAAAGCGACCAAGGCATTGGCATTTATCTTTGAGCTACGCGCACCGGGTATGAGTTCACCCGCGAAACTGACAAACACCCCTGTTTCGGTTTCAATGCAATGCTCAATGGCGTTTTTTAGATTGCCTTCTGCATCACCGTTCTCAGTGCCCAATGGAAACTGAGAACCGGTAATGATAAGCGGAAGTGCAAATCGCTGATGTAGTAAATAGGTCAATGCGCTGGCGGTATACGCCATTGAGTCTGTGCCATGGATTAACAGCACTGCGTCGGCATCGGGCGCAGCCACAATTAAATCAGCCATTTGCACCCAGTACTTACCTTGCATATTCGCGCTATCTAACAGCGGTGAAAGCGACTGTACTTGCCAGCTAATATCCTGGTCTTCATAAGGCTGTAAAATCGGTGCGATACGTTCAGTCAGATTTCCACTGGGTGCCAAGCCCCGTTCGGTTTGTTGCATGCCGAAGGTGCCGCCTGTATACAGAATGAGAATATTTTTTTTCAAAAGGAAAACTTAATGGTTTTTGTATAGACTAATTTTAACCCGACGAGACATAAACCCTATGAACAAAATGCCAAAATAACAAAATTTTTACTTAGCCAAGCTCTGCCTAACAGTGTGCTTATTCCTTTTATCATCCCTTACGTTTGAGCAAGGAAATGCTGATGTGACTGATGTAAAAACGCGCCAAAGTGCGGAGGGTTCTTGGAGTTTCAACGTAACCCTTAATCATCCAGATACAGGATGGGAAGATTATGCTGATGGCTGGGATGTCGTGTTACCCAGCGGAGAAGCGATTAAACCTAGCGGCGGTGAGTTTACCCGCACCTTATGGCACCCTCACGTGGGAGAGCAGCCTTTTACCCGTGGTCAAAATGGCATCATGATTCCTGAAGGCGTTAGTCAAGTAACCGTCCGAGCCGATGACTTGAAAGACGGTTTTGGTGGTAAAGAAATAACGGTGCAACTCGCATAAGCAGCCTAGAAAGCTTTTCTGCTTGATGCAGTACCTATGCTGGGGTTTCTATAGGCTAGGTGTGGGCTTTCGCCTCAACCCAGTCATTGCATTAATGATTATGGCGACCAACAAAATCAAACCCCCTATAAAAGTATATTGGCTCATTTGCTCATCAAGCAACAACCATACCCACAATGGGCCAAGCAGCACTTCGGTCATCGATAACATCGCCAGCTCAACGGCAGGGACGACTTTTGAGCCCACGGTATAAAGCGTTAAACCCAGGCCCAATTGAAAAACACCGAGCAGTAGCGCGATGCCGCCATCTTGGTTTATCAACAACACAGCATAACCTTGGTAAAAGCACACCGCTAAGGCCGTTATTACGGCAAATAACCCCGCAAGAAATACCGCGGGAAGCATATCTTCTTGTTTGCCCCACCGCAGTGAAACAGTAAAAATAGCAAAACCCAATGCTGAAAGTAAGGCGGTAATATTACCAGCCATATAGCCGGCAGAAATGCCGTCTAAAACCATCACCAATACCCCTAGGGCTGCGATCAACGTGGCCATCCACGTGCCGATGCGTACCTTTTCGCGTAATAACACCCATCCGAGTAAGGCGGCGAAAAAAGGCGCAGCCGCAAATAGAAACATCGCATTGGCGACGGTGGTGGTTTGTATTGAGTGAATCGAACAGCTAAATGCCAGTAACAAACCACAGGCGCCAATGACGCTAGAGCGGCCCGCTCGATGAATGGCTTTAAAGGGAGCGCCACCCGAGCGAATGGTAATGACAACAAACAAAAATAGGCATAGGGACATTGAGCGATATAGCAATATTTGCCAAACATTCGCCAACTCGATATGGCGCATTCCCAGCCCCATAAAAGACCAGAAAAAACCGGCACAGATAACCAGTGTGACACCGACACCATAGGTGATTCCCTGCGACTTAGGAGGCTGAGTATTCATTCGTAAAATTAATCCGCGGAATCTTCCGCCATGTGTTCAAATAGTCGATCGGCACGCTTTGCTGGCAGCGCTGCGCTATCGCGCTTTGACCAGTCATATATCCCTTTGCCAGTCTTCAGGCCGAAGTTACCATCTCGCACCAGCGCTGTCACTGCTTCGGGTGGTTTGGTAATGTTATCCAGGTCGGGAAATAAAAATTCTCCAAATGTGTGAATAATATCGAGGCCACCGAGCTCGGCCGATTCTATTGGCCCAGTTACTGAATACCTGCGGCCCAGTGTCAAGCGCATCGAAGCATCAATAGCCTCAGCAGAAGCGATGCCGTTAGCCCACATTGACCAAGCTTCTCGCATGATGGCGAATTGCAGGCGATTGACAATGAACCCGTCAACCTCTTTATCCATTACCGCCAGAGTTTGTCCGACTGATTCCAGTAAATGACAGGTCAATGTGACCACTTCAGCTGAAGTTTTATCGCCGCCGCAAACCTCAACCAAGGGCATTAGTTGAGCAGGATAGATAAAGTGCGCTGCAATAGCCCTTTCTGGGTGTTGCATGCGGTCGACCATGAGGCTGATCGGTTGCCCGGATGTTGAAGCTAGAATGACAGTTGATGCACAAATTTTATCAAGGCGTTCGAAAACTTCTAGCTGTGTTTCGCGTACGGCTGGAACCGCTTCGATGACGAAATCTACATCAGCTGCGGCGTTATAGTCGGTTGATGTGGTTATTCGAGCAACGGCCTAATCTGCCTTATCCCGTGTGGTGTGTTTTCTATCCACGATAGGCCGTGAAAGTTGCCCAAATCGTGTCTAAAGCTCGGTTTAGACCGTCAGGACTTTGGCCAATTAATGTAACTGTTTTCCCTGAGCGAGAAAATACCTGTGCCATGCCATGCCATGCCTTGCCCCATTAAGCCATTGCCGATAATTGCAATGGAATGAATCTGGTTAACTTGTTTCATATGCTCCTCCTGTTTTTAATTAGTTTAGTTCGATAAAAGGCTCGATATAATGCTGCTATAGGTCAGTTTATTTGACGTCTATATCAAGACAGTAAACTAACATGCATGCAAATGACCTGTTTCTAGCACTAATTATAGCAAGATAGTGTGATTTAACTAGTCATATAAATATTCTAGACGTTAGAATATCTTTCGTATGAGTATAGTAAGACTGCCCCTCTAAATGCCCTCCGGGCATTCGCAGCTGTTGCTGAGACGCTCAGTTTGACCAAGGCGGCCGATATGCTGAACGTGACTCGGCCAGCCGTTAGTCAACAAATCAGAAACCTTGAAAGTCATTTGGGTGAACCGCTAATGCAACGTGGACGATGCGGAGTGGTTCTCACGGTACAGGGGGAAGCGCTTGCGCATACTGCACTAACCACCTTTGCTAGCATAGCCTTTGCAACCGAACGATTCACCACATCTAGATCGAGCCGTGTTTTACATATAACCACCACACCGATGTTTGCATCTGGCTTTCTGGTGCCCCGCCTCGCGTCTTTTCGGGCTGCTCACCCCGGTATCGAACTAATGCTCAATCCAACTTCTGAATTGATTGACCTTAACTTGGGTGGCGTTGATGCGGCAATTCGATATGGCAATGGAGACTGGGAAGGGGTTGAGTCGGAGTTATTGTTCAAGGGTAGTTTTGCAGTGGTCGGTGCTACTTCATTAGTTGGTAACCGAAAAGTCACTAAGCCCGCTGAAATTCTCGACTATCCGATATTTCAAGAACTGGGCTCCACAGAGTTTTCGGATTGGATGGATCGCCAAGGGCTCGAACCAGGTAGTGAAGCCAAGATTACACGTATGCCCGGTAATCTATTGCTGGACGAATTACGCCGAGGAGAAGGTATTGTCGCCACCGTGCCTCGTTTCATCGAGAAAGATCTGAATGAGGGGAGTTTGTCGGTATTATTCGAAGATCGTTTGGATTCAGGATATTATGCTGTGACGCGGCCTGACACGAGTCGTGCCCCCCTGCGTACATTTCTAAACTGGCTGGATCGATCAGTTGATAAACGTATTTAAGTCGGCAAGCAGGCACTGAGGCGAGGCAGAAGTTTCTATCGTCAATTTTGAGTGATCATCTCTATACTTAAACCTATGTCGACCTCTCCTCTACAGTCCGGTTTTTTACTGGCTAGAAACAGTTTTGACCACCAAGGTCAAACCCAAATAGAGTATTGGGTGAGCACTGAATCAGGCCCTGCTCGCCTATGGGTTTATGGTGAACAACCGGTTTTCTTTGTAGAGACAGAGCAGGCGGAAAAGGCCGATGAGAACCAAAATAAGGAACCGACTAAGCCCTTAGAACTATTGACTTTCGACAACAAAGAAGTCTCTGCGGTATACAGCCGAACGATCAACGCCCATTTCAATGCACAAGATCGGTGGCGTAACCAAAGTGTTGAAATATTTGAAGGCGATATTCGCTTACATGATCGCTACGTGATTGAACGATTTGTGTGTGGAGGGTTGGCGTTTTCGGGCGAGCCCACCGTTCGAGAGGGCTACACTGAATATCACCATTGCCGCGTTAGAGCTGCTGAGTACACACCAAGGCTGACAGCTTTATCGCTGGACATAGAGTGCGATATGACCGGCGAGTTATTCTCGGTAGGACTGGTGTGCGGCGAGTCTAAAGAAGTCTTGATGATTGGGCCTTACGAGTCCTGCGACCATACTGAAATTCTATGGTTTGAAGATGAGCCAGCTCTAATCAAAGGGGTGGTGCAGCGAGTCACCGAGTTAGACCCAGACTTAATCATCGGTTGGAACCTAATTAACTTTGATCTTAAATTATTGGTAGAGCGCGCGGCAAAATATCGTATTCGTTTTTCGATTGGCCGAGCTAATGGAATTGCTACTTGGCGCGCACGCAGGGGCGACTCGCAAAAAGGCTATGCCTATATTCCTGGTCGACAAGCTATTGATGGCATAGATGCCCTACGCAGTGCCACTTGGAGTTTTCCGAGTTTCTCTTTAGAGAATGTGTCGCAAACTTTATTGGGTAGAGGTAAAAAAGTAGAAGATGATGTCGACGACCGAATGGCAGAGATTCGGCATAACTTTCAGCATAATAAAACTCAATTGGCAGCCTATAACCTGGAAGACTGTCAGTTAGTAGTCGATGTTTTCACTCACACCAAAATTATTGAATACTTGGTTTTACGTAGCCAAATGACAGGCCTAGAATTAGATAGAGGTGCGGGGTCTGTGGCCGCTTTCACTAACTTATATTTGCCCAGACTGCATAGAGGGGGCTATGTCGCGCCCAATCTACCAGAGGAAGGTGGGCTAGCCAGTCCAGGGGGATATGTAATGGATTCCACTCCCGGTTTATATCGCAACGTATTGGTGCTGGATT
This sequence comes from Gammaproteobacteria bacterium, assembly GCA_047639475.1. Taxonomy (GTDB): domain Bacteria; phylum Pseudomonadota; class Gammaproteobacteria; order Arenicellales; family Poriferihabitantaceae; genus JAAELZ01. The sequence continues at coordinate 19,913 of JBLIOD010000039.1, forward strand.
TCAAAAGCCTTTATCCCTCAATTATTCGCACTTTCAAAATTGATCCAATGGGCTTAATGGAAGGATTGAAAACGGATAACGCGATAGAAGGCTTTAGAGGGGCAAAGTTTCATCGCAGTAATCACTTTCTACCCGGCATTATCGAACGCCTTTGGCAGCAGCGGGACCAAGCTAAAAAGGAAAATGACGCGGTGCAATCACAGGCCATAAAAATCATAATGAATTCGTTCTATGGTGTTTTGGGTTCTGGGGGTTGTCGGTTTTATGACCCGAGGTTAGCCAGCTCAATTACCATGCGAGGCCACGAAATAATGCAAACTACCCGCAAGCTAATTGAGGGTAAAGGTTACACGGTTATTTACGGGGACACCGATTCTACGTTCGTTTCGCTAGATGACAGCTGGTCCGCCGAGCGATGTCGCGAAGTGGGTAATGATTTAGCCCGATACATTAATGCACAATGGATGGAACAACTGCGAGAAGTACACAATATTGACTGTTTTTTAGAGATAGAGTTTGAAACACACTTTCATCGTTTTCTTATGCCCACCATTCGGGGTTCAGAGGCAGGCAGTAAAAAGCGTTACGCGGGAATGATTTGTACACAGAATGAGGAAACCGGTCTGTTAGATGAAAAGATCCTGTTTAAAGGTTTAGAAAATGTCCGCACTGATTGGACGACATTGGCCAAAGATTTTCAAGCCGAATTATTTGATAAGGTATTCCACGACCAAAGTCCCATTGAGCTGGTGAAATTGGTATATAAAAAAACGTTAGCGGGGGAAGTTGATGATAAGTTGGTTTACCGGAAACAATTGCGCCGTAAGCTTAATGCTTATGTAAAAAATGTACCGCCGCATGTGCGAGCAGCGCGATTAGCCGACGAAAAAAATAAAGCACTAGGAAAGAGCATCAAGTACCAAAACAAAGGTTGGATTAGTTACGTAATGACGTTAAATGGCCCTGAACCACTAGAGTACTTAAGTAGTGCGATAGATTACGACTACTACATAGATCGGCAATTAAAACCCGTGGCTGATGGCATATTGCCTTTTGTAGGCTTAGATTTTGATTCTCTTGTGAGTACTCAAACTTCTTTGTTTTAGGTTTTTTGAACAAATATTGCTGACGTAGCTGTGTCGAAAGAAAGTGAATTCGATGTAAATCGCAGTGTGAGGTAGCTAACTTGAAACTATTTTTTGCCACTAATTTACACGTTCAATTAATTAAGGCTGATGTTTCCCAGGATCTCCTTATCCGAGCGCCGCACGCGTATTGTTGTATTGTGTTGAGATACTGTGATGGAACAAATTACTGGCTTGTTTGAGGCATTGGTTGCAGAATTTGGTCAGGAAGGCGTAGTGTTTAACCTGCAACATTCAGCAGTCGATGGCGATGTAGCCTATATTATTTGGAATGCTGAAACGCCCAATAACAGCTATACATTTGCGACCGACAACTACTTAGTTAAGGACGGAAAAATTACGGTGCAAACAGTCGCTTTTAACGCTGTACCGAAAAGCTAGCTTAACCGCTTTAAAGAGACCTAAAAGCGAACGGACACAATCTGTTGTCTTTTAGGTTTCTTAATTAAAGACTAAACCCAACACTGATTGAGAAGGGCAGATACAAACTCCCTTTCTTATGAAGCTTCATATCTTCCGCGTTCAATAAGGGAAAGCGATAATCCGCTTCAGATACCTTCCCATCACGAAAGCCAGAGAGCTCACCCACCACGGTCACCTTTGCGCCTTCGGTGTGATCTAATGGTTCTAAGTATCCCTGGTGAATAACGATGAATCGGCCTCCAATTTGGCGTTGGCACTGCCGTTTAATGGAAAGCTTAATACGCTCAATTACTTGCTATCGGCTTCATTTTTCACTTCCAAAATTTGCCCGCCCCAAATGAATCTATCACCTATTTGTGTGTCTGTGGATCCGACATTGGGAGCGTCATAGGAGGCACCTTTTGCCGTTTCATCAAATTGGGCGGTTTGGCATGCAGTTAAGCTTAAAAAAGCCAAGCCTAGTATTAGCAGTGAAATAGAATGAGTTTGTTTCATTAGTGAATCCAGTGGTGGCTACGAACGCTAAAATAGTTGTAATGGTGATTGCGAGCGCCGAACCCATAACGTGAGCCCCAGTCGTTCCAACATGGGTCATGGTAATGGCCCTGATGCGCGCGCTGTTTCGGCCAAACTTTATGCTGCGCTGCGGCGACTAGAGGGTAGAGATAATCATATTCTCCGATCTTTTGTGTTTTCCAATCTTCTACAGCCCCTGTGATGGTGATTTGTCGGCCGGCTTTTAGGTTTTCAGGGTCGGTGAAGGAATCCACTTTGGCGAGGAAGCGTCCTTCACTGCTATCAGAAATCGTCGGTGTGCCAGAGCGCCATAGCTTACGCGCTACAATTTCAATTAGGGTGTGGTCACTGTAATTATGTACCTTGACGACTTCGCCGCCCCATCTAACTTCATTGCCAATTGATCGCAATGTTTGTAGTTCAGCAATGCTTGCAGACGCGGTTGTGCGCTGATTGAGTTTGCTTGTAGTCGTACAGGCATTTAAAAAGCTGATTAAAACCAGGAAAGAAATTAGCGTGGTTTTCATTATTTGAAGAGGCGATTGTTGATACCTGAACTGATCATCATAGATATAGGCGCTGAAAAGAGACTGAATTAACGGTAGCGATAAAATGTCTTTCTGGCGCCGTACTTGTTCTTTACACTAGCGCTATATTTTGTTTTCAGACTATACGACCCATGCCCAACGCACGCTTATTACCGTATCTATTAATTACGATTGCCGGATTGATGTGGGGCGGTACCTTTACATTGGCGTTGATCGCCACGGCTGATGGCGCGCCAGCACTCACTTTGACGGCATGGCAGGTACTTGTCAGTGCGGTTCTTTTTGCGCTGGGGTGTCTTATCACGGGGAAACGGACGTTCGTGTTTAAACATATCGATAAATATTTGGTGATTGCGTTTCTTGGCGTCATTGTTCCCGATTTGTTGTATTACAACGCAGCGCCACACTTGTCGGCCGGAATATTGTCGGTTACGGTTTCCACAGTGCCGGTGTTTACTTACGCCATAATGTGGGTGTTTGGCTACGAATCATTGGTTATTAAACGCGCATTGGGCATTGTGCTGGGGATGATCGCTATCTTATTGCTGGTCATACCAGGCCAAGGTTTAAGTGCCAGTAACGCCAGTTTTTGGATTGCATTGGTTATTATCTGCGCCGTGTTATATGCAGCAGAAAATGTGTTTATTTCAGAAGGTATTAGCGATGACATGCCGATCCTTGAGCTGCTGTGTGGCTCGACGGTGGTCGCTTCTGTTTTGTTAGTGCCCGCCACTATTTGGTTTGGCGCGGAGGTGCCTATCGGTTGGATTTTTACCAAGGCGGCTTGGGCTGTCACAGCCACGGCCTTAATCAGTGTTTTTGCGTACGCCTTGTTTTTCCATAGCATCAAAATTGCCGGCCCGGTGTTTGCGAGCCAGTGTGCTTATATCGTTACCTTGTCGGGTGTATTATGGGGCATTGCCATTTTCGCGGAAGAGCACTCAATTTGGGTGTGGATATCTATTGCGGTGATGATGGCGGGCATTGCATTGGTGACCCCGAGTGAAAGAATGACTGAGAAAAATGACTAAGCCATCAACCCCCTTTCCTTTACCCGTCGGTTTACTTGAAAAAGCGTTAGCATGGATAAATACCCGAGTTCAAGAAGGCTCTGACCCCCAAGCAGGTGCTCAAACCTTTGAAGCTCTCGATAAAGTATTACAAGGTTCAATCACTGTTGATGGCATCGGTGGCTTGCCGGCGTTCTCATTGTTCACTGATGTAGTGGTACCTTCGGCAAGACCATTTGATCATCCCACGAGTTTATCATTCGTCGCCTCAGCGCCCACCCCTGGGTCGTTGGCTTTTGATGCGGCGTTGAGTGCAGCAGAGATTTTTGCGGGCAACTGGGATGGCGGCTCAGGTGCAATTTATGCTGAGAATCAAGCACTACAGTGGTTGATTGATTTAGCCGGTTTGCCCAAGGAGGCGGGCGGGGTATTTGTCTCGGGCGGTACGCTGGGTAACTTAAGCGCCCTACATGTTGCGCGCTCAAAGCGTGAATCAGATCTAGGTTCTCGGCCAGTGAGATGGAAGTTGTTAGCCAGTGGCGGCGCCCATTCGAGTATTGCCGCCGCCGCCCGCGTGATGGATGTCGACCTGGTTCTGGTTGAAGCAGATGAATATGGTCGAATGAAGACGGATGCCCTCGCGGCGGCAATTCAACATCCTGAAGAAATATTTGCCGTGGTCGCCAACGCTGGCGCAACCAATAGCGGCGCGGTCGATGATCTAGAAGCTATTGCGGCACTGTGCGGGCCTCACGGTATTTGGTTGCACGTCGATGGCGCCTATGGTTTGGCAGCCTTGGCCTCACCCACCCACAAAAAAGTGTTTGCCGGCATTGAACATGCCGACAGCTTTATTGTTGACCCCCACAAGTGGTTATTTGCGCCCTACGATAGTTGCGCGTTGGTGTATCGAGAGCCAAGGCATGCGGCGTTAGCCCATACGCAAAAAGCGGAATACTTAGAGGTGATAGACAAAACCAGCTGGAACCCCAGTGACTTCGCCATCCACCTTACTCGCCGCGCTAGAGGCTTGCCGCTGTGGTTTTCATTGGCTACCTATGGCACCAATGCCTATGCACAAGCGATTGATACAGTAATGCAAACGGCTGATGAAATAGCAAAGGGCATCGATGCTTTGCCGCATATAGAGTTAGTTATCCCACCCCAGCTGTCGGTCATCTTATTTCGCTGTCCGAATATGTCACTTGAACAGATGCGGCAATGGGCCGAGTCTCATCGACGCAGCGGCGAATTGTTGTGTTTACCCACTTTTTGGGATGGCGAACCCGTGTTTCGTATTTGTGTTGTCAACCCAGCGACTGAAGCCAACGCTATTCTAAATACCTTGGCTACGTTAACACCCTAAGGGCAGGGTGTTTTAAAGTCTAATCGCCAAAGTGACGCATCGCTTCGCCCTGACAGTTTTCCAGTTGGTCGATCGCTTCATCTAATTCTCTTCTAGCTTGTTTTAAAGCGGCTACCCGCGCTTTAGGGCTAAGTTGATTAACCATATTTTGTAGCTGCTGAGCGCAATGTAAGCTCATATGGCGGGCATATTCAGCAGAGGCAAGTTCTATGGGGCGGCGTGCACAATTTGGCCTAAGGCGGTGTAATCCGGCGCGGACAAATCACCGTAGGTATAGCCATTCACCAAAGTAATGCGATCGCCTTTTTCAAGTAAGGCTTTGGCTCGATGAACCACATAATTGCCTTGCATTAAAATTGCATAGCCAGCACCGGGTAAATCAGGCGCCACTGTTCGTTTCAAAGGGACAGGCTCTCCGCTTTTTGATAAGTCAGCAAATTCGTCACGCGTGCCTAAAA
>JBLIOD010000040.1:0-25117 GCA_047639475.1 Gammaproteobacteria bacterium
CAAACTACGGAATAAACTAAGTAATGGATAGCTTGGGCGACCCGTACTGCCAGCGTAAATAGATGACAGCAGTATCTCTATTTCGCTCCAATCTAATAGTGCTTCTGTATCGTCAAGGCTATGCAGACTGGGATGATCCAAATCTGATCTTGAGACTAATAGGTCTCGTTGAGTAGTGAATGGTTTTTGCATGCCTAATTTTAACAATTTATGTGTATGCTTGATGAGTTATGCTGCACTCTCGTTAAATCTAATAGCTTTGGATCCTTCCGTTGAAGCCATGCGGAAAACTCCTGCTCCTCCTCAATCCCCACATCCATGGGGGTCGGAGGCACATTTAGCCTCAGATTATCGTCTCTCACACTATAGGCTAAACCCAAACCCAATTGCTCTCTAGGCTCATAAACAACAATTGAATCTGGCGGACTAGAAAGGCGAATTAAATGAACTGCGCAGACTGCCCCGGCAAATCCTCTTCCGATGATGGCCACTTTATCTTTTGTCATACAAGTCGAATCACTGCTGGTCTCATTACATTCTTTTAGCTCAACCAATATAGCAAGGCAGTTCACCAAGCGAATATCGCTTCCGTTAAACTACCTCCATTATAAAGTAGCCTACGCTGACATCATGACTTATCTTAGTTACAACCCTAAATACCCCGCCATCTCAGACCTAAAAGCGAAGGCCAAAAAGCGAATCCCAAATTTTGCCTACGACTATGTTGATGGCGGAATTGATCAAGAGCATGGCAAACAGCGTAACCGAGATGCCTGGCATACGATTAATTTAGTGCCGCAGTATCTTAAAGACGTGGGTGAAGCGGATTTAAACACTTCAATTTTTGGCAAAGATTACGCTATGCCTTTTGGTGTTCCTCCCATTGGCTTAGGGAACATGATGTGGCCGGGCGCTGAACTTGCGTTGGCAACTGCCGCTCAAAAGGCAAACATGCCCTATATATTGAGTACTTTTAGCACCACCAAGCTTGAAGACATTGCTAAAGCGGCGCCCGACGTATGTTGGTTTCAGCTTTATGTGCCAAAAAAAATTACCGTCATGAAGGATCTTTTAACCAAGGTTAAGGATGCGGGCTACAACGCCTTGGTAGTTACCCTAGATATCCCAGTCGGTGCAAAACGCAATCGCGAACTAAAGAACGGCTTAAAGTTGCCGTTTAGCTTTACCCCGAAAATAATCTGGCAATGCGCTACCCACCCCACTTGGGCACTACGGATGTTGGTCGAAGGTCAGCCAGACTTTGTTAATGTAATGCAATACAACGAAGGTCCGAACGAAGGTTTAAGTAACTTCATCACTCAATTCAACATGCACGGAGTAACGCGTGAACGTATTGAACTGATTCGCGACCTATGGGACGGACCTCTGGTACTCAAGGGAGTGCAACACGAACCCGATATGATTGCCGCCAAAGAAATAGGCGTGGATGGGGTCATTGTCTCTAATCATGGAGGGCGTCAGCTTGACGCAGCGCCAAGCACCGTTGAAAGTTTAGAGAAGCTGGCTCACCATGCAGATGACAACATGACCATCATGGTCGACAGCGGCATTAGAACCGGCACTGATGTCGTTCGCGCGAAAGCCTTGGGAGCGAAAATGTCGTTCTCTGGTCGTAGCTTCTTTTGGGGTATGGGGGCATTGGGCACCACAGGCGCAGAACAGGTAATCGGTATTTATCAGGATGAAATTGATCGCACCCTTAAGCAAGTGGGCTGTCGCTCAATTTCTGAAATGGATGAGACCTGGCTATAAATACCGTTTTGCGAAACGCATTTAAGCTTCCTTAGATACTATTGAGATTTTATAATCTTGCTTTTGAAATTTAATTACATCTCCAGCAACGATCTTTTTCCGCTTCTGGGTCTCCACCGCGCCATTTACCCGAACCAAGCCACCGTCAATAGCGGCTTTGGCTTCGCCGCCACTGGCAACTAGCCCTTCAAACTTGAGGATCTTGAAAAGTTCTACGGGTTCTTTAGTGATTTTTACTTCTTTCATACCGAACTATCTTCATTGGCTTTCGCCAGAACAGGGGGCTGCACTGTACTCTAATTGCACCACAAATAGGGGTAATTCTTGCCTATACTACGATATCTCATTATCGCCGTTCATTTACTCATTTTATCTGTGTCTTCATCACCTAATAATAAAAAAATTGGCTTCATTGGTACTGGGCTTATGGGGCAACCCATGGCGACTAAACTACTAGAAGCGGGATTTAATGTAACGGTTTGGAACCGTACAGCAGAAAAGTCTCTGCGCTTAGCCGACACAGGCGCATCAGTGGCATCGTCACTCGCAGATTGTGTACGCAATGCGGATGTTGTCATCACGATGCTCACTGACGACACTGCGGTCGCCACAGCCATATTTGAATCAGGTGCCTACCTTGCACTGCCAAAGAACAGCGTGATGATTGACATGAGCTCGATCACACCCAATGCAGCAAAGGCTAACGCCACGCTTTGCAAACAGGCAAGGATTCATTACCTCGATGCCCCCGTCTCAGGTGGCACAGGCGGAGCACAAGCCGGTACGCTGGCCATTATGGTAGGCGGAGACAAGGCCACCTACGAGCAATGCGAGGCAGTATTTAAAGCCATGGGCAAGCCGACATTGGTTGGACCGAACGGCTCAGGTCAACTCGCTAAACTATGTAATCAACTGATAGTAGGTATCACCATCGGCGCGGTAGCTGAAGCGATGTTATTAGCCGAACAAGGCGGAGCAGATCTCGCTGCGATGCGCGCCGCATTAATGGGCGGATTTGCAGACAGCAAAATTTTAAAAGTACACGGAGAACGCATGCTAAATCGTGATTTTGAACCGGGGGCAATGTCTAGCCTGCAACTGAAAGACATGAAGAATATTGTCAATCAAGCGAGCGGTTTAAACCTCACGTTACCCCTTTCAAGTTTGGTTCAAAATTTGTACCAAGCACACATCGATAGTGGCGGCCAAAATTTAGATCATAGTTCTCTACTTCTACAGATTGAGACACTTAACAACATAGTCAATGATCAATGAATGAGCTCAAGTTCTCTGCGAACCTCGGGTTCTTATGGAAAGAATTATCCTTACCAGCTGCCATTCGGGCTGCCAAAGCCAATGGATTTGATGCCGTTGAATGCCACTGGCCTTATGATACAGAGGCTAATCTAGTGTTGGATGCACTAGAGGAAACGTCACTGAGCATGCGCTCAATAAACACCATTGCGGGTAACAATCACCTAGGAGAGTTTGGAGTTTGTGCGCTGCCAGGACGTTCAGATGATGCCCATGATGCAATTGATCAAGCATTGCAGTATGCATCACTGATCCATTGCCCTTTCGTACACATAATGGCGGGAAAGTCGCAAGGCCCGGCAGCGCATAGGGCCTTTATTGATAACTTGGCTTACGCTACCAGCAAGGCAGAAGCGCTAGGCATCGCCGTCTTAATCGAACCGTTAAACGAAGCGGACGTCCCTGGGTATTTTTTGAATTCTGCCATGCAAGCTGCAGATATTATTTCCACCTTGGGCGCCAACAACTTAAAGCTTCTTTTTGATTGTTATCATGTCGAATTAATTCATGGGAATGTTATTCAACATTTTCATGAACTCGAAACGATCATTGGGCATATTCAGATTGCCTCAGTGCCGAGCCGTTTATCGCCCGATCTTGGAGCACTCGATTACACCACTATATTCAGTAAAATAGCCAGTTCCAGCTATGCCGGTTTCATCGGGGCAGAGTACAAACCCGTGGTAGCGACAGAAGATACTTTAGGCTGGATGCACCAATGATAATTCCACCTTTCCAGCCAGTTTAAAGGCTGATGAACCTTCCTCTTTAAAAGTAATGAGAGAAAAATGAAGAATATTCTAGTTTTTAAGCACATGCCGTCGCAAAACCCTGGGGTTTTCCGAGACTTGGCAGCGGATCTTGATGTTCGGTTTCATGAAATAGATTTACATGCTCACGAGCCCATTCCTGATTTGCAAAAATACGATGCATTGTGGGTTATGGGCGGCAGTATGAACACTTCAGACGAAACACTCTATCCTTGGCTGATAGAAGAAAAAGAAGCCATTCGCACCGCTGTCGACGAACTTAATCTGCCTTACTTAGCTATTTGCCTTGGGCACCAATTGTTAGCAGAGGCATTGGGCGGGAAGGTCGGAGAATCCAAACAAGCAGAGCTAGGCATTATTTCAATAATGCCCACCGAAGCAGGACTTGGACATCCATTACTGAACCAACTACCCACGGAGCCGGACTGGGTAAACGTTCATTTAAAAGAAGTGACCACACCCCCTGCAAATGCCACCGTATTGGCCTCAAGCACGCATTGTAAAAATCATATTATGGCCGTAAGTCAACATGCTTACTCCTGCCAATTTCACCCTGAGGTATGCTCGCACACGGTTGAGAATTGGTTAAAAATTAATGGCATTCCTGAGGCATTGAAAGAACTACTCGGCGATCAGGGCTATAAAGAATTTCAAACATCCATTGCCCATAGCTTGCCACAGCTAAATGCCGCAGCTAAACAACTATTTGTTAACTGGCACGCTTTGGTTTTTTAGGATGGTATTAGTAAGCGGGTAAAGGATATTTTTATCGGAGGTGTTAAAGCTGGCCTATAACGTACGCCGTATCACTCGGCGGATATTGGCCAAACTGTTGCGAATCCTTTATACGCAAGTGTTATCGGCGCGTAATACAAGCTCACCAAAACTTCTAAAATGTGCCTTGCTTGAATGCTCAGGTGTAGACGCAAAAAAGGCAGCTGAAGTCGCTGCCTTTAATTTTCTCAACACATCGAGCGAAATCAGTCGATCTCGCGAGGTAATAATAAGTTAAGTAAGATGCCTACGATAGCGGCTAATCCTATGCCACCTAGTGAGAAATCACCCATGCTAAACCGCATACCACCAATTCCTACCACTAAAATAAGCGATACGATAATCAAATTACGCGTTTGCGTAAGGTCAGCTTGAGCGCTAATCAGTGTGTTCATACCCACTGCGGCAATCGCGCCAAATAGTAACAACATGATGCCGCCCATCACCGGGGTTGGCATGGTGCCCAGCAAGGCCCCTAAAGTGCCCGAGAATGACAAGACGATTGCAAATACGGCTGCCCAAGTCATGATTACCGGATTGAATGCTTTAGTCAGCGTAACCGCACCCGTTACTTCAGAATAAGTCGTATTGGGGGGGCCGCCTACTAATGCAGCAGCAGAGGTCGCGATACCGTCACCCAATAAGGTTTTATGCAGACCTGGCTTATCCAAGAAGTCTTTTTTGGTGACATTGCTAATGGCTAACATATCACCAACATGTTCAATTGCGGGTGCGATGGCCACTGGAATCATAAACAATATTGCTTCCCATCGAAACTCAGGGAAGACGAAATCAGGGACCGCAAATAACGGCGCTACCGCCACCGCCTCAAAACTAACATAACCTAAAATTGCCGCCATAATATAGCCGGCCAACACGCCGATCAGTATCGGAATTAATTTGGTTAATCCTTTGCCCATCAAACTGGTTAATACCGTTGCGAGTAAAGCTGCCAAAGCAATCGCGATAGCGGCGCCTTGAGGCACCAGTACCGCAGTGCCATCCCCGGTTTTACCCATAGCTAGGTTAACTGCAACCGGCGCCAAGCTTAAACCAATGATCATGATCACAGGCCCTACAACCACAGCCGGCAGAATTTTATCTAAGATGCTACGACCTTTTAACGCGACCACTGCACTTAACAACATATACATAACACCCGCCGCGAATAATCCGCCCATAGTGGCAGCGACGCCCCATGTTTGAACGGCAAAAATAATGGGCCCGATAAAGGCAAATGACGAAGCTAAAAAGATGGGGACTTGTCGTCCTGTAACGAATTGAAAAATTAGAGTTCCTACACCCGCGGTAAAAAGCGCGACGCTGGCATTTAACCCGGTTAGTAGTGGCACCAACACCAATGCACCGAACGCTACAAACAACATTTGTAAGCCGATTAAGGGTTGGAGAGCTTTATTTTCTGTCATTTTTATTCCTCTTTATTAATTATGAATTATGAATTATGAATTATTGTATTTTTAGTTTCGATAGCCGAATCACACTAAGTCTCGGGGCGCAGAATGTTTTCTGAGTAACCAGTTTATCTATATTCACAATGCTTTGGGCTTAGCTTCGTTTTTTATTATTACTTCAGTATGGGGATAAGGTATATCAATATCGTGCTCTTTAAAGGTATCCCATAACGCTAACAGCACCGTACCGCGGATATTGGTTAACCCATTTCTTGGGTCTTTTATCCAAAATCTGAGCAAGAAATTAACCGAAGAATCGCCAAACTCTGTCATCCAACAAACGGGGGGTTTGCTCTTCGAAATACGTTGTATAGCGCTGCAAGATTCAATAGCCAAACGCGAAACCTCATGCGGGTCACTGTCGTACGAGACACCAAATGGCACATCTAAGCGAATTAATTTATCAGTAAAAGACCAGTTCACCACCTGCTGCGTAATGAAGTCCTCGTTGGGTATTAAGAACTCTTTACCGTCGCGCGTAACCACTGAAACGAACCGAGCGCGCAGTTCACGTATCCAACCAAAGGTCTCGCCCAGAGAGATGGTATCGCCGGGTTTTATCGACTTATCTAAGAGAATGATAATCCCGGAGATAAAGTTCGAGACGACTTTTTGCAGGCCAAAACCAATACCGACACCGACTGCACCTGAAAATATAGTCAAGGCCGTTAGATCTATTCCGATACTAGATGCCGCTACTACAACCGCGATAATAAATAAGAATATCTTTACTATCTTCCCGATTAAAACTTTTAGAGAAGGGGTTAAATCTTCGACCTGATTAATTTGCCTATCGAAAAAATTGCCAACTGCAGATGCCAGCCACAGCAAGCCCACCACTAATAAAATGCCCTTCAATATATTGAGCAAAGAAAGGCGTACATCTCCCATGGTGAAAGCGACTGAATCTAATGCTGCTCCCGTGTTACCCAACAAACCCAGCATACTTAGTGCTACGACCGCCCAACACCCCATCGCCACTAAGCGAGATAAACTGCGGTTTCGAATTATTTTAGAAACTACCGATATCAAAATCCATGCTAAGGCCAGTTTGGCGACTATGCCAATAAAATAACTACGACTGGGCCAGGTGTGCTGCTGCATTGCACTGTAAATTAGGCACAATAGAAGAAAAAATAATATCCATTGAGTATTACGCAATACCGCCACCAGCAGTCGGAGCGTCCTAGGTTGGCCTTTCATTTCCCGAACCCTTTCTTCGAACCACGGTTCGACCCTCAAGGTCAATATTTTGGCCGCCCCGAAAGCTGACAACACAATCAACAGCTGATAAATCGACCAAGGTTGAAAGAACTCAGTGCCTATTCCTTGAATCCAATTTATGATTGACTGTGACGTGTTCAGCTTGTTTCCTCAATTATATTCTTTAAGCTAGTTTAGCAAATTGAATAAGGCGCTTACACTTTATATCGCACTGGTTATGGTTCCTCTCTAAACCCAGTGAAAGCCCTGTTTAATCCTCTTTACTGCTTTCAAGGCTGACTATCAACTTGCGCGTTTGTCCTATTTGGTCAATAACCAGTTCAGAATATTGTGCGTGACTAAGCTCGCGAAATACATCGCTTACCGCTTCCAATTCAACCAGCGCTTTTCGCGCAATATCAATATCTGTCAACACTTCAGCGAGTGTTCTACGGGCAACGCCCAAGTTAGCCATCGTCATGGCCCAAGCCATCGGTACACTCTCGCGCGTCCACTCTTGCAAGGTATTTTCGTAAGCCTCAACCGCTTTCAGCAACGTGTCACCATCTTTTTCAAGCTCCGCCAATTTTTGCAGCGCTGCGCCCAAGTTATTTTGAGTCATCGCCCATTCTTGCGGAAACACTTCTCGGGTTTTTTCTTCCAAGGCGTTTTTGTATGCCGCAACAGATTGTTCAAAAGTGCGCGGGCCTTTTCGATGTTCACCTAGCACTCTCAACGCGGTACCCAGGTTATTCATAGCGGTGGCCCAGTCTTGCGGCGCGTTGTCACGCGTCCAAAGCGCTAATACTTCTTTGTATATCTCAACCGACTTCTTTAACAGTTGAGTATCTTTATCTCGTTGCCCCATAGATTGTAGAACAGCGGCTAAGTTATTCTTAGTGCTCGCCCACTCCGCAGGAGCCACTTCTCGGGTTCGCTCTTTGAGTGACATTTCAAACGCTTCTAGTGACTTCTCTAACATTGCTGCATCCCCTTGACGATGCGCAAGCATGCCCAATGAGTTGCCTAAGCTATTCTGTGTTTCAGCCCATTCTAACGGGTGCGATTTCCGATTTCTTTGTGTTAAAGCCCCTTCAAAGCTCTCAATCGATTCCTCTAGGTTTCGGGTGCCGCCCTGACGTTGCCCTAAGATTGCGCGAGCATTGGCCAATAGATGTAAGGAGGTGGCTAGGTCTTGCGCTCTATCTGAGCCGCTTGCCAATGGCAACACATCATCTTCAATCAAATAAATCGCCTGTTGTAAGGCATTGTTATCGCCGAATTCCTGTCCAAGCTCTGTTTTCAATTTAGCGCTTTGGCTTAAGTAACCCCACGCTAATTCATTGCTTATTCCAGCAAATTTAGACGCTTGCTCGTAATAACCAGCAGCTTGCTCATAGTCCAGTTTAGACGCAGCCATCAACGCTCTTTGTACTAGCTGTGTGAGTGTTTTATTTCCTTCAATCGACGCTTCACCTTGAGCAGTTAGTTCTCTAAGTTGAAGCAGGCGCTTGTAACCTTGTTTTAACAAACTAGGAACCTGTGACACCGATGCACCCGAGGTTGTAATAAAAGACATCAAGTGCTCTACGTCTTTTTTCTCAGCGTTATTATTCGCGACGAATATATCCACTTCTCTATGGATATATTGTTCTGTGGTAAGAGCTTGTTTGGTTTCTTCTAACATGGCTTAAATTATGCTTTGCTGAAATGACGTTTGTATATCTCAAAATAACAAAAGCGCCTACGTTGCCGTAGACGCTTTTATTATACTTAGAATGGCAGAGCAGTTGCTCTACTGTTCCTGTGCGGTTAGCTAGTCAACAATGTGATAAACAGGCGCTTTTTCCATCTCCCATTCGCCAGACTCACGGTCACGGCGAGAAAGGGTTAGTGCATGCCAATTGTCATCGTCAAGCTTCATATGGTCACCACGATAGTAGTAACCCGGCCATCTTGTTTCGGTGCGGAACAAGGTATGCTGAACAACACACTCAGAGGCAATCGCGCGGTGCTTAAGCTCCCATGCACGCTGTAACTGGTGCAGATCTTCCGCACCAATGTGCTCAAGATCTTCTTGGAATGTCGCCAACAACTCTAGCCCGCGAAGCAATAATGGCTCGTTAGTCATGTAGTTTACGCTGATACCGCCTGCGTATTCGTCCATGATTTTCTCTAGACGTTGTAGACCCTGGATAGGCAATAAGTAACTTGGAGAAACCGTGCCGCCAGTGATTTCGTTACGGCCTACTGTGTAATTCTCCATAGGCTGAAAGATTTCTTTCTTGAAATCATCCATTTGCTTATCAGAAATCTTGATCTCTTCATTTTTCATGTCACGAACGTACTTAACCGCTGCTTTAGCCGCTAAACGTCCTTCTGTGAACGAACCTGATGAGAATGCGTGAGCGGTTCCGCCCAGAGCATCACCCGCGCCAAACAAACCATCAACCGTCATCATGCGGTTGTAGCCCCATTGATATTCGTCAGGAGAGATATCTTCAGGGCCGGAAGCCCACGCGCCTGAACAAGTCGCGTGAGAACCCATAACATAAGGCTCAGACGTGGTTAATTCTGGGTTGATGTACTTAGGGTCGATATCTTGCGCTGCCCAAACAACTGCTTGGCCCACTGTCATGCCCAAGAAGTTTTCCCAACCAACCGTTTCTTTATGTGGGTCTTGAAAGGCTTCTTTGGTTACCATGTGAATCGGGCCACGGCCTGCTTTCACTTCTTCAATGAAAGCGTGGTTACGCAAGCAAGTTGGGGTTGGCTGGTGATCAATATAATCACCTACCATGCCTTTAGTTTGCTCGTACCACTTTGATTCGTACTCATCGCCGTAAGCGTTCTGAGTGTATGTTTTCAAGTGTAAGAAGTATGCGCCAACGGGTCCGTAACCGTCTTTAAAACGACAAAGTACGATGCGGTTTTCCATCTGCGTCATCTTCGCTCCCACCATGATAGGCAAAGCGTAAGCAGAAGCAGAACTCCAAGGAGCATACCAAGTACGACCCATGCCTTCGCCCGTTGAACGCGGCTTAAAGATATGAGATGCACCGCCTGCACCGACGATAGTCGCTTTAGCACGAAAGACGTGATAAGCACCAGTACGAACGTTAAAACCAACAGCACCGCCGCAACGGTTGTCTTTGCCTTCATCCATCAGTAGATGAGTGATCATGATGCGGTTATAGATGGCATCAGCTGATTTACGCGCTGCTTCAGCCACAATTGGCTTATAGCTTTCGCCGTGAATCATAATCTGCCATTTACCTTCACGAAGGTAACGACCAGTGTCTTCATCTTTCATGAATGGGAGGCCCCATTCTTCAAACTTGTGTACGGTGGAGTCCACGTGGCGAGCCATGTCGAAAGCCAAATCTTCACGCACCATACCCATTAAATCATTTCGCGCGTAACGCACGTGATCTTCTGGTGAGTTTTCATCCCACTGCATACCCATGTAGCAGTTGATCGCATAAAGACCTTGAGCTACCGCACCACTTCGATCGATATTGGCTTTTTCAGCAATAACAACCCGCATGTCACGACCCCAATACCTCGCTTCGTAAGCAGCACCTGTACCGCCCATTCCACCGCCCACTACGAGGATATCGCAATCTTCGTATACTGTATCGATCTTACCCATTAGTAATAAACTCCTTGCTTGAATTTATCTTTAGAAATCGTACGAAGGCCTGCTTCTACATTGATAACTTCAGGCTCGTAACATAAGTGCTGAGAATCCACCATTTCTTGATCAGGTAGTGGAAGGTCGCCTACCGCTTCAATTCCCTCGCCCCAAGGTCGTGTAGTAATTGGCGAAACGAAGTCTTTAACACGGCCATCACGGAATTTTATCTTCCATGAAATCGTGCCTTTTTCTTCTTCACGACGTACTCGCACACTGTGGCCTAAAGGCGCAAAGTCAGCGTAACCCCGTACGTCAATCGCGTTTTGTGGACAAGCCTTTACGCAGGAGTAACACTCCCAGCAAAAGTTTGGCTCAATGTTAACCGCACGGCGGTATGTCTTATCGATATGCATAATATCTGAAGGACAGATATCTACACAGTGGCCGCAACCATCGCAGCGAGTCATGTATACAAAAGTTGGCATTTTATTATTTACTCAATTAGTTAGGTGAATAACCGGCGTATTCGCCAGTTGATCAGTTAATAGTGATGTTTAATAATTCTTGGGTGCGGAGCGCTTGATACCCAAACCAAATTGCTCTGGCGCATCAGCGGGAGGGGGTAAGTTGTTCATGGTGCCATCGGCAACGGACAGTTTCTTTTCGAAAGCTGCTGCTGGCTTGAAGAACATATGTGCAAATTTGGACCATGGCACACCGCCGAACAATACGACAGTAGACAAAATGAACAAGCCGAATAAAATCATGCCGCCAAAAGCAGACCACAGTAAAGCGAAGGTGCTAGTCGCTATTAGAGACAATATGAATAAATCCGCCCTCATCACTCTGAAAGGAGAATTGCCTTCAGCGGCAACGTCAACACGGATGAAAAACCAAAACCAGTATCCGCCTATAGCCACACCCAATGCGCCTAGGTGCCATAATAATGGCCAAATGGTTGATGCGGTATCGCAGAAAATTAGCGCCACGCTCGCAGCAGCAAATGCAATAAAGCCATACATCGTTAGTAAGTGAGCAATACGACGCCTCGGATTGCAAAATTCAGACGAAGTTAAAACTTCGCTTGAAAGTACTTTAATCGCAATCGTTGCTTTTTCGCCGCCGCTAACTTCACGTGCACCATTTTTCTTGGCGCGCTCCATATTTTCAAAGAAGTATTTCCCGCTCTTCTTGTGAATAACATCAAAAATAGTGCCGCCGACAACTAACAATACCATGACAATGACAAATGTCTGCATGGTGCCGGTTGATAGCATTGGCGCTAATTCGGTAAAAGGATTGGTAGTAAACATTAATGTATGCTCCTAATTGTTTATTGATATGTGTTCGCTTCACCTGAGTGAATAACATCTTATTTGACCGAAAAATCGGCTCACGCATTGTCGACGAAGTGTTGCACTAAAGCAACTGGGGCATTTTTTGGGGCATATAAATTTTACTTATTTGAACTCTAAACAAAACATAAATATCAAACATGGTTTAATTTAACTCTATTACTCATTCAGTACCTATTACCATCAAGGGTCATAAATAAATAACTGACCGCTCAATGAACGCTCCCCCAACTTCCAAAGCACTTAAGAAAGCGTTCTAGTAAAATGAGCAGAGATCTGTTCGAAGCAATTTAATGATTTTTCCCTCAGCACTTTTTCTGTTTATTTTTTTACCTCTCGTATTGATTGGGCATTGGTTTGCAGGAGAACGCCTGCGTAACCTGTTTTTACTTTTCGCCAGTCTTGTTTTTTACGCATGGGGCGAAGGCACCTACGTGTTGGTCATGATGGCAAGTATCGTAGGTAATTACTTTTTCGGTCGACTGCTAGACACCGCTTTTTGGCAAAACAAACGTAAGTTATTGCTTACCGTTATGATCGCGCTAAATCTACTGCCCTTACTTTATTTTAAGTACTTTGGCTTTCTGTTAGATAATTTCTATTTGATATTTGGCATCAACGCGCAAGGTAGCCCCCCTGCTGACATCCATTTACCTATCGGCATCTCGTTCTTCACGTTTCAAGCGATGTCGTATTTGATCGACGTCTATCGTAAAACTAGCAAACCTCAGGAATCAGTCATTTCAGTTGGACTCTATATTTCACTGTTCCCGCAATTGATCGCGGGACCGATCGTACGTTATCACGATGTTGCCGAACAAATAAAAAAGCGCACCCAAAACCTAACGCTATTTGCATCAGGGGTTGAACGATTTGTCTATGGCTTAGGTAAAAAGATGCTGATAGCCAATCCATTGGGCTATATCGCCGATTTAATTTTCTCTTTGCCCGCAGGGGAATTAACCATGGCAACAGCCTGGTTAGGTATTCTATGTTACGCCCTGCAAATCTATTTTGATTTTTCCGGCTATTCGGACATGGCCATTGGGTTGGGCCGTATGCTCGGCTTCCGATTCTTAGAAAACTTCAATTTCCCTTATGTGTCTAAATCTATCCGGGAATTTTGGCAACGCTGGCACATTTCATTATCCAGTTGGTTTCGCGATTATCTGTATATCCCATTGGGTGGCAATCGAAATGGCAATATCACCACCATCAGAAACCTATTTATCGTTTTCTTGATTTGTGGACTTTGGCATGGAGCAAGCTGGAATTTCATTATTTGGGGTTTGTTACACGGGGCTTTCCTGGCACTCGAGCGAGGCAGATGGGGTCGAATATTGGCCTCGTTGCCCAAACTGTTTCAACATGGATACACCTTACTGGTTGTGCTCAGCGCCTGGGTTTTCTTCAGGGCAGAAACGTTGGACTCCAGTCTCAGTTATTTAACTGCTATGTATCAATGGCCTGCGACTGGCAGCTTGCATCCACAAATCGCCATTCAACTTGATTTTGAGTTTTATATAACCTTGCTACTGGGCTTGGCTATAGCCACACCGCTTTATCAGTGGCTAAGCAAACAGATTATAACGCCGCTGCTAGTGAGATCGCGCGCTAGCAATATGTTGTTACTGAGCAGCATGACCGGCAAAGCTGCACTACTTTCAAGCATTTATATATTAGTAGCCATGGAGATTGCCAACGGCTCATACAACCCCTTCATTTACTTTCGCTTTTAATGATCAATACACTACAACTCAGGGCCATTGCGCTTCTTTTTATCTTCGCTATCTCAACGCCGGGGTTAGCGTGGTTATTTGGTGAGACACAAAACACTTCCGAGCAAGAAAAGCGTCGATTAGCCAGCGCCCCAGAGATCAATTTTGATAAGCGCTTGTTGACGCAATTCCCTGCTGATTTTGACCAATATTTCAGTGATCATTATGGACTGAGATCTGAATTAATCACGTTACGTCAATCGTGGAAATCAGCTGCCTTTGGCAAATCATCCCTTAAAAAAGTCATCGAGGGGGAACAAGATTGGTTATTCTATGATTGGAAAGAATCGCTCAAAGATCATATTGGAGAATCCACGCTTAATCAGCAACAACTGAATAGTTGGCAACAACATCTGGTAGACAAAAAGAAATGGCTAAGTAACCTTGGTATCAAATACCTCTTTGTCCCAGCTCTAAACAAGATGTCCCTTTTTCCGGAACACTTGCCCAAACGCATACGCGATCACTCCGGCGAAACCATGCTTGATCAGCTGTTCACAAAATTAGAGTCCGACAAAGTTTTCGATAACTATTTAGAACTTGAACCTATGTTGATGGAGCGCAAACTAACTGGCCCCGAAATGCTACAAAGTAAACTCGACAATGATATAAAAGCCGATAGTCTTTATCTTCGAGAAGATACTCACTGGAGTAGCCTAGGCGCATTTTTATCTTATCAAAGTATCATGCTCAAATTGCAGACGTTATTGCCCACTCTTGAGGCTGCCTTGCAATTTGACGAAGTAAAACCCAAGCGCATCGATAAAAAAGGGGATCTTGCCGGCATGCTGTCTATTTCAATACCTGAGCAACACCACCGCCTGATACCCATAGAACAATGTGCCCCTCAAGAGTACGAGCTATTACGCAGCTTCAAAAAAACACACGCGTACAAACTCCAAAAGAGAAAGTTACCAAAGAAAGCTGGATGCGCCACTAAATCGCTGCGAGCAGTTATTATGCATGACTCTTTTGGGAAGGAAATTCAACCTTTTTTCGCAGAAAGCTTCAAAGAAGTGATCTTTATTGAGAACTATAATTTCGTTGCGCTAGAAGGGTTTTTACGGGATGTGAAACCTGATGTGTTTATCGATATAAGGGTAGAGAGAAATATCAAATACTTGCTGTCTCGGAACAAACTATTAAATAAAGCAATCTCTACCCTTAACCAAGCTTCATCAGACTAACGTCAAAAAATTATCAATCCCTTTTATCTTATCCTCAGGGTGATGATTAACGTAGATAACCGAAGATTCACTGCCAGCGCAAATTTTCTCTATTAAAGCCAGCACTACCTGTCTATTTATTTCGTCTAAGCCTAAGCAAGGCTCATCTAGAATCAGCAATGGTGGGTGTTTTACCATCGCTCTAGCGATCAATAACAAACGCTGATCACCATAAGAAAGCTTATTAAATGGCTCATCAGCTTTCGCCTCTAACCCTAACAACGCCAACCATTGGTCCGCTATGTTCTTTTCAGCATCGCTACTCTTGGTATACATCCCGATGCTGTCATAAAATCCTGATACGATCACGTTTCTGAGGCTCGCACTCACTCGGTATTCCCATTGTAAGGCTGTAGAAACATAACCGATGTGTTGCTTTATTTCCCAAATACTCTCGCCGTTACCGCGTTGGAACCCAAATACAAAAATATCGTTGGTATAGCATTGTGGATGATCACCGGTAATGAGGGAAAGTAGGTTGGTTTTGCCACTGCCATTGGGCCCGCTCAATTGCCAATGTTGATTGGGTTCTATAGTCCAATTTAAATTTTCAAATATGATGGTGTCTCCATACTTAATACTCACATTGCTTAACCGCACCAACGCATCGTTTTCACTTAGTACCGGCGCTTTCACTGAGGCATCCCGCAGCGGTATTTGTCGTGAAGTGGTCGCAAGGTGTAGCAGTTGGTATAGGTCGTTGAACGCATCGTGGTCACTGCGTTTAATGGTGTGATGCAATTTGCCATCAGCCACGTATGCGATATCAGTGATGAAATCAGGGCACTCGTCAAAACGATTTAACACCAACACCATCGGTATTTCGCCCACCAAGGTTTTCAGATGCTGCTGCAGCATTTCCAAGGTATTTTCATCTAAACCATCAAACGGTTCGTCTAGCACCAATAAATCGGGCTCACAGGCCAACGCACGCACCAACATAACCTTTCTAGATTCACCGGTAGACAGTTTCCTAAATGCTCTATCAATTAAGGGAGTTAATCCAAACTGTGCTGTCAACTTGTCTGCCAGATCATTATCTGTACAGACCGCCGACAAAATCTCTCTCACCGGCGTCCCTAACGAGATCACATCTAAGATATCTGCATCATCTTTTCTCAATTCTGCGGTAATAAGGTCCGCTTGAGCCTCAAACGATACAACGCCTATTTTTTCTGGCACACCGTCAATCTCTCCCTGTGTGATGTCACCCGCTCCCGTCAACACCGCCGCTAAGGCAGATTTCCCAGCCC
The DNA here is from genome assembly GCA_047639475.1 of Gammaproteobacteria bacterium. Taxonomy (GTDB): domain Bacteria; phylum Pseudomonadota; class Gammaproteobacteria; order Arenicellales; family Poriferihabitantaceae; genus JAAELZ01. Next base: position 16,556 of record JBLIOD010000040.1, read on the forward strand.
CATTGGAACCCGCGATCATCCAATTCTGATCAGGCTGTATTTCCCAATCTATGGAGTACAAGGCAAACCGGTCATCGAAGTTCACCGACAGGTCTTTAAAGTAAATAGGTTTCAATATTTCGTGAGTCGAGGTTTTACAGTGCAAGGGTAGACTAGTAGTTGATACAAAAAAGCCGAGACCCACTCTCCCGGCCTTTGCTAACTCAATGTGCCGTATGAAGGCTAATCAATCTGATCAGATTATCTTCTTCATATCAGCCATGTAGCCCCGTAACTCACCACCAATATCTTCTACTGGGTGATTACGGATAGCGGCATTCACTTCAATCAAACGGGCATTGTCCACGCCCATGTCATCTAATGCCAGCCCTTTGCCGATCACGTCTGATTTAATACCTTTCATGAAATCCCCTAATAGCGGCACACAAGCATGGTTATATAAATAACAGCCATACTCAGCCGTATCTGAAATAGTGGCATTCATTTCGTAAAGCTTCTTACGCGCAATGGTATTGGCGATCAAAGGCGTCTCATGCAAAGATTCATAATAAGCTGAATCAGCGATGATGCCCGCATCTGTCATGGTTTCAAAAGCCAGCTCAACACCCGCTTTAACCATCGCGACCATCAAAATACCGTTATCGAAGTACTCTTGCTCTGAAATCTCCACTTCACCCGCAGCGGTTTTCTCAAACGCTGTTTCAGCAGTATCAGCACGCCAGCCCAATAAATTCACATCATCATTGGCCCAATCTGCCATCATGGTACGTGAGAATGTGCCATTCATGATGTCGTCTTGGTGCTCGTGATAAAGATGGCGCATGATGTCTTTCATCTCCTCAGCTAAATCGAATGCCTTGATTTTGGCAGGATTAGACAGGCGGTCCATCATATTGGTTACGCCGCCATACTTAAGTGCTTCGGTAACGGTTTCCCAACCAAACTGAATCAACTTAGATGCATAACCCATCTCAATGCCTTCTTCGATCATTTTATCGAAACATAACAATGAACCGGTTTGCAACATGCCACATAGAATAGTTTGCTCACCCATTAGATCAGATTTGACTTCAGCAATAAAAGACGACATTAATACGCCTGCTTTATGACCACCGGTACCCACTGCATAAGCCTTGGCTAGTGCCAAACCTTCGCCGTTGGGATCATTGTCTTCGTGAACTGCGATCAGAGTCGGTACACCGAAACCACGCACGTATTCAGCACGCACTTCAGAACCCGGGCACTTTGGCGCCACCATGATAACGGTTAAATCATCGCGAACTTGCATGCCTTCTTCAACAATATTAAAACCGTGAGAATAAGACAAACAGGCGCCTTTTTTCATTAACGGCATTACCGCAGTAACCACTGGCGTGTGTTGCTTATCTGGCGTCAGGTTAAGCACCACGTCGGCAGTAGGAATTAACTCCTCATAGGTACCCACGGTAAAACCGTTTTCAGTAGCATTCTTCCAAGATTGACGCTTTTCAGCAATCGCTGCATCACGCAGGGTGTATGAAACGTCCAGACCACTATCACGTAAGTTTAGTCCTTGGTTTAAGCCCTGAGCGCCACAACCAATCACCACCATCTTCTTTCCTTTAAGCGCTTCAACGCCATCAGTAAATTCGTCAAGGTGCATAAAGCGGCATTTAGCCAACTGTTCTAGCTGCAGACGCAGAGGCAAAGTATTAAAATAATTGTTCGACATGGAAGATTTCTCGTGTGCTTAAAAATTAGACGCGCGACTTTATAGCAAGCACAGTGTTTCGTAAATTGATATATTTGCAATACTGTATCCCACTAATAGCAACACGCCCCATCTGATAGATGAATCCCCGACTGATTAAGCAATTCATAAGCTTAGCTGAGCACCTACATTTCGGTCGTGCTAGCGATGCCTGCCATATCAGCTCATCGGCGCTATCTAGAAATATTCGTCAACTAGAAGAGGAGCTCGATACCGTTTTATTTGACCGAGACAACCGATCTGTGAACCTCACCCAAGAGGGCGATACTTTTCTGCAATATGCGAGAGACGCGACACTGAAATGGAAGGGGGTGTTGAACGAGCTTAATACTCAATCGGGCGAGTTACGCGGCAAGTTAAAACTATATTGCTCAGTCACCGCAGCCTATAGCATTTTATTTGATTTATTGAATCGCTTTCGTGACGATCATCCTGGCATCGACATCAAGCTACACACAGGAGATCCTGAGCACGCGATAGATCGAATTCTTGCAGGGCATGAAGACATCAGCATCGCAGCACACCCTAAAACCTTGCCGAAGAACATCGCATTCAAACCCATCACCGTTTCCCCGCTTTTGTTTATTGCGCCCATGCAATCCAAGGATCTGAGGTTCAATCCATTACCACCCGTATCTGTCAGTAACTGGGAGCAAATTCCGATGATATTGGCCGAAGGAGGCATAGCCAGAAAACGTACAGATGCTTGGTTCAAGCAGCAGGGAATTTCACCGAAGATCTATGCGCAAGTAACAGGCAATGAAGCTATCGTTAGCATGGTGAGCTTGGGCTTGGGGGTCGGAGTGGTGCCGAAGATAGTCATAGACCACAGCCCAATGGCAGACAACATTCAGGTGCTGGATGTTACCCCAAAATTAGAACCTTACAACGTTGGCTTGTTTGCTCTCAAAAAACAACTTAAGAATCCGTTGCTCCGTGCCTTTTGGGGATGACAGGTTTACGTGAAGCACCTTTAAATAGCGCATACATAAGGATATTATCGACCACCAAAAGCGGTGCCAAGTCTTGCAATCAAGCATTCTTGACTTGATGGGGTGTTTTTATGGCAATACCAATAAGAATAGAATATGTGGGAGCGCTTTATAATGTGATTTCTCGGGGTGGTCGACGTGAAGATATATTCGTTAATGATGAATTTAATGTGCATTATTGAACAGTTAGTCGAGTGATGAAAAAAGCAGAAGTGCGTGATTGCAAGACCTTAATTTCCTTCTCGTTCAACAGTAATGGATGAAACGCATAAAGTAGCGATTACGCGCTTAGGTAATAGAGTGCGTGCGGGCGGCAGGGCTGACCTAGCAGGGTTTAATCTTGAGATCCCAGCAAGTCACAAACGGAATTTGGAACATGTTTTGGGCCACTTATTTCCAGGTGCAACTGCCAATCAGGGACCAGAATATTGGGCAGGCCTACGTCCAATGACCCCCAATGGTGTGCCAATAATAGGCAGGAGTAGTATAAGCAATCTGTATATGAATACTGGGCACGGCACCTTGGGTTGGACCATGAGAGCTGGATCTGGAAAAATAATCAGTGACTTGGTTAGTGAGACGCTACCAGAGCTCAACGGTTTTAATCAGCAACTGCCATATTGATGATTCGAGAGCCCAACATAAGGTTGAGAGTTCAGAAGAGACTAGGCGAAAACAGAGTCACTCGTAGAAGGGGTGAGAACTACTTTTAGGGATTATCAATTTAACTGACAGCCCACTGGAGTCAATTACCATAGTTGATCAAACTATCAATCGTTCATAAAGACTTTATCGGTTATCACTTCAATGATGTCGTTTGCCTTCATTGACTAATGGCCGCAATAGAACGAAAAATGACAGTTTTGAATCGAAACAAGCAAAATCTAAACACGTTTATTTCTATAGCTTGTTGCTAACAAATACCTGAGGTGTAAAGTGGGTATCTTCTCTTCAAGCGTTCGAAATGCCAGCTGTTTCTTTGATTTTCGCCATGCGCTCCATACTCTCGGGCGACCAAGTCTCTTTGAATTCATAGAATAATTCAACCTGCCGATCTTCTTTTGGCAGAATGACCCACGGATGTTTTGAACTCGTATAAATATGTACATCTGGTGGGAATTGGTCAGGTTCGTCAAGCGTGCCAACGCGAATGAACCGGATAAATTTGCGTAAATCACCGCCCATGTTGTAATTACTCCAAACTGCGGTTTTGCATTGGGTGCATCGAGCAATGTCTTGGCCGGTTCCACTGGGTGTTGGTACCGTAATTTCGTCAAGCTCTCCTGAAATCAGCTTCACTCTATCTGCTTCAAATAGGGCGTTCAGTGCAAAGGAAGAGCCAGAGTTTTGCTGACAGCCGCGGCAATGGCAACAGTGAACGATCATAGGCTTCGACGTCACCTGATAACGCACATGGCCGCACATGCAGCCTCCATGTCTTGTTTGAGAATTATTGCTCATGTTGTCCTCTAGTTTCACTTGTGTTGAAAAGCGGTTAGTTGGGGTGGTAGGCCCCGTGAAATTAACCTGCCGAAATCACGTGCCAATGGATAAGTGTTATGCCGTCACAATATCGGCTTTGAGGCTTTCAAGGAAGGCCATCACCTCACCTCCTTCTGTTGCGCCAACGCCAAGTGCTCCTGCAACGCTGCCGACGATTTCAATAAATCGTGCCCAGTCTGTTTCCGTTATGCCCATGCCTCTATGCGCAGTTGCCATATCGCGGCCCGTATAATACATCTGCCCGCCTGTTTGATTGACTAAATAGTCGATTAGGATTTGAAGATCGCGAGCATCGCGGTCGGCGCTACGATTTTCCCAAAAGCGTCCAAGAGTGTCATCCTTTTGTGCCTGGCCGATTAGTTGGGTTGCAAATGTGGCGATTGCGTCATAGCCGCCAAGGCGTGCGTAGAGAGAAGTTGTCATTTTTAATATTCCTTAAGTTTTAGTGGAGTTGGGTTTTAGGGTTTCTTGTTGTTTATACTGAGGTATTTGGCTGCATTACATGCGCCTGCGGTCACGCGGATTATCAATAGGTTTGATAAAAGTAAAGATGGGTTCGCCCCCGAAGAGGCGAAAATACACCAGCTCTACGATATTGCGCTTTAATAGGACGCTATCAGGCAATCGTTATCTCTACCGTTGAAGGCGTTTCACGACGACAGCTGTCCGCTACCGGGGAATGAGTCACCGCGTAATCAACAATGTCACGCAGGGTCTTTTCGTCCACTCCTGCAGCTCCAATCGTAACGCGGGTTCGTAAACTCAAAGGGCCGGCAGGAACTGACTTGTCGATGCCGAGCAAGCCGCGATCGTCGGAAACACTGTCGGTCGTGACCGAGAGCGTGTCCAGCGTTACCCCTACCTGTGCAGCGTGCAACGCTATTCTGGTGGCATCGCAGGTAGCCAAAGCTGCGCGCGACAGCCACCCTGGAGAAGGCGCAGAACCACCTCCACCGATGGCCAGCGGCATGTCGGTTACAATCGTTTCACCTTCTTCGTCAGTGGCGCGGCACCGTAGGCCATCTTCCATGACCGCAGTGATTGGCGGGTCGTTGCTTAGCGCATCTTTCGGGTTATTTGTTAAGTAGGTAATAACATCGTTTACTGAATTTTGAATATGGTCGATACACATAGTATTTTCCTTGTTTAAGTTGTGGATCAGAATATCAATTTGGTTTCTATTGCTATTGAACTCTTAGTGGTCGGTTTTCGTTCGCCGGCGAGCACTGTCACACTTTAGCCGCTTGATATGTTCGACAGCATTGTATTACTATCATGTTTATTATGAATTACAGAAAAATCGACAACCGTTTTGCAATAATGCACATAGCAGAGGACACCGAATGCAATGGGATGACGCGCGAATATTTCTGGCCGTAGCCCGCGAAGGGTCTTTCAGCAGTGCCGCCAAGCGCCTAGGGGTGCAGCATTCGACTGTTTCCCGTCGTATTTACGCCTTGGAGAAACAGCTTGCAGTACTGCTGGTTGAACGCAGACCGTCTGGATATATTCTGACCGAGGCCGGGGAAGAATTGAAGCAGTCCGCTTCTCAGATAGAGAAAGAGATTTTGTCCTTTGAGGGGACGGTTAGCGGGCAAACTGAGGATGCCCTAGGGGCGCTGCGAGTCACTGCCATTGCCAACATGGCATCGACTGTGCTGATGCCCTATTTCGCAAGTTTCAGTGCGGCTTATCCCAAAATAGAACTAAGCGTCCAAGTGACCAATGACTCGGTGCGATTATCTGAACGGGAGGCCGACGTCGCTATTCGTCAGTCCAACGAACCGTCTGAAACTTTGATCGGCACGCGCTTGACAACAGTAGCTTCAGCCGTTTATGGCGCTCGCGATTACTGCGCGGCGCTCAAATTGGGGCAGGCGACTGAAAAATGGATTGGCGTTGATTGCTGCGATTATCATAGAGGCTGGACCAAGCAAGCTCGGCCGCAAGCCGATCACGAATTTTATGTTGACGAAACCTCGCTTACCGTTGCCGCGCTAAAGCAAGGGCTGGGTGTTGGTTTTCTACCTTGCTTTTTGGCCGACAGCGACCCTGCACTGGCAAGATTCCACGAGCCTGAAAAAAAGCATGAACTCGGGCTGTGGCTGTTATATCACCGTGACCTGCGCAACACCAAACGTGTGGCTCTGTTTCGTGAGCATATGCAGCGGGAGATCAAAAAATCTGTTGCGTTGTTCGAGGGTACGGCGCCAATTTCGAAGTAGTCACACGCTAAAGGGCAGCTTATGATGGGCCCTTTTGTAAAACGGTTGGCGCGTGCTTTAGGCGGTCTTTTTACTCTCTTTTTCGAACTGACCCGCTGGGTAGACATCAGCAAACAATACCTTTATACGGTGGTCATGGCTTAGGTGAAGGGATTTGCAGAAAAACGAAAAACTGTGTCAGGTCTTGCAATCAAGCATTCTAGAGTTGATGGGGTGTTTTTATGGCAATACCAATAAGAATAGAATATGCGGGAGCGCTTTATAATGTGATTTCTTGGGGCGGTCGACTTGAAGATATATTCGTTAATGATGATTTTAATGTGCATTATTGAACGGTTAGTCGAGTGATGAAAAAAGCAGAAGTGCGTGATTGCAAGACCTGATAATCATATAGAAAGCCCCTCCAAGAAAGCGGTAAAGTTTTTGGTTCCAACAACCAAAACTAATCTGCTACGCAGAGGAACTTAGTATGAAACTATATGGTGGAATTGATTTGCATTCAAATAATTGTGTTTTCAACTTGGTAGATGAAGAGGGCCAAGCTCATCTTAAGAAACGATTGACCAATAATCTTGACGCGATTTTGGATCTACTAGATCCATATCGTGATGTCCTAGTCGGGTTGGTGGTCGAATCCACCTACAACTGGTACTGGCTGGTTGATGGCCTAATGGAAGCCGGTTACAAAGTCCAGCTGGCGAACACCACCGCGATACAACAATACTCAGGTTTAAAACACGGTGATGATGACAGCGATGCGAATTGGCTCGCAAACATGTTACGACCAGGCATTTTGCCAGAGGGCTATATCTATCCTAAAGAGGAACGGATGTTGCGAGACCTGCTGCGCAAACGCCTTCAGTTGGTCCAACAGAAAACCAGCAACCTGTTGTCGGTTCAAGGTCTGTATGATCGTCATCTGAATAAACGACTCAACAGTAATAAGGTCAAACAGTTGACTACGGATCAACTAGTTGCCGATTATCTTGATGTTAATGTTCGGATGGCCGTGAATGGTAACCTGGTCATTCTTAATTGTTTGGCTGAGCAAATCCATTTGATCGAAAGATCCTTAAAGCAGCGGCTAAAACTCAGAGATGAGTTTGTGAATTTGACCAGCATTGACGGCATTGGCTTGATACTCGCGTTAACCATTATGTTGGAAACCGGCGAAATCACCCGTTTTCAAAGAGTCGGTCAATATGCTTCCTACTGCCGCTGCGTCAGTGGTGCGCGATACAGTAATGGCAAACGCAAAAGTAAAACGAACACTAAAAACGGCAATAAGTATTTGGCTTGGGAATTTATCGAAGCAGACAATTTTGCGATTCGCTATAACGAAACGGTTAAGCGGTACTATCAACGGAAATTGTCAAAAACGAATGTGATTGTTGCCCGAAAAACAGTGGCTCACAAACTAGCTAGAGCGTGTTTTTATGTACTGCGCGATCAGGTTGAATTTGACGTTAATAAGGCATTTGGTTAGTCAATATGAAAATATAGAATTTAGAGATTTGATTAGTAGGGTGAGTTCGTATGTGGGGTTGGTAAAACCATTAGGCCTGATAAAACTCCTTCTAATCATCTTATTTTAGATGTTTTATCTGTTTGTTGTACGCTGATATGCCCGTGCAGTGAGCCCCCCGAGCCTGGGTATGCCGAACGCATGAACCATAGACTGTCATATAAGTCGGCAGCACTGCTGTCGCTTGAAGACTTGGACACTGTACGGTACTAAATAATTTCTGAGGCAAAATGCCAAGGGCCACCGGTATCTATTTTAGCCAACGGAAATCGCCTTAATTCAGATGGGTGACTGGTGCATATGAGTTTGATGCCACACCGTGAGATTTTTAGACGCATTGACGTAAACAAAGAGATAGGACTGATGCTTTGTCGGTGCTTGATGAAAATATCGAGGGGGATCTTCTTTATCTGCTTGACCGGGAATTTCTAATGGGGGCCTGTCGGATAATTAGTACGAATATGAGATAATAGGTAAAATTTAAATCGGCCTGTTATTTTGAGCAAACGACACCAAATCCAGTTGTTCTTAACCCTAGATTCTCTGGTTAGTTCAACGCATCCTTAC
>JBLIOD010000041.1:0-24853 GCA_047639475.1 Gammaproteobacteria bacterium
TCTTCTATATTCTCTAACCATTGAAAGTAAGTGTTCTCCCAGCTTTTAGGGACAAATTTCACTTTGCCGTTACGCACTACTTCAAGGGAAGGTTCGGTAATGAATGCTTTGCCGCCAATACGCCCGTCTTCTTGCTTGTCTTTAGTTAGGTCGACGTACCATTGATCGGTAAGATATGGCTCAACCACAGCACCAGAACGATCACCTTTGGGGACTTTGAGTGAATGGGGTTCAATTTTTTCTAGTAGACCAGCAGTCTCTAAGTCGCTGACTATCAATTTACGGCAATCGTATCGATCTAAGCCGACATAGCTGGTGGGTATTAAATCACCTTCTTCGCTACTGTTTTCGCGAATGGCTGCGTTGTCTGTTAGAACGTTGATGAGCCCGCCGTTGGATTGTGCCTGCATGGCAGGGCTGTCCATGTGACGTTTCCACACTTGGTAATCGTTAAAGTCGTGTGCGGGGGTGATCTTTACGCACCCTGTGCCGAATTCCGGATCAACATATTCGTCAGCGATGATGGGTATTTGCCTACCCGTTAGGGGTAACACAGCGAATTTGCCGACAATAGCGGCATAGCGCTCATCATCAGGATGCACGGCAATAGCGGCATCGCCCAATAAAGTTTCTGGGCGGGTTGTGGCAACCGTTAGCGACCCTTCGCCGTCAACCAGTGGGTAGTTGATGTGCCACATATGGCCTTGTTCTTCGACTGACTCTACTTCTAAATCAGACAGGGCTGTGTGTAATACTGGGTCCCAGTTAACCAAGCGCTTGCCACGATAAATAATGCCCATGTCATAAAGACGAACAAATACGGCGCGGACGGCGTCAGATAGACCCTCGTCCATGGTGAAGCGCTCGTTCTCCCAGTCTACCGATGCACCCATACGTCGCATTTGTTGGGTAATGGTACCGCCAGACTCTTTTTTCCAATCCCAAACCCGATCGATAAAGGCATCGCGGCCATAGTCGTGGCGGGTTTTTCCTTCTTGATTTATCAAACGCTCTACGACCATTTGCGTCGCAATGCCCGCGTGATCGGTGCCTGGTTGCCAAAGGGTGTTATCACCCTTCATGCGGTGATAACGCGTTAGTGCGTCCATGATGGTATCTTGGAAGGCATGGCCCATGTGCAAGCTGCCGGTCACATTCGGCGGCGGAATCATGATGCAGTAGGGTGTGCCTTCACCTGAAGGGGCAAAGTGACCGCTGCTTTCCCATTTTTGGTACCAGTCTTGTTCTATTTGGGCAGGGGAATACGATTTAGCCAGAGTCATTTGGAAAAGAGTGTGTAAGTTATTGTTTCAATGGGTGCGCTTTTACAGCAGCACCTTGGTCTCGGTAAACAGCGTAGCGCTGTCTTGCTTTAGACTTGGCTATTTCGTTGCCCAGTACGATATCGGCGATGCGCGCAAAATGTGAAAGCGGCGATTGTACTGTTTCAATCAAACTGATCAACATGTCCCGTTGATTATTTGCGTTTATTTCGCAGCCTATCACTATGGGGTCAGTGGCCATGACGCCCTTGGTTTGAGTTTCATGCGGTAAAAAACTATCAGCAGAAAACGCCCATAGGGCGTCGTCTAGTTTGCGCGACTGAATATCGTTAGCAGTTTGAATGAACAAGCGTAACCCCGCACCAACAGCTTTGTTGGCCAGTTTGCATACGGTTTGAATCATGCGCTGCTCGTCGTCGTGCTCAAACAAATAAAAGTCAACTTGTGTCGACATCGCTGTGTCCGTGTATAGTATTTAAGGTTTGTAGTTAAGGACAAAGTCTAGCAACATCGCTACTGGGCGACCGGTAGCCCCTTTTGCGCCGCCGCTTTTCCATGCCGTGCCCGCAATGTCAAGATGAGCCCAGCGATAGTCTTTGCAAAACCTCTCTAAAAAACAGGCAGCCGTTACCGCACCGGCGAAACGTCCGCCAATATTGGCAACATCGGCAAAGTTGCTCTTTAATTGCTGTTGGTATTCATCCCAAATGGGTAAGCGCCAGGCTCTGTCGCTGGCGCGTTCACCCGCAGCAAGGAGTTGGTCTGCTAAAGCGTCATCGTTTGAAAATAGGCCACTGGCGTGCTGCCCTAAGGCGACAGTGCAAGCACCTGTTAGTGTGGCAATATCTACGACCACTTCTGGGTCAAACTTAGCGCTGTAGGTGAGGGCATCGCATAAAATGAGGCGGCCTTCGGCATCAGTGTTCAAAATTTCTATGGTGGTGCCTTGCATGCTGGTAACAATATCTCCAGGCTTATTAGCATCGCCATCCGGTAAATTCTCACTGCTGGGTACAACACCGACAACATTGACGGGCACTTTTAATTCTCCCAATGCGCGCATTACACCAAAAACAGTGGCGCCGCCGCACATGTCGTACTTCATTTCGTCCATTGCAGCGGAAGGCTTGATGGATATGCCGCCCGCGTCAAAGGTTAAGCCTTTACCTACCAGTACAATTGGCTTGTCGTCTTTTTTACCCGCCATGTATTCCATCACGATCAACTTGGCGGGTTCGCGGCTGCCACGTGAAACACTTAATAAAGAGCCCATTTTGAGCTTTTTCATTTTTGCTTCATCTAAAATGGTGGTATCGATTTCATATTGTTTGCCGAGTTTTTCCGCCTGTTTGGCAAGATAAGTGGGCGTACAAACGTTACCAGGTAGGTCAGACAGTTGTTTACAAAGGGTTTCACCTTCCCCCAATGCCTGTCCAATTTTTAAGCTCCTTTCTAGCGTCGCTTCGCTGTTTTTTGAGCTGGCGACAACGCTCACTCTATCAAGTTTTATTGGGGCTTTGGGCGCTGATTTTGTTTCGCTGTATTGGTATAGGCCTTCGTGTAATGCTTGGGCTAAAAGCTGGCAAAAATCAGATTCTTCAAAGTTACCTTTTGTTGCAAAATCTGATATGCCGATCGCAAATTCAGTGATGTCGCGTTCATTTAGCTTGTTCAGCACGGTTTTAATTGCCCCTTTAAACTTGGCGGCATTTAGCTCGTCTGCCTTGCCTAGGCCAATCAATACGTGCTGACCATCTTGGGTGATATCAACGTTTCCAAGTTTCCCGCTGATGCTTTGCGTCTTGATTGATTCAGCTAGCTTGCCCTTTTTGGCAGACGCCGTTTGTGCCGTATAAGTGCCTAGCTGACCAGCGCCGTTTCCTTCGTAAACCGCACTAACTGTGACTTGCTGAACAGCGGTCGATGACGAAACTAAATTAATTGAAAAACTCACAATACCTCCCAACAAAAATTATGATTAAGGTAAACTTCCGTACCCAAAAAGATTCGATACAGGCCTAACTTTATAGTTATAAAGTAGACCTCATGTAGATGTAAATTATACCAAAGCCCTTTGTGAAATAACTTGATAATTCATCGTTCATTCGTCCGTGAGGTACTTCAAACGCTTGGCGCCGTGATGGCAATCTTGGTGTCTATTTTCATGGCGGTACGTTTGGTAAGTATCCTCAGGTCCGCGGTTGAAGGTTCCACGCCTATTGAAAGTGTTTTCACGTTACTTATACTGAAACTGCTTAGTAATTTTAACGTCATCATACCATTAGTACTATTCGTCGCTCTGTTACTGGTTCAGAACCGCTGGTCTCGTGACAATGAAATGATTGTGATTAAGGCTTGCGGCGTGAGCGCAGCCACTTTTCTCAAGCCTGCAGGCATCTTGGTGTTGGCGGTTGGAATAGTTACGGCTACATTTTCTTTGTACTTGGGGCCGCTGGCTGACCGTGTCTCGCGCAATATCGAAGAGGATTTTCGCAATCGGTCAGATATTGTTGGAGTAATTCCCGGCACGTTTACCGAAACCAAGTCTGGCCAAAGCGTATATTTCGTTGAAGACTATAATGAAGAGATTGAACAATACCGAGATGTATTTGTTTATGATGGTGGCGCTAAAGAAGGGGTAGTGGTTGCAAATAACGGTTTTAAAACAGTTGACCAGCAAACTCAAGATGAATTTTTGGTATTAAAAGACGGAACTCGTTACGAAGGCAATCCCGGAGATCCTGATTACCTGGTGGTAGATTTTGAAACGTATGCGCTGCGGTTACGCCAAAATAGTGCCGCCAAATTCAATTTGCCGCTTAAAGCGGTTCCCACAAAAAAGCTGTTTGGGGCGAGGCACCATTCTGCTATTGGCGAGCTACATTGGCGTATAGCACATGTATTAGCCATTCCCATAATGACATTATTGGCGTTGTCGTTTGCAACGAGCAGTTATCGACAAACTAAAATGCCAGCAATGCTGATCGCGCTGATCGCCTATTTTTGTTATATTAATTTCCTGGGTTTCGGGATCGCTTTGATAAGGAAAGGAGGCTTAAATCCGCATTGGGGCCTATATATAGTACATTTCCTGTTTGCGGTCATAGCCGTTTACCGATTTGATCGCCAAGTGAAAGAACGTTCTTTGTTTGCGTTTTTAAAAAGAAGCTAAGATATGGCTATTCTCGAGCGTTATTTAGGCCGTATCATCCTAAACCAAACCATGTTGGTCTTGTTGGTGCTGCTGGGCTTGTTTCTGTTTGTTAATTTTTTGGATCAACTTAGTTCTATCGGTGTTGGCCGTTATGGTTTATTTGATGCCATAAAATTTGTGGTCATGACAGCCCCTAAAACCATTTACGAACTGTTTCCGATGGCGGCTTTGCTGGGCACCATCTTGGGTTTATCGATTTTAGCGAACGATTCTGAATTGATAGTGATGCGTTCTAGCGGCATCTCTATCATGCAGATTACTCGCGCTGTTTTAAAAACAGGGGGCATTTTTGTGGTGATTGCGATGTTGATTGGTGAAGTAGTGTCACCCTGGACGGAAGCCACAGCGAGCCGTGATCGGGCGGAGGCGCTGCAGGAGAATATACAGCAGCAAACGAATTTTGGCTTGTGGATGCGCGATGCAACAACCTATGTCAACGTAGGTGAAGTGTTGCCAGATCTTCGCCTTCTGCGCGTTAAAGTCTTTGAGTTTGATGAAAATAAAAAGTTGCGATCACTGGTTTCAGCAAAGCAAGGTCATTTTGATGAAGGTGATTGGGTAATTGAGAAAGTTACCCAAACTGTGATCGGTTTAGATGGGCGTGCTAAACCCCAATATTTACACAATGCGGTATGGCATACTGAAGTTACGCCGCAGATTCTTAATGCTTTTTTAATTCAGCCAGACCAATTGTCCATTTGGCAATTGAAGGACTATATTTCGCATTTAAAGGAGAATTCGCAGCGCACTGCTTCATATGAATTGGCGTTCTGGAATAAGCTGGTGCTACCGCTGTCAACAGCGGTAATGGTTATACTAGCGATACCGTTTGTATTTGCTAATTTAAGAATGGGCAACTTGGGTCGCAGTTTATTTTCCGGTATAATGTTGGGGCTGGGCTTTTATGCGGCCAATAAAGGTTTTGGGTACGTTGTACTAGCCTATGGCTTATCACCCTTGATGGGAGCAACTGCCCCCGTCATATTGGCTTTAATAATTGCAGTGTTTTTTTTAAGAAGAGTAGAGTAGCTATGAGTGAAATTAAAGTTGCCTTTTTAGGTTTGGGTGTTATGGGCGCACCAATGGCCGGCCACCTCGCGAAAGGAGGTTGTTCTGTTAAAGTCTATAACCGCAACACCGACAAAGCCAAACAGTGGGTTGAAGGCAACGAAGGTAGTTATGGTGTCACTCCGATAGAAGCCATCGCGCAAGCGCAGTACGTTATGATGTGTTTGGGAAATGATCAAAGCGTGCGCGAGACTCTGATTGAAAGCGGTGCTATTGACGCAATGCGTGAGGGCACTATTGTGGTTGACCACACGACAACCTCAGCCATCGTGGCGCGAGAAATGGCGGCAGAGTGCGAGAAACGCAACTTATACTTTTTGGATGCCCCCGTTTCTGGCGGCCAAGCCGGTGCGGAAAATGGCCAGCTTGCAGTTATGGTGGGCGGTGACGCCAGAGCTTTTGAGCAAGTTGAACCGATCATTGGTCATTACTCCAAAGCCACCACTTTATTGGGCGATTCTGGGGCAGGGCAATTAACCAAAATGGTAAACCAGATTTGTATCGCAGGATTGGTACAGGGTTTGTCAGAAGGTTTGGCTTTTTCTGAAAAAGCGGGCTTAGATACTAAGCAAGTGCTGAGTGTTATTTCTAAGGGCGCAGCGCAGAGCTGGCAAATGGAAAACCGTGGCGAGACCATGGTCGATGATTACTTCGATTATGGTTTTGCAGTTGATCATATGCGTAAAGATCTAGGTTTGTGTTTGGACCAAGCGAAAATGTTAAAAGCAGATATGCCTATTACTACCGTAGTAAATGATTTTTATGGCGAAGTACAGAAAATGAATGGGCGCTGGGATACCTCTAGCTTAATCAAAAGATTGGGTCGCGAAATCGGTTCTTAACCAATACTTATTTAATCTTAACAGCGGCTTAAGTCTGAGTGCTTGGAACTTTAAAAACCGTTAACTGTCTTTACTAAGTAGACAATCAGTCATCAACAGTAATAAATGACTCAACATGTTTCAGCACCAAGTTGTGCAACAATAACCCTTAGGAACTTAATAATGAAAACCAGTCTAATCGCTAAGCACGCAATAAGTCTTTTTGCAGTACTGAGTTTTTCTTTTACCGCGATGGCAGAAGGAGAGCTAGAATTAGTGAAGGAGTCAGTGCAAAACATCATTGGCCAAAGGTCACAAATTTCAGATGTTAAACTTTCTCCGATGGAAGGTGTTTATGAAATTACTTTTGGCGGGCGTACCATGTACGCCAGTCAAGCTGGCAAGCACGTGCTATTGGGCGATGTGTATGATACTGAGCGATCGATCAGCTTGTCTGAGGAGATGAAGCAAGCTAAGTCCATCGAGTTAATGCAGACCATGCCGGAGTCAGAAATGATTGTATTCGGCGATGACTCTGCGAAACGAACCATTACTGTATACACTGATGTTGATTGTGGCTATTGCCAAAAATTGCATCAGGAAGTGCCAGCGCTGGTAGACGCTGGGGTTAAAGTTAGATACTTGTGGTATCCACGCGCAGGCATCGGTTCTGATAGTTATAAAAAAGCGGTGTCAGTTTGGTGCGCTGAGGATCAGTTAGCTGCAATGGATAACGCTAAATTGAAACGTTCTTTCACCAACGATAGTTGTGACCCTAACCCTGTTGCATCGCAATACGAGTCAGGTCAACGTGTGGGCGTTCGCGGAACACCAACGATTGTGGTGGATGATGGGACGATTATCGGTGGTTATCTGCCAGCTAAAGGGCTACTTGAACGTTTGGGTTTAGGGGGGTAAATTTGTTAGATCACTTGGGTGCTGGATAGGCCGGTTAATATTCTCTAGATGAATACTAGCCAGGGATGACCGAGCGGTCTAAATGTTGTAATTTGTCTGGTTTTCCTTTCCAGTCTTCGGCGTCGTCCAGTGGGCCTCGCACCTCAGTAATTACGGGCCATATTTGAGACAGTTCATCGTTCAAGGCCAACATATGTTGCTGCTCATCCGGTAAGTCGTCTTCAGCGACAATCGCATCGATGGGGCATTCTGGTTCACACAGACTGCAGTCGATGCACTCTTCGGGGTCAATTACTAGAAAGTTTGCCCCTTCGTGGAAACAGTCGACGGGACATACTTCAACGCAATCAGTGTGTTTGCATTTGATGCAGTCTTCAAGCACAACATAAGTCATATCAAAATCTCAATTTGGTTAGTGTAACTAGCGCTGATGGCGCTTAGCTGCATAGTCGGCTGTAATATAGCGCGAGTAGTTTAATTATCAAGTGATTCCTTCAATTTATACAACCATTCGTGCGCCTCTCGTGGGCTGAGTTGATCTGGGTCAGTGGCGTGTATTTCTTTGAGGATGTCAGCAGATTGGTTAGTATTTACGTTTTCTTGCCCAGAGCTCACCGATTGGGGACGTGTGGTGACACTATCTTGCTTTGATTCCAACTGCATCAATTTTGTTTTTGCTAAATCTGTGACGGCCTTAGGGATGCCTGCCAATTGTGCAACTTGAATACCGTAACTTTGATTGGCAGCGCCTGTTTTGACTTTATACAAGAAGACGATGTCTTGACCATGCTCGGCAGCATCTAAATGTAAGTTAATGACATTGTCAGACTGTTCAGCCAATGCGGTTAATTCAAAATAATGGGTTGAAAACAAAGTACTACAATTAATACGCGTGGCCAAGTCAACCGCACAAGCCCAGGCCAGAGACAAGCCATCGAAGGTGCTAGTGCCTCGTCCTATTTCATCTACCAATACGAGGCTGTTGGCGGTGGCGTGGCGCAGGATGTGCGCCATTTCCGTCATTTCCACCATAAAGGTAGAGCGCCCGCCCGCTAGGTCATCGGCAGCGCCAATCCGGGTGAATATCCGATCAACAATGCCAATCTTGGCGGATGTGGCAGGCACAAAGCAGCCGGTATGCGCCAATAGTACAATTAAAGCGGTTTGACGCATGTAGGTGCTCTTTCCGCCCATGTTTGGGCCGGTAATGACCTGCAGACAGCAGCCCTTATCAAAGACGGTGTCGTTGGCTATAAACTTGTTTTTTAGCGAACCTTCGACCACTAAATGCCGGCCTTCAACAATGTGGAGTTCGTCATTTTGTTGAAAGTCAGGTTGTACCAACTTAAGTGTGACGGCCCGTTCTGCAAAATTGTTTAACACATCTAAACAAGCGAGCTGATTGGCGGTTCTGAGTAATGCCAAGGACATGGGCAAAATGGTCTCTAACACAGAACTATACAGCTGCTTTTCTTTGGCTAAAGCTTGTTCGTTGGCGCTCAACACTCTGTCTTCGAGCTCTTTTAACTCTTCAGTGATAAACCGTTCGGCGTTCTTCAGAGTTTGGCGACGAACGTAGTTTTCCGGTACGTCATCACTGCGAGAACGCGGCAGTTCTATATAGTAGCCATGTACTCGGTTGTATCTAACCCTGAGTGTTTCAACCCCGGTGCGACGTTTTTCTTGCGCTTCTATCTTAAGTAGATAGCTACCCGTGTCTTTTTGCAAGCTGCGGTATTCATCCAATTGAGCGTCATAGCCGTCTTTTATGACACCACCGTCTCTTAATACTGCAGCGGGCTCATCCTTGATTGCCTTCGATAGCAAATCTAACAGTGAATCAAATGAATCGATGTTGGCATTGATGACCGCCAATGAGGTTTCATCAATTTCGCCGAGCGCCATTTTGATGAGCGGTATACCTGAAAGGGCATCTCGAAGCCGAATCAGATCTCGCGGTTTGGCATGTCCGGTAGCTATGCGTGAGATCACCCGTTGCATGTCACCAATGGGCTTAAGTGCTTTGTTTATGCTTTGGTAGTTATCGTGCTGCAGTATCGCATTGATAGCGCTATGGCGAGTCACCAATGTGTCATGGTTACGGGTTGGGTCGTTTAACCAACGACGTAGCTGTCGTGCCCCCATGGCTGTGGCGCAATAATCAATCTGAGCGATAACGGTATGTTCAACGCTGCCATTGATGCAACGTTCTAATTCAAGATTTGCACGGCTCACGCTATCAACAATCAGTTGCGATTCTTGTCTGAAATATTCTAAGTGCTGAATATGCCCTAAGTCTTTAAGGCGGAGTTCGTTAATATACTGAATTAGGGCGCCTGCAGCTTGGGTCGCTATAGGAAAGTCTTTGCTTTCAAAAGCATCCAAACTTTGCGTATTGAACAACTCGCATAAAGCTTCTTCGGCCCGCTTTGGTTCGAAATACCAGCTAGGAATAGTATGAACTAGGGCCCCGCGGCCCAATTCGCCGCGAATGGCGATTTCTAATTCTAGCTGTTGGTCAGCCAACAATACTTCCGCAGGATTTAAGCGAGTGAGTTCATTTCGGAGCTGCGAAAAATCCGAAATTTGTTGTGCACCTAACTTTCCCGTACTGATCTCTAGTGCGCTTAAGGCATAATGACCATTCTTGGCTTCAAGAATAGAGACGATTAGATTGTCTTCTCGCTCGGCCAATAAACCATCGTCCAGCACTGTGCCAGGTGTAATGACTCTTTGTACTGCTCGATCTACGGGCCCTTTTGACGTGGCCGGGTCGCCAATTTGCTCACATATAGCCACTGATTTATTGGCTTTAACGAGTTTAGCGATGTACTGTTCAGCACTGTGATAGGGGATGCCTGCCATCGGAATAGGCTCACCATTTGATTGTCCGCGTGCGGTAAGTGAAATACCTAGCAGGGCTGCGCCGTTTTTTGCGTCATCAAAAAACATTTCATAAAAATCGCCCATACGATAGAACAGTAATGTATCTGGGTAATCGGCTTTGATGCTAAGGTATTGGCGCATCATCGGCGTATGCGCAGTAAGGTCAGCACAAAGCGATAGTTGTTCTGCCATGCTTTTGTTTAACGGGTAATTTTATGCAAGCTCAATATGAGACCTAACTAATGCCTTTAGCGTGCTCTTTGACTATTACTTGTAACTTACTGAATAGCTTGGTGTTTCCGGCAATAATATGGCCTGTTTCCAACATGTTTTGCTTGCCTTCCGTGTCGCTTACCAATCCGCCCGCTTCTTGAATCAGTAATACGCCTGCGGCTAAATCCCAAGTGGATAGACCGTATTCCCAAAACCCATCGAATCGGCCACAAGCGACATAGGCTAAATCTAAAGCCGCGGAACCAGAGCGTCTGATTCCGTTCACATGGGGCGCCAACATTTGGAATGATTTTGTCCAAGGCGCCAAATACTTCATGTCCTTGTCAGGCATGCCTGTGCCTATTAATGCGCTGGCGAAGTTAGGTGTTTGACTGGCGCGAATACGCCGATCGTTTAGCTGTGCACCCTTGCCACGAATAGCGGTAAACATTTCGTCACGGGTTGGATCGTAAACGATGGCGCCAATCAGTTGGCCTTTTTCCATAATCGCTAAAGAAATCGTGAAAACGGGGTATTGGTGCAGATAGTTGGTGGTGCCATCAAGCGGATCGATAATCCACTGGTATTGCGAGCGCCGTTCGCTTTGCCCCGATTTCCCTGATTCTTCCGCCAGAATCTGGTGGTCTGGGTAGGCAGCGAGGATGGTTTCGATAATGAGTTCTTCCGCTTTTTTATCGACTTGGGTTACAAAGTCATTACGGCCCTTGCTTTGAATGTCGAGTTGGTCAACGCGATCAATGCTCTGCAGAATGACTTTGCTAGCCAAGCGCACAGCTTTGATCCCGATATTAAGCATGGGATCCATAGTGAAACCTAATTGTAAAAGAGAAGGTTGATTTTAAATGCCATAGCCTTTAAAAGGAATGACTAGTTAGTTTAAACTGACATAAATAAACACATAGTTATCGAATGCTTAATCTCAAATTTCAATTCAAACTAGGACTGGTTACTCTTCTATGCGTAGTATGAAGAATAAATTATTTGAATTAAGCGTCGCTAAGTTGTGTAAAAAGTCTAATAAGTGCAGCGTATTATGAGTTTTAATTTAACCGTGTATGTTCGTGAGGGCTGTCATTTATGTGAAGACTTGATAGAGGGTTTAGATTTGTATGCTCAGGAGCTAGCTTATACCTATGATAGTATCGATATAGATGCTGATGCCGAGTTAGTTGCAAAATATAACGAGGCAGTGCCAGTGGTGGAGCACGATGGTAACGAGCTGTTCAGGTATTTTTTTGAATTGAAAACATTGCAACGATATCTTACTAGTATTAGTATAAATTAATGATCAATCGGATGAATAGGCCGCGTTTTCGAATTGTTGGAACTCCCTTAGTAGCATTGATGCTACTAGCATTTGGTGTGGGGGCTACTCACGTCACGCCTGCAGCGTCTTCGATAGCGGTCGAAAAGGGCCTGTTTATCGGGGCTAAAGAAGCAGTTCACCCTAGTTGGTTTAAAGCAAGCTTCTTGGATTTTTCAGAGGATATAGACGAAGCATCGGCGCAAGGTAAACGCTTGGCGTTATATTTTTGGCAAGATGGGTGCCCGTATTGTAATCAGCTTTGGGAACACAATATGGCGGTGGACAATATCGAGACCAAGTTCCGGGATAACTTCGATGTCGTAGCAATTAACATATGGGGTGACGAAGAGGTTATTAGCGTGGGTGGAAAAGTCTACTCCGAAAAACAACTGAGCGAAGCATTGGATGTAAATTATACGCCGACGTTGATTTTCTATACTGAAGCGAAAAAGCCCGCGCTAAGACTAAATGGATATTATCCGCCGCAAGAATTTGATGCTGCCCTAGATTACGTTCGGACAAAGCAAGAATCAGTGCAGTCGTTTGCGACCCACAGGGCCGATATTGAGAGAATCACTAGCGTTGGGCTTCCTTTAGAAAACACACAAGATTATTTTAAGCCCGTCACTGAGTTGTCATCCTTATTGGGTGCAACTAGAAAACAAGCCATGGCTGTTTTGTTTGAGTCGCCTAATTGTGCACCTTGCAACACTTTTCATCAGAAAACCCTAGCAGATGAAGCTACGACAGGATTGTTACAGCAAATGGATGTGGTGCAATTGAATGTTCTCAACCAACAACAGATGCATGAAATTAATGGCGAGAAAATAACCGCAAGCCAGTGGGCGAAAAAATTGGATATTGCCTACTATCCTTCGTTGGTGTTTTTTAATGAGCAAGGCGAATACATCATGCAGATCGACTCGTCTTTGCGCACCTTTCATGTGCAATCTGTTTTTGCTTATGTGGTTGAAGGCGCCTATCTAGAGGAGCCTAATTTTCAACGATATATTTCTGATCGAGCTGAAGCATTAAGAGAGCAGGGCGTTGATGTTGATATCTGGCGCTATTAGCTCACTTTTCACTAAATGCAGTATTTAAAAGAGATTATGAAACAAACAGCCTTGTTATTGATAGATGTTCAAGAAGGTTTAGATGATCCTTCTCATGGTGAGCGAAATAACCCTGATGCAGAAGCCAACATGAGTTTGCTTCTCAATAAGGCACGAGAATGGGGTATGGCCATTATTCACATACGCCATGATTCTGCTGAGCCCAATTCGATGCTGCGTCCGGGCGCTCCAGGTAATCAAATAAAATCTATGGTTCTCCCAATTGAAGGAGAAGCTTTATTTGCCAAGAGCGTTAATAGCGCCTTTATTGGTACTGACTTGGAAGCACATTTACATACTAATAAGTTAACTGATTTAGTGGTCGTCGGTTTAACCACCGATCATTGCGTTTCCACCAGTGTGAGGATGGCGGCTAATTTGGGTTTTAATGTGACCCTAGTTGAAGATGCGGTGGCTACTCACTCCCGAATGGGCGTTGACGGAAAAAAGATTCCCGCGCAGCAGATGCATGATATTAACTTAGCCAGTTTAAACGGAGAGTTTTGCACCATTACCCGCACCGATGCGCTAATGAGCGCAAAACCAGACGCTGGGTTAGGTTAGTCTGATACGGCTTCGTCTGCCGCGGCCAGTTGCTGGTCTTTAACTTTTTGTTTCTCTTGACGTAACATTATCCAAGCAGCGAGTAACACGCCAACCGCTACAGTGACAATCATAATCGTCGCCAACGCGTTAATGTCAGGACGTAAACCGACTCTGATTCTAGAGTAGATCATTATGGGTAATGTGTTTGAACCCGGACCGGTTACAAAACTGGCGATAACAAGATCGTCTAAAGATAGTGTAAATGCCAACAACCAACCTGCCATCATGCCGGGAGCAAGTATGGGCAGCGTAATATCAGTCAATACCCTAAATGGCTTTGCGCCTAAATCCAGTGCAGCGTCTTCCAAGGATTCATCCATGCCTTGTAATCGAGATTGAATAATGACTGCCACATAGGCCATAGAGAAGGTAATGTGGGCGATAGTGATAGTGGCGAAGCCGCGAGAAGAGGGCCAGCCGATTAGCTCAGATAGCGTTATAAATAATAATAGTAGAGATAAGCCTGTGATAACTTCTGGCATTACCAGAGGCGCCGAAATCATTCCCGAGAACAAAGTGCGGCCTTTAAATCGGCCAAAACGTACTAGCGCAAGCCCTGCCAAGGTGCCCAGCAGGGTGGCAAAGCACGCATTCACAAAAGCGATTTTTAAACTCAGCATCACTGCTTCCCATATTTCAGGGCTTTCAAATAACTTGGTATACCACCTTGTAGACCAGCCGCCCCATACAGGGACAATTTTTGAATAGTTAAAGGAATAGATTATCAGCAAAAAGATTGGGATGTAGAGGAATGCCAAACCAAAAGCTAACATTGAAACCAAGAAAGTAGAGCGCTTTTTTTGCATGTTAAGAAGCGTTCTCCCGTGATTGAATGCGTTGATACATCATCATAGGTACCACCAATACGATGAGTAATACGATCGCTACAGCCGCTGCTACGGGCCAATCATGGTTGCTATTGAACTCACTATATAAGACTTTACCAATCATCAGTACGTTACCGCCGCCCAGTAAATCAGGAATCACGTACTCGCCTGTGGCGGGGATAAATACCAGCAATGATCCCGCAACAATGCCAGGAATGGTCAGGGGTAAAGTGACGGTAAGAAAATTAGTAATAGGTTTGGCGCCTAGATCAGAAGCCGCTTCGTGCAGGCTCATGTCGAATTTTTCCATATTCGCGTACAAAGGCAAGATCATGAAGGGCAAGTAAGAGTAAACAATGCCTACATACACTGCAAATTGTGAATACAGTAATCGGATGGGTGTATCGATGAAGCCCAGCCAAATTAGCAAATTATTAATGGTACCTTGGTCTGCTAACAAACCCATCCAAGCATAGACGCGTAATAAGAATGATGTCCAGAACGGGAGGATGATTAGCATCAGCAGCACGTTCTTAATCGCAGGATCTGACCGTACAATGGCGTAGGCAATGGGGTAGCCCAGTAGCAAGCACCATATCGTCGAGATGAAGGCAATTTTGATAGAGTTCAGATAGGTATTTAGATACAGCTCATCTTCGGTCAACCATTTGAAGTTGTCGAATACAAGCCGCAAGTTGAATGAACCATCATCCGACCATTGAAACAATGAGGAAAAAGGCGGGCTGGCGATCAACGACTCAGCAAAGCTGATTTTTAATACAATTGCAAAAGGGGCAAGGAAGAAAAGGAATAGCCAGAAAAACGGGATACCCACCACGGTGGTTTTCCAACCGGCTTGTAACGCCCGACTTAAGCGGGTTAGTTTTGTTGAGGCTGTGTTAGAAGTGTCCACTGTGCTATAAAATTGGTGTGGCTATTTGGTTAGAACCACTGCACTGGTTGGCTCCCAGCTTAAATAAACCGTTTCGTCCCAGTCGGCGATATGTTCTCCGCTTTTAGGGCGCACCTGATTGGGGTGGGTGACGTGAATAATTTTATCGTTAGTCAGCTTAACTTTGTAATTAGACATACTGCCTAAGTAACCGATGTCTTCTACTTGACCTTCTAGTTGGTTCGGCCCTTTTTTTGCAGGAGGGGTTTTAGAAAGGCGGATTTTTTCAGGTCGAATTGCGACCCAAACCTTGGCACTTTCTTGAATGTCTAAACCATGGTCAATGTAGAACAAACTGTCGTCGCGACGAGATTGTACCAATACATGATCAGATTCATTCTCAACCACAAATCCTTGGAAGATATTCGCTGAGCCTATGAAATTGGCAACTAAGCGGCTATCGGGTGTTTCGTAAATTTCGGTAGGGGTGCCTACTTGCACGAATTTACCTTGGTCCATTACCGCTATGCGGGTAGATAAGGTCATGGCTTCTTCTTGATCGTGGGTTACCACAACAAACGTGACACCCAATTCTTCTTGGATGTTCATTAATTCAAATTGAGTCTGCTCTCTTAAGCGTTTATCTAATGCGCCTAGAGGTTCGTCGAGTAACAATACCTTGGGTTGTTTTACCAAGGCTCTGGCGAGGGCGACACGTTGTCGTTGTCCGCCAGACAGTTGGTGAGGTTTGCGGGTGTTAAATTCACCCATTTCGACCATATCGAGCATGGCATCAACACGTTTTTTGGTCTCGGTTTTAGAGACACCGTCGCGTAATAAACCATAGGCAACATTCTTTTCAACCGTCATGTGCGGGAACAGTGCATATGATTGGAACATCATATTCACGGGGCGCTCGTAAGAAGGTATATCGTTAATTTCTATACCATCAATGAACATCTTTCCAGCTGTAGGCGTTTCAAAACCCGCCAGCATTCTAAGCAGCGTGCTCTTGCCGCAACCTGATCCACCTAGTAAGGAAAATAACTCGCCTTGATAAATTTCTAAATCAACATTGTCGACAGCAGTAAATTCACCAAAACGTTTAGTGATGCCTTGAATCTTGATAAAGGGCTCGGCGTCAGCATCTAGCCAGGGCCTGTCGATGATCTCTTGTGCTACAGACATAATGTTTGATTGAGGTGCAGGTTAAAACAAAAAGGCCACCCTAGGGTGGCCTTTTATCTAACTAAGCTTTTTAGCTGCCAGACTTAAAGGCAGTCCACTCACGAGTACGAACTCGCTCAGCTTTTGGCTTGAGAGGTGCTAAGGTATACATGTCATTTACCTGCTCGCTAGTAGGGTAAGAAGCAGGGCTACCTGTTACATCAGTGTCCACTAGGTCAAAAGCATCTTCATTGGCATTGGCATACCAAGTGTAATTACTGTCACCCGCTGCTACTTCAGGGCGCATCATGTAGTTTAAGAATAAGTGTGCATTCTCTACATTTTTTGCGTCAGCAGGGATAACCCAGCCATCAACCCATAAGTTTGCTTTGCCAGCACCCGGTGGTACGTGGAAATCTAGTACCACACCCGTGTTAGCTTCTACTGCGCCAGACATTGCTAGCAGGCCATCAGGGCCCCAAGTAACCGCGATGCAAAATTCTTTTTCAGGCATTCTCTGGTACGCATAGTTATCAAAAGTTTTGATAAAAGGGCGAACTTTAGAAAGCATATCTGACGCCGCTTTATAATCAGCAGCGTTATTAGAGCTAGGATCTAAGCCTAAGTGCGCTAACGCCATAGGCATGATGTCAGTGGGTGAATCTAAAAATGCGACACCGCAAGCGGCTAGTTTTTCCATATGGACTGGATCAAAAATCATGTCCATAGAGCCAATGGGTGCATCAGGGTGAGTTTCTTTAACCAGCTCTTCATTGTACGTTACACCGTGTGTTCCCCACATGTATGGAATGATGTGATCGTTGTTTGGATCCCATTTAGCGCCAACTTGCGCCATTATGTCGGTGCGCATATGCTTTAAGTTCGGTAATTTTGACTTATCCAATGCTTGCACGATCCCCGCTGGAATAAGGCGTGCAATTTGAGAGTTTGAGTGGCTCACCACATCATAGCCTGAATTGCCTGCCAGTAGTTTTGAATCAATGGCTTCTACGGAGTCATAGTTGTCATAAGTGACGTCGATATCGTATTCAGCTGCGAAGTTGGCAATAGTTTCCTCGCCAATGTATTCAGCCCAGTTTGTGACATTTAACGAGCCTGCAGCTAGTGCAGCACCACTAAAACCCAGTGCGGCTGGAATAAGCGCCGCGCTATATAAAGTTTTAAGTTTCATTTCTTCTCTCCAGTAAGGTTTATTTTGTGATCACAATATATAAGATTTGTGCAGAGTGATCAATAGCTATAAATTGGCTTAACTCGTACTTTAGTACATTTAAGACAAATTTAATTCGATTTGAATCATTTTTCAGCTGATTCGTTACTTTTATGTAACATTTGTTGGTTAATAGCTTGTACTTGGCCCAAATTGGGTTGGTCTTTTAAGTTTCCAACGGGGATTTTGGCTTGTATTTGTTTGTGTAAGTGTCGGACACCATTTTCAAGTGAGGACAATTTAGGCTCAGGAAAAACACTGGATTTGAAGCCTTCTTGAATCCAGCTGACAAAGCTCTCGTCTTCCGCATCAGTAGCCATATTGATGCGCTTAGTTAGATAGCGCGCTATTTTGGTCTCGCGACGATCATCGGGTAAGGCATAACTTGCCCCTATAAAGTCAGTGGTGCCGGCAGAATTGGGTATCGTCATATAAATTTCTATCGCATCTGGGTACAAACCAATGACAGTCGACGGAAATACCGTGGTATACAGCCACATCCGCTGATTTTCTTCAGGTAGGTGATCAAATTTGGGTAATAATTTTTGATACTGACGAACACTCCATAGCTTGGCGGGTTTATCGTTTATCTTGCCATAGGAAATCGGGATGCCCTCTACTATAGCGTCAGCGTAATCGTTACCATATAGTTGGTACAGGCTAGGGTGGCCGCGAGGGACATGGTAGCCTTCGTTATCTATGTCGTGTATCACTTTCCAGTTATAAGGGCGTCGCTGTCGGTATTTGGTATTTGCTAATGGCTTTAGTTTGTCTAGCTGATAGGGCTTGAGTCGGTTCTCAATGGAGGCCATGTTTTGTACCAGTGGCTGTGGGTCATCAGCAAAATTAATAAAAACAAAGCCCATCCATGTTTCCATATTGATGGAAATCAAGTGAATATTGTCCTTCTCGACGTTGGTAAAGGTCTCAGCTCGCGGTATGCTTTTTAGGCTGCCATCTAAGTTGTATGTCCAGCCATGAAAGGGGCAGTTAAGTACCCGAGGGCAATTTCCTTGTGGCGCTTCAATCACTTTTGAGCCGCGATGCCGGCATACATTATGAAAGGCACGTAATTGGCCGTCATCGCCGCGAATAATAAGTGCGCGCTCTCCCAAACCATCAAAAGTAAGATAGTCACCAGTTTTCTCTAGGTCTGACGTATGGCCCACTAGTAGCCACTCTTTTTTAAAAATGTGCTGCTTTTCTAGCTCAAAAAACTCTTCGCTTAGGTATGTCCACGGCGCTAATAAATCCGTTTCTTCGGGATTGATTTCTGTTGCCATCGTATCGGCAACCAACTCCGTAGTAGGGTTATCAAAAAACGAGTTTAGGTAATCTTTACAAGTCTGCGCTGCCTGCTCGCGATTGAAGTCATCAGTATGAACCAAATACTCTTGCCAATAAACCTCAATCAAACCCTCAAAGCCTCGGGCAATGGCAGTAGGGTTCAATCCAGTATGATTGTGCTGTTCGGCTAACTTGGTCACCAGTGTGGCAAGCTGTTGCCGAAACTGTTGATCGTGTTTACCGCAAATAGATTGATATTCTTCTCGTGCGTGGCTTTCGCTTAAAAATGCGAACCACACGCAGACTTTTCCTGGATTAAAAATGCTGGGATGAAAACTAACGTCAACAATGGCATTAAGAATTTCTAGTGGGCCTGAGTGATTTAGAAATGCACTTTGAATGGCCGCATCGTACTCATAAGATAAGTGCTCAAGGGTGCTTAATAAGAGGTGATCTTTGCTTTCAAAGTAAAAGTTAACAATGCCTTGCGATAAATTGGCCGCTTTTGCTACTTTGGAAATAGTGGTTTTTGAGAGGCCTTGTGTAGTGATTGTTTCGATCGTGGCGTCGATAAGCTGCTGACGTCGGTGATCGCTGTTTGAAGACCGATTGGTGGTTTCTTTACTTGGGGCTTCGTTAACCAGGGCCATGTTGAAATATACTCTGTACTAGATAGTAATTTATTGAACAACTATACAAAATATTGAACAAGAATTCAATATAGATATTAATCATATAAATATCTAATTTAAACAATAATTTATGAATTAATATAAATGTAAATATTTAATAAAAAATAGCCTTTCTCGAAAAACACACTCTCCCTTCATAGTCTCCAGACAGTCTGGGTAGCGCGTTTCAATATTAGTTGTTGGCGCCTATTACGAGGGTTATAGTAGAGAATTCATTGGATAAAATTCTGTGCTGAGACCCGATAAGTGAGCGATGGTTGGCGCCACTTGTTGAGCTAAGGCAGTGCTTATGTGGTCGTTAGGAACATCAGGTCCAGCCATTGCTAAGAACCGTTCGTCAGCGCTGTGTCCGGGTTTAAAGCCGTGATTCGCCTTGTATTTAGCTGGTCCCATGGCTTTGCGGCAGTGGTGGTTGTCTAAGTGAAAATCACAACCACTAGGGGCTAAAAAACAAGCGACTTGGTTTTGGTCTTGAGTCGGCAAGTAATCATTACTGAAAGAGCTTACGCCATGCTTTGCTAGTTGGGCGGTATAGCTCTCTAATTGAGCAATACTTTGGTAATGTAGGTGCAGCACGCCACCTTCACAGCTAAATTGCGCGGCGTTATCGTCCAACATTAATATGTTTTCTGGGTGAATAGACTGAGTAATTGGCGAAAAGCCGTGGTCGCTAGTCACCAGTATATTGGTGCTGTCCAATTGGTTGGCTCGTTCCAAGGCGTGAACTAATCGGCCCACTTGGGCGTCAGCAGTTTCAATCGCCAATCGCGTTAAGTCATGCTCGCAACCGAAGCGATGGAGAAAGTAGTCTGGCATGCCTATTTCCATGATAGCCAAGTCGACATCCGGTCGAGTGCAAGTTACCCCCGCAGTCCAATCTATCATTATTTGGTCATTCATCTGACCAGATAATAAATACTCGGTGGGGTGCTCATAATCTCTAGCAACAAAGGCTTCAGGATAACCCAGCTCTACCAAAGGGTTTAGCCAAGTAGCTTGTTTTGCCATCTCCATTTGCTCTAACCATATTTTGTCAGCATTAGAGGGTGATCCATCTTCATTGGGCTGCAGTAATTCATGAGCCCAAGAAGGGGGATAAAAAAGGGCACTGTGCGCAGGGTTTAACATGGCATAGCCGATGTTCGCCACAGTCAATCCAGCTTTAGTAGCTTGCTCGGCGATAGTCGGTGCTTTAACGTCTGTCCAGTTGGCGTAGCGAAATTGACTTCCATCCCATATTATATTGCCATAAATGCCGTGCTGTGAACTGGCTACGCCGGTTACGATTGAAGTTCGACCCGGTAACGAGGTACCACAGCGTTCAGGACTGACGCGGTCTACCAGGGTTCCACGTTCAGCGATGGCGCTTAGATAGGGTAAACGATGGCGGTATTTGGTGAAATAGTCGGCTCCCAAGCCGTCTATCATTACGACGATTGTTTTGCTCATGGTGTTTTTTACGCAGAAGTATTGCGCTGTAAAATGCTTAAGGTACTATATAAACCATCTAAATCGCTGTAGGCCCCTTGCAGGTGACGCGTGCCGCCTTTGGAGTAGGCTTTGCGGCCATGTAATATTCGGGTGTTATCAAACAGCATTAGTTCACCTGCGGCTAGTTTAAAATGTATTTGTAATGTTTCACGCTCTAAAATTTGCGCAAAGTGACGATAGGCTGTGTAGAACGGCCGAATGATGTCCGGGGCAAGTTTTATAGTATCGATTGAGCGGTTATTGAATCTGACTTTGATCGTTTCGCCTTTGTCGTTAACTTCAATCAACGGCACCCGAGCGCTTAAGTCTGCGCCTTTGTCTTGAAAACGGAAGTTAATAAATTGGGTGCTTAGCAGGTCGAAGTGCTCGCGATTTTCATCTTGTAAAACACGCACCGCCATGTACCCATCTTGCAGTATAGACTCACCTCCTTCAGTGGTGCTGGCCAGACAATGTAGGAGTTGTAGCCCAGGCACCGGATCTCGGTAGGGGTTATCCAAGTGGCAACCCAAGCCCAGATTGGTATAGGCGAGATTATTGGCGTTAATTTTAGCCCGCACTTCAAACAAAGCGCCGTAATTGGTATCGCGAACAAAGCCAAATTGTTTAATCACTTCTAGTACTTGCTCGTCGTTAGACGGCACGTCGGTCAGTATGCAAAAACCAACATCTTTGACGAAACTCAATGCGGTTAGCTTTTCTCTCGGGTCAGTACAAAGTGCAGGGTAAGCGCAGACAGGCAAGCCTTCATCGAATGAAGCGCCATTCCACAATTGCTTGAAAGCCCCGCTCCTGGTATCAGCTTGCTTGTTAAGACAATAACAGTTGTCTCTTAACCACTGAGCAGTAAACACAGAAATGTGTTGATCAGGCGAAAACGTGATGGTTAATTGCTGTCGCTCAGAGCTGATCGCAGCAATGCCTACATCTGGATCAATATCGGTGACATTGAGCAGTCGCTGGCCGCTATGCTGGTCGCGGCTTTGGGGCATCTGACAGTGGTCCCGTAACCATACAGCCGCTAAGTCACTCACGCTGCCGTCTGACCACTCGATCAGACAGCCGTCATCGGTGTGCGAAGTTTTTACTATCGTGACCACTGTAATAGAGATATCAATAACGGTTGATAATAAGTAACGGGGTGTATTATTTTGGCTGCGACTTTGCCATTGTCGTCGTACTTTCGCAGCTGTACGGCATGCTTGTAATGTGGGTTGGCTTCGAAGGCCGCTGTTTCCTGTTTCGTCATGGGCCCACCTTGAACTTCGAGCGACTGCATTGACGCGCTAGATAGCTGGTGGTAATAACTAGGATCCACCGCACATAGATATTTTTTCGCAGGAACATGCAGCCGAATCGGTTCCGTTATTGAGAGGGGAAAGTAGGGCGCCAGGAATTGTGCGGCAATGTTTTCGTGTAGGTTATCAATGCCGTTTTGTAAGGCGTCAATCGGGAAATCACCGACGAAGTGCCCGATATCATGCAATAAAGCGGCGGCAATTAGTTCGTTGCTGGCGTTATCAGCCACAGCACAGGCTGCTGTTTGTTCCATATGGCCGGCCATACTAACCGGCTCGCCCATGTACTCTTCGGCGCCTCGTTTAGCGAATAAGCCCATGATAAAGGGCACTATTTCGCTAGTCGAAAGCATCGCTAATCAGGCTTTTCCCAGACGTTGGCGCCACTGCTGGACTTTCTGGTAGTAGACTGGGGATCAGGCTTAATGCGAGTGGACTTTACTTCTATTTCGGCCTTAGATTCGGCCTTTTTAACACGCAGTCGATTGCCATCAACACTGCGATAGTTGATCGCCTGCATGGCGCTTTTCGCTTCTAATGGTTTAGACATGGTCACGAAGCCAAAGCCTTTGGATAAGCCCGTCGTCTTGTCTAACACCAGTGTGCAAGACAATACCTTGCCATGGGATTCGAACAAGGCGTGCAAGGCACTTTCTGTTGTCGCTCGGGCAAGGTTTCTAATAAGAAGCTTCATGGTGAATCGCAGGGTTCTAATAGTGCGACTATAGTCTCTTGCGTTTAAAGAGTCATATCTATTTCTGGTTTTTCTGCATTTGATTAAGTTCAAAATATTCTACGCTATCGTTATCTCACCGAGGTGTAGAAGCCATTCAGTAATCCCGTTGAATGGCTCCCTTTCAAATCTAAAACGTAACGGTAAACCAAAACATAATCGCATTGATTCCTGGGTTCAGGTCTTGCTGATCTGCTAATTGGTCGACAGGGGTAGAGGGGCTTTGTAAATAGTGATCTACTCCAGCACTATAAGCTAAGCCAGTAAGCGTTATTACCAACGAAAATTAGCCAAAACAAAAGTCGTCGTCGCCAGAAAAACAGTTGCACATAAATTGGCAAGGGCCTGTTTTTACATGCTACGAGATCAAGTTGAGTTTGATGTTAACAAAGCATTTGGTGGCATCAAATGAAGATGAAATAATCATTGAGTTCAGGATAAACGAGTGAGTTCGTTCTTGGGGTTCGTATAACCATTAGCCCTAATTAAACCATTCGTTTATCCGCTTTAACAAGTTGTTTGTAAAAAGCTAGTATGCCCGTATTTTGAGCCATCGCGGTCTGGCAGCACTATCGGTGCAAGCCACAGATCTGTCATTGTAACAGGCTAGTAGCCTGTTAATGGACTTGGACAAAGGTACGGTACTAAATAATTTCTGAGGCTTTAAGCCAAGGGCTGTCAGTATCGATTCATCGCCACTGGCAAATGCTTTCATTCAGATGAGTGACTGGTGCCTATTAGTGACACCAAACCATGAGGTTTTTTGGGCGCGTAATTAGTCAACAAACAACATCAATTTTAAGATTGATAGGTTTGACTGAAAAAAGTCAAAAGAATTTACTTTGCCGATTGACTGGAGAATTCTAATGGGTGACCCTGTTTTTCTTGTTATTACGAGAGGTAACTAAAAGTGACTCGATAAAATAAATCTGTCCCCTTTGTTGTAAGTTACGTGTCCCTATATTTTTGCAAACTAACACACGGCTCTATGGCGCTGCGACTGAGAGACCGTGTCGGAGGGCAATTTCGACTAACTTTTCGACATTTGGCTTATCGGGAGCGATTTCGCGATCGATCTCCGAGAACATGCTGGAAGCACCGAGCCGTGAAGTTAAGGAAATCATTGAACCCCCGTCAGCACGCCATCGAAACCAGTGGTTTGTATCCGATGGAATATGTACCAATGTTCCGGGCGACGCAGTGACTGTCGCATCTTCTCCAATGCTGAAATCAACTTCACCACTGATCACGTAAAACGACTCGTCCCACGGGTGTGAATGAGGAACAGGCCCGCTGCCTTCTGGACCTGCTTGCAAGAAAACCTCGTAGCCACCGGTATCCGCACCAGATGCCAGAACGGTGATGTGCTCGCCGACATCGTTGAGCGGTCGCGGGTAGTCCTTCGGTGTAATAAAAAATGTCTTTGCGGTCATAGCTGATCTCCTAGAAAGGGTTAGTAGTATGAAATTACGGTGTTCATGAGGGGTCTAACGCTCACATCAGCGGCGTTTTGCGCGCAGCGGGCAAAATGTCCGGCTGCAGGTGCTTGTTACGCCCAGCATGGGCATGAACTAATGGGGTGAAAGTCCCCTGTAGGAAGATCACCGTCGAAAACCATGTTGTGATTAGACGATAACTACTAGCGAAAGGCAGGGGCTTGACCGTGAGGTCTGGTCTGGAGGAAGCCGGACGCAAAACTGCGAGCTGATGAACAAAAACATCATATGAGGCGTAGGCTGGAGGCGAGTTGGCACAAGACGACGAAGCCATGTGATCTAACGGCCACC
>JBLIOD010000042.1:0-24791 GCA_047639475.1 Gammaproteobacteria bacterium
GCAGCTGGCACAGGCCGGATTGAGTATTACTAGTGGTCTAGCCCAAGGCATTGACGGTGCGGCCCATCAAGGTGCTCTCAATGAAATCGGAAAAACCATTGCGGTCGTCGCCACCGGTCTTGACCAAGTTTATCCACGCAATCACGTTAACTTAGCGCAAGAAATAGCACACCACGGCGCCATCGTCAGTGAGTTTGTACCGGGCACACCACCAAAGCGAGAACATTTTCCCAAACGCAACCGCATCATTAGCGGCTTATCCTTGGGCGTGCTAGTAGTTGAAGCAGGCGTGCGCAGTGGCAGTTTGATTACCGCGCGCCTAGCCGGCGAGCAAGGTAGAGAGGTTTACGCCATACCTGGTTCCATTCATTCTCCCACCAGTCGCGGCTGCCACCAGTTAATCCGTCAAGGCGCAAAATTGGTTGAAACCACCAAGGATATATTAGAAGAATTAAAAAGCAGCACCGATTTATTCTCTATGATGCCAACCAAACATGAACTAAAGCCAACAAACAACCCGATAAATCTGAATTGGGATTCTCAAGCCGTGTTGAATCTGTTAGATTTTGAACCTATAGGCCTTGACGAACTTTGTCGTCGCTGCGAATTGCGAATAGACAGCTTATCAGCAATTTTGCTCGAACTTGAACTAATGGGCTTGGTGGCTGCCGTAGCAGGGGGCCAATATCAACGTTTGCCTTAACTTTAGCCACCCTGTAAAAAGGGCCATTGAAAACATACATTCATTAATCATGAAAGAAAACGTATTCGATATTCTTATCTATCTGTTTGAGCACTATATGCTTGAAAACACAGAGCAAGAAGCTGATGAAGAAGTGATCATGTTGGAGTTAATTCAAGCTGGGTTTAACCATATTACTATTGACCAGGCGTTTGATTGGCTCGAGAATTTAGCCATCATGTGTGACGAACACGAAAGCAGTAACACTGGTAGCGCCACTTCAACTGCCATGCGCCAATATGGATCCAGCGAAAAGGATCGCATTAGCGTTGAAGCGCAAGGCCTATTATTATCACTAGAGCATTGCGGCGTCTTGAATGCAATCTCGCGCGAAATGGTCATCGATCGACTGATGGCCTTGAACGAAGATGAAATTGAAATTAGCCATATTAAGTGGGTTATTTTAATGGTTTTAACCAATTGCACCGACACAGAAGCTCAAACTTTAGAGTGGACGGAAGCGCTGGTTTTGGAAGGCCCACAGGCGGTTTTTCACTAAATCTACCTCTAAATTACCAAGCAACACTTAACCAAGTACACAAATTAAAATGGGAAAAAGCTTAATTATTGTCGAGTCGCCCGCTAAGGCGCGCTCTATGCATAAGTACCTTGGCAATGAGTTTACAGCACTGGCGTCTTACGGCCACGTAAGAGACTTATTACCTAAAAAAGGGGCCGTAAACCCGGATGCTGATTTTGAAATGACCTATTCGCTAATCGAGCGAAACGAAAAACACGTTAGGGCTATTACTAAAGAAGCAAAAAAAGCGGACGCCATCTATCTCGCAATGGATCCGGATCGCGAGGGCGAGGCCATTGCTTGGCATTTATATGAAATTCTCAAAGAGAAAAAACTGCTTAAAGACAACAAACCAGTCTATAGAGTGGTGTTTCACGAGATCACCAAAAAGGCGATTCAAGAAGCAGTATCAAAGCCGCGCGAGTTATCCATTAATTTGGTTAATGCGCAGCAAGCTCGCCGTGCGTTAGACTATTTAGTGGGCTTTAACCTTTCACCTTTATTGTGGAAGAAAGTACGCCAAGGCCTATCGGCTGGTCGAGTTCAAAGCCCTGCCCTGCGCATGATTGTCGATCGCGAGGCGGAAATTGATGCTTTTATAGCGCAAGAATATTGGTCCATTGAGGCCGACACTGAAAAAGACAAACAGGCGATAGAAGGCAAGTTGGTTGAATACAAAGGCGAGAAAATAAAACAATTTAGCATCACCAATGAAACGGATGCAAAAGCCACTGAAAGCGGCTTGCTCAAAGCAGCAGACGGTCGTTTATTGGTATCGAAGGTTACCAAAAAACAACGTAAGCGTAATCCAGCCCCTCCCTTCACAACGTCCACCTTGCAACAAGAAGCTGCCCGAAAATTGGGTTTTAGTGCCCAACGCACCATGGGCACCGCACAAAAACTGTACGAAGGCACCGGCGATGTCGGCTTAATCACCTACATGCGTACCGATGCAGTAACGCTGGCAGGAGAAGCGGTTATCGAGATACGTGAATACGTCGAAAAGCATTATGGTAAGGAGCAACTGCCTGACGAAGCGCGCGTATTTACCAATAAATCTAAAAATGCCCAAGAAGCGCACGAAGCCATTCGCCCAACCTCAGCATTACGCACCCCGCAATCGTTAGCAGACACGTTAGACACTGATTTGTTGCGCTTGTATGAGCTCATTTGGAAGCGAACCATCGCTTGCCAAATGATACACGCTACCATCGACACGGTATCGGTTGATCTAAGTGCGGGCGATGCCGGAATTTTCAGAGCCAATGGCTCAACGATCAATAACGCGGGTTTCCTAGCAGTTTACGAAGAAGGCGAAGATGACAACAAAAAAGACGATAGCAAAGATCGCCGCCTACCGCCACTTGAAGAAGGCGAATACCTTACACTGAATACGATTCGCCCAGAGCAGCACTTTACAGATCCACCTCCGCGCTTTTCGGAAGCCTCTTTAGTCAAATCACTGGAAACTTATGGCATAGGCCGACCCTCTACTTACGCTTCCATTATAAGTGTATTGGTTAACCGTGAATATGTGACTTTAGACCAGCGACGCTTTTTTCCAACAGATATTGGCAAAGTAGTCGGTAACTTTTTATCTACACACTTTACCCGTTATGTTGATTACGAGTTTACCGCGCAACTTGAAGATGACTTAGATTCCATCTCTCGCGGTGAAAAGCAATGGAAACCTCTGCTTAAAGACTTCTGGGGTGACTTCAACAAACAAGTCATCGAAAAAGAAGAAACCGTTACCCGCGCCGAAGTTATGCAAGCGCGTGTATTAGGTGACGACCCCAAATCCGGAAAACCCGTTTCCGTTCGCATGGGTCGATTCGGTCCGTTTGTGCAAATTGGCACACGCGATGACGAAGACAAGCCCAAGTTCGCCAGTCTATTACCTGGCCAAAAAGTTGAAAGCATTAAATACGAAGAGGCAATGGAGTTATTCAAGTTGCCTCGCATATTAGGCGCTACCGCGGAAGGCGACGAAGTCGCCGCCGCAATTGGGCGCTTCGGCCCCTATATTCGATACGGCAGCAAATTCGTTTCACTGCCCAAAGATGACAATCCGTACACTGTGGAACTTGACCGTGCACTGGAATTGGTTGCTGAAAAAGTAAAAGCCGACGCTGAGCGCATTATCAGAGTATTTGAAGTAGACGGCATACAAATATTGAAAGGCCGCTATGGCCCTTATATCACTGATGGCAACGTTAACGCTCGAATTCCTAAAGACGTTGAACCAACCAGCCTAAATCTCGAAACCTGCAAAGCGCTTATTATTGAAGCGGAAGAACGTAAAGCTAAGCGCGGCGGCAAGAAAAAAGTGGCAAAGAAAAAGACAAAGAAAAAAACTGCCAAAAAGAAAACCACTAAGAAAACCACTAAGAAAAAGGTAATCAAAAAGAAAGTCGCCAAGAAGACTTAAGCGACCTACCGTTGATTTAGCCGGGCAACCCTTTTACACTCCTTCACATACCACTAACTAACTAAACGAGGTAAAAGCTATGGGCTTTTTTGATTTTGCATCCAACATCGGCAAGAAACTATTTGGCGATGAAGACGACCCCGCGGAAGCAATCGCTGGACATATTAACGAAGACAATCCAGGCGTTGAAGGCCTAAAAGTCGAAGTCAAAGACGGCGTTGCTTCTGTCAAAGGCGTGGCCAAAGATCAATCTGCGTTTGAAAAAGCCATCTTGATGGTGGGCAATGTACTGGGAATCAGCGAAGTAAAAGCAGACCAACTCGTGTTGGACAACACCCCAGCCGTTCCAGAAGAAGACGCACAATACACGATTCAAAAAGGCGACACCTTATGGGCAATTGCCGCTGAGCACCTTGGCAACGGCTCACTTTACCCTGAAATCGTTGAAGCCAACCTTGAAGTTATCAAAGATGCAGATTTGATCTTTCCCGGCCAGAAAATCCGTATCCCTAAGTAACGATATTTTCATACAGGAAACATAGTGGCCACGGCTTAACCGTGGCCATTTTTTTGACACTTACCAAAGACCGACCGTTTAATCTTGGAACATCAATTTTGGCATGATAAATGGCAACAAAACCATATTGGTTTTGATGAACCATTACCTCACCGGTTTTTAACGCAAAACATCGCGCATCTGGGCACCCCTGTTCAAACTAGTGTTTTTGTACCGTTGTGCGGCAAAAGCATAGACATGGTGTGGCTAACTCAGCAGGGCTTTAAGGTGGTTGGCGTTGAGTTAAGTGAACTAGCAATCAGGGGTTTTTTTACTGAAAACAAACTGAAACCCAAGATAACAACGCAAGCTAACTTCAAGGTCTGGCACACTGAGAACATTACGTTATTTCAGGGGGATTTTTTCTCTCTAACATCTAAACATGTCAAAAGATGTACCGCTTTATATGATCGAGCTGCATTGATTGCTTTACCAGAAGCAATGCGAGCTAACTACGCAGCGCATCTCAATGCCATACTCCCATCCGGCCATCAAGCGTTACTAATCAGTCTAAGCTATCCTGCACACCAAAAAGCAGGCCCACCGTTTAGCGTCACCACTACTGAAATCGAACGCCTATTTGAAAATCGGAAACTCAAAATCATGAAGAATGAAGAAGTGATTGCTACGCATCCACACTTCGCAAAGAACGGTATGACGTCACTGATAGAAACGGTTTATTGCTACTAATTTGCGTCAAAAAATTAGGTACCCAAAGTTTTAATTAGCGGAATAGTTACGCGCCTTTTTTGCGCCAAGCTTAAGGTATCAATCCTGTCCAAAAAATCTAGTAGAAAGCCCAAGTCTCGCGACTGATGCGTGAGCAACCAACTCGTCACTTCCCGCGGCAAGTCAAACCCTCTGTCCTTAGCACTTTGTCTTAGCACCATTTGTTTCTCACCTTCACTCAACTCCAGCAAACTAAAACTCGGCCACGCATTCAACCTAGATAATAAATCTGGCAGTTTGATAGCTAAATGGTTTGAAGATAGTCTGCTCGCTGCGATTAACGAACCGCCATTATTGCGCACGTGCTCTATCAAGCCTAATAACTTCTTCTCAGCTTCTTCATCGCCGGCGATAGCGTCAATGTGGTCAACACATAGCAACGAAGGTTGGTCTATTTTGATGGTAGTTTTCGCAATATCTGCCAGATCATTTAAATCTATGTACTGCGCCGGTAATTGTTGCTCCATTGCCTGATGAGCGCTAGCCAATAGGAGATGAGTTTTCCCGGTTGATTGATCTCCGTAAAGATAAGTAAAGCTTCCTGGCAAGCTTAATTTTTTGGTAGCAGAGGCAACAGCAACCAACGTGGTTTTGTTTTCGCCCGTAATAAAACCCTTAACTGTTTTTGGACCAGACGCTTGCAACGGAAGCACCAACTGTTGATTACTCATCACCATTACACGCTATCAGCCAAACTACTGCTCACTGCGAAGTTGACGCATGCCCCCTGCTATATAACTGAACCCGCTTAGGAAGGAGGTAACAAAAACAATGACAAAAGCAACTTCTAACAGTGCTGCCAGCTCTAGTAAGCCTGATTTGCTCACCAGCACCATTATCACCAATATTATCTGCATAAAGGTGTTCACTTTGCTAATGAGAATCGGCTTCACTTTAGGTGGAGACTGCATGGCAATCAAAAACCAATAACCCCCTACAATTAAAAAATCTCTAAATAATACGATAACCAGCAACCAAAATGGAATGTCTTGCAAATAGGCTAACATCCCATAGGTTGATATTAGTAATACCTTGTCTGCTATCGGGTCTAGCATGGCACCGATAGCGCTTTGCATATCAAATCGTTTGGCAATCCAGCCATCCAAACCATCTGTAATTCCCGCTAAGACGAAGGTGATCAACGCTAGTTCATATTGGCGATTGTCCAATAACACCACAATAACTGGCACCATTGCGATGCGCAACAAAGTCAGGAAATTAGGGATTTGGGTCATCATTTATAATTTTGCTACAGGCCAAAAGAAGCTACTTAATAGCGACTAGCGCGTAGTCTAATTGTCAGTTTGAAAGGCCTACTATAACGACATTTGAGCCACTTGTTAATACAACTTTTCCATAAAGAATCAGTTAAAATTAGCTGCCTTTAAATAATAACCTAATCGACCCGATGGCGGAATCTGAACAAGGCCTAAGCTACAAAGACAGCGGCGTTGATATTGATGCGGGGAACCAATTAGTTGAACGCATCAAACCCCTGGTAAAAGCGACCAAGCGCCCCGGCGTACTATCGTCTATAGGCGGTTTCGGCGGCCTATTTGAATTGCCTTGGAGTGACTACAAACAACCCATCTTGGTATCAGGCACCGACGGCGTTGGCACCAAACTCAAACTGGCCATACAGCTAAATTTACACAACACCATTGGCATAGACTTAGTCGCAATGTGCGTTAACGATATTATCGTTACGGGTGCAGAGCCATTATTCTTCCTAGATTACTATGCCACGGGTAAGTTAGACGTCGAAAGAGCTGAACAAGTTATCTCAGGTATAGCCGAGGGCTGCAAACTATCTGGCGCAGCGCTAATTGGCGGTGAAACCGCTGAAATGCCCGGTATGTACAGTGAAGAAGATTATGACCTTGCAGGTTTTGCCGTTGGTTTAGTTGAGAAAGCCGACATTATTTCGCCTGAGAACGTGAAACAAGGTGACGTACTACTCGGTCTGGCATCTAGCGGCCCTCATTCCAATGGATATTCATTGATTCGCAAAGTAATTGACCATTGCGGCGCTGATATAAATCAACCATTACCGGGTGGCGATGGTATTTCCTTAGGGCATGCATTGATCGCGCCTACTACGATTTATGTCAAAAGCCTGCTTTCACTGATATCTAAGCAACCAGTACATGCTTTGGCGCACATCACCGGGGGCGGCCTAACCGAAAACTTACCCCGGGTTTTACCCGAAGGCACCAAAGCCATCATTGATTTAGACAGCTGGCAAATGCCCCCAGTTTTTAACTGGCTACAAACTAATGGCAACATTGAGCGCAGCGAAATGTTACGCACCTTTAACTGCGGCGTTGGTATGGTGGTTTGTGTGGCTGAAGACCAAGCTAAGCATGCAATCATGGCACTTGAAGGCGCCGGCGAAACCGTTTATCAATTCGGTCACATAGCCTCCCATGATGGACCTGCGGTCGTTGAATACCTTGGCTAAATTCAA
This sequence comes from Gammaproteobacteria bacterium, assembly GCA_047639475.1. Taxonomy (GTDB): domain Bacteria; phylum Pseudomonadota; class Gammaproteobacteria; order Arenicellales; family Poriferihabitantaceae; genus JAAELZ01. The sequence continues at coordinate 7,446 of JBLIOD010000042.1, forward strand.
TATTGCGGTACTCATATCAGGAGGGGGCAGTAACCTTCAAGCGATTATTGATCAAATAGAAAATAAACAGTTAAATGCCCATATCGGTGTTGTTATCAGTGACCAAGTTGATGCTTATGGTATAACGCGAGCTCAAACTGCAAAGATCACACATCACCTAGTCAAAGCCAAGCCCAAAGAAACCCGTGAACAATATGATGCAAGGCTGACCTTCTTACTCGAAGCACAACCCGTAGACCTTATCGTATTGGCTGGGTTTATGCGTATCCTTAGCGCAGCGTTTACGAAACATTTTTCAAGAAAAATAATCAATCTGCACCCTTCCTTATTGCCTAAGTACAAAGGCTTGAACACCCACGCCCGTGCGATTGACAACCAAGAACGCTACCACGGCGCCAGTGTACATTTCGTCACAGCCGGCTTAGATGAAGGGCCGGTCATTATTCAAGAGAAAGTGGCCATTGACAGCAACGAATCTGCCCAGACCTTACAGATAAAAGTACACGCAATCGAGCACCGTATTTTGCCCAAGGCCATTAAATGGCTTAGCGAAGGACGAGTATCAATCAATGATAACGCCGTGGTTATTACCTAAGTTTGGAGTACAGCGTTACGACACTTTAAGCTAAGCTAAATACGTTCTAACCAGCTGTTAATGGTGCTCAGATCTTCTGCCGTTAACCCACCCGAAGCCAACTCTAGGTCAACCATCGCATTGATCGAGTCGTAACGAGATCGCAAGTAGTCTCGTTGCGCTCGAAACAAATCTCGCTGACCATCGAGTACATCTAAATTAGTGGTGACGCCGGCACGAAAGCCTTCCTGTTTAGAAATCAGCGCGCTTTCACTGGCAATCACCGCCTGGCCCAAAGCCTCTACCTGTCGGTCATTACTTTGCACTGCCCGTTGTGCTGTGCGAATAAGTCGGCCCGTTTCACGTCGAGCTTGCTCTAATTGTGACTTGGCCGAATTTAGCCGATGCCCAGCTTGTTCTTGCTTTAACTTTACCGTTCCTGCTTGAAACAATGGATAGCGCGCACTAAGCCCTATTGCCCAGCTATCACCCCTATTCCCAAAGCCATCGGCACTGGAGCTGTTATCGGACAAACCCCAGGAGCCAGCGACATCGACGCTGAACGATTTTAGTTTTTGAGTTTTTTCAAAGTCAAGCTGCGCTGCAGTCAACCTCATCTGCGCTAATTGATGCGCTTTATTGTTGGTGATCGAGTCTTGCAGCCATTGTTCTGAGTCATCAACTTCATACTGAATTTTATTGCTAGACAACACCCTAAAGTCGTCAGAACTTAATGTATCGGCCGTGCCCAATAACTCCTCTAGGTTTTGAATATCATCTACCACTGAGTTTTGAGCTGAAATCAACGTCGCCTTAGTTTGCTCATAGCGGGCGATCGCATCATATTGATCAGTTTTCGTTCCTAAACCCACTTCCAAACGTTGCGTGGAAAGATCTAATTGTTTCGCAATGGCTTCTTTCTCTCGTTGTGCGAGTTGTTGATTATCCATCGAAGATAGTACGTCGAGGTAACGAACAATTGAGCGCTGAATCAATGCTTGCTGAGCAACAGAATAGGTCAAAAAGGCACTTTCCTCGGCCACCCTAGCGCTTTCAATATCCAAGCCTACTGCCGTATCAATCAGCTTTTTATCGGCGTTCAAGCCGAACTGAGTATGGACATTGGAGTACGAAGTGTTCGACGAACCTTCTTGCCTAGCATTGTTATAATTAAGTGTCATGCCACCACTGACGGTCACGAGAGGACCAAAAGCAGACTTTGCCAAGGGTAAATCTAACTTAGCTGCAGCCAATATTTGTTTGGCAGAAGCGAATGTTGCATCCTCATTCAATGCGCGCTCGTATACTTCAACCAAGTCTATGGCTTGTAAAGGCGCACTGTGTAGTACAGCAATTAGCGTAAACAAACCTAAGCGTGTTTGGCTTTTTTTAACAAACATAACCTTTCCAATTTTAAATGTGAATGAACTAAACATTATAGTAATTTAACGCTGACGCAAGTAGCCAGTCAACAATAGAAACCAGCACTATTCCTAACACAAATATAACTGAGAAAATTGCGCCTTCTATTGCTTGCATAAGATCAACTCCATGTGTGACTTATGCGTCAAGTACATTAAGTACCAAAGGCAGCTTTTAATATGGATTTCATACAGTCAGGCCAAAGCTTAGCACACCGGCGCTCCACTTTAGTGCTAGGTAAACGGTTACTTTATTCTTAATTAAGACAATTAAAGCCACCGACAATAGATAGAGGTAAGAAGCCCAGTGGTAGAAAAACGTACGCTAAGGTCTATTATTTCAGAAGTTGAGTGAGCTTGGGATGCCAGTTTCGTGGCGGGAGACCCCTAGCTCATTTATCAAGCTGATCTCTGATCTGGCTCAATCAACCGCCATTTGAAAGCTGTTGTTGATAGGCCTCCGCGTCATAATAGCCTTTAGAGCTCGCAATTAGCCCGCTTTCACCCATTTCCCAAACCTCTATTCCAGAAACGCGCACCGCATCGCCTGTGCCGCTCGGCCCAGTATTCGTTCCGGTTAACGTCCATATGAAAAAACAGGCATCGCCAGCCACCAATAGTTGGTCTAGGCTGACTTGTAAATCCGGAAATGCTTCCATGTAACTTGCCGCTACCGCAGTTAAGTTTTCTCGTCCAATGGCGGGGACGCCATCATTAATAGATTGTTGCCCGTTTTCTTCATAGCACGCAGCCATACCTTCAGCGTCCTGAGACGACCAAGCTTTAGAGCAACGAAGGGCAAGCCCCCACATAGCTTCTGAAGGCGCATACGAACCGAGTGTCGAGGATAATTGCATTATTAGCTCCTGATTGTTTGTTTATGAATTAATTATTGACGAAGTAGAGGAAAGCTATCACAGGTGATTTCACTTCCATCCACTAGATTTTCTCCACGAATGGGTGGGTCTGCTTCCTGAGCCATATCAAAATAAGTGACATCATCACCGCAGAAGTTTAGTGAAAGCGCAGCGCGACGCTGGTCTAAAGTATTGCCTGGTGCGCTATGAAAGGTTCTGGAATTCCAAACTAATGCATCACCAGGTTGTAAATCGCAGGACAAAATTTCTACCGTTTCGTCATTTTTAAAATTAGGCGGTAAAGGCCGCTCTTTGATCAGGTCCACATATTCTTTGTCTGGTGAAAAATGCACTGCTTGATGCACTTCGTAATGGTTGTGTGAGCCACGCACAAATCGAAGCGATGTTTCCTTTGGTATTCCGTCCAGTGCAATCCAACAATTTATTATTTTGCGCCCATTCAAACAATAATAGGAATGATCTTGATGCCAAGGTGTTACCGCTTTGTTGCAACCTGCTTCTTTAATAAGTAAAAAGTCATAGTAAAGATTAAGCGTTTTTGTTTGCAGCAAACTACCAAACAAACTTGCTGCGGGAGAGTCAAATATTACCTTTCTGAATGGTTCCAGCTCTTTCCACATTAAGGTTGCGTAATAAAACTTTCCTTTATCTCCTTGATGTTTGATGGCGACGTTTTTGTCATCCACAAATAGTTGATTTTGTCTAAAGTACTGAGAAATGCCTTCTTCAACCACCTCTAACCAAGGTTTATCCAGTGCACCCCGCAGACAAATCACGCCATCCCGCTGATAAGCAGCTATCGCCTCATCGCTCACCCTCATGTCGGTCGTCGGTTCAAAACTTGCTACCGTATTATTCATTTTACATATACCTGTTTTATTTTTCGTTATACTAATTTCTCAACAAAGACGGTTATTCTCGAATCAACTTACTCAATAAACCTCTAAAATAAGGCTAATTGACTGATTGAACGTTAAGTTTGTAGCTTACCTAGAAAATAATCAATCAATTGATCAGAATAGTGATATAACAAATTGTTATGAGTAATCTACGATCAAAACTACCTCCACTGACATCACTCGCGGCCTTCGACTCTGTTTGCCGTCATCTAAGTTTTACCAAAGCGGCTGTTGAACTATGCCTGACCCAAGCCGCGGTCAGTCGTCAGATCATTGCTTTGGAAGATAAAATTGGTGTTAAATTATTTGAGCGCCGCTCTCACGGCGTTATTTTGACCAGCGATGGCCATTGGTTCGCAAATATTGTGAATCCTGCGATAAATTCGATAGGTGAAGCCACCAGTAAATTGAGGTCACGCCAAATCAATACACTGACCTTATACACCGAACCTTGCATTGCAAACTATTGGTTAATGCCGCGTATTTCGCGCTATCAGGCTCTTTTCCCCGAGACAACAGCCAACCTTCTCACATCAAATCTTGATCTAGACAAAGCCACCGAACTATTTGATATCGGCATGCAGTACGGTACAGCCAATAATAAAGTATTTCAGCAACAAGCCATTTGGAATGATGAGATTATCATCGCCACCTGTCCAGAAATTCATAAGCAACTTCCTAAGAATCCAAAGCTAAGTGACTTAATTGATTTCCCGCTGATACATACAAACAGAATCGGCGCCGGCTGGGTTTCGTGGTCAGAGTACTATGAGCAGTTCGAAAGCAAACTCCCATCGATGAACACCAGCCTTGTTTTTAATAACTACCATAGCTCGGTGGATGCTGCACTTCATGGGGCAGGTATCATCCTGGGATGGAAATTTGTAGTTGGGTCACTATTAGAAGAAGAGAAATTGCTCAGAGTCGGAAAATTCACGATGCCTTCTCCCGACGCAATGCTTATATATACACGACGAAATAGCCCCAACTCAGAAACAGCATTTGAATTTATTGAGTGGATGAAACTAAGAATATAATATTTTTGGTAACTACTCAGCGTAATTTAGGCAGTTCAATCAGAAACATTGAGCAGAGTCGGTAACTCACCCTCAAACACCCGTCTCATTGCCTCGGAAGCATTTATATTCTGCTTTCGACAACTGAATAAATACCCACGCACTCGGCAGAATACTTTAGCTCCTTCAATGCTGCGGAAACAGCCAGATACTTTCTGATGTACTTTGGTCATGCGAATATCATTTTTGCTGCGTTTGAGCCTTCCTCTTTTGGGCGGCGGACATTCGATTTAGCCTTTCTCCAATACACCTCGATACTGTAATCGGTAAATCTCTGCGGTTTCTTGGCAAAGTTTCCCGCCTGCATCAGCAACGGCTATATTGATTGCCCTGAGCAACTGTTCCATTTCTGGTGCCCAAGCTTGTTTATCTTGCTCCCATGCCCGCGTCAGCTCTCTAAGGTGATGTGCATTACATAAAGCATGACTATAGTCGTAACGGTAATATGGTTTCCAATGATCATGACATAACACCCCTTTGAAACGGGGCAAGATATCCACTTCATCCATCGCCTCTGTTCCTCGCCGGCTATGTGGGTAATAGTGCGTCCAAGACTCATTCGAGGCGCAATGCAGCCAATGACCCTTACCATTAATATTGATCCCCGTCTCATCTGCATGCACTAGAACAGACTGTGCCAAGTGATCTTTGCTCAGTTGTTCAAATTCAGCCAGCTGCTTAAATGCGGTTGCATTGAAGTTATATAGTGAACCTTCGCTCAGTGGAATCTGCAATTGGTCGCAAAAGGTTTGATGTATCCGTTGATAAGGCAGGAGTGGGTACTGCGATAAATAAACTGCGTGTGCTTGGTATTCGGTGACCACGCGGGAGATATCAAGATCAAACACTTGGCGGGTCTCGACCCCCTGTTCATGGTAATTCCCTTTGGGCAAGGTTCGACGATCTAGCATGATAGGCTTGACGATATCTGGGTCGGTAATCTTTTTCAGTGTGGTGCCTTTGTGTCCTTTTTGACCGCCAGATGAACGATCTGACTTTTGCCTGCTGGACTTGTTCCGATTGGGATCAGCAGAGGGGGGTTTACTGCTGTTGTTACTATTGAGAGTGTTGAGGTTGAGCAGTACCGTTACTAGTAACAATAGCACACCTAAAGCAGACCGAAGCGCGGGTGATAGATCTGATTATTGGTCGATAAGTTGTTTGGCATTGTCGATGGCAGCACCCACATCAATATGGTCAATCTTCAAGTCTTACCCAGCTTTGTTTCAATAAAGGCGTATTATCTCATGGGTTCTGAAACGATGATTTTGCGGCTTGTGTGCCTCACAGAGACCATCAATTATTTCACCTTTGGTCGGGCTGATTCGGGTAACAATAAAATGACCTGTGTATTAACAGGCATCAATGAAACGCCTCGCCTTGAATGCGACTAGTTCCTGTAAGAAGCTCAGAAAACAACCTTAAACCTTGTCAAGGACTTTTTCTCTTATTTACGCTGAGTAGTTACCCTCAGCATTCATTAATACCACATGCTTTTTCCGTGCTATAGCCACGCGCCAATATTCCGCTGCTGAAGCAATTGAATTAGTACTTTCCAACAACACAGTAAAGCCGACGTATTCGTTATACAACACCTTTGCTGCATTATTGGAAATAACTAGGTTATCTATAGACTGTTTAGATAGAGACGCCGATTTATTAGCCGCTTCCAATGAATGATCAGCGATGAAGGCCAGTTCCATGCCAGGGTTTGCCTGATTTGCCAAGCTATCCCTACTCCCATTGAAACGGCTCCTACCAATCCAACTCGAATCGGGTCACAATCTTGTTCAAGCCTGTTAGTCGTTGCAGCATAATTGTCCCTATTCTAAGAATAGCTGTAATCTAGTATTTGGCGTGCAATAAATAAGCGAGGCGCATAGGCGCATCGTAGTGGAAGCATAAACGCGAATTTATCCGAACTTAAGAAGTATCGGTCAATCCCAAAACCCTCCAGTGCAACTTTATGGAAACAGTATCTTAAGCCTCTTAAACGGTATACTTATCCTGACAATTGTACAGTCTTTGACGATTGACAGAATGTTAAATTGCGGTTGATTAGCTGCTTAATCACCTGTTTTCCTTGACAATCAGCCAGTTTCAATGCAAAGTTCCGAGGTCGGTTTCTCGTGTTTGTGTGAGAATCAGCAATTAAATAACATAGCCCGATCAATGTGTTGGGGTAAGTATATGAACTAAATTGCTTGAATAAATTGAACCCATAATCTGAGCTACAATTATAGCAGCAGATCATCTAGAAGGAATGTCGACGTTCTGACATGGCATTCTGTTGAAAGAAAATAAAACCAATAAAACCAATAAAACCAATAAAACCATGGAATTAACAGATTATAGGTGTAATATGCAGTGCTGACGACACCTGTAAAATGTTCCACAAAATCAAACTAATGAGCAACATGAGTAAATTCGAAAATCTATTAAAGCATTTTATGTTTTACAGTATTCTGGTGTTCGCACCAGCAGTTTTGGCTGATCAGCTTCGTATCAACTATCTTGATGACGACGGCAATGAGCAAATACTAACGATCGATGCAAGCTCCTCCGACGTTGACAATTTGTTAGCAGCTACACTCATTCTGGAAGGCGTTAAAATGACGGTTATCCTTGACGAAAAGGAAGATTTAGAAGTTATTGCAGAAGCAGTTTTAGCGCATTCGCCTGATAAGGCAACAGCGATAGCAGTTCGCAATTCAATACTTGGAGTGGGGGTTTCATTAGGCGGCCGCAGCATAGAGCGCACCCCTCAAGCGCTAGAAACCGATATTCTGCAAGTCGATACACCTCCGCTATCGCCATATTCTCCATCGCCACTACCATCTCCACCACCACCACCTTCCTCGCCACCCCCAGATGGGCCCAAAGCATCGCCGAATTAGAAGCGAACCTGATAATGATAAAAACATCACCAGTTTTAGAATATAGCGAAACAGATGATTAGCACGCTGAAGCGTTGCTCTAAGACGCCATCAATCGCCCAATATCCACTTTCCGACGAACTTTTAGGAGTCGTTTATACCGAATCTCAAACATGAAATATACAAAACTACTTGCCCATCTCTCGCCACTATTTATGGCTTTGGGTGTTGCCGTCAGCACTACTGGGGGCGCATTTGCAGCAGACGATGACGATGGCTACGCTCCACGGGGAATTCACGTCGGTAGTTTTTATGTCTTTCCCTCTGTGGCAGTAGGGATTGGTATTGACGATAATATTTTTCGTTTGCCAGAGGAGAATGCAGAGGCAACAGGGGCCGCTGTTGATACGCCCGTATCGGACAATTTCGTTAAGACAAATGCATCGGTTACCATAAACAGTGACTGGACCCGTCATGCTTTTGCTGGCATGGCATCAGTAAGCCTCGGAAAATATGATGAATTCGGTCAAGAAGATTTCGGAAATTATGAGATGGGCATCGACGGGACTCTTGATATAAAAAGAGGTATCTTTGCGACCGGAAAAGCGGGTTTCAGAAAGAAAAACGAAGATCGGAGTTCAGTTGATGATCGTGAAGTGGATTCTGTAGCCGCTACCCAAGAAGTTTTTGGTATAGAACCTACCGCATTTTCTGCTAAGTATGTTGGAGTCGGCTTTGACTATAATCCGGCGAGACTAGGGTTTTCATTCGATTTAGATTACAAAACCCTAGACTATGGCGACATCAGCAATATTAATGGTGCTATCGTTGACAACGGTGATCGAAATAGGTCTCTTGCCATCGCGCGCGTCAGAGTGGGTTACGAAATCATGCCGCACCGCAGTCTTTACCTAGAGGGTAACCTTAATAACGTCGGTTACGACCAGCAAGCTGACAACAATGGCATTGAACGTTCTTCAAGCGGCTATAAAACCGCCGTCGGTATGAATTTTGACTTGAGCAATTTATTATTGGGTGATGTATATGTTGGGTATCTTGAGCAAGATTATGACAGCCCAACCCAAGCAGATATTAGTAGTAACACGTTCGGTGCCAAGCTAAAGTGGTTCCCCAGTAGGTTAACAAGTGTAAACTTAGGACTCAACCAGAACGTAGAAGAATCAACTGAAGCATCTGCATCCGGCTATCTCAGCACAAAGGCCAACATAGGTATCAATCACGAGTTAAAGCGTAATATTATTTTGTCGGCAAGCGTCGACCACACAGAAAATGAATTCACGCAAAATGCGATTGGTCAAAAGGAGAGGGAGGACATTACTGGGATTAGTTTAGGCGGTAAATATTTAATATCTCGCCTTCTAACTACGTCGCTAAACGTACGTCGAGAAGTTCGTAACTCTGATCTTCAAATACAAGAATATACAAACAATAGGGCTGAGTTTAAAATAGGCGCGCACTGGTAAACTAAGCACGCCGCAGTTAAGCTGCACTTGATGAATTGGAGCATTCGCACTCTCCAATTCACACTTAATATATCTCACTCCTATGATACGACGTCTTCTTTCACTCCACCTCCTGTTAGCCATTTCATTACTCGCAGGCCCACTATGGGCAGGCGAACACGGGCAATCACGCGCAAATTACCAACTTGGCCCTGGGGATAAACTATCTATTTTGGTATTCAACCAAGATGATATGAGCGGAGAGTATACGGTTAATGGTTCAGGAGGGTTTATCATGCCCTTTATAGAAGGAATCCAGGCCGAAGGATTAACCATTGCCGAACTTGCTGATGTAATCATCGATAAACTCAAACCTGCTTATCTTTTAAACCCTCGCGTGAGCGTTGAGGTGCTCAATTTTCGGCCCTACTATATTATCGGTGAAATCAATTCGTCAGGTTCTTACCCTTACGTAGAGAGCATGACTTTTTTAAACGCAGTGGCCATAGCGGGCGGCTTCTCCTATCGCGCCAAAAAAAAATATGTCCTAGTGAAGCGAGAAGACTCCGATGGAAAGGAAGTAAAACTAGATATCAACGGTGTTGTGATGCCGGGTGATATTATCCGTGTGAAAGAGAGATTATTTTAAAAGCTTTGACATGAAAAAAAGCGCAAACATCATATTCGGACAAACGGGTTTACAACAAGAGGAAAGTGGTAGCGATATATCAGCGTTCGAAATACTTCGTACACTTTGGTCGCGAAAGCGTTTACTGTTAACTACGGCGTTATTTATTATCGCCATCGGCCTGATTATTCTGCATCAGAAGCCACCTCGCTATACTGCCACATCCAGCATTCTGATCGGCGTTCAAAAGTCTCAAATCGTAGATATCGATGCGATAGTTGCGGGCATACCGGCCGGAAATTACTCCGCCATTGTTGGTGAGATACAGGTATTGAAATCTAGAGGGCTTGCCAGGAAGGTGGTTGGAAAACTAGATTTAGCGTCACTGCCAGAGTTTAACCCCTCGCTACGTCCACCCAGCCTAACAAGCTATTTCAATCCGATCCAATATTTCCCCGACAGCTGGATACCTACCGCAGACTTCACACCACCACTTGGACAACTTGATGCGATAGATAAAGATAAGACTGATCTTTTTTCTACAAACACCTTTCTGGATGCCTGGAAACTCGCGGTGGGAGCAAAACCTGCAGAACAATTAACTGACGAGGAGCTGGAGGAACGGCGCACTGGAACCGCGACCAGCATCTTCTTATCAAAATTAAAAACCAGCCAGAGGGAACAGTTTTCAACTGTCGTCAATATTAGTTTTGAATCACTAGACCCAAGGTTAGCAGCCAAAATAGCCAATGAAGTCCCTGAAAGCTATATTATTGGCCAAATGGAAGCCAAGTTTGAGGCAACCGAAAAGGCCACAACCTGGCTAAATGATCAACTAGCTGACCTAAAAATTAAAGTTGAGGAGTCTGAACAAGCTGTACAATATTACCGAGAACAGTACGATATCACTGAAACTCAAGGCGGCGAAATCGTCGTCGAGCAGCTCTCAGCGATAAATAGCCAGGTGATTATCGCTCGTGCTGAGCTTGCTCAGGCCCAGGCTCGGTACAGCCAAATGCGTAAACTTACCAATGGGGAAGGAAGTGGGGCAGAGTCCGCTTTGGAAGTGCTGTCCTCTACACTGATTCAAGGCCTCCAGAAGCAAGAAGCGGAGTTAGCACAGAAAACCTCGGAATATTTGTCTGTATATGGTCCTAAGCATCCGAAAATGATCCAGATTAAGTCAGAGATTGCAGAAGTTCAACGAAGAATTAAACGAGAGATAGTGAAAATTGCTAGTGGCCTGAAAAATGAAGTAGATGTTGCGCGCATCCGCGAAAGCAGTCTTGAGACCAGCCTGGCCCAGCTAAAGAAAGCATCTGGTGAGCAAAATCGTGAATCAGTGGAACTGAGAGCCCTAGAGCGAGAAGCAGCCGCTAATCGTACGTTATTCGAAACTTTCCTCGGCCGATTTAAAGAAACCAGTAGCACTGGCGGCCTACAGCGTGAAGCGGACGCACGGGTAATTTCACAAGCCGGCGTCCCCAGGGGGCCATCCTACCCAAATATAAAAAAAGCATCGATGCTGATTGTTGCCGCTGCATTTATTTTCGCTGCGATGTTGGTGTTTCTACTCCATGCACTTAGTTCCGGTTTAGTCAGCCCCGAGCAGATCGAAAATGATTTGGGCGTTCCTGCAATTGGTTTAATTCCAAGGGTAAAGAAAGGACTTGTGCCACATGATTATATTCTGAACAAGCCACACTCCAATTATGCAGAGTCGCTCAGTTCATTACGAACATCGTTGATCCTATCCGCCCCGGATGACGCGGTTAAAACAATACAGGTCACCTCTTCTGTACCAGAGGAGGGCAAGTCAACGCTGACCATTTCATTGGCACGCCTACTCGCACAATCCGGGGAAAAGACTATTTTGATTGATGGGGATTTGCGTAGACCCTCTTTAGAGGAGAAACTGTGTCTACCAACCGGCCATAAAGGTTTGACTGATTTGTTGATGGCGACAGATGCAGCTTTGTCAGAATTTGTAATCAGGGACCCTAAAAGTCGGCTACTGATAATGCCTAAGGGTGGAGGAGAGTATCTTAACGCAAGCGATATTATTTCTTCTCACCGCATGGAGCGTATTATTACTTACTTGAGAAAGCGTTTTGACTACGTTATTATTGATACTCCACCAATCTTGGCCGTCAGTGATGCAAAGATTTTCGGCCGATTGGTCGATAAAACCGTATTTGTTGTACATTGGGACAAAACCCCAAAAAAGCACGTCAAATCAGCCATTCAACAACTGGTAAAGCATGAAGTTGATATTGCTGGCTGCGTCTTGCAACAAGTAAACCTGAAACGCTATGGGAGTTACGGCTATGGGAATTCTGGCAACTACAGTCAATACTATTCGAGTTAGGGGTTTCGATTCGCATTCAAATTTTGTAATTGTGAGGAGCGCAGCAGCGCGACAATACAAGGTGCCTGCATGAAAGCACCAGATTTCCTCGTCTCACTCTTGGTCGCGATATATCGTTTATGACAATCCAGGTCAAAAGATTAGTCTCCCTATCTCTGGCAGCAAGCCTCGCCGTCGCTACCCTCTACTTGTCAACCCCTCGTTTAGTATCTAGCCTCAGCTACATCCCGGTTGACGCTGCCTTGGAACGACATTGGGAAGACTATCCGATTAAGCAAACCCAGTTTCCAGTTCTCATTGAAATTGCTGAAAAGGCCATTCAAAAACTTGATCTTGCCCATTATTGGCAAGGCTTGGGCTGGTTATATTCCCTGCAGGTAAATCCTTTAAACCGTGACACTCCAGAAGGGAAAAAGTTATTATCCCAGTCGCAAATTGCGTTTGAGACCTCCCTCAGAAAATCTCCGGCAAATCCAGCCTCATGGCTCCGCCTAGCCTGGATACATGCATTTCTGCAGCACGATACCCGCTTCATCGTCAAAACACTTAAGATGTCTTTTTATACCGGTCGAGCTGAACACCATCTCATTTTGAACCGCCTCAATCTAGCGCTACGGTATACTAATTACTTCGAAGAAGATGACCTGCCACTGATTCGTGATCAGATACAATTGGCTTGGCGTTTGTTTCAAGCGCGCATGCTCGAATTGATCATATCAGGCACTTTTGATAAAACTACCTTGCTCAAATTATTAGCAGACTCACATCCCGAGTTAGCAATGGAGATGCAGAACAAACTGTGACCAATCAATCGCCCAACACCAATTCCACTAAAAATAGGAACCCAGGTAACCCAGACTGGATGCCCGCTGCTGTTCCGATTACTCTATTCAGATGCCCGAATACACAACAAGCATAACGAACTCATGAAAAACCTATTCAGACGCCTATTAGCGTCAAACAGCAAAGACCCAGTTAACCCTTATTGCCCTGCCGGTTCAAGAACCTACTGTATCGGGGACATCCATGGTCGTGACGACCTTCTCGAACAGGTTCACGAACAAATTCTTGGTGACGCTTCGAATCATTCCGGCACCAATACTATCATCTATCTCGGCGATTACATCGACCGGGGCATGCACTCCAAACAGGTAATCGAACTTTTACTAGCTAGCCCTTTACCCGGTTTCGACAGCATCTATCTCCGCGGCAACCACGAGCAATCACTGCTTGATTTCCTCATGGATGCCAAGGTGGGACACGGTTGGTTTAATTATGGAGGCCTACAAACCTTAGTGAGCTACGGCATTCGCTACCGCAAAATTCCCAGCAGCATAAAAGACATGCAAGCATTACAGGGAGAGCTTAAAGAGCGACTGCCCTACAGCCATATAAATTTTTTCGAAAAAACCTGTTTTCATCATTCCATCGGCAACTACTACTTTGTCCATGCCGGTGTTAACCCTCGTTTTTCGTTGGAGCAGCAACAACCCGAGGACCAACTCTGGATACGTGAAGATTTCATTAAACATACAAAGCCCTTTGAGAAAATCATCGTTTACGGACACACCATTACAGACGAACCCGATTTCCAGCACAATCGTATCGGCCTGGATACCGGCGCCTATCAATCTGGCAAGCTAAGCTGCTTGGTACTAGAAAATGATACGCAACGCATCATTCAAACCCATGCATAAGAATGAAATAAATCACAAAGCATCAAGCCTGGGCGAACAAATCAATGGGGCTATTTTCTACGCGCTTGTTTCGCTAATCGTGCTCTCCCCAATCCCATTTGGCAGTAATCGCGCTTGGTCTTGGAGCCTCTGTGCCCTGATAATATCTTTTCTAAGCTTGGCGTGGATAGTCAATACGGTTTGGAATAAGCGCACCGTTTCTTTGTCATTATCACCGCTTATACCTGTCCTGTTTCTGGTGCCCTGCATCTGGGCAACCCTTCAGGCTTCAACCTTTATGCCCAGCGCCTGGTCTCACCCACTCTGGGTGCTTGCGACAGACGCGCTGAATATTTTAATACTGCCCTCAATCAGTATCACACCCGATAACGGCTATACCGCTCTTATGCGACTCATAAGTTACGGCTTGGTGTTCTTTCTGGTTTTTCAGTTCTGCCGCAACCCACGCAGAGCACAGTCAGTACTTAAATGGCTGGCCGTCGCAGGCACCTTCTATGCCTTATACGGGCTCATTGTTTACTGGGGAAATATTAATGTCTTCTTTTGGTCTGAATCGGCAGACAACGTTAATATAGTTACCAGTACTTTTATCAATAGAAACAACTACGCTATGTACGCTGGGCTAGGCCTTCTCTGCCTGATGGCCTTATCGCTGTCAAATACTGGGCAACGAGCTGGGCCGCGCTACACTTCGCTTGAGAGCCGGCAGCAACGAATCGAAACCTATATTTTCAGTAGCTGGAAACCTTTACTGGGCCTGATGTTGATTACAACTGCACTTATCAGCACACAGTCCCGTGGCGGGTCGATAAGCAGTGCTATTGCCGTTATCACGCTGCTATTAATTGTTATAGCCAGGAAAAAACTAAAGATCAAAATGCTACTAGTCAGCGTTGGGGGGATGTGTCTAATCATCCTAATGGCTTTTTCCATCAGTAATGGTCCCCTATTAAAGCGTATGGAACAAGTAGAGTCGGGTGGCGCAGAGAGAATAACGGTCTTCAAACTAACCGTTGACGCTACCAAAGATAACCCCTGGGCAGGATTTGGTTATGGAAGTTTTGATCAAGGGTTCAAAATGTACCGAAGTGAAAATGTAGGGTATGTTTACGACAAGACTCACAACACTTATCTTGAAAATGCTTTTGAACTGGGTATTCCAGCCACATCTTCGCTGTTTATAGCCATGCTAAGCTTGACGTTACTTACACTAAGAGGTGTATTCAGACGCCATCGAAACTGGATATATCCAGCCACAGGCTTAGCCGCAACAAGCTTAGTCGCAAGTCACAGCCTGATAGATTTCAGCCTACAGATCCCTGCTATTGCCATCACCTATAGCGCCATCATGGGTATGGCTGTAGCCCAGTCATACTCATCATCCTGAAGTGCCGGGTTAGTAGTTAACTGAGAATTAGAAAAGTGTGAAATTTTCAGATTTACTACGGTTTATTACACCCCACCGAAGCGTACTGTTTTCCATCTTTGGCTTACTTCTAATAAGCAGTTTTTTTTCTTTGCTTAACCCTTGGATAGCGGGTCAATTCACAGGTTTACTGATGAATGGCGAAGAGGTGTACTTTTCAAACATAAAAATAACTCTGCTTGCCTGGCTTGCTTTGCTTATGTGTAAAAGCCTGTTGTCTTTTGGCACCCGCTACTTAATAGGCAGCACCGGTGAAACAATCACCGCTACTTTACGAACATGCATCTATGATCACTTGCAAGCACTACCCTTAAGCTATCATCAGGAACGCCAACCCGGCGATACACTGGCAATTTTAGGCAATGATGCTGAAGTCATCAGTCGCTTCGTCACAGGTACGCTGGTACAGCTGCTACCACTATTTGTTACTCTATTGGGGGCTTTTGTAATGATGGCGTTAATTGAACCGGGCATTGCCCTGCTGGCAACGGGTTTGCTACCCGTCTATTTTGTGACGATGAAGCTGGTTGGTCGTCGTATCAGACCGCTTACCCGGCGATGGATTGACTCCTATTCGGATATGTTTTCGTTTGTTCAAGAAAATCTCGGCTTATTACCCGCCATTAAGGCTTTTACCCGGGAATCACTGGAATCTGAACGATTTGAACAAAAGAATTCCGCCTTATTAAGCGTGACTAAACAACAATTATTTTTCCAGTCATTACTCTCTCCCACCATAAGTCTTCTTGCAGGCATCGGCCTTTTATCACTACTCTGGCTAGCCAGCGAACGACTGTTGGCAGGACAAATAACCACCGCTAGTTTAGTTAGTTTATTACTCTACGCAGTATTATTAACTCACCCAATTAGTAGCCTAGCCGATGTATATGGCCAGATACAAAAGACTCGCGGTGCAGCAGAACGAATATTGGCACTCCTCACTGCGCAGGCCGACCCCATGAACGAAGGCAAACCCTTGCAAATTGGAGGGTCAGGCCGAATTCGCTTTGAACAGGTCAGTTATTCCTACCCAGGCCGTGCTGAAGTACTGAGTGAACTAAGTCTTGATATCCAGTCGGGTGAAACCGTTGCGATTGTAGGCGAGAATGGGGCAGGTAAAAGCACGCTGGTGCATCTATTAATGCGCCTGATTGAGGCCGATAAAGGCAGGATCTTAATTGATGAAACAGATATACAGGGTGTATCACTTACCAGCTTACGCAGCCAGATAGGTCTGGTTGCCCAGCATACCTTATTATTGAATGGCAGCGTCAGTGATAACATAGCCTATGGCCGCCCCTTGAGCACCCAGGAAGAGATTGAAAAAGCAGCCAAAGACGCACACGCCCATGAATTTATCGCTCTACTACCTAAAGGCTATGACACCTTAATCGGCAATCAGGGTTTGCGCCTTTCAGGTGGTCAACGTCAACGAATTTCTTTGGCAAGAACCTTATTAATAAACCCTCTGATCCTCATTCTAGATGAAGCCACTTCAATGTTAGACCCCGCTGGAGAGGAAAGCTTCATTACCGAATGCCATCACCTGCTAAGCCAAAAAACAACCATACTCATCACCCACCGCCCCACCAGTCTGGCGTTAGCCGACAGGGTATTGCGACTAAAAAATGCCAAGATTACACCCCTTTCGTGAACTCGCCCTATACTGAAAAAACGCCATTAAATCTGACATCACTAATGCCATGACGCCCAATATTCAATTCCTAATTAATTGTGGTAAATCCGAACCGACAGCAGCAAACATTCAGCAAATTTGCGCACACGCTTCACAACTGGATAGCTCACAGTTATCAGGCCTTGTCACCCTCGCCCATGCTCATGGCATCTTGCCACTTGTTTATCACGCCCTACAATCGCATGCAGTCGGTCTAATTTCTGAGAAATATCTAGCAGAAATTAAGCGAAATAACATGAGCATTGTCGCGAAAAATATGCACATGGCTGCTGAATTGACTAGGTTACTGAGACTACTCAATAAAAATGGCATCCAAGCTTTGGCATTTAAGGGCCCTGCTCTTT
>JBLIOD010000043.1:0-24545 GCA_047639475.1 Gammaproteobacteria bacterium
TCTGATTTTCGCAATTATTTGTGGTAGAGAGTCCGCTCTCATCCAACCCCGTCCACACTCTGGAGAACGCGCCGACCTGAAAAGGCAATAGCGTTGCTTCTCCAACAAAGTTATTACTGAGCACGTGATCAAAGGATGGGGCAACGGTATCGCCATTGGTATTTAGGTATGGCAAATCATGCTTTAGAAAAGAAATTCTCAAGGCGAGTGCATTTGAGTTATCGTCACCCAACCAAGCTTGAATCCGCCAACTACGATGGCGTTATTTCAACTAGCACAGTTAAGGGGGATAAACCCATCACTTTCGTGATGAATGTAAATTAAGATATTTAAAACCTATTCATAAGTACAAAAGTAAGCAGTTTCGACCGCAACTTTCACGTTGAATTTTTCGTTAGCTTCAACGATGAAAGACTCACCGACTTTATAGTCTTGCCAAGTGTCACTACCGGGTAACTTAATGGTTAGCAACCCGCTAACGACTGACATGGTTTCTTTTTGACTGGTGCCAAATTCATATTCGCCAATTGCCATTACACCGACGGTTGCGGAGAAAGTTGCAGTCTGAAATGCAATTGAAGCCACTTTCTTATCAAAATACTCGTTTACATTAAACATAATTGGAATTCTTTAAGGATAGATATTAAAAAGTGATCACTATTAGGAAATAGCGAATCACAATAGTTTGCTGCATTTTACAATTTGTGTGCTAACGGTTCACGCATTAACTTAGTTAATTAATATGGCAAGGCTTGTATTTATTGCGGACGGTCTCTATTGCCTTTTTCCCATTTGAAATTGATCTTGCTGTTGCAAAGGCGTTATTAACGAGGGCTGCGGCTTTTGTGTTATTTTTGTGGAGGTTTTTTTTGATTGTTAAAATTATATCCGACGCTTATATTAGCGATTCTCTTGATTCTTAGCTTGTGTGAAAGAACCGTAAGCCTCTAATTTACAACGGACACCTAATATGACAATTACTTACCGCGCTGCAGAAATAGCTGCAAGTGAACTAGCCGAAAAACCTTTATCGTTACCCACCGCCTCACCCTTATCTGGCGACATTACAGTTCGTGGGCAGGTCTTTTTTAAGGATGAAGATCGCGATATTACTTCAGGCACTTGGGAGTGTGAACCTGGGGCATCTCGTTGGGAATTTGAAACTCGCGGCGAAGTGATCTATGTTTTGTCAGGCAGTATGACGGTGCAGCGTGATGGCGAAGAAGCGGTTGAATTAACGGCAGGTTCTAGTGCAGTGTTTCCCCTTGGCTGGTGTGGTATTTGGACCGTTCACGAAACATTGCGTAAAGTTTATGTCATATACGGCGCGTAGGTCTTCATCGGCGCGATAGGAGTGGCTCACTACCTTTCTAGGTGGTTGGCCTTTTCTTTATATGATGACGCCTCGCTGCTCAAAAACAAAAAGTTGGAATTAAGGCGTGATTGTAGTCAGTTGGAATCATGTCAGGTTTAATTTAATCAACTGTTACGCAAATAACTGAAATACTCAAAGTCATTAATCGTTTCTTGAAAGCGCTTAATCTCCTGCGCTTTTATCGCCCCAAATAAGTGTGCAAACTCAGCACCAAAATATTCTTTAGTGAAGTCTGCTTCAGTACAGCGTTTTACTGCTTGTTCCCATGTCATGGAAAGCACCGCTTCGTGTTGTGCATAAGCATTGCCGTAGGTAGCTTCAGATAGCGCCGGTTGATTGGTCAAACCATGATGCACGCCTGCCAGAATAGCCGCAATCACCAAGTAAGGGTTGGCGTCTGCGCTGCCTACTCGGTGTTCTATCCGTTGGTTAGTATCATCTGCTAGCGGCAAACGTAAAGCGCTGGTTCGGTTCTCCCAGCCCCAACTTAGTGTTGTAGGCGCCAAACCGCTGCCATTTAAGCGTCGGTATGAATTGGCGTGAGGCGCCAAGAACGCAAGAGTGTCGGGCAGGGTGTCTAAAATGCCGGCAATACCATTGCCAAAGGCTTCACCGGGTTGATTGCCTTGTTTGGTGAAGATGTTGTTGCCTTCGTTGTCTAAAAGACTCATGTGCATATGCATGCCGTTGCCCGGGAAGTTGGGCAAGGGCTTGGCCATAAAACTGGCAACCTTGCCGTGGTTCTTAGCGCAGGCTTTAATAGCTCTTTTGAATAAGAATGCCTGATCCGCGGCGAGCATGGCGTCGTTATGATGTAATAGGTTGATTTCGAACTGCCCTGGAGCATTTTCGTTAACAAACGTATCTGCCGGAATATCTAAAGCGACTAGGGCGTGTTGAATTTCTATGATGACAGCTTCATTGTCGTGCAGTTCATCTAAATCATATAGATTGGTATCGCTATCAAATCGTTGAGCGAGGGGTATGTTGTTTTGCAGTTTATTTTCATCGAACAAGTAGAACTCCATTTCCAGTGCAATAACCGGCGTTAATTGCATCTCGACAAACCGGTCTAATACGTTTTGTAGCACATGACGTGGATCGCCGTAGAAAGGGGTGCCATCATCTCGTGTTAATCCCATCATGATTTGCGCGGTAGGGCGGGTATACCAAGTAACTGGCTTGAGTGAATTGGTGACGGGTACAGCTATACCATCTTGATCGCCTGCCTCAAATACCAATCCGGTATTGGCAGCGCCTTCACCCCAAATGTCGCCCGCATAGGCGCTCACCGGGAAGCGTAGCTTATGTTGAAATGCCTTTTTAATAGATTCAGGCTTGGCCCATTTTCCCCGCGCCGCGCCGTTGATGTCTGGCATGACAAGTTCAAGCATTTCTAGCTCAGGATGGTCGGCTAAGTATTGCTCGCCAATCTCTAGGGGTGAGCGGGTTTCGGTAGACATGTTTTTATGTACGGTTTGGTTTAAGGTGGACTATACGTAGTCTCTGGCTAAAGCTCAAATAAGTGTCAAAAAGCAGGCAATGCATTTAATTGTGATCACAAAATTATCTTTAATTCCTACAGTGTTGGCTTATTTGTTGCATTTACGCGTATTGTATCTCAGGA
This sequence comes from Gammaproteobacteria bacterium, assembly GCA_047639475.1. Classification (GTDB taxonomy): domain Bacteria; phylum Pseudomonadota; class Gammaproteobacteria; order Arenicellales; family Poriferihabitantaceae; genus JAAELZ01. The sequence continues at coordinate 3,003 of JBLIOD010000043.1, forward strand.
TTTGTTTGACTTCTTGTTATTTTGTGATCACAATATGAGGGTGCTGTACCTTCTTGCCTGTTTCAAGGTAATTAAATAGCTTTGGATTCGCTCAGCAATAGAGGTTTGGTCTAAAATGCAGGCACCAAAAAAATCAATGTGAGTTGTCATGAAAGATTGGATTAAAGAACATAATGTAACTGAAGTAGAGTGTGTGATTCCGGATATGGCGGGGTCGGCGCGCGGCAAGATCATGCCCGCCACCAAGTTTACGGGAGAGACGACTATGCGCATGCCGCAGGGTGTCTTTTTGCAGTCTATCACCGGTGGGTATCCCGATATTTATGACGATTTGATGCCCACTGACGATGACATGCTGTTGATCCCAGATGCCAGCACAATTCGATTAGTGCCTTGGGCCAAAGAGCCCACCGCGCAAGTCATTCATGATTGCTACGATAAGGAGATGAATCCAATTGGTATGTCACCTCGCTATGTGTTGCGTCGCGTGTTGGACTTATATACCGAACAAGGTTGGAAACCAATTGTCGCGCCTGAGCTTGAGTTTTATCTGCTTAAACGGAATCCAAATCCTAATAAACCCCTTAAGGTGCCCAAGGGCAGAACAGGCCGCTTAGACAGCAATGGCCAATCTTTGAGTATCGATGCGGTAAACGAATTCGACCCGTGCTTCGATGATATGTACGATTATTGTGAAGAGCAAAATTTAGAGATCGATACATTAATACATGAAGAAGGCAAAGCGCAAATGGAAATTAATCTATTGCACGGCGACCCTTTAGAGTTAGCTGATCAAGCCTATTTGTTTAAGCGCACCATTCGCGAGGCAGCCTTACAACACAATATGTATGCCACCTTCATGGCCAAGCCCATGGAAAACCAACCGGGCAGTGCAATGCATATTCATCAGAGTGTCGTGGACCTGGAAACTGGCAAGAATATTTTCTCGACCCCTGATGGTAAACCGAATGATTTATTGCTGTCGCATATCGCTGGCTTGCAAGCTTACCAACCCGAGGCGATGGCTTTGGTAGCGCCCTATGTGAACTCTTATCGCCGTATTGTGCGAGAGATGTCAGCGCCGATTAACTTTCATTGGGGGTTTGATAACCGGACTACCGGCTTTCGCGTGCCCGACAATGATCCTGCTTCTATGCGTATTGAAAATCGCATCGCGTCAGCTGACGTGAATCCCTATATCGCTATAGCGGCGTCGTTAGCCTGTGGTTACATCGGCATGATGGAGAGTTTAAAGCCATCAGAGCCACTGGCAGGCAGCGCTTACAACGAACCATTTCAACTTTCTCGCCATTGGTATCGCTCTTTACAAAACCTACATGACAGCAAAGCGCTGCGAGAAGTGTTGGGAGACACCTTTATAGATGTATTCGTTGCGGTGAAGGAAATTGAATTTGATGATTTTTTAAACGTGATTACGCCTTGGGAGCGTGAACACCTATTACTTAAAGTTTAAGCTGGAGAGAACACCATGACACTTAATACCGACAACAACGCCGACTTGAATTGGCAAGAAATGAATGCAGACCATCATTTGCAACCATTTACCCATATGAAAGACATCAAAGAAGGAGGTGCCTTAATTATTGAATCCGCTGATGGGGTTTATCTAACTGATGTTGATGGCAACAAGATGCTGGACGCAATGGCCGGCCTTTGGTGCGTCAATATGGGCTACGGTAATAAAGAGCTTGCCGAAGTGGCAAAGCAACAGATGGAGCAATTACCTTATTACAATATTTTCTTTAAGACAGCCCACCCGCCCGTGGCGGAATTAAGTGCTTTATTGGCAGAAATTGCGCCGGCTCATTTGAATCACACCTTTTTTACAGGTTCAGGTTCTGAAGCAAACGACACGGTGATTAAACTGGCACGTCGTTACTGGGCGGTACAAGGAAAGCCCAACAAGAACGTCATTATCAGCCGTACAAATGCTTATCACGGCAGCACCATAGCAGCGGGAAGTTTGGGCGGCATGTCGGGCATGCATGACCAAGGCACCATTATCCCCGACGTTGAACATATTAAGCAGCCATATTGGTATTCTGATTGCGTTGAAGCGGGTGAGGAAGTGTCTCCTGAGGAGGTCGGCAAACAATCGACTCAAGCATTGATTGACCGAATTGAGCAATTAGGCGTCGATCGAGTGGCCGCGTTTATTGCTGAACCCATTCAAGGTGCGGGCGGGGTTATCATTCCACCGGATAATTACTGGCCAGAAATTAAGCGTATTTGTAAGCACTACGGCATCTTATTGGTGGTGGATGAAGTGATATGTGGCTTTGGGCGAACTGGCCATTGGTTTGGTTCTGACCTCTATGATTTAGAGCCCGATTTAATGCCGATTGCCAAAGGTTTGTCCTCAGGCTATCTGCCTATTGGCGGCGTCATGGTAGCAGACCATATGGTGGAAACATTGGTAGAGAAGGGCGGCGAGTTTCAGCACGGTTATACCTATTCTGGTCACCCAGTATGTGCAGCCGTGGCGATTGCCAATATCAAGCTGATGCGACGTACCAATATTATTGAGACCGTTCAAAACAGAATGGCACCCTACTTACAAAGGCGATGGGCCGAGTTAGGTGAACATCCCTTGGTAGGCCAAGCGCGTGGCTTAGGCATGCTAGGTGCCCTTGAATTGGTTAAAGACAAGAATAGCTTTACCCGTTTTGATAGCAAACAAGATGCGGGTATGACTTGCCGAATTCACTGCTTTAGCGAAAAATTGGTAATGCGTGCAGTAGGCGACATTATGATTATCTCTCCTCCATTGGTGATGCAAGAGGAAGATGTTGATTTGTTGGTTGAACGTGCGTGGAAAGCGCTCGATCTTACCCAGAAGTCATTAAGTGCATAAAGGCAGCTGACAGTGAGCTCAAATATTGCTAAGCATTCAAGTGAATATCCAAATTCATATTACTTCAGCACTAAAAATCGAAGTGTTGAGCTAGGTTCTTTAAATGAATCATTAAGCTGCGACGTTTGTATTATTGGCGCGGGTTATACCGGTTTATCTAGCGCGCTACATCTTAGTGAGCGCGGCTATGATGTGGTGGTATTAGAAGCCCACCAGGTTGCTTGGGGCGCTTCTGGACGTAATGGTGGCCAGTTAGGCTCTGGGCAACGTAAAGAGCAGCCTGAGCTTGAAAAAATGATGGGCGCGGCTGATGCTCGTAAATTGTGGGATTTGGCTGAGGAGGCTAAAAATACAGCACGCTCTTTGATTGCAACGCACAATATAGATTGTGATTTGAAGCATGGTGTTGCACAACCGAACCATCGCGAGAAATATGACCGTGACAGCAAAGAAGAAGTTGAGATTCTCAATGAGCGTTACGACTACGATCAGATAAGCTACTTAGATCGCCAGCAAATGCGAGATTTGGTCGGTTCAGGAACTTACTTTGGTGGCACTTTGGATGTGGGTGCTTCGCATCTACACCCGCTTAATTATGCTTTGGGATTGGCTGCAGCGGCCGTTAAGGCCGGTGCGCGTATTTTTGAACATTCGCCAGTAGAGTCGTATGTTGAAGGCGCAATAAACCAAGTTAAAACCCAAAAGCACACGGTTAAAGCTAAAAGCGTTATTGTGGCTTGTAATGGCTATCTCGGGGCTTTGGAGCGAAGAATGGCGGGCAAGATTATGCCCATCAATAATTTTATCTTGGCGACTGAGCCGTTGGCTCAATCGGTGGTCGATGAAATCAATCCGAAAGACATTGCTTTTGCCGATTCTCGGTTCGTGGTGAATTACTATCGTTTGTCGGCTGATAAGCGTTTATTGTTTGGCGGTGGCGAGAACTACAGCCCAAATTTTCCTAAAGACCTTGCGTCATTTGTGCAAAAGCCGATGTTGCAGGTTTACCCCCAGCTTAAAGAGACACGCATTGATTTCGCATGGGGTGGGACCTTAGCCGTTACCTTGAACCGAATGCCGCACTTTGGCCGTATTGGTAAAAGTAATATCTACTTTGCGCAAGGTTATTCGGGCCACGGTGTGGCGATGGCGACCTTGGCGGGAAAGCTACTGGCCGAAGGTTTGGCTGGTGAACAAGAGCGTTTTGAGCTGATGTCTAAAGTACCTACGCCGCCATTCCCTGGAGGGGCTATGTTACGTTATCCGGGTTTAGTGCTTGGCATGATGTACTATGCGTTTCGTGATCGATTTTGATTCATGTTTTTTAATTACTCATTTTATAGATTTATCTCATGGCTTCTACTCCTAATTTTAATTGGAACGACCCGTTTAACTTACACGCGCAACTGACTGATGAAGAACGTTTGATAGCAGAGTCTACGCGCGACTATGCGAAAAGCGCGTTGGTACCACGGATTCTCCAAGCCAATCGTGACGAAGTATTTGATCGAAAGATCATGAACGAAATGGGCGAGATGGGATTGCTTGGCTGCACTCTGCCAGAGAAATATGGCTGCTCCGCCATTAGTTATACCAGTTACGGCTTGATCGCTCGCGAAGTAGAACAAGTGGACAGTGGATACCGTTCTGCATTGAGCGTGCAATCTTCTTTGGTGATGCACCCGATTTATAGTTACGGCTCAGAACAGCAGCGCATGAAGTATTTGCCGAAGTTGGCGACCGGTGAGCATATCGGTTGTTTCGGTTTGACCGAGCCCAACGCGGGATCTGATCCTGGCAGTATGCGAACCAAGGCCACCGCTGTCGATGGCGGCTTCGAGCTTAGCGGCAATAAAACTTGGATAACCAATGCCCCGATTGCAGATGTAATGGTGGTTTGGGGAAAATTAGATGGGGTGATCCGCGGTTTCATTCTTGAGCGTGGCATGAAGGGTTTGACCACACCAAAAATTGAAGGCAAGTTTTCGTTACGCGCCTCGAGCACCGGTCAAATTATGATGGATAAGGTGTTCGTGCCAGCTGAAAACATTTTAGATGTAAGCGGCTTAAAAGGGCCTTTTGGTTGTTTGAATAAGGCACGTTACGGCATAGCTTGGGGCGCCATGGGTGCAGCTGAGTTTTGTTGGCACCAAGCCAGAAGGTATACACTAGAGCGTAAACAGTTCGGTAAACCTTTAGCGGCCACTCAGCTAGTACAAAAGAAACTTGCAGATATGCAAACTGAAATCAGTATTGGCTTTCAAGCCTGTTTGCAAATGGGACGATTAATGGACGAGGATAATTGTCCGGTGGAACTGATCTCGTTAATGAAACGTAATAATGCGGGTAAAGCGCTAGCAATAGCCCGTGAAGCACGTGATATGCATGGCGGCAATGGCGTATCTGATGAATACCATGTGATTCGTCATGTGATGAATTTAGAAGCCGTGAACACCTATGAGGGCACGCATGATGTGCATGCCTTAATCTTGGGACGCGCTCAAACGGGCATTCAGGCTTTTGGCTAAAAGCTCAGATGTCGACCTCGGGACCCCTCTCTAAATACCGCGTTCTTGATTTAAGCCGAATATTGGCAGGTCCTTGGGCCAGTCAAATGCTCGCCGATTTTGGCGCCGAGGTAATTAAAATAGAGCGCCCAGTGGTGGGCGACGATACACGTACTTGGGGACCACCGTTTATAGGGGATGTAGAGGAGGGAGCCAGTGCTGCGTATTTTCATGCGGTGAATCGTAACAAGCAATCTGTTGCGATAGATATTACGACATCGGAAGGTCAGGGCATCGTTCGGCAGTTAGCGGCAAAATCTGACGTGGTGTTGGAAAACTTTAAAGTCGGCGGTTTAGCCAAGTATGGTTTGGACTATGAAAGCTTGTGCGCTGTCAATCCAACATTAGTTTATTGTTCAATCACCGGCTTTGGTCAAACAGGCCCGTATAAGGATAGAGCGGGTTACGACTTCATGATTCAAGCCATGGGTGGTCTCATGAGCGTTACTGGTGAGACGCAAGGCTTGCCGATGAAGGTGGGCGTGGCAATAACCGACATTTCAACAGGTATGTACGCGGCCAATGCTATACAAGCGGCGTTACTGCATCGAGAACACACCGGTGAAGGGCAATACATTGATTTAAGTCTACTAGATGTCCAAGTAGCCACCTTGGCGAATCAAGCGATGAATTACTTGGCCAGTGGGGTGTCGCCAACGCGCATGGGCAACTCTCATCCCAATATTGTGCCATACCAAGCCTTTGCAACGGCTGATGGACATATTATTCTAGCGATCGGTAATGACAGTCAATTTAGAGCGTTCTGCGAGTTAGCCAAGTGCTCTGAATTGGGGTCTGATGCAAGATTTGCAGGCAATGCAGACAGAGTGCGAAACAGAGAAGACCTGGTGCTTATTATTCAAGCCATAATGGCAGAACAAGATAACACTTGGTGGCTCGAGAACTTGAACCAGAAGGGCGTTCCCTGCGGCCCTATTAACACCATTGAAGAGGTATTTGCTGATCCGCAAGTGCAGCACCGAGAAACGGAGATAACCATGCAGACTGCCAGAGGGGGCGCCGTTAGTACGGTTGCGAACCCAGTGAAGTTTTCTAAGACCCCTGTGTCTTATGATCGATGTTCGCCAGAACTAGGGCAAGATTCTACATCTTGTTTGCTCGAACTGACTGACTTTGATGAAACGCAATTAGCAACACTAAAAGACAATGGTATTATTGGGTGATTCACCATCATTAAGTTATTGAGCATTGGCATTAATGCAGTTTTATAAAATACACACATTAGGTGACGGCTTTTTAGCGGCAATGCCCAAACCGCCAAGTGAAACATTACCCGCTGCTATTAGCTCAATTTCACAGCAAAAAGTGAATCAAATTATCTGCTTATTGGAAGTCGCAGAAACCACTTCTCTAGGGTTAAAAAAGGAAGCTGAATTAACCCAGCAATACAGTATGCAGTTTTTGCAGTACCCCATAGAAGATTTGCATTTGCCCGCTTCTGTGGCTTCTTTTTCTGCCTTATCGCAACAGTTGTATCAGGATATAAAACAAGGGGTTAATACCGTCATACATTGTAGAGCAGGCATTGGTAGAACAGGTATGTTGTGCGCTGCTATTTTAGCTAACGCAGGATTTTCTGCCCCTCAGGCAATTGATCACATCTCTAACCACCGCGGAGTCAAGGTCCCTGATACGGATGAGCAAGTTGAATGGCTTCGACAGCATTGGGTAGCTTTTTCGATAACTAGTTAATGAAAAATGAACAAGTGGAAATAGTACAGGCGTCTCAAGCAGACTCAGCCATCGTAAGCCAGTTGGTTTACGCTATGATGGCTGAGTTAGACCCTGGTGAGCCGGAGTATATGAGTTTGCTACAGATGCAGAGTATTGCTTTTGATTTACTCAGCCATGCAAAACCGTATACCTTAGATTACGCCAAGCCTTATTCAGTCAGGAAAAAAACATGAAAAGAAAAGCCCTGATTGTTGTGATTATTTTGTTGGTATTAGGCTTGGACGCTTGGCAAAAGCACCAAAGCAAAGGCGTAGCCACACAGGGTTCAACAAATGAGCAGAGAGTCTCGGGGTCTGGGTCTGTTCACAGCGCGTTTAAACAACGGTTAAGCAATGTACAGATAGGGGGCGTTGGCATTGTTAAAAAGGTGTTGCCGGATGATTTAGATGGTTCTAGGCATCAACGATTTATACTCGACGTGGGGAACAAGTTGTCGATATTGGTGGCACATAACATTGATCTGGCAGATAAAATTCACGGCCTGAGAAGAGCAGACAGTGTTGAATTTATGGGCGAATACGAATGGACGAATAAGGGGGGTGTGATTCACTGGACACATCATGACCCTAGAGGCAAGCACCCAGGTGGATGGTTAAAACACAATGGGGTGATCTATGAGTAAGCAAAAAATTGCGGTCTTCGTCGATGTGCAAAATATTTACTACACCGTTAAGCAAGTATTTGGAAGGCAGTTTAACTATAAGTTACTTTGGCAGCGTTTAAGTACTGATGGCGAGATTGTTATTGCCCACGCCTATGCGATTGATAGAGGAGACCAGCTGCAGAAAAAGTTCCAGAACGCTTTGCGCCAGATTGGATTTAACGTCAAGCTAAAGCCGTATATTCAGCGACGTGATGGCTCTACTAAAGGCGACTGGGATGTTGGCATCACTATCGATATACTGGAAGCGGCCAAGCAGGTTGATAAAGTGGTGCTGCTATCTGGAGATGGAGATTTCGATCGCTTGTTATCTCACGTGCGTGAAGAATATGAGACATCAAGTCAGGTGATATCGGTGACTAATTTAACCGCGCAGAGTTTGATTGAAGCATGTGATGAATTTAGCCCTGTCGATTTAGCCCTGCTTTTATAAGCCAAAGAGTTTTTATTATCGGTGCGGTTTAGGATTGAACCGCTTAAAATATCGCTCCTGATTTGGATTGTAATCGCGCCGTGATAGTTATGTGACATTTACTCTCTACATTCCTAATCTCAAGTAAAATAGTTTAATAAGTCGTCATGAATAAAAAAATAGTTGCGGTAGTAAGCTGGGTAATAACTCTTTGGATGTGTAAGGTGTTTTTATTTTCATTGCCTTATAAATTTAGCCTACACCCTGATACACAACACATTTTCGGCACCATCGGTGCATGGATGTCAGGATTTATAGGCATTACCTTAGGTGATCTGTTTGCTAACTTTGGCTCATATGCAGTGGGCGGCTTTGAGCTAGTCACTTCATTGGTGTTGTTATCTCCAGTTATTGTTTGGGCGCTGAAAAAAATTGGGGGCGGAAGTCTAGAAAGTGGTTTTAGAGCAAAAATGCACAAGTTAGGTGGACTGATGGCAGCCATGGTGATGGCTGGCGCGGTATTTTTCCACCTCGCAACGCCTTTAGGCATTGAAGTGTTACATGGAGGGAAGTCCGATGGCGGGTCGTTATTCTATGCGGCAGTTTCGATTTTGATACTAGGCATAGTCATGTTTTTTATCAACAAGTCGGTAGAGCAAAACGCTTAACTAGTTTCAAATTGGTTGCAGCAAGCCACAGGTTTAGTCACTAGCATTAGACTCATCTGGATTTCGTTTCGTGAAAATTACACTGTTAATGATTGCTACCTATATTATTGATTGCATTCTGATTGGCACTAAACCCTGCAAGGTCTTTCAGCTTAATTCTTGGCAGTTTAACCGAGAGGACGGCATTTTCTCTAAGGTTGAAATAGATGAACATATCCCAGAAAAATGGCGGTTGGCGCAGCGTCATGATGACGGCCTATTTGAACCTCAGCAATGGCCAGTATTCGTTAAGCCAGAGTGGGGGCAAAATGCCAACGGCGTTAAAAGGGCAGATGACCTCGACGAGTTAAAAGGCATTCGTGCGAAACGAACTAGCCAAAATATTAAGTATTTGATTCAAACTGGATCGCCGTCTAGCCGCGAATTTGAAGTGTTTTCTATTCGGCATCACCAAGATCGCGACCGTTATGCGATTTTTACCGTAACCGAAGCAGTAAATAGTGCGGAACTAAACCCAGTAAATAGTATCAATAATGGCAACAGCCGTTATGTTGAAATCACTGACGAATTAGATGAGAAAGATAGGGCTACCTTATGGGAGATGGTGAATCAATTAGGTCGCTATAATATTTCGCGGGCTAGTCTAAGTGCAAACTCCATTGAGGCATTACTGGCAGGTCAGTTTCACGTGATTGAAATAAATTTGTTTTTACCGATGCCTATCAACTTGTTGGATGAAAAATATTCAATAAGGGACATATTTAGCACTGTTTTTCGCTATATGATGTGCCTGGCGAAAATAACTAAATACAGAGATAAGTCATTGGCTGAAAAGCCCGTGTTTACAAAAATTATGACCTATAACCGACAGAGTGCCGTTATCAATTTTTTAAGAGCCAAGTTATGAGCAGTTTGTTGCAAAAGCCTAAAACGGCGATCTACGCTTGGATAAGTAAAACCTTCATGGATGGTTGCAGTAACTATAATTCATTGGCCGTACGTAAGGCCTGCCGTTCTAAGGGCCAAGGCAGGGCTATATTTGAGAAAAATGATATACCGCATGCAAGGGGTACGATATTTCTATGGCCGTGGACGGCACATCGTTTTGCAAAACAGCACGGTTTTCCTTTGGTTATAAAACCCAATGTGAGCGGATATTCTCGAGGTAGTTACTTCCCAATCAATAATTACAAGCAGCTTTATAAAGCGATGCTGTTCGCGAAGATATGGTGGCCCACAACTGTCATTGAACAGTTCTTGTTAGGCTCTAACTATCGAGTGTTGGGAACAGATCACAGCCTTATTTCGGTTATTCGTCGTTACTCACCTTTTGTTGATGGTAATGGGGTGGATATGATTTCAGTATTGATTGATAAGGAGAATGAAATTCGCGAACAAATGCAGTTGCATCCCGTTATCTTTAAGCTTAATAAAGATGAACAAGTGACGGGGTATCTGGCAAAGCAGAATTTATCCCTTAACTCAGTGCCAGCTGATAATGAGCGTATAGAGTTATTTCACCGGGTCGCCCTGTCACCAGGTGGGGTAGTTGAAACCATTGATCGATCCACTATCCCCAAAGTGAACAAAGCTTTGTTTAATAAAGTGGTGAAGGTTTTCGATGCGAACGTATTTGGTATAGATGTTATATTTGAAAAAGGCATAGAAATTCCATTTAATGAACAAAAATGCATATTCATTGAAGTGAACTCACGACCTTATATAAAGATGCATCATTACCCGCGTTATGGAGAAAAAGAAGACCTCTCAGATGCCTTGGCTGAACTCGATGAATTGGATGTTGTGGACCAAGATACGTTTTAATGCGAGAGATTACCAACACGTTCTATAAGTACCTCTCGCTACACTCCTTATTGATCGGGATATTCCCGTTTTTTCTCCCCGTTTTTCTATGGAACAAAGGGTTTAGCCTTGCTGATATATGCATATTTATTGGTGTCAGCGGCTTTGCTTTTAGTGTCGCATTGTGGATTTGGGATCATGTTCGCCGTGTGATAACACTGATCAACTTGGTCGGCATATCATTGATCTTGGAGCTAGTGCTACTGGGCATGTCCACCGTTATAGAAGCGGGTCATATAGCATTGTGGCCATTGGGGGTGTGCTATGGAGCCTATAACTGTTTTTTTTGGAGCACTCAACGCGCGCTGTTCTTTGAGGGGGTCAATGCGGCTAATTCCGGTCGTAGCTACGGGAATATGCAAATGTTTGTGGGTTTGGTGCTGCAAGTCGGCATAATGATAGGCGGTTTACTACTAGAAAAATTAGGCTTTGATTACGTTTTAATTGCCAGCGCCTTAGTGTGCTTAATCGGGTTTGGTATATTACTTCGCAACAATTCGGGTACGCCTGCTGCGCTTAACCAGCTTGAACCTTTGTCCGTTTTAGAAATTATTACATTTAAGGATAGCCACGCTTCTAAGTTCATATTTATTTTAGATGGCTTTTATCTCTTCTTAGAAAGCTTTTTCTGGGTGATTTCTTTGTTTATGATCGCGCATGAAAGCTTTGTCACTCTCGGGTTGATGGTGATGTCTCTGGCTATTATATTCGGCGCTATTTTCTATTTTCTTAAAAACGTCATTGATCGTTTAGATCGTTGGAGAATCTACCGCATTGCTGTCGTTCTTTACGCGCTGTCCTGGGCTATGCGAGCCAATGTCACCGAGCAAATGTCGCTTGTGTATTTATTCTTTGCACTGGTTTTGATCACCTTTTGTACTTCATTTTTCCGCTTGGCGATGAACAAACGATTTTACGATCTAGCCAGAGAAACAATGAATCACCGTTATTTGGTGTTGAAAAGCTACTACTCTCAGGTTTCTATCGGTGTGGTTTTCGTGGGGTTTGGATGGTTGTTGGCGGAAGATGCCAGTGCTGATAGGATATTATTTCTGACCTATTGGTCCGCTACCTTGTTGTCTTTTTCTTTTTTATTATATGGTGCTGCTTATGCAAAAGCTGGGCGCCTCGCAGCTAAAAACAATCCATCCTAATTCAGTTATATTCCACTAACTTATCACCCTTCGTGTGGTAAATTAATTCGGCCTTTCAGATTCATTTTTAATCTCAGGTTTGTCTTGCCTCTATCTTCGAAGCTTGAATATCATCTATTCGCAATTTCTCATGGGTATAACCTGATGCGCTAGGTGGATTAGATGGTTTGCACGTATATCAAAATAACTGGTCGTGCTAGTATTGAGTTTAATCAACAGTAAGTGTTAGTCGGAATGAATATGCTGGTGAAGTTTCAAATCTTGTTTGTTTTGATATTGGGTTTATTACTGCCCAATATTGTTTCTGCCAATCAAACCTCGTCTGTTCTGATCAATAGCGAAGCAAGCAAAGCTTTTCAAGCTCATGACTATGAGCTGGCCTTAAGCGAGCTAGATAAAATGGCGGCGCAATATCCGCATGACATTACTATCAAGCGCTACCAAGCTTTATCTCTACAACGCTTGGATCGCCCGCAAGAAGCGATAGAAAAGTATAAAGAGATACTATTGTTCTCGTCGGAGGCTGTGTCTATTCATTACCAAATTGGGGTTTTGTATTACCAACTAGGCGAAAATGATCTAGCGACTCAACACTTACGTGAAGTCGTTGATATTGACTCTGATTCTAATTATACAAATTTAGCTAACAATTACCTTGGTTCCATTGCAAATCAAATTTCAGACTTTGTGAGCCCCACTAAAAGTAAAAGTAAAAATAAACGCTGGAACATGTATATGATCGCCGGTATTAGCGATGATTTGGGTTCACGTGTAGCATTTGATGGTGAGGATAAAGCGGGTTCAAGAAGCAGCGTGTATTTATCAGCCAATTATTACTTTCTTCGTCAAGGTGCTCTTACCGGTTCCGTCGGAATTTCTGGGTTTAAGTCAAAACGTAACGGCGAAAGCGATGGTAATAACGAATTCTCCCAGTGGGGTATACGCTCCGCCTTGCAAGTTCAGCATACTTTTCGTGACCGACCGGCCACTTCGAGAGTTGCTATAAATTTTAAAGATTTAACTTTTGGTAGTCGTCCCTACAGTCAGGGCATTAGTGGGCAAGTTAGTTCTAGGGTGAGATTTACTGACAATACGTCCACAAATTTCCAGATGTCCTATGGCGAAGATAAACTAGAACCCTTGTTGGAATTTGACCCCGACTTGGCTTTGGCAAGTAGAGATTTATTCAATCTGGGCGTCGATCACACTGTTTATCTGAAGCAGCGTTCTGTGGAAGTGGGAGGCGGGTTATTTGTCAATCGCATTGATGCTGACAAAGATAACTTTAATCGAGAAGGTAGCGGGGTAAAATTATTTACCCGTTTTACTTTACCTGCGAAATGGCAGCTTCGTATGTCAGTTAAGTATAGAGAAGATAGTTATCCGGATAGTATTGGGAGCGCAAATAGAGACTTTAATAGTACTAACTACAGCGCGGGTTTGTCACATCGATTTGGAAAGCGTACATCAATGAATTTGGTTTATCGCAATACAGAAACTAAGTCACAGTCGTCTCTAGATGACACCAATCGCAGCTCGATCGGATTGAATTTAGCTTATGCATACTAATAGAAGGGGCATTGTCATGTCGCAAAAACTCAACTTTACATTTTTAATTCTATTACTGACTTCGTGCGTGATGAGTTCTTTATCGCTGGCGCAAAGTAGTGATGAGGCCATTGGAAAAACCAGATTGGTCTTAGGCGGAGTGACTGTTTCAAGCGTAGTGTCTGGAGAAGGACCTTTGAAGGCAGGCGACAATATATTTCTAGGCGACCAGGTTAGTACCCCAGCTACAGGTTACGCGGTGATTACCCTGAATGAAGGGTCTAAGTTCACCATCAAACCCAAATCTGAGTTTCGCTTTGATGCAGTTGATGAGTCAGACGGTAAAGTAATTACCAATTTAATTGCAGGCGGTCTTAAGTCAATTACTGGCAGCATAGGCGCTAGTAACCCAGAGGGATTTAAAGTCAACACGCCGCTAGGCTCAATCGGCATTCGAGGTACTAATTTTGATGCATTGTTATGTTTAAGTGAAGAAGATTGCTCACTAATGCACGAAGCGCTAGGTTGCCCCGATAGTGAGCCTGCACCCATTGTCGGTTTGCTTTATGTCACTGTCAGCGATGGCATAGCATATCTCGACCAATGTGATGAAGATATCAATATTAGCGCGGCGCAGACCGGCACTTCAGATGGAACAAAATCGAATTGTACATTGCTAGAAGAAACTCCCTGCTTTTTGCGAAAATCTACTTTCGAGCAAGTTGATATTGACATAGAACAGCCTGACGAAAGAGAGTCAAGGGCGGATGATATTGTGTTGTTATGCCAAGGGGATCCTGTTTGTATCCTATGCGATGGGGATGCGGCATGTTCTCAATGCGATGGTGATGCTTTATGTATGGCCTGCCAAGGCGATAACTTATGCCGATCATGCCAAGGAGAGTCCATTTGTATGCAGTGCGATGGCGATGCTACTTGCTTAGCCTGTGATGGTGATCCCCTTTGTCAACAATGTAATGGTGACCAACTCTGTATTGACTGTGAAGCTGATGCGAGTTGCATAGCGGGACCTGAGCCAGAAGAACCAGAGGTTCCGGTAGTTGACCCCTGCGATGGTGATGCGCTATGCCTGCTTTGTTTAAACGACTCCAATCCTGCGTTATGTGAATCCTGTGAAGGTGTGGATAATAGTTGTTATGTTTGTGCGTTTGGAGATGAAATGTGTGAATGTCAATTTGACCCGAACCAGGAAATTTGCCAACCCGAGGTGTGTACTCCTGTAGATACTTCTGGGTGTCCGGGTAATTGTGCAGGCTCAAAGAATCCTCTTTACTGTTTTTGTCTTGACGGATTCCCAGGTTTTGAATTGTTTTGTCAAGAATAGTTTTGTCATGAATAGTTTTGTAATTAAGAGTTTTGTATTTAAGGTCAGGTGAAGCTTGAAATATTTTCTCAACGCCTTTTTTGAATAAACGTAGTGGTATCATTATTTGGGCTATTGTTCTCAGTAGCCTTTTGGCCGCCATTCGCTTTTGGGACCCTATTCCCGTGCAAGCCATACGCGCCACTGTATTTGACTTATACCAGCGAATTGAACCACGCGATGTAGAGAGATTACCCGTTACCATCATTGATATTGATGAGAAAAGTCTGGCAGAAATAGGGCAATGGCCTTGGTCACGCTACCGTATGGCAGAACTGGTTTCTAAGTTACAACAACTGCAGCCGCTCGCGATAGGATTCGACGTGGTTTTCGCTGAAGCAGATCGCTATTCAAAGGAAACGGTTGCGAAGCAATTACCTAGCGATCAGTTTACCGCGGATAAACTAGAAGATTACGATTTGATGTTTGCCCAGGTTATTCAGCAAGGCCCTGTCATTTTAGGTGAAATGGTTCGTCATGATGACCAAGCGGAACAAAAACCACCGCGAGAATATCCGTTCAAATGGCACCGTGACCCGAAGCCCTATTTGCCAAGCATTACCAGTCGAATTAGCAATATTGACGTATTGGACCAGGCGGCGTCAGGTGCTGGCGTGGTATCGCTTCTGCCGGAAGTAGATGGGGTTATTCGCCGCGTGCCAACAGTTTTCTCGCAAGGTAAGGATTTACTGCCCGCATTTGGGGTGGAAATTTTAAACGTCGCGCTGGGCGCGGAGAATATTATTATTGATGTTGACGATGCGGGCATAAATAAAGTAACCGTATCTGGAATAGATATCCCGACCAACCGAGAGGGGCTGAGTTGGGTACATTTTAATCCACACCAAATCGCGCGTTACGTGTCAGCGGCGGATATATTGAACGGGAGCGCCGACCCAGAGTTACTTCTAGGGCATATCATGCTCATTGGGACATCGGCTTCTGGGTTACATGATATTAGAATGACGCCAATGGGCGTTCAAATGCCAGGCGTAGAAGTGTGGGCGCAGTGGCTAGAGTCGGTTATATTTGGTGAGCCATTGAAGCGTCCGAATTTCTACGTGGTCGCTGAAGTTTTATCTGCTGCTATAGCGTGTTTGTTACTTACATTGCTGATAATACGTAGTTCAGCCGTTAAAAGTTTGTTGATCTACGTACTTCTTTCATTGGGTTACGTTGGCTATTCTTGGTGGTTATATACCAAAGAAAACAGTTTGTTCGATGCCTCTTTTCCGTTGTTAGTCACTGGCTTGCTGTTTTCATCATTAATATTGATAAAGTTCAGAACGGAAGAACACAGCAAAAAACAAATACGTCATGCCTTTAATCATTATTTGTCACCTGCAGTAATTGATGAGATTTCAAATGACCCTGAGAAATTAGCCTTAGGCGGTGAAGCAAGAGAGATCACCTCATTATTTACCGATTTAGAAGGGTTTACTTCATTATCTGAATCTTTTGAACCCGCTCAACTGGTTGAATTAATCAATGAATACTTAGACGGCATTTGTCACGTTATGATCGATCACGGAGGCACAATCGATAAAATCATTGGTGATGCAGTGCACGTTTTATTCGGTGCACCTGCAGAAAATAAAAACCATGCGCAAGATGCAGTGAGGTGCGCTTTGGCCGTAGATGTTTTTACTGAGCTATTTCGCGAACAGAAAAATGCACAGGGAATAGATTTAGGTGTTACCCGAATTGGCATCAATACCGGTAACGCGGTGGTGGGTAACTTTGGCGGAGAAGCGCGTTTTGACTATACGGCTTATGGTGACACCATTAATACGGCAGCACGACTAGAAGGTGCAAACAAATACCTAGGCACACGTATTTGTGTTGCTAAGTCGACTAAAGAGAGTTGCCCTGGGTTTTTGTTTAGACCAATAGGTAATCTTATTGTGAAAGGAAAGTCTGAGGGAATTGATGTTTTTCAGCCAATCACCGAAGCCTCCTACAGTTATCCTTATCTAGACCGTTACTTGGCTTTGTATCAAGCGTTGGCAGATCAAGCATCTGGTGCGGCAAAAGAACTTGCTGAATTGCATCAAACTTATCCTGAGGATGGCGCGCTCAAAGTTCACATAGAAAACTTTGAAAGAGGGCAACTGGGCGTCACCAGAACCCTCTCAGGTAAATAAGCGATTAGTGTAATTTAGCTAAAGCTCGATAAAGCTTGCTCTAAGTCAGCGATTAAATCGGCTTCATTTTCAATGCCGGCAGAATAACGAATCAGGCTCTCGGGTATTCCCATCGCTGCGCGTTCTTCTGCTGTGCATTCTACATGGCTGGTTGTTACCGGTGGGCCTATAGTGGTTTCTACCGCGCCCAAATTTGCTGCAGCATGGGCATACTTTAACTTGGGTACAAACCGACGAACATCATCAAAGCTGTTTCCTTTGATCATAAAACTCAGCATCCCGCCGAACCCTGTCATTTGTGACTTAGCGATAGCGTGGCCACTGTGTGACTCAAGGCCCGGGTAAAATACCTGCTCTATAGCTGGGTGCTTTTCTAGATAACGCGCTACTGCCATCGCATTAGAGTTTTGCTGACGGATACGAAGCTCTAAGGTCTTCATTCCGCGAAGTAATAAATAGGCCGCCATAGGGTGCAGGGTAGCGCCATTTATTTCTCTGTAGTGATAGATCGCTTTAATTAAGCTTTTCTCGCCACAAATCACGCCGCCTAAGGCATCCGCATGCCCGCCCAAAAACTTGGTGGCACTGTGTAATACTAAATCAGCGCCGAGTTCTAAAGGCTGCTGATTGATCGGAGTGGCGAAAGTGTTGTCTACCACTACGGTAGCGCCTACGGCTTTACCCGCCGCACTTAAGCCGGCAATATCAACGACCTTGGTAGTCGGGTTGGTTGGGCTTTCAAGGTAAACTAGGTCGCAACCTTTGGCGATTTCCGCTCTAATTTCAGCGTCATCAGTGGTATTGCATAAGGTGACGTCTATATTGAACTTAGGCAAAAACTCGGTGAACAACACATTAGTGCCGCCGTATGTGTCTTTGACTGATACCACGCGCTGACCAGGGGATAGCAATCCAAATAGCGTGCTACTGATGATTCCCATACCGGTTGAGGCACTGGTTGCTGCTTCGGCGCCTTCTAGTATGCGAATTTTCTCTTCGAATGCGTTTACCGTCGGATTGGTGTTACGACCGTAGATATGTCCAGGCTTTTCGCCTAGGGCAACTTGCATCCACTCGTCAACATCTTTATAGCCATATCCAACACTGTGTACCACGGGCACTTGCGTAGCACCTTGGATAAGTGATTCTTCTTCGCCCGCCCACAGGCACTGGGTACCTTGTGAAATTTTTAAGTCTGACATGCCAACCTCGATCGTTAGTTATTGAGCAGTTTTTAAAGCTGCGATTTGGGCTTGAGATTATGGGGGGGGGCGCGCTAATTTGAAACCACCAAAAGAGCATTTTTTTGCGTTTACAGTTATGATTACCTAAACATTCTTACCGTGATTTAATAAGTGTTATGACAGATCAATTTTCGTTAAAAGCTAGAGTGGAAAATTAGGCAAATATGGCTTAAAAAACGACCACTTCGGAAATATCAAGCTACAGCCGTGGGTTATGCTCCACTCTCATTATATTTTTTATTTTTTGGGAGTTAATTCATACGAAATATTTCTCCCTCTGAAAGTAGGCTTAGAGATTAAATTTGGAAATCGAGTGGTGCTGTTATAGGAGTTATGAGTAGCCCTAGTCTCAAACAACATTATGTACTGCAACCGTTTTTATAAACAACTGTAGGATGTGACAGTTATGTAAGCGCTAAGTAAACGCCATCCTGTCGCGCAGAGATTTAAAAGCGTATCGTCACGTTTTTTATATCAAATCGAAACGTAATAATGGCAAGACGAAGCAAAGCACAATGGCGAGAGTTAATAGCAGATCAACAATCCAGTGGGTTGAGCGCAGTGGCTTATTGCACAGAGCATGGTAGCAACCCAAAGTATTTTAGTGCCCGCAAGTCTAAATTGCGAAGCAGTGCCAGCAATTTTGTACGCGTTACTCCAAGCCCACATCATATACTGAGCCCCAATGCCCAGCATAGCAAGGTGCTGACCAAACAGCCGCGAATACGGGTAATAGATATTGAATTAGGCGGAGCGCTAGATGTTCGAGCGTTAAGTCTGATGTTAGATCAAGTGTTGTCGTGAGGTAGTTGACTGAATTACCACTGGTCTATTTGCATCGTGTGCCCGTTGATTTTAGAAAGGCGGTGAATGGCCTAAGCGTGATAGTGGAACAAGAAACAGATTTAAGTCCGTATGCAGATGGACTGTTTGTGTTTTGCAATAAAAGCAAAGACCGGTTGAAGATATTGTACTGGGCTAAGACAGGCTTTGCCCTGTGGTATAAACGCCTTGAAGCCGATAAGTCCAAGTGGCTGCAGCAAGGTGAAGATCTAACCCTAGTAATTAGCGCACAGCAGCTAAACTGCTTGCTCAGTGGCTTGTCGATAGAGCCACATAAGGTGTTGAATTATAAGGAAGTGAACTAGACAATATGTTAAAATGTCGGCATGAAAAGGCATGCCGAATTGGAACAAGAAAACCATCAAATACGGCAAACATTATTGATGCAGGAAGCGGATTATGAAGCGCAATTAAAGGCCAAAGACAACAACATAGAACAGTTGCAACAAGCGCTGATGCTGTCACGCAATGCTCGCTTTGCGGCTAGCAGCGAAGCACTGCGTACCTTGCAGTTAGTGCTGTTCAATGAAGCCGAGCTAAATCAAGCGCAATCGGATGACGATACTGAAACAGATGCTGGCGCTGATGAAGGCACTGAGACAGTTACCATCCCCGCGCATAAACGTAAGCGCGGCGGGCGTAAGCCTTTATCCGAAGAATTACCCCGCATTGAGGTGATTCATACCTTAGCGAAGAAGATAAAATCTGCCCACATGATGGGCATGCGCTCAAGTTCATTAGTGACAAGGTATCGGAGCAATTAGATATTGTGCCGATGAAGATTCAGGTGATTCGCCATATTCGTAAGCAGTATGGTTGCCCTTGTTGCAAAGGCCAAGGCAAGGGCTTAATCAAAACGGTCACTAAACCCAAACAATCGATAGAGAAAAGCCAAGCCAGTGCGGGTTTGTTGGCCTACATCGCCATGGTTAAGTATGCCGATAGCTTACCGCTATATTGACAGAGCGTGATTCTAAGCCGCTTTGGTGTTGAGATAGATAGAACTACTTTGGCCATCTGGATGGTCAGATCTGGAGAGCTGGTACAGCCATTAATTAACCGTCTAGAAGAAGGGTTATTAGAACAACCTTATATCCATATGGATGAAACGCCCTTTCAGGTGTTAAATGAGGTAGGTAAAACGGCACAAAGTAAATCTTATATGTGGGTGCGCAGTGCGGGGTCACCAGGCAACAAAAGTATCTCGTTTGATTATGACCCGAGTCGCAGCAGTTAAGTACCCAAACGCTTATTAGCCGATTATCATGGCAGCATGATGGTGGATGGTTATGTGGGTTATGATGCAGTCTGTGCAGAACAAGGTATTACGCGCCTTGGTTGCTGGGCGCATGCGCGGCGTAAGTTTGTGGAGGCGACCAAGGTCGGCGGTAAAAACAAGGAAAGCCCCAAGGCAGATTATGCAATTAAGTTGATTGCTAAGCTGTATGTAATAGAAAAGCAGATCAAAGCTGAACCAGTTGATGTACGCTACAAGCGTAGACAGGAAGACTCAAAAGAGATCATTAACAAGCTACGAAAATGGCTAAACAAAACACGGCCACAGGTTATGCCAAAACTGGCACTGGGCAAGGCCAACTAATTCACAAGCGCGTGAACGCTTTGAGCCTGCCTCAACAGCTTTATTAACATCATCGATTACCGTTATGCGCATCTGAGTCGTAATCAGACTTCCTCGTCCTCTCAAAGCGCCTGAAATTTTTTTGTAATACTAATAACGCCACTGTTTCAGCCAACGCTTTATCTTTGCGACGTATCTGACTTTCTAATTTCTTTTTTTCTTTCTTCAATGCACGTATTTCATCTCGTGCTGCTTTAGGGCTGATGGAAGCCTCATCAACGCCATTGAGGAAAGCTTCTAGCCAGTCCTCTATTTAAGTAGGGTATAGACCTTTCTCGCGGCAATAGGTAAATCGTTCTTGCTCATTCATCGCAGCCGTTTCAAGCACTATGGTAAACTTAGTTTGGCGACCCCACTTATTAGATGAATCACTATTAGGCATTAAAATTCCTACTTTTCTGGCTTTGTTTCGCCAAGCATACAAGGTTTGAACACTGATTCCTTCTTCTCTGGATATTTCTGCGAAGGACTGACTACTTGATGATAACAATTTAGATAAACAGCTTCTTTTCGTTCTAGGCTGTACTTTAGCATTAGAGTTTCTCCGCCGCCCCTTGTGATTTAAAATGTGTGCAACTACCCCGACGTCTGGGAAAATCGTAGGCCTTTTTTAAGGGAATAAAAGTCTACTTTATGTCCTGAAATTCAAAGGGGTCTGCCCCTGAGGTATCCCCACAAATAAACGTTTTATATTAAACAGATAAGAGATATATTTCATGTAAAACTGTGTACATCGGAAAGTTCTCATCTGAGTCTCAAGTTCAGGTGATCCCGATGCACACAGTT
>JBLIOD010000044.1:0-24057 GCA_047639475.1 Gammaproteobacteria bacterium
TCCGGCCCCGGCACCATATTTCTTCCCTCCTATTTCAGTTCGCCTTTTCTATAAGGTGTGTATAGATTACTTAATTATCTATACTCATTCTCTCAAACATGTACAGAATATTTGAAAATCTATGCATATTGTGACAGTATCGCTGCACTTCCTTCCAAAATTGGTATAGCATTGTGCAAACCTTGCCTTTAAAAAACGAACATGCGTTAGAAACGACCTCCGTACTAAAGAATGTGGCGAGGGCACATCGTTATTTAGCTGAATTAAAAGGGGTGGCCAAATCAATACCAAATGAAAGCATCCTAATTTCATCCCTCACCATGCAGGAGGCAAAAGACAGTTCGGCGATTGAAAACATCATTACCACCCATGATGAACTATTCCAAGCAGCGGTTGGGGGTAGTAAAAAAATTAGCCAAGCCGCAAAAGAGGTGGAAAATTATCGCCAAGCCTTAGCACGTAGTTATAAAACAGTTAAGGACACGGATTTAATCCGCCGTAAAGATATTTTAGAGGTGCAAGCAATTATTGAACCTAACAAACCTGGCCTAAGGAAAATACCGGGAACCATCCTAGGAAATGCAGACACTGGAGATGTGGTTTACACGCCGCCACAGCACCCCGATGAGATCGTTCTTCTTTTAGATAACTTAATCACCTATGTAAATGATGAACAACAATCTGATTTAGACCCTCTAGTAAAAATGGCGCTAGTACATCATCAATTCGAAAGCATCCATCCGTTTTATGACGGCAACGGCAGAACGGGCCGAATACTTAATATTCTGTACTTGGTTATGAATCAACTTCTTGATCTGCCCATACTGTATCTAAGTCGTTACATCGTCCGAACCAAGCAACAATACTACACACTGTTGCAGTCAACACGCGAAACAGAAGATTGGGAGGCCTGGATAAACTACATTCTAAGAGGCATAGAATTAACCGCTAAAGAAACTATCGAGATGATCCACCAAATGCGCGCGCTAATTTTAGATGTTAAGAATAGAATGCGCTCCACATTGCCAAAAATATACAGCCAAGAATTACTCAACAATCTATTTTTCCATCCTTATACAAAAGTCCAGTTTGTAATAGAGCAAGTCGGCGTATCTCGCGTTACTGCAACAAAATATCTAGACTTGCTAGCAGAGCACAACTTTGTAGAGAAGCGGAAAATGGGCCGAGATAACTACTATATCAATCAGCCACTGGTTGCATTAATTTTGAAACAAGAACACAACTAAGTGAGGGAGACGCCGAACAATTTAACCAAGTACTGCTGGTCTATCGCCGACTTGTTGCGCGGGGATTTTAAACAAAGCCAATATGGAAGAATCATTCTTCCCTTTACCCTGTTACGGTGGCTAGAATGCGTGCTGGAATCCACTAAGAAAAAAAGGGGCCAAGTCGTACGCCGTTTTCTCTTGAAATGAATCCTGTTAGAGCTAATATGGTGGAGCAACCCAGTGAATATCCTTGGTCTAGTTATCGTAGCAATGCGCTGGGAGACACCCGTTTGTTTATTACTCCACATGAAGTATATAAAGCTCTGGGTATGGCGGAAGACACTAGGCTAGGTGCTTATCGGTCATTATTTGAAGACCATTTAAGTGAGCAAACTATAACGCAAATACGGGAGATGACAAATAAAGCGTGGGTGTTAGGTAGTTCAGAATTCAAAAAGAAAATACACGCATTGACTGATCGGCCCACAGGCCCAAAGCAAAAGGGCGGTGACCGAAAATATAGTGCCTATAAAACTGCAAATATCAATCGTGTCTGACCCTATCGAAATCAGGACCGAATATTATTTATTGTCATGGCTATATAATCCAGTCCAGTTGTTTGGCGGATTGAGAGTCAATGATGCCAGTCTCTCGCAGAAAATATTCACTGAGACGTCTTCACGATGCTCTGTTTGGAGGCGTGTAAAAAGAGCCATCGCATCGTCGAACTTCCCGTCGAAATATAGCGCTAACGATTCTTCAAACTGGTCGACGAACTTCACTTGCTCATTTGTAGCCCTGTTTTTTGTTTCTACTAGCTCATAGATGTGGGTGCTGCCTGTACGACCATAAACAGCTACCCGATCCAATGCTCGCCACAGAAATTCATTTTTGGTGGCCATGAAAACTGTTTCATCGGCCATGATTTTTGTGCCATAAAATTTATTTAGACTTTCTAGGCGTGCTGCCAAATTCACAACATCTCCCATTGCCGTATAAGAAAATTGTTCTGACGTGCCGATATTGCCTACGAGCACTTCTCCCTGAGTGATGCCAATTCGTGTGGCGTAGGAATAAGCACTATTATTCGTAGATTTATATTTTACCTGAAGCGCCGTTTGGCAATCCAGTGCCGCATGGCAGGCATTATGGGCATTGTTAATGTCCGTTTTTGGAGCGCCGAAAAAAGCCAATGTCCCATCACCCATGAACTTATCTAATGTACCCTTCCTATCCTTTAGACATTTAACGATTAATTCAAAATATACACCCAGATTCGCGACAGTTTGTTCCGGCGTCAAGGTTTGAGAAAATTTAGTAAAGCCCGTAAGGTCTGAAAAGAATATACATATATTCATTTTTTTCGCGTCAAGCTTTGCGTCATCTCCATTTAGCAGGAGTTGTCTCACCACATCAATAGGCACATAGTGAGAAAAAGAACGTAGCCCCGCTTTCATATTTTTTAGTGATTCGCCAAGAACTGCAATTTCTTTCACTAGAGAATTTGGCGGCGCTCTATCAGTTAAATCGAATTGACCAACTTTACCCATATCTTCAGCAATCTTACGAATGGGAGATCCAATTCTATTGGAAATAATATAGGCGAGTAAGAATGAAAAAATAATTGAACACAGGGCCACTATTAGACTTACTTTATTGTTACCGTTAATAACTTCCAATAATTCTTCTTCGGGTACAGAAATAACTATTTTCCATTTTGGCAAATTCAATTTGTCGATTATACTAATCGTGCCTCTATATATTTCCCCTTCAAATTCATACGCGTATAGCCCTTCGGATTGAATTTTCTTGATAATAGCATAGGATATTTTTGAGTCTCTCGAGTTTTCTTTTGCGTTAATAATTTCACCACTGGGCGTGACTATCGATACAAGACCAGTCTTTCCTATTTTTTTCTGGGCGATAAAGTCAGTAATATCGCTAAGAAAAAAATCTGCCAGAAGGGCGCCTCCTGATACATTCAATACTGAAGAAATTCCCCAATCCCCATCAGCGAATAAATGAGGTTCTAGCCATACTATCGTGTCGCTATTTTTAGCTGCTTTAAACCATGGGCGATCATTGACGAGATATGGAGTATCGCTTTCGATGCGACTACTAATATTACCCTGTGTATCCATTACCGCCTCCATCGGGATACCATTATTAATTCCGATGTTAGAGTAATGATATCTAATCGTATGGTCTTGGTCTCGATGCGCGCCAATAAATTTATTGACATCATCAAAGCCGAAGCCAAGCCAACCCAATTCTTTCCTAAGCCGGATTTTCTCTAAAAAATATCGTCCAAATAAAATCTCATTTTCTATATCAAGTTGTGATTGATCTATATGGGTTTTTGTATCAAGAAGAATATTTGCAGCGGACTGAAATAGATTTTCCATTTTCAGTTCAGTTGACTGACCTAGTGCTTCAATTTGCTTGTCGACCAAAAAATTAATACTATCTTTTGTTCTGCCATAGGCGTAATAGGAAATGGTCGCCACAGTGATTAGAATTAGCATTGAAATCCAAATCGTCAAAGTGGGTAATAGCTTAATCAGGAAAAGGCGTTTATTTTTGGAGTTCATTTAGTGTCCTGGCTTAATTGGATTGGACACTTTAATAAAAGACAATATTGTTATTGGAGTCTCCATGAATCAAAAGCGAGTATACAAGAGTTGCCTTAAAGAGGTTAAAGAAGAGGCTGTGGCGTTAATCAACGAACAAGGTTTTAGCGTATCCAAGGCTGCCAGCGTAAATCGACAATACGGTCTCATCACACTTTATTTAATGGGCCTCACCGTCAGAATAAGCCCATCACACTAGAGGGCACCTCCGAGAATCCGTTTTTTACGGTGTGAATCTACCGATTGCGAGTGAATACACTTTATTTATCATTTTTTACGGAAAATCGCCGTTTTCACCCCATTTGATGCGCTTTAGGCCCTTTTCTTCCCCTTTTCCTATATTTTCGACGGATTCATCCTGTCTAGTTGAACAAATCGGCGCATGTTGTATACCAAGTTCATCATCTCAGATGTTGTACAGATGCGGCAAAACCAAGCCTTTAAACATCATGACTATGTCTTTACGTTTTCTGCCAGCATTGCTCTTGCGGTTCACCTTTGCTATCCCTTTAAGCGCTGGCCGAAATGCCTCCCAGTCGATTAGGGCATTGAGCGCAACCAGCTTATCCTTCTCGTCTATCTTCTTACAAGCGATCTTCAAGGTGAAAAAAGCCTGCTTGCAACATGATTTCATAGCGGTCTGTGAGTTTTCAATATTATAACGTTCTGGAGCCTATTTTCGGAGATGCCCTTAAGATGGCTCACAGCCGTACTGCGGATGCTTTTCCAATTAGCTTCTGCTCGCGTTATAACGCCTGACTTATCTTGTAGATACATATTGAATACTGCTTCGTCTAAAACAAGTAGATTTTATCATTCACAATATCAGCATATTGGGGGTCACCATCGAATTTTTTATTCACCGAAACGCCCAAGGTGCAGTACCCCCCATTTGGCGGTAGATGGGCATTAGGGTTTTCAGTAAAAGCGGCCCCTTTTTCTGCAGATGAAAAATAGTGTGCCACGCCATCACGCACTTGGGCGTATTCGGCACTGCCATCCACACGACCCCCTAAGGGAATGAAAGCAACGGGGTCTACGCCATGCAGCCCTAATGGCTTGCCAACAGTGGTAAGGCTTTTTGACGTGTTGTATTCATCCGAGGCATTCGCGGTGAGTGATAAAATAAGCACGCTGCCCAATAATAAGGCTGAGAGAGATTGTCGGTATCTCATTGGGGTCTCCAATAGGTTATAAAAGTCGAACATTATTATTCGATAAGCATATAAAATTCGATATTTATGAATTTTTAGTGGCCATAAGTACCAATATATTAACCAATAGTACAAATATATGCGTTTATTGCACTATCAAATTAGCAACCATCATTCTTCGGATTACCTTGATAATGTGCGCGAGGGTAAATCGAATAGCCCATTCGGCGGATCATTTCAGTAATTGCTTTAGTTTCTCCCCCATCGGTGGTATAAAATGAATAGCATGAGTTCCCCTAAACAAATGGGCTGATATGAATCAAAGCTTCAAAGCCACGCTTAAGCAAACCACCACCTTCTCGCCGCAACAACAGCAAGCGGTAAAAATACTACAACTCAACTCGGCCGCGTTATCGCTGCAAATCGAACAAGCCCTTGCGTCTAACCCGTTTCTCGAAACACTAGATAGCACCGACGCTGAGCCCTTGGCCAAGGTTAAAACCATCACCCCGCAATCCAGCAAATCACCTACAGTCACCAACAATACACCTGGCCTTACAGGGCCAAGACACCAGAAGAGTCACTCAAACAAGCCTCGTGAAACTGAATCTATCACTCAGTCCACCGGCTCATTACAAGCACATCTTCATGAGCAAGCTGTGCGAACCCCTTTATCAAAACGACAGCATCTTGCGGTCGAATTGATCATTGATAGCCTGCAAGACAATGGCTATCTTGATACGGGCTTACGAGCCATCATCCAGCACACCCAAGGCCAAGAAAATTTAACTTTAAAAGAACTTGAATTTGCTTTACATCAAGTCCAATGCCTAGAGCCATCTGGAGTTGGGTGTCGAGACTTAACCGAATGTCTAAGCATTCAACTTGATAGCATTGCCCCTCAGTCAGATATCACACGCCTTGCTAAAATACTGATTCAAGACCATCTCAATTCTCTGGGTCGCTCAAGCTACAAGGCATTAATAAAAGAACTCGATGTGGACGGCGACTTGCTGCAACAAGCCATTAGCTTAATAAAATCTTTAGACCCAAGCCCTGGCTCGCAAATTGAATCCACAGCAACGCTTTATGTCAGTCCAGACATAACCGTCTCTAAACGTGACGGCCGTTGGCAAGCTGAGCTAAATAGGGAGCACATTCCGCAAATTAGCCTGTGCAGCTACACGCGAGACTGGCTAACACAAGTAAAAGATCCTATTCAGAAAAAACCCCTGCTCGAGCAAGTTAGCAATGCAAAATTGCTATTATCTCAAATTGAAAACCGCTACCAAACTACATTGAAAGTGGCCATTGAAATAGTTGATAGACAGCAGGCTTATTTTGAACGGGGCAATATTGCGTTGCAGCCATTAACACTCAAACAAATTTCAGAAGCTTTGGGTATTCATATTTCAACAGTTTCTCGCACCGTCAACGATAAATACCTACTCAGCAACAGAGGCTTAGCTGAACTAAAGTTCTTTTTTTCTACAGCCGTTCCCAATCACAACGGTGAACAAAGTTCAGCACGGAGCGTGCAAGCAGTCATCCAAAAGTTAATCATGGAAGAGCTGCCGAACAAGCCATTATCAGATCATAAAATTACACAGCACCTGAATGAAAGCGGATTACAAGTAGCCCGTAGAACTGTCGCCAAATACCGAGAGAAATTAAACATCCCCGCTTCCGCGATAAGGAAGCAATTGTCTAACCCGTCGGGCGTTTCAAGCCCCGGCATTAACTAGGAGAAAACGATATGCAAATTGCAATCAGTGGCCAACATCTAGAAGTGACAGCGTCTTTAAAACAACATGTAGAAGAAAAACTAGAAAAAGTGATTCATCATTTCGATCACCTAACTCAAGCACAAATTGTGCTGCATATTGAGAAAGAGGACCACATGGCAGAAGCCAACATACACGCCAAAGGAACTTCTATTCATGCCACTGGCTTAGCTGAAAATATGTATGCCGCCATCGATTTGATGGCTCAAAAGTTAGATCGTCAGGTATTAAAACATAAGGAAAAAATAACTAATCATCGTTAGACTAGCGAAACTCCTGTGGTAATCCTATGGGCGAGCCTTGGCTTGCCCTTTTTTATTAAAATCTTTTTATATGTCGTCAACAACAAAAATCCTGATAATCAGCGGACTTTCCGGCTCCGGAAAGAGTGTTGCCCTGCAATCTCTGGAAGATATCGGATATTACTGTATCGACAATTTACCCCTCGCTCTATTGCCCGAATTTGCCGCGCAGCTTTCTAACTCCGAGTCGCATAATCACTTGGCAGCAGTGAGTATCGATTCGCGAAATTTAGATTTTGGCTTATCCACCCAAAAAAACCTTACACAAATAAAAGAACAAGGCATTGATCACGAACTGCTCTACATAGATACCAGCACCGATGAATTGCTCAGGCGCTATAGCGAAACGCGTCGTCGTCACCCTTTAACATCTGAACGAACGACCTTACGTGAAGGCATCGGCCGAGAAATTGAATTACTGGCGCCCATGAAGAAGAGTGCTGATCGCGTTATTGACACTACCGGGCGCACGCCCCATGAATTACGCGAGCAAATTCGACTAATCGCCGGCGAGCAAAGCAAAGGTGCTTTGTTGTTGTTTGAATCTTTCGGTTTCAAACACGGTGTGCCCCGGGAGGCGGACTTCGTTTTTGACGTTCGGTGTCTGCCGAACCCCTATTGGGAGGAGTCCATCCGTCACTTGAGCGGCTTAGATGAAGACGTCAAGATTTTTCTGGAAACCAAAACAGACGTATCAGAAATGGTTACTGACATCGCTGAATTTGTAGAAAAGTGGTTGCCGCGTTTTCAGGCCGACAATCGCAGTTATCTAACCATCGCTATTGGCTGCACAGGCGGGCGCCACCGGTCTGTTTTTACTGCTAATCAGTTAGTAGACCATTTCACTGAAAAAGGAATCAACGCCCAAATTCAACACCGCGATTTACTTCAATAGTTTTGTATTTGATCTCGAACTGTGGGGATCAAGCATCGCCTCTGAACACCATAAAAATAATTCTCCCAGCTTAATTAACCTTAGCACCCCTTAAATGTCTTTTGCTTCATAAGATAGGGCTAACAAAGCGTGCCAAACAAACCAATCGACCCCATAATAGACCACTGCCAACTCCCACCACCACACCTAGTAGTCGTCGCAGTGATTTTGATTTCATATTCATCACTATTAGCACCTGTGCCCGCGATGCGGGTAAACGGATAGAAACCACCAACTGTGATTGCTTTCTCGGATAAGACAGAGGGTGGAACAGTTTCAAAGGAGTAAGTGCCGATAGAGGTTCCATTGATCTCCACATTAAAACTGTTCGTAGATTGACCGGGACAAAGCGTACCATCTGTCCTGTCATTTATTTGCATACTTAGATTTATGGCAGTCAGATTGCGCACACCTGTTGGGGCGCATATAGCTACCTGATTGAAACTGAGTTAGGCTATACCCCATATTTCCAGCCGCCGCCGCAGCGAGACTTGTTTCACCATTTCCAGCATTGGCTGTGTTGAAAAATACCGCTCCTCCCGCTGGAAAATTAACCAGCGCATCGCTTGTTAGTACTGGGGCTGTCGTAGTGGTAGTCGCGGTGGCCGTCGCTCCAGTGCTCGTCGTTGTTGCATGTGCTGGCAAGCTTACACTCGCTATCATTGGCGTCAGCCATGCCGTAGGCGCAACCAATCCAATTTGTTTTAATGTTTTTCTTCTATTATTTTTTATTTGAGTGCTTTTCTCTTATCGTTGAGGTGATTTCTAACTACAGCACTTTGACTCGATGAAAGCTGATCGCCTAATTACTTTAGTGGTCTTCAGTCAAACCTATAGACCACAGCCACCTTAAAGATTCTACCTCATGCTATAAACAGAACTCCATGGTATTCAAAAAGTTAAAAGGCTACACAGGTCGAAGGCTAAAGCGTTTGCTAGCCATTTAATTTCCACGGATTAGACCCGCAATTTTTTGCTTCAACCCATTAACAACGGGCAAAGTGGGGTAAAATCGCCCGCTGTTTGAAACCAATATTACGCCGATGGCACCCGAATACAATTTTTCTTCCATTGAAGCCCAAGTTCAAAAACATTGGGACGATAACGAAAGCTTCAAGGTGACTGAAGACAGCAGCAAGGAAAAGTACTACTGCTTATCTATGTTGCCTTATCCTTCTGGTCAACTACACATGGGCCACGTGCGCAATTACACCATCGGCGATGTGATAAGCCGCTACCAGCGCATGTTGGGTAAAAACGTATTACAACCGATGGGTTGGGACGCTTTTGGCTTGCCCGCTGAAAATGCCGCTATAAAGCACAAGATGCCCCCGGCCAAATGGACTTACGAAAATATTGATTACATGAGGCAGCAGCTCAAGCGTTTGGGCTTTGCTTACGATTGGAGCCGTGAACTCACTACTTGCACCCCTGAATACTATAAGTGGGAACAGTGGTTTTTCACAAAGCTGGTTGAGAAAGGCCTGGCTTACAAAAAAATGGCAGTGGTCAATTGGGACCCAGTAGAACAAACCGTATTGGCGAATGAACAAGTAGTCGATGGCCGTGGATGGCGATCAGGTGCGTTGGTGGAACGCAAAAAAATACCGCAGTGGTTTATTGCGATTACTAAGTACGCCGAAGAACTATTAGACGATATAGACGGCTTAGATGGCTGGCCGGATGCCGTGCGCGCCATGCAGCGCAACTGGATTGGCCGCTCAGAAGGATTGGAGTTCGGATTTGAATTACCGACTGATTCCCCTAGTCCAGGGCCACTTGGTGTATACACCACTCGCCCGGATACCCTGATGGGCATCACTTTTATCTCGGTGGCTGCAGAACATCCACTGGCTATAGAGATCGCTAAGGACAATGCTGAAGTAGCCACATTTATTGAAGAGTGCAAATCAGTTAAAACTGCTGAAGCTGATCTTGAAAAAATGGAAAAGAGGGGCTTGTCCCTCGGCATTAGCACTATCCACCCGGTTACCGGTGAATCGGTGCCCGTTTGGGTCGCAAACTTCGTGTTGATGGGCTACGGCACAGGCGCGGTGATGGCGGTGCCAGCACACGATGAAAGAGACTGGGAATTTGCAACCAAACACGGTCTTGAAATTAAGCCTGTTATCGAGAAACTCGATGGCAGCAGTCATGATTACAGCCTAGCTGCAATGACAGAAAAAGGCCGTTGTGTTAATTCTGGCGAATACGACGGCTTGGGTTTTGAAGAAGCTTTCGACACTATCTGCAAAAGCTTTGAAGCCAATAACACCGGCGAGCGTAAGGTGAATTATCGCCTGCGTGATTGGGGTGTATCACGTCAACGCTATTGGGGTTGCCCAATTCCCATTGTTTACGATGATCAAGAAGGGTTACACGTTGTACCAATGGCCGATTTACCGGTAAGACTTCCCGAAGACGTGGCGTTTTCAGGGGTTAATTCACCTATCAAAAGTGACCCAGAATTCATTAACACTCAGGTGCCGGGCACTGACCTTCCTGGTACTCGTGAAACTGACACATTCGATACCTTTTTTGAGTCTTCGTGGTATTTCGCACGATATTGCTGCCCCGGCAGTGATTCATCGATGTTAGACGAACGCGCCAACTATTGGTTACCAGTCGACCAATACGTCGGCGGCATTGAACACGCGGTATTACATCTATTATACGCTCGTTTTTTCCATAAGCTCATGCGCGACGAAGGCTTGGTTGATTCTGATGAGCCGTTCACCCGTTTATTAACACAGGGCATGGTGTTGAAGGACGGCACCAAAATGTCAAAGTCCAAAGGCAATACCGTTGATCCGCAATCTATGATTGACCAATACGGTACTGACACGGTGCGTTTGTTCATGATGTTTGCGGCCCCGCCTGAACAATCGCTTGAGTGGAATGGTGATGCGGTTGCGGGCGCTCACCGTTTTTTAACTCGCCTATGGCGCCTGGTACATAGCCATACTGAGTCATTGCTCGGCGCTCGAGATGCCCTCAATGGTGACGGCCATGCGATAGGCTTAAGCGATAAAGCAGCACAGGCCTTGCGTTTAGCGACTCACAGCATGCTTCAAAAGGCCAGCAAAGACTATGAGCGCCACCAGTTCAATACTGTAATAGCCGGCGCGATGGAGCTTTTAAATACGCTAGATAAAGCAACGCCTGAAGCCAATCCTGAGCAAGCAGCTGCCAGTTTAGAAGCGGTATTATGCATGTTGAAAATGTTGGCCCCCGTTATTCCCCATATTGCCCATACGTTGTGGAACACACTGCAACAAACTGGCGATATCATTGACGCAACTTGGCCACAAGTCGATGAAGCGGCGTTAGTAAAAGACACGCTCAGCTTAGTCGTGCAAGTGAATGGCAAGAAGCGCTGTGAAATAGAGGTTTCGGCAGATATGCCTAAAGACGAAATTGAGAAATTGGCATTGGCTGATGAAGCCGTAATAAGAAACATGCAAGGCATGACGCTGCGTAAGGTGATTGTGGTCCCTGGTAGACTAGTCAATATCGTTGCCAACTAAATCCGCTTTAACCATTAACCTAACTCAGCCAATAATCTACACGCCTTTTTCGACTGCATTAGCAACTAATGCTTAATTTGGACTTCTAGGTAGGTATAATCTGTAATTAATTAAGACCCAAATGCGACCGTCATGCCAAAAGCCATAACACAATTTATTCGCCGTTCATTATTACTCACTTTGATCTCCAGCTCGCTAGTACTAAGCGGCTGTGGTTTTCATTTACGCGGTAAAGTTTTGGTGCCATTGAACATGCGCACTATCCATATCACTGGCGACGATGCTGAGCTTATTGCTGAGATATCGAAAAGCTTACGCTTTAGTGATATTCACATCGCTGCCAGCAGGGAAGGTGTTGCAATATTAGATCTAAGCGATACCGTCTATGACCGCACTGTGAATTCTACTAGCAGCGCAGGACAAGCAACGTCTTACGAATTAGAATACAAGGTTAACTACATTGTCTTAGACCCTGCAGGGGAAACAACGCAAGAGCAACGTATTTTGGCGACGCGCACCTTCAACTTTGATAACACCCAAATATTAGTATCAGAGCGCGAAGAAGGCTTCCTTAAAAAAGATATGCAAAAAGAAGTCACCAGCAAATTATTAAGACGCTTAAGCAAGATCAATTAATAGATCTCAGCATGGCTACTGCGCTTGCTAATACCGCGTTAAAAATCGACTCAAAATGCTCACTTATAGGCATAAACTGCGCCTTTTCGCAGATGTTTGCATTGTCTTACACTTCGCTCGTAACGCCATGCTAAGGTCTTTATATAACAAAATGATTAGAGCGCGAGTCGCGCCGACATGAAGCTTTCTCCCTATCAATTAGTGGGTTCATCCTCAGGCCCTCTGCATAACATCTATCATTTATTTGGTGCGGAACCGCTGATAATTGAAGAGACCTTAACGGCACTCCGTAAACAATGCGCAAACCAAGGGTTTGATGAACGACAAAAGCTTCACGTCGAAACGGGGTTCAACTGGGATGAGTTAAATAGCGCCAATCACTCACTGTCATTATTCGCTTCCAAGAAGCTCGTTGAACTGCGTATGCCTGCGAGCAAACCAGGCGACAAAGGCAGCAAAGCACTGATTGAGTTTGCAGAGCACTGCAACCCAGACACCATACTAATTTTAGTCAGCGGCCCTGTTGAACGCCCCGCGCAAAACAGCAAATGGTTTAAAGCATTAGATAAAGTGGGCGCCAGCGTCGAAGCCGCGAAAGTACAAAAACATGATCTACCTAGATGGATTGACCAGCGCCTTAAGCAACAATCTATCCAAGTTGAGTCAGGCGTCGCCCCATTGATAGCCCATTATGTAGAGGGAAATTTATTGGCCGCTGCACAAGAGATTAATTTTTTGGGTTTACAGCAACAAAACAGCGTACTTAGCGTTATAGACGTAGAGGCACTGATTAGCGATCAAGCGCGATTCACTTCGTTTACCTATATCGACGCTTGCTTAGAAGGCGATGCCACTCGAGCAAACCGTATTTTAGTTAGCCTAGAAGGTGAAAAGCTTGAACCTATCTTATTATTGGGCGCTTTATCACGTGAGACGCGCAAGTTAGTTATTTTAGCTGACGCCAAAGCATCGGGCCAAAATGTTGAAGCGCTGTTCCAACGCTTGGGTATTTGGTCCAGCCGCAGTCGATTAACACAACAAGCGCTAAATCGAGTTAGCGCTATCGGCTGGAAGCGAATTCACAGTAAGCTCGCGGGCTTGGATCAAATGATCAAAGGCCAACGAAGCATACAAAACAAAAACATTTGGGGGGAACTGGAGCGCTTGGGTTTAGCCATGTGCGGTCAAGCCTCCATGCTGCAATGAAATAATGACACCAAAACTAAGTAACATCAATATTGTGTCGCAAGACGTCTTAATGTCTCCAGCGAAGTTACAAGAACTTTATCCTCGTACCGAGAAAGCCAGCCATACCGTTGAGCAAGGTCGGCGTGAAATTGAATCTATTCTGGATAGGTCCGACCACCGCTTATTGGTAGTAGCTGGCCCTTGCTCTATTCATGACATCAAAGCAGCTAAAGAATACGCGACACGCTTAAAAGAGCTACAAATACGTTACGCCGATACTTTGTGCATTGTTATGCGGGTTTATTTCGAAAAGCCGCGCACCACCGTTGGTTGGAAAGGGTTGATAAACGACCCTCACCTTAACGATACCTTCGATATAGAAACCGGCTTAAAAACTGCACGCGAGTTATTACAGTGGTTAGCTGAATTAGGCCTGCCTACCGGCACAGAAGCACTTGACCCCATTAGCCCACAATATTTATCAGACCTCTTTTCGTGGTCGGCCATTGGTGCGAGAACTACTGAATCGCAAACCCACCGAGAAATTGCCAGCGGTTTATCAACTCCTATCGGGTTCAAAAACGGCACCAATGGCGGATTAGGCGTTGCCATTAATGCGATGGAATCAGCGGCCTCACCGCATCGTTTTTTAGGCATCAACGAAGAAGGCACCACGACCGTTGTTACGACTCGCGGTAACGCTTACGGGCACGTGATATTACGCGGCGGCACTGAACCTAACTATGATTCAGTCAATGTTGCCCTCGCAGAGCAAGCACTAGAGAAGGCGGGATTACCGACCAACTTAGTAGTTGATTGTAGTCATGCTAACTCGCATAAAAATCATGCCTTACAACCCTTGGTTGCGCAAAACGTGGTGCAACAAATAAAAGAGGGTAATCGTTCTATCGTGGGCATCATGCTGGAAAGCCATTTGTCTGAAGGCAATCAATCGTTAGGCAAGAACTTAGACGAGCTTAAATACGGCGTTTCAATCACCGATGCCTGCATCGATTGGCCGACTACGGCCACCTTATTCGAAGAACTCAACAATAGTTTGCGCACCGCTTTACCCGCACGCATGGACTAGATATACGGACTCACCGACCCTTAGTGAGCGGCTTTTGCTACCTCGCATAACCGCTTAGCTAAGGCGCGTGAGGTAGTCCACTTACCACCGAACACTGTCACCAACTGACCTTGTTCGTCGATTTCATACTCTCTTGAAATCTTATTCGGGTCAGTACTAGAACGAATTAGCGGTCGTACACCCGCAAATTGACTCACAATATCGGCCCGACTCTTATCGTGTTTAAAGTGGTGATTATAGGCAGCCAACAGATAACCAATCTCTTCTTCACTGGCCTCTATTGGCTCTTCCAATGCTTGACGTTGCTCTGTAGTCCCAACCATCGTTTGGCCTTTATAAGGCAGCACAAAGAAAATTCGGCGTTCGTCGGGCACTTCTAAAAAGTAGCCGTTCTCAACCGGTTCATTAAATAGGATATGACTGCCACGAACGGCATCTAATGAATGGGTTGGCTGTATGTTACTTTGTCTAAGTAGCTTTGCAGCCCAAGGCCCAGCGATGTTAAACACCTGGTCATAGTTTTCAGCACCACCAGAAACCAGTTGCACCTCTCCTTGCTTGGTCACCGCTGCTACTTCACTGTGAGTTTTAATTATTACACCGGCCAACTGTGCTTGCTCCGCTGCCCAACAACCCAAGGCATAATCATCCATCTGTGCGTCAAAGTAACTAAAGCCACCGGATAACTCCGTAGGTTCAATTTGTGGATTGAGGCTGGTAAATTGCTCAGCTGAATACCGTTGGTACGATCCTAATTTATGTTCCCCCGCCAGAAAGTCGTATAGCATCAGCCCTAGCTGCATCATCCAGCTGGGTCTCCTTGAGTGCTTATAAATAGGGATGAAAATTTGTAAAGGCGTAACTAAGTGAGGTGCTTGATTCAGCCACCACTTACGTTCATGCAAAGACTCCTTAACCAATCGAAACTCGTAATTTTCCAAATAACGTAAGCCGCCGTGCAGCATTTTGCTAGATGAGCGACTCGTTTGTTGCATGATTTCACCGCGTTCATAAAGTGTAACCTGCTGCCCCTGCTTGGCCATTTCCCAAGCAGCACAAAGGCCGTTTATTCCACCACCCACAATTGCGATTTTTTTCGGAGTCATTGCTAAATTAAAAATAAAGGTTTGTCGTCAGGACTAAATTGGGTCTTATCATAATGTTGGCTTATCATAACAATATAATGCATACTGTTTATCTTATGGTATATGTCTGCCAATAAACGTCATTTAGAACACCACAGAATAAGCTAATGCATATCACAATTCGCCAGCTACAAGTTTTCAACGCCGTAGCAAAACACCTGAGCTACACCCGTGCAGCAGAAGAATTGCATCTCACACAGCCGGCCGTTTCAATGCAAATAAAGCAGCTAGAGAAATCAGCTGACTTACCCTTATTCGAGCAAATCGGCAAAAAAATATACCTAACTGAAGCGGGTCAAGTAATGCTGGATCATGCGCAATCGATTATCGCCAAATTAGATTCAATTAGAAACGATATTGAACAATTAAAAGGCATTGATGGCGGTCGATTACGGGTATGCATTGCGTCAACGGTAAACTATTTCGCCACCAGATTGATTTCTAAATTTAGCCAAACTCATCCTAATGTACAAATCAGTCTGGATGTGACCAATCGTCAAGACCTGCTAAAACAGCTAGAAACCAACGAACCTGATTTGGTCTTAATGGGCCGTCCACCCAGCAGCGCGGACCTTTATTCGCAAGCCTTTATGGACAACCCGCTGGTGATCATTGCCAACCCACATCATGCGCTTGCAGGGCAAAAAAATATTCCAATCACTAAATTGAACAACGAGCGATTTGTTCTAAGAGAAAATGGCTCGGGTACACGTGGCGCGATGGAAACCATGTTTAATGAATACGACATTCATCCCCATGTTAGTACGCAGCTATCGGGTAATGAAGCCATCAAACAAGCGGTTGAGGCCGGACTAGGCTTAGCGTTAGTTTCGTTCCATACCGTTGATTTAGAACTAAAAGCGGGCAGAGTGGTGACCTTAGATGTTGAACACTTTCCGATAGCTAAAAACTGGCATATCGGTCACCGCAGTGGCAAGAAACTATCTGCTACAGCAGAAGCGTTTTGGCACTTTGTATTGGAAGAATCTAAGCTACAACAATCGGCTGCCTAAATCTTAGTTTCAGTAGGCAGGTATTGCAGCCAACATATCAGCATCAAGTGCTGATTTTGCGACAATTACATTTTTAGTCGAACGCTCAATGAGTTGCTTTACTCTTTCGCTGGGCACTATCATAAGCGAATTTGTAGCGACTTTAAAATCTGCTGTATCTAAACGCTTCAAATAATTTTGTGTTACCTCCACACTAGTACACAAGCTCACTAGCCGGGTACCAGCTTCGTATCGGAGTAAACCTTGGTCAATACTTTGATCGACAGGAAGACGCCGATAGGATTCGATATAAGTTACCAGTGCGCCCAACATTTCTAACTGTTGTTTGAGCCAATTTCTACCATCTTGAGCTCGATATATCGCCACTCTAACGCCTTTTAAGTCTAATTTAGTCAGTTCAGTTAACACCCCTTCGCTGCGATAATCCGCGTCTGCAGGAATGATGACTTGTTGCTTTTGAGCAATCAGTGCATTAGCTGTAGCGGAACCGACTGCTGCTAGTTGACCCTGCCATTGCAAACCCAATAAGGCCATTCGGTCAAATACCGACCTGACGGCATTTTGACTGATGAAAATACTTAAGTCATATTGAGAATGATTCTGTAAGCATTCGTCAAAAGTGTTCGAATTACTAGGTGGTACTATCTCAACGGCAGGAATGGCGATTACCATTCCTCCCAACTGCTTCACCTTCTGGCAAATAGACTGGGCTTGGTGCTCGGGCCGAGTCACCACCACTGTCCAGCCTTTCAGGGGTTGATTAGTCGCCACCTAGTTCTCTATAGACCGTAGCTAAAATACCATTAGCACCCTGTTCAATTAAATCACGCGCGGCTATTTCGCCTAACTTGACGGGCGATGCTCGGTTACCCTGATGTTCGCAGCTTAATATCGTTTTGCCGTCGACCGAACCGACTAAGGCTTGAAGCGACAGTTTGTCGCCTTGTAACTGGGCAAATGCGGCCACTGGCACATGGCAACCACCGCCTAATACTTTATTCGCTGCTCGCTCTGCAGTCACTCTAATCATTGTAGCGTCGCAGTTAAGCGGTTTAATCAAGGCGTTTATTCGATCGTCATTTTCGCGACACTCAATGCCAACTGCACCTTGGCCGACTGCGGGCAATATTTCATCGATTGCCATTCTTTGCTTAATTCTTTCATCCAAACCCAAACGCATTAAACCTGCCGAAGCGAGAATGATTGCTTCAAAATCACCGTCATCTAAACGCTTTAGGCGGGTATTTACATTGCCGCGCAAGTCGATCAGCTCAAGCTGCGGGAAGCGCGCTGCAATCTGGCTCTTTCTGCGCAAGCTACACGTACCCACTTTCGCTCCATTGGGTAAGTCTGCGAGGCTGTTGTAATGGTTTGACACAAACGCATCGGTGGGATCTTCACGTTCACAGATCACAGGAATGTGCAGCCCTATCGGTAATTCAACGGTGACGTCTTTCATTGAATGCACCGCAATGTCTACACTGCCATCTAGTAAAGCATTTTCTAATTCTTTTAGAAACAGTCCCTTACCGCCAATTTTGGCCAATGCGGTTTCTAAATGCTTGTCCCCAGACGAAACAATTTCCACCAGCTGTACATCCAATTCGGTGTTCAACTGTTGCAATCGATCTTTAACGTAATGAGCCTGCCATAATGCCAAGGGGCTCTTGCGGGTACCTATTTTTAGTGTCTCAATCATTACCAATGGTTATTCATTATTTCGTTTCAGCCATTTTACCCATATAAGAACAGGTGTGAAAATAGCCAGCTCTAAAAGAATCGCCTTAAAGTTATGCACAGAAAAAATGGAGTGCAATGCTGCCCGTAGTGTATCGCCTGTATCACCGTGCTGAATATTGGCAAAAAAGGTAACGGGCGCGATGATGTATTCTTCGCTAAACGGCCAGTATAACTGCATTCCTCGCGGCTCCTCGGTATCAACGGTAACAGCGTCAAATAACAAATGTGAAGCGTAAGCCAAACCGCCAACAATTGCGATATGCCGTGCATTACCACCCCATATTTTTACTCCACAATAGCAAACTAAAGCAAATAAACCAGCAACACTCAAAGAATGGCTGGCCATATGGTGGTAGCGATTAAGTTGCCCTTCCATCGCACCCAATATGAAATCTAGATCCGGCGCGTTAGCAGCAAAAAAAATAAACAGTAACCAGCGGTAATTCAGGGTATTTGGTTTACCCAATATCCACCCTGCTAGTGAGTGCCCAACTGGGGAGGTCAAAAACTAACCTCCAGACACCCGCAAACGCAAAGCCTTAAAACCCATTTGAGATAGCTGATAGTCATCTGCTGTCATGCTACCGTAATCAGAATAGGGGCCGATTCGAACCCGATAATATTGTTTATTATCGATACTGACGTTTTGAATAACTGGGCGTAAGCCGCTCAAAGCCAATTCAGCTTTTAGGCGGTCCGCTTCCTTTGGGTTTTGATAAGACGCAACTTGTAGGTAATAGGCTGTGCCCGCTGGCAATTGCGCTGTGTTTGCAGTCTCAGGCTCCGTGCTTGGCGACACATCGGTGACGACAACCTTTGGAGTCGGCTCAGAATCTTTCGGCAGCACTTCTTCAATTGCAGGTAACACCGTGTAGAAATCGTAATTTGCTTGCTTTCTGGGCGCATCAACAACAATAGGCTCAGTCGGCACCCGCACTGCCTGTTGTTTCTCAGCGTTCAATCTAGATTTATCTACTAAATCTTTTAAGCCACTGCCAATGTCACCTTGGTGACTGGTTCGATAGCCTTGCCAAAATAGCGTCGAAAGTACGCCGATTAAAATGCCCGCAAATAAAAAGCTCAAGCATTGGCTAGCGATACCGAAGCCACCCGAACGCTTGGTGGTTTTCCTGGCACTTTTAGCTGGCTTTTTTCGACGCGCTTGCACCACCTTACATCGTCTCAGGTGCGTCTACACCTAAAATGTCCAGTCCATTCGCTATGACAATACGGACTGCATCGATCAAAGCCAAACGTGCATTGCGCACCGGTTCTTCCGAAGAAATAAAAGGGTGTGCGTTATAGTAGGTATGAAATGCGGTAGCTAAGTCACGTACGTAATAGGCAATTTGATGCGGCGCATAGTCTCGAGCGGCTTTCTCAACTACTTCCGGATATCGACCTAATTCCATCATCAAATCTTGTTCGTGCTGCTCAGTGAGCAATTCATAGTCTGCATCTAGGCCTGGTTGTAAGCCTTTTTCTTCCAACTGACGGTACACACTGCAAACCCGCGCATGAGAATACTGTACGTAATAAACGGGGTTATCTGATGACTGAGACTTGGCTAACTCTAAATCAAAGTCCATGTGTTGTTCAGGCTTACGCATAGCGTAGAAAAAGCGCGCGGCATCTTTCCCCACATCTTCACGCAGTTCGCGTAGCGTAACGAAATCGCCACCACGGGTAGACATCGACACCTTTTCTTCTCCGCGATATAACACCGCAAATTGCACCAGCAACATGTGCATAAGCGCTGGGTCTTTCCCCGATGCATCAAAGGCTGCTTTCACTCTTGAGACGTATCCATGGTGATCCGCTCCCCAAATATAAACCAGCTTTTCAAAACCACGTTGTAGCTTGTCTAACGAATAGGCGATATCAGCCGCAAAATAAGTATGCACCCCATTTGCGCGCAATACTACGCGATCTTTCTCATCGCCATAATCGGTAGACTTAAACCACCATGCACCGTCTTTTTGATACAGTTTGCCGTTGGCTTTTAGCAACTCAACTGCTTGGTTGATCATGCCTCCATCAACCAAATCTCGCTCAGAAAACCATAGATCAAAATCAACGCCAAATTCACTCAAGTCCGTTCTAATGTTATCGACCAAAGACTCTAAACCAGCGCCAAAAACCACCTCGTAACCTTCTTCACCTAAACCTGTACGAATACGTTCGATTAGCTTGTCGATGCTTTGCTCAACATCGTCAGGTAAGTCTTTGAATAGAGCCGCACTATCCAATCTATATTGCTCGCCCTGCTGTGCTTTCAAAGTTTCAGCAATTTCCCAGATGTAATCACCTTTGTAACCATTTGCGGGCAAGTTAACCGATTCACCAATTAGGTCCAAATATCGCAGATAAACACTGGCAGCCAAGATTTGCATTTGACGACCCGCATCGTTGACGTAATATTCAGCGTGAGCGTCATAGCCACAGGTTTTGAGCAAACGTTTTAGGGCATCGCCATAAGCGGCTCCTCTACCATGGCCAACATGCAACGGCCCCGTTGGGTTCGCCGAGACGAATTCAATCATGATTTTTTCGTTAGCGCCTATAGAAGACCGGCCGTATCCAGCGCCTGCGGTGCGTACCAAATCTATCACCGCTGTTTGTGCATTCTTCGCCAGAGTGAAATTGATAAAACCCGGCCCGGCGATTGAGACCTTTTCAATACCCTCCAATAACGGAATAAGATCAACCAGTTTAGTCGCCAACTCTCTAGGATTCATCTTGGCAGGCTTTGCCAACACCATCGCGATATTACTGGCGAAGTCGCCGTGTTGCCGATCGCGTGCACGCTCGACATGGATTCTATCTTTGGCATCTGCTGACAGAACTTGTTGCTCTATCAAACTTTCTATCGCGGACCCTATAGCCTGCTCGACTCGTTGTTTCATTCTAAAAAACGGTTTACCCAAACGGGAATGATCTAAAAACAATTAAACCAATATAAAAAGCCCGCTGTGCTGCGGGCCTTCAATTGATGACACAGGGGATATTTATTAGGCGATATTGCTATCAATAAAGCCGGCAAGGTCAGACTTAGAACCACCGCCTACTTTGGTACCTTCAACTTGACCATTCTTAAATATCATTAAGGTAGGAATACTGCGGATGCCATATTGGGGTGGCGTCTGAGAGTTATCGTCTACATTCAACTTACCAATTTTGACTTTACCCACATACTCTCCCGCTAGCTCTTCCAAAATGGGCCCGATCATCTTACAAGGTCCACACCACTCTGCCCAATAGTCTAATAATACCGGCACATCTGAGTTAAGCACTTCTTCCTCAAAGTTAGCATCGGTGATTTCTACGATTTGATCTGACATAATTTAACTTCTACTATTTCAATAACACTATTAGAAAATGGGTATAATGTACGGTTGATCAAGCAATCGCTTGAAGAACCACCCAACGTGACAATGTGACCCTAAAAACTCCGGACGTTTTGACCACCTGAGATCTGGTTACACTAAATATTGAGCTAATTATACCCTATGCAAGACAAACATCTAAGTGAACAACGATTTAAAGATTTGCCTCTTCACCCTCTATTAAAAGAAGGCGTTGAAAAAGCAGGCTTTGAGTTTTGTACTCCTATTCAAGCCTTGGCCCTGCCCATTGCCCTGCAGGGTAAGGATGTCGCTGGCCAAGCGCAAACTGGCACAGGTAAAACAGCTGCGTTTTTATTGGCCACCTTTCACCACATTTTATCGGCCCGTGAAGCA
This sequence comes from Gammaproteobacteria bacterium, assembly GCA_047639475.1. Lineage (GTDB taxonomy): Bacteria > Pseudomonadota > Gammaproteobacteria > Arenicellales > Poriferihabitantaceae > JAAELZ01. Next base: position 22,113 of record JBLIOD010000044.1, read on the forward strand.
CTGGAACAGCAAAGTACCGCGCCCGTTGAAGAGACCGTTAGCGAAGCACCTGCACCGTCGGAACCAGCAGCTAACGAAACTATTATTGAAACCACCACAGCAACTACCGACTCAAGTTCAGAGATAGATGCAGAGGTAGAGGTAGAAACCAATTCAGAGCTTGCTACAGAATCATCCGAGGTGATCGAGGCCAAAGTTGAAGCAGAAACTGAAACCCAGGTTGATGCCCTCGTTGAAGCCGGCGTTGAAGAAGTTAAGGTCAAGATTAGTAAGAAAGATAATGGCGCCATCCAAGCACTGATATTGGCGCCTACTAGAGAGCTGGCCATTCAAATTCACAAAGATGCAGTCGCGTTAGCACAGAGCACTGATATCCGTTTGGCGCTTGCTTACGGCGGCACTGGTTATGAAGAGCAAAAGCAAACTTTGCTGGATGGCGTAGATGTCTTAATTGGTACGCCTGGAAGAGTTATCGATTATTACAAACAAAAGGTATTCCACTTAAACAACATCAAAGTAGTGGTAATGGATGAAGCCGACCGTATGTTTGATCTTGGTTTCATTACCGATATCCGTTATTTGTTACGCAGAATGCCAGAAGGTTCGAAGCGACTAAATCTGCTGTTTTCTGCCACGCTCTCCTTCCGCGTTGATGAACTTTCCTACGAACACATGAACGGGCCACAGAAAGTAAAAGTGGAGTCCGAAATGGTCGTACAACGTATTGAAGAAATTGCGTACTACCCAGCGCAAACCGAAAAAGTCAGTTTGTTGATTAATCTACTCAAGGGCGGCGAGCAAAACAAGCGGACCCTGGTTTTTATCAATACCAAGCACGAAGGTAACAAGGTTGCCGCTTGGCTTGAAGCAAACGAGTTGCCTTGCGCCATTTTGTCCGGTGACGTACCACAAGTAAAACGCGAAAAGTTATTAAAGAAATTTCATGACGGCGACGTCAATATTCTAGTGGCAACAGATGTCGCTGCGCGCGGCCTACATATTCCTGCTGTTAGTCACGTTATCAACTATGATTTGCCACAAGAAGCGGAAGATTATGTGCATCGCTCTGGTCGAACGGCTAGAGCCGGCGCCAGTGGTCACGCTATTAGTTTGGCCTGTGAAAAGTATGCTTATTCAATGATGGATATTGAAGAATATATTGGCCATCGCTTACCGATTGGCGAAATAACCCCTGAACTCGTTACCGAGCCAGAGAATAAACCTAATTTTAGCAAAATAGAATCATACGATAAGGGCCGCCGAACGGGGGGTAAACCCACCAGTAGAAGCGCTGGGTCAGGAGCTGGGTCAAGTGCTGGAGCACCTCCCGCAAAGCGTTTTGATGACAGTGATGTTAAATATGTTAACCCGTTAGAAGCCAAACCCGGACGAGAATCACGCTACGTGGCACCGCCTAATAAATTCTCTAATCGCTTTGGTGAAATACCCGCTCTAGGCTAAACTGAATTTGTCTTTCTAAAGACACAAAAAAGCCGCCCTCGAGGCGGCTTTTTTGTGTGAGTCTATAGCGTCTAGGTCACAATGAGAAACAAACTCTGCTTAGGATTCTTTCGCTAAATATTTCGCTTGTGACACCCATTCTTCACGTTGAATACGACCACGGAAGGAGAGCGAGTTATCTACCCATTTAATATTGTCCTCTGAAAAATCACTGATTTGACTAAAGTGATAAATACCCAAACCATTCAAGGTTTTCTCAAGCACTGGACCTACACCACGAATCCGTTTTAGATCGTCGGCTACGCCGCCATTTGGCGCAGTTAAAATGAGTGGCATCATATTATCGGTAACCACAACGTCATCTGCCGTGTCACTAGATGCTGCCTTAATTGGTTTCTTTGGCGCTTTCTTTGATGCTACCTTGCCCTTTACTGCCTTAGCTGGTGCCTTAGCTGGTGCCTTAGCTGGTGCCTTAGCTGGTGCC
>JBLIOD010000045.1:0-23968 GCA_047639475.1 Gammaproteobacteria bacterium
CCAAACTCAATCCAATTGCTCAATGCTTCATTGAATAGTTCGGGACGGCGAGTTGCATGTATCAGTTGCACGATATATTGCTCAACGCTTTCACTCATGTGTACTTCTAGAGCTTGTTGCTTGGCGGTCGCTATAGTTTCTTCAGTGAGTTGAACTGGGCTTTCGCTTAATTCTGGTGCAGCAGCTTCTTGCTGGGTTAACCGCAGAATGGCTAATTCATCTTTAACGCCAGGGTAGTCAACGGTCACATGCAATAAAAACCGATCAAGTTGTGCCTCGGGAAGCGGGAAAGTACCTTCTTGCTCGATCGGGTTTTGCGTGGCCATTACCATAAATAAATCGGGCAATGGGTGGGTGGTTTGGCCAATGGTTATTTGCCGTTCCCCCATGGCCTCTAGTAAGGCTGATTGCACTTTGGCGGAGGCTCGGTTTACTTCGTCCGCTAGGATGATGTTATGAAACAAGGGGCCCGCCTTAAAGGCAAATTCACTTTGGTTGGCTTGATAAATTTCGGTGCCGGTGAGGTCGGCAGGCAATAGATCAGGCGTGAATTGAATACGCTGAAAATCACCTTGAATAAAATGCGCCAATGTTTTTATCGCGCGAGTTTTGGCCAAACCTGGCGGACCCTCTACCAATAAATGGCCATCGCTGATTAAGGTGATGAGCAGACGCTCAACCAAAGCAGGTTGGCCGATTATTAATTGGTTTAGTGAGTGTTGTACGCCAATAAAACTGTCTAGAATAGGGTTGTTCATTGCGTTTGCTTGATCGGTTTGTTGGTCAGTCACAGTAAGAAAAGTGTCGTGTTTGAATTGTTTGGGTATCGAGTTTCTGGTTTTCAAATCCTTTTGCTTCGTTTTATGTCGATCCTTGTAACGTTCTATTTTACTGCAAACCACTGGCTGATTCATCATTTGTGGTTAGCAAAGTTGTAAGTAAGACGGAAAATAAACCCGCTAGTTTCGTGACATTTTAAACGGCTAGAGGTATAAGTGCGCCATGATTTTTTTGTTAAGCAATGACGATGGTTATATGGCGCCCGGATTGGCGGCGTTAAAGCGCGCACTCGCTGATTTGGGGCGTGTCGTGGTGGTTGCGCCTGAGCAAAATCACAGCGGGGCCAGTCAGTCTTTGACTTTATCTCGACCGCTCAACGCGAATCAAGTATCAAATGATATCTACGCGGTAAGTGGAACCCCGGCAGATTGCGTCCATTTGGCCGTAACAGGCTTGCTAGACGTGATGCCAGATATGGTGGTTTCCGGCATAAATGCCGGCTCCAATTTAGGCGATGATACTTTGTACTCTGGTACGGTGGGTGCGGCGATAGAAGGGCGGCATTTAGGGTTACCTGCCATAGCGGTATCCTTGGTTGGGCGCGAAGAGAAAAATTATGAGGCGGCGGCAAAGATCACAGCGGATATCTTAATCAAGTTGCAGCAGCAGCCGTTGCCGAATGACACTATTTTGAATATCAATGTGCCAGATTTGCCGTTGAGCGCGATCAAAGGCATTAAAGCCACACGGCTGGGCTATCGACAGCCTTCCATGCCCATGGTGCCAACGCCGAGCCCAAGAGGCAAAATGGTCTACTGGGTGGGCGCAGCAGGTAAATCAGACGACGGCGGCGAAGGTACTGATTTCGCGGCTATTCGTGAAGGATATGTGTCGGTCACTCCAATACAAACAGACATGACCCGTCATGGCCAAATCGATGCACTAAGTCAGTGGTTGAGCAATTAGCATGAACGCTTCTTTAAGAGCCGGGGTTGGTATGACATCACAACGTACCCGTCAACGCTTAATAGAGCGCCTGCGTAAGAGCGGCATTCATGATGAAGCGGTCTTAGCAGTTCTGGAGCAAACTCCAAGGCATTTATTTTTGGATGAGGCCTTGGCTCATCGTGCGTATGAAGATACCCCGTTGCCGATCGGACACAATCAAACTATCTCTCAGCCTTATATGGTGGCGCTGATGACGCAATTGATAGAAGCGAGTAAGCCTGGAGTGAAACGCATTTTAGATATAGGTACCGGCTGCGGCTACCAAACTAGCGTGTTGTCGCAAATGGCAACCTGGGTATTTACGGTCGAAATAATTGAGGCTTTGTCGTTCGCTGCCCAGAAGCGGTTACAAGCGCTAGGCTATACCAATGTTTCTTATAAAGTGGGTGATGGCTATCAAGGTTGGGAAAACAAAGCCCCATTCGACGGTATTATTGTCGCGGCTGCTCCGCCTATGGTGCCAGAGGCATTGAAACATCAATTGGCCGTGGGCGGGAAATTGGTTATTCCCGTCGGGTCGAGTGCCCAGCAACAACTAAGATTGATCGAACGCACCGCAGGCGGTTTTAACGAACAGGTTATTAGCGATGCCAATTTTGTACCCTTAGTCAGTCACACAGATTAGATAATGAAAATTTTCACCTCGCTTTACGATCAAGTTTTAAAGTGGTCACGTCACCGTTTGGCTGAACGTTATCTGGCAATAATTAGCTTCGCTGAGTCTTCTTTCTTCCCGGTGCCTGTCGTTTTAATGATGGCGCCGATGATGGTAGCGAAGCCGGAGCGTCGCTGGTACTTGGCGACGCTAACCACCATCACTTCAGTGCTAGGCGGTATTGCGGGTTACTTAATTGGCGCGCTGCTGTTTGATTCGGTTGGCCAATGGATCATAGAGGCTTACCACGCTGGCGATAAAGTCGAACAGCTCAAGGATTGGTTCGCTCAATATGGTGTTTGGTTGGTGCTGTTAGCTGGAGTGTCCCCGATTCCCTATAAATTAGTTACCATTAGCGCGGGTGCGCTGGGCTTGGCATGGTTGCCATTCGTGATCGGTTCGCTGGTTGGACGTAGCTTCCAATTCTTTTTTGTCGCGGGCATTGTGCACTTCGGCGGAGAAAACTTGGAGGACAATATCCGTCGCTGGTCAGAGTGGCTGGGTTGGGGGGTGTTGGCGTTAGCCGCAGTTGCAATCGTCGTAATAAAAGTTTTATGATCGAGTGTTGCCCTTGGTAGCCAATGGCTTTATTAAATAATACGTCACATCACATTAATCATTATGGTTTGCTACGAATACATTAAACACAGACTTAGAATTAAAAGAGTAACTCAAATTTTCGGGGTGCTTGTTTTATCCACCATATTAGTTGGCTGCGGCTCCGGCGGCAGTAGCTCCGGCGGGGGCTCGGCGACTAACACGCAAGCACTTACTAAAATACTGACTATTGGTGACAGCATTGGTACCGGATATGGGGTGGCAACGCCTTGGCCTGTCAGGCTGCAAAGTGCATTGGGTGTCCCTCTCTTTAACAATAGCCGTAGCAGTAGAATGACATCTGAGGGCTTAGCTTTGATAGAGCCTTTGCTGGTAAGCGAGACGCCCAGTCATGTTGTTATTATGCTAGGCACAAATGATGCACTGAGAGGTTCTGTATCAGAGGCGGTAAGTAATTTGCAACGCATGGTGAATCTGGCGGTGGCAAAAAAAGCGACCGTGATTGTTGCAACCTTGATACCGATTACACGATCTTCATCGGGCGCAGAAAATAAACGCGCCGCGGCGATTAGTAGCGGTATTCGAAAGTTAAATGGTGCTCGAATTGCCGAGGTGCGTGCGGGTTTCGATACGCGGGATACGGCCGATGGTATCCATCCAAACAATGCTGGGCAGGCCTATATCGCTGGGGTGATTCGAGGGCAGTTTTAAGTTTTTGACGCTGGGTCCTGAGTCTTCATTTAATGGCATTTAGTTAAGAAACAAGGAATAACAAAGTAAACAACTCGTCGACCAAACAGCAAATAAAAATCAATAAATCTAGTGGATTAAGCGCTAAGGATTTTAAGGAACTGATTTTTTTAGCCCAATGAGGATTAAATCAGTTTAATTGTTTTGCGAACTAAACAAGAACATTAAAAAACAAAGTAAATGAAATCGAGCTTAGCTTGAGAATAGGCCAATATAAGCAACATCAAAAATAGGACTAGCGAGATTTGCTTGATTAGGGAGACTTTAAGATATTTGTCATCAATTAAATGCTTGGCGAGAAAACTTCCAAAGATTAGGAATCCCACGATAATGCTGATCAATGCATCGGGAATGGTAGCATCAATAGAGTAGGGTGGGAGAAGCATCGTCGCCAACATTTGTGTTGCGGTTTCAAATGTGGTTGAACGGGAAAAGACCCACAATAGTGTCACTCCATGGAATACCAGCACTATCTTGATCAGGTTCAATGTCCGCGGAAAACGGGCAATCCAACTTGGCAGTAGTCGCACATTGTGCTCAGCCGCCAGCCATATTCCGTGTAGTAGCCCCCAAATAAGAAAATTCCAATGCGCCCCGTTCCATAAGCCGAGCCGAGATAGCGACCAATCGAAGGTTTTAAAGGTTTTTAGTTGGGCAAAAACTGGTGTGAGCGAACTATGGGACAGGCTATTAGTTGACCATAGAAACACTCAAAACACGCGAAGACCAGTAGATTGCGCTCCGCAGATTTTTTTTGCTTATACACATCTACCAGATACGAGATAACCTGGAAGGTGAAAAAGAAGATGCCCAGTGGTAACCATAAAGGCTGATTCGGGTAGTCAATGGCTATGCCAATTAAATTGAATATTTCGGCCACACTTTGCACCAAAAATACGCGGTACTTGAAAAACCCCAGTGCTAATAAATTAACCGCAACAGCGAATATTAAGATTTGTTTCGATCACCGTGTTTCAATCAATTGTGCTATGAAATAATTGATATCAATATCACGAGCAATCCTGGCCAGTAATACCAACCGTAGAAAAAAAGTGAGCCCAAACCCAAGGGCACTAGGCGCAGACTTTGTTTTGGGGGCAGCCAAAAAGCCGTTAAGATAACGCATGCAGTAAGATGAAGGTAATACTGTTAAAAAGCATGGTTTCTGTCTACAGGGGTTTGAGCGCATCTGAGATGAATGGCGCCAAGACGTTAGACCAAAGTGTTCTACCATTTTTATTTAGATGCGTGTCATCTCGAAAGAAAAGCGGATCAAGCTGTTTGCAGTTGTTGCTGAGTACCTTTCTGTTGGTCACATTGGCAATCAGCGCAACCATCGTTTTTATTCTAGGCGTGCACTCGTTGTCTATTAATGCACTGGTTGTTGGTTGGACTACAAATATAACCTCGATTCCCAGTTCTCTGGTTAGATCACTAACGCGTTTTTAGGTGTCAATCGCCCCAATGTCGGCATTCGAGAGGCCCTTCGTTTTCGATGTCGACGGTTTTGGAGAAATAACCCTTGGATGCCATTGCTTTGAATTTAGCGCAACCGAAAATTGCGGTGAATCTACTTGTTCTTTCATGTCGATTAGCAAGGCACGTTGAAAAAAATAGATCCTTCGCTTTGGTCTGCTAACAGTAATAACGGTACTCGCTTTAATGTCTTTAGTCTAAAGGCCTCACGGTGTTTTACTATATATAGGTTTTTGCGCTGCAACGCCTGTAGCCGTTGTTCGGTATTTGAAGGCAACTGGGCTAGTGGTTTTTCCTCTGACACAGTTTGGCCAAACACGTGTTGGTCTGAAAGCTCTATCATGAGTAATTTTAAACCGGGCTGGCGCACTACTTCTTCAGCAACCAATAACAATTTTTCGCTACTTGCTTTTGCAGTTCCGCCGTTAAAAACTTCAATAAATGAATCGCTTCCGTCAGCTGGATGAGAGTTCAAGGCTTGCATTAACACAGACGAGTCGATGGCGTCTTGGGTTCTTGAAGAGCCTAAGAAGAGAACGTCTGTCGAGCGCCTAAGTAGAAACATTTCTTTTTTCAAGAAGGTCTTGTCGCTGATCGATGGCAAAGCTCTATCGTAATGGCGCGCAAACAAATCCAGCCCTGAGAAGACTAGAAGAATGGCGGCGATATAAATTAAGGTGTTTCTCATTTTCGGGAGATACTATCAGTCCCACGCTCAGGTGAGGATAGCAATAAATTTCGTCAAGCTGGCTTATTATAGAATCAATTTTCTACTAACTATAAAATTGATCTCTATGGAAGTTAGAAATGGAGTTCGGCAGTTGATTTAGGCGCAATTTCTTGTGTTAAAGCTGCGAGAATTTCTCATGGTCAGGAGTCGTTCTTTTTCATTTACAGCATCATCCCGTTAAACCCGTTTAGCTGACTCAAGAAGTTGGAATATCATTGTTTTTTTTCAATTGTCCGGTTAAGTTTGTAGTATCTCGTCGTAGGTTACGTTGAGGGCTAATATTTTATAACTTGGCGAACTAGAGAATGGCTACTGTTGTTTATTAAGTAAAGAACCAAATGACTGCATGGTTATATCGGCGTGCTGTTCATATTGATTAACAATTAGTGGTTCTCCGTATGACGCTTCAGTTTGTGGGCCCAATAGGTCCAACCTGTGTTCACCCGCGCCGAGACCCGTAAATTTTATTAGAGTTCTTTCTGGGTTACTTGCTTGTTGCTGCTTACGAGGAATCTCATTGCGACCATTACGACTGTTATCAATAACACGTATTGTTTCGGTAAGAATGCCGTTGATAGTTTTGGTCCAGCTAAGTTTGGCGTTGATATCGTCAATTCGAACGCCTTTTACGTTTTTAACCTTGACCAGTAAACTATGTTCACCGTGATGTGCTTGAGTGTGTAATGTGGTATTTGTTTGGCCGCGAGTAAGTGAAAGATTTGAAAAGATATATATTGGTGATCCAGTGCTACGTATTTTTAGATTGGGCCGACCTCCTGTAGCGGGCACGTTGTTGAATTCGACATAACCCAATGCATTGCTGTGTTGCTGGTCAATTACGCGATTGAGGCTGATTAGCTGGAAGCTTTGCTCTTTAACGGGGTAACCGGAGGTGGTGTGTATAGTTAAGCCAATGGTGCCTGCGCCGGTACTCAACATCGGAATATTCAAATTTGGCATGCCCTTAAATACATTTAGCGTGATTGGCCTTTTGTGCTTTAGTTCATAAGGGCCAGTAGGTCTAATTATTACTCGGTAGTCTTCTGCAATGGGAGCCGCTTCAAGCGTGAAAGTGCCATTCGGATCCGACGTGGTTTCAAGTAGTTGGTTTTCATGAGTGGGACTGCGCAGTTGGATGATTTGTTGGGGGACGCCCGCGCCGGTTTCGTCGTGCACCCATCCAGTTATAAGTGTTTTGTCGCTGAGTTGCGGTTCTACTTCTAATTTAGGTTTGGTGTTGGTCTCAAGTGCCTTCTTAGGTGCGGTTTTTTGCTTAAGCTTCGAAGTCATTGCGGGTGTTTTAGTTTTTTTGGCTGGGATTTTCTTGCTTGGTTTTGCTGTGTTGAGGCTCGAAATAGAGGCATCGCTTTGAAGGGATATATCTTCTCTGAGTAATTCAGTGGCGCGCTTGTTGGGGCCTATTAATGTAGAGTCGAGTACTATTGTATTTTCAGTGGGCGAGATGTCACGATCGTCAAAATCAAGCGCAGATATAGCCAATAGGCTGATGCCTATTAGGCAAAAAATGAGTATTAAATTCTTTTTGATCTAAATCGTGGCGTTAATGGTTTCTTATATTGTATCCTAAGCCTTACACATTTTTAACATACTGGTGCCACTTATGATTTCCCTGTCTCACTATGACTATCTCATTATCGGTGCGGGCTCCGCTGGATGCGTAGTGGCTAACCGGCTTAGTAGAGATGAAAACGTGTCGGTTTGTTTGATTGAAGCTGGGGGGAATGATAAGAGCCCGTTGGTGAAAATCCCCGCTGGCGGCTTTGTTCTCTATGGCAGTAAAAAATATGACTACACTTATAAAGGCGCGCCGCAGAAGGAGCTGAACAACCGAGTAATTACGGTAAATCGTGGAAAAGGCTTAGGCGGTTCCAGCTCAATTAATAGCATGGTTTATATCCGCGGCAATAAAAATGATTATGACGGTTGGGCCGAGTTAGGTTGTGAAGGTTGGTCATATGATGATGTATTGCCGGTGTTCAAGCAGTTAGAGAATAACCAAGTAAGCCAAGATGCGGCTTATCACGGTTTTAACGGAGAGTTAATGGTTAGCCAGCAACAAGATGCCAATGCGGTGTCTAAGGTGTTTGTTGCAGCGGGTGAGGCAGCTGGCTTGCCAGAGAATAACGACTTCAATGCACAGTCCCAATTTGGCTTAGGGGTGTACAACGTTAAGCAGAATAAAGGCCAAAGGGTAAGTAGTTATACCGCTTTTGTGGAGCCTGTTCGTAGTCGACCCAATTTAACCGTACTTACCCATACAGAGGTGTTCTCGTTAAATATATCTGATGGAAAGGTGGAGAGCATCAATGTCGAGCAAGCAGGCAAGACGGCTGTATTACACTGTAATCGAGAAGTGGTTGTCAGTGCCGGTACCATCGCGTCGCCTCGAATCTTATTGGCGTCAGGGGTCGGCAATAAATCTGATCTCGAAGCGCTGGGTATAGACTGCCAAGTTGACTTGCCCGGTGTGGGCGAGAATCTTCAAGACCATGTCGACAGCATGGTTACAGTGCGATCGTCTAGCAGTGAATCTATTGGTATCTCTTGGGCAACCTTGTTGCAGCACGTGGTGCCCGCGCCACTGAAATACTGGTTTGGTCGTAAAGGCTGGTGGACAACAAACTACACGGAAGCCGGTGGGTTCACCAAAACTAAATATGCGTTGCAGGCCGAAAAGGGGTCAGCTGACAGTGATCCTGATGTGCAATTTCATTTTACCCCTTTGTTTCGCAGTCATCGCGGAAAGCGCATCGAGTTTGGTCACGGCTACTCCTTGTTTTCCTGCGTATTACGCCCCGAAAGCAAGGGGTCCGTTAAATTGGCTGATGACGGCACTTTTCGAAATGTGGTTATTGATCATAACTTCTTCTCCGTAGAACGTGATCAAAAGATGTTGGTCGAGGCAGTGCGCAAGGCCAGAGAAGTGCTCGCATCGCCGAAATTTGACCATCTGCGCGGCGAGGAAATGGCGCCGGGTAAGGAGATACAATCCGACGAGCAAATTTTAGCGTATCTGCGTAATACCGCTTCTACGGTTTATCATCCGGTGGGGACCTGTAAAATGGGCATTGACGAGTTATCAGTCGTTGACCCTGCGACACTGAAGGTAAAAGGGTTGAGTAATTTAAGGGTAATAGATGCCTCCGTCATGCCCAAGCTGATCAGTGGTAACACGTCTGGGCCGACTATGATGATTGGCGAAAAAGGCGCCCAAATGATATTGGCTTCACAGGGGAATCCTTAAATAATCAGGTTTTGGCCTGTGCTTTTATATAGCTATTAATCTCAATTATTTTGATTTATAGCGCCATTTAGTTACACTTTACTGGTTTTAGATTTGATATAATCGCGCGCCTATAAAAAGCTGGCTCCCGCACTGGTTTGCGGCAGTTTGTCCTAGAGATTCCAGCGTACAAATAATTGTTTTTTGAGGTATTACGATGAGTAATGACATTAACCAAAGCCGTAGACGTATGTTGACGGTTGCCACCGTAGGTGTTGGAGCTATTGGCTCTGCTGCAATGGTGGTGCCATTTGGTATGAGTTTGATGCCTAGTGAGCGGGCCCGTGCAGCGGGAGCGCCTGTTGAGGTAGATATTAGTTTGCTTGAAGAAGGCCAGCAGCTCACTGTTGAGTGGCGTGGCAAACCAGTTTGGATCGTTAAGCGTCCTAAGTCTGTGATTGAAGCGCTGCCTGCTTTAGACAGCAAGCTAGCTGATCCTAACTCTAAGTTAGACCAGCAACCAGCCTACGCTCAAAACGCCAATCGCTCACGCGAAGAAAACTTAGAGATTTCGGTGTTAGTCGGCATTTGTACCCACTTAGGCTGTTCGCCAAAATATAGACCAGAGTTGGCTCCAGCTGATTTGGGTGGCGATTGGCAGGGCGGTTATTTTTGCGCTTGTCACGGTTCGCGTTTTGATTTGGCTGGCCGCGTCTATAAAGGCGTGCCTGCACCCACTAACCTAGTAGTTCCACCCTACCAGTACTTAACTGAAACGCTGCTTTTGATCGGCGATGACGGGGAGGCAGCATAATGGGCTTCATGAATTGGATTGATGATCGTTTTCCGGCCACCAAGGTTTGGAAAGAACATATCAGCGAATATTACGCACCGAAGAACTTTAACTTTTGGTATTTCTTCGGTTCTTTGGCGTTAGTGGTTTTGGTACTGCAAATCGTCACAGGCATTCTATTGGCGATGCACTATAAGCCAGATACAGAGCTAGCCTTTGCGTCAGTTGAATACATCATGCGTGATGTGCCTGGCGGTTGGTTTATTCGTTACATGCACTCTACCGGTGCGTCTGCGTTCTTCGTGGTTATTTACCTGCACATGTTTCGTGGCTTGATTTACGGCTCATACAAAAACCCACGTGAGTTGGTGTGGATTATTGGCATGGTAATTTACGTTGCGATGATGGCCACGGCTTTCATGGGTTACTTATTGCCTTGGGGTCAAATGTCATTTTGGGGCGCGCAGGTAATTGTTAACTTGTTCAACGCGATTCCCTTTATCGGCGAAGGCTTGTCACTGTGGATTCGCGGTGACTACGTCGTATCAGATGCGACTTTGAACCGCTTCTACGCTTTACATTACCTCCTGCCTTTTATCTTGGTTGGTTTGGTGTTTGTACATATTGTTGCATTACACAAAGTGGGTTCAAACAACCCTGACGGCATCGAAATCAAGAAAGGCCCTAAAGGCAATAAATGGGATGAAACAGCACCTGCTGACGGCATTCCATTCCATCCTTACTATAGTGTCAAAGACATTATGGGCGTGGTTGGGTTTATGTTCTTGTTCTTTGCGGTGGTATTTTTTGCGCCAGAAATGGGCGGCTACTTTTTAGAAGCCCCTAACTTTGAAGCAGCCAACCCACTGAAGACGCCTGATCACATTGCGCCAGTATGGTATTTCACACCGTTCTATGCAATCTTACGTGCTGTTCCTAGCTTTGCAGGCACACAAGTTTGGGGTGTATTAGCGATGTTCGCGGCTATAATTGTGATGTTTACCTTACCTTGGTTAGATCGCAGTCCTGTCAAGTCAGCTCGATATAAAGGCTTCTTGACGCGTTTGGCAATCATCATCTTTGTGATTTCCTTTGTGGTATTAGGCTACTTAGGTGTACAGCCTGCGACCGGGCCACTAACTTTGGCGGCGCAGTTCTTCACCTTGGTGTACTTTTTGTTCTTCTTCTTGATGCCTGCTTATACACGTGCGGAGGGCGATCAGTCGAAATCTACGTTGGTGTTATTTGGTATTTCAATGTTGATGCTGCTGGGAACTTTGTTTTACTGGTGGACAGCGACTATGGCTGCCAATACTGGTGATGAATCCTTAACGACGCCAATTATTGTTTTTACTGTGTTGTCAGTCTGGGTTGTTTACGTTTTAGGTATCAAACCATTATTCATAAAAGCCGACCCTACAAAGGCGGTTCCAGAGAGGGTGACAGGATGAAAAAAAGTCTCTTAATTATCGCATCGGCTATGATGCTATTTGTTACCCCGTTAATGGCTGTTGCCTCAGCGGGCAGTTCAGAGCCGCTGCATTGGGCGAACGTTGATTTAAACGACAAAGCTTCACTGCAACGCGGTGCGGGTTTGTTTGCTAACTACTGCCAAGGTTGTCACAGCATTAAGTTTATGCGGTTAAATCGTGTTGCTAAAGACTTGGGTATTCCTGAGCATTTAGCGAAAAAGCACTTAATGCGTGGAACGGACAAAATTGGCGATCCGATCACCAATACCATGCCGGCTGACAAAGCGGCTGATTGGTTCGGTGTTGCGCCGCCCGATCTAAGCCTAACGTCTCGTGTACGCGGAGATGACTGGATTTACAGTTACCTAATTGGCTTTTATCAAGACGGCGGTACGCCAACAGGTTGGAATAATAAGTACTTTCCTAACGTGGCGATGCCGAATGTTTTGGCTGGCCTGCAAGGCGTTCAACAGATGAAAAGTGTCGATGGGCACGACGCTGACGGAAATCATAAGTTAGAACTCACTTCTGCAGGCTCTATGGATGAAGATGAATTTTCTCAAGCGGCACATGACATTACCAATTATCTAAGCTATGTCGGTGAGCCGGCGAAGATGGTGCGTGCAAAATACGGCACTTACACGCTGATTTTTCTAGCCTTGTTCTTTATGTTGGCTTATTTCTTAAAAAAGGAGTTCTGGCGCGACGTACACTAAACGTTGCCCGAAAATATCCCTAAGAATATCTATGGGGTTGGTGCTGTAAGGGCGCCAACCCTTCTTACGTTTTATAAAGGTCTATAATTATGAGTACTGATGTCGCAAAAAAGTCGGCGATGACTTTGCATTCCGATGTGAATAGCATTTCATCACACTGTTTGAGAATCTTGTTGCGAGACAAAGACGTAGAGTGTGATATGCGCTATGTGAATTCTGCTGAACGCCAACAAGTTGTTGATGAACTTAACCCTTATGGCGAAACACCGGTGCTGATTGACCGTGAGATGGTGCTGTATGAGTTTTATCCTGTGGTTGAGTATTTGGATGAGCGCTTCCCGCATCCACCCTTGTTGCCAGCAGATCCAATTGGCCGTGGTAAAGCGCGTTTGACCATCGCTCGCATGAAACGCGACTGGATAAACGAAGTGGATAGAGCGTTAATTGACGGTACTGAGTTATCAAAAGAAGCCAAACAAAGTATCCGTGATGGCTTAACGTCTTTATCTCCGTTATTTAATCATCAACCCTATTTCACAGGAGATGACTATACTTTGGTTGATGTGATCATTGCGCCGTTGTTGTGGAGACTAAAGTCTCTAGGTATTGATTTACCCGAGAAAGCACAGCCGATTAAGGACTACGCCAGTCGTTTATTTGCACGAGAGCAATTTGAGACAAGTTTGAGCCAGCAAGAGATGGAATTAAACGAAGAGTTCTAGACTTTTTGTTTTGTTGATTAATTGAATAATGACTGCTACCACACCCTATTTGATTCGTGGAATTCACGAATGGTGCACTGATGAGGGGTTGACTCCTTACATGTTGGTAGACGCCACAGTAAAGGGTGTAACAGTACCGATGAATTTGGTGACGGATGGCACTATTGTGATGAACTTGGATCACAGTGCGGTTAATCATTTAGAGCTCGGTAACGAATGGATATTATTCAGCGCTCGATTCGGTGGCAAATCTAGGGATATTAATATCCCTGTTGCTGCCGTTCGGGCTATCTATGCCAAGGAAAATGGCCAAGGATGTATGTTCCCTGAAGTGACAGAAACCGCAGAGATTGAAGCTGATTCTAAAGCGCCAGCGCCAGCGCCGGCCAGGCTAAAAGCCGCCTCTAAGGGTGATGCATCACCTGAAGGCAAGGCTGCTCCGCGTCCAACTACTGGCGAAAAGCCAGTGCTTAAATCAATGACTAAGCGTAAACCCCCCAAAAAACCGACAGACAAAAAGAAACCTTCTTTGAAGTTGGTTGACTAAAAACTGGCGTTCTCGTTGGCTTGAATATTCCCTTTGTCGACCTCATGAATGAGGTAATCGCATGCAAATCTGGCGTGCCAACTCCTCTACTAATTAAAGCTCCTAGTTATGATTCAATTTGATGGCACCACTATTTTATCCGTGCGACGTGGCAACAAAGTAGTGATCGGCGGTGATGGACAAGTTTCAATGGGTGATACAGTGATGAAGGGCAATGCACGAAAGGTGCGCCGTTTATATCATGACAAAGTGATAGCGGGTTTTGCGGGCAGTACTGCCGATGCGTTTACCTTGTTCGAACGTTTTGAAGCTAAGCTAGAGCGCCATCAAGGGCACTTAGTACGAGCGGCAGTCGAATTGGCCAAAGATTGGCGAACAGAGCGCAGTCTGCGTCAATTAGAGGCTTTGTTGCTGGTGGCTGATGAAACTGCCTCACTCATGTTGTCGGGTAACGGTGATGTCATCGAACCCGAAAACGATGTAATGGCTATTGGTTCCGGCGGTTCATACGCTAAAGCCGCCGCGCTGGCCTTGGCTGAAAACACGGATCTAGATGCACGTCAAATTGTAGAAAAAGGCCTGAAGATAGCGGGTGATATATGTGTCTATACCAATCACAACTTAACCATCGAAGAGCTAGAGCTGTAATAGGAAGCCCCATGAGTGAAATGACCCCAAGAGAAATCGTTAATGAGCTAGACAAACATATTGTTGCTCAGAGTGATGCTAAACGCGCCGTGGCGATTGCGTTGCGCAACCGTTGGCGTAGAAGTCAGGTTAGAGAAGATTTGCGCGGTGAAATTACACCAAAAAATATATTGATGATTGGGCCAACCGGTGTGGGTAAAACCGAAATTGCCAGACGCCTTGCCAAACTCGCCAATGCACCTTTTATAAAAGTTGAAGCAACAAAATTTACTGAAGTCGGTTATGTAGGTCGTGAGGTTGATTCAATCATTCGTGATTTGGTCGAAATGGCGATAAAACAAACTCGCGAACAGGCGATGGCCAAGTTTACGACTCGCGCTGAAGATGCTGCGGAAGAACGTATATTAGATGTATTTGTACCCCCAGCACGTGATGCAGATAGCGACGAGAAAAACAGTGCGGGACGACAACTGTTTCGTAAAAAATTACGTGAAGGTGATTTGAACGAAAAGGAAATAGAAATAGAAGTGCAACTGGCAGCCCCTCAAGTAGAGATTATGGGGGCACCGGGCATGGAAGAAATGTCGAGTCAATTGTCAGAAATGTTCCAAAATTTTGGCCAAGATAAAAAAAAGACACGCAAAATGAATGTTAAGGACGCGCTTAAAGCTATTACCGAAGAGGAGGCGGGGAAGCTGGTTAACCAAGATGATATTAAGTTAGAAGCGATAGAGCGTGTAGAGCAACATGGCATCGTTTTTCTAGACGAAATAGATAAAATTGTGGGCAGTGGAGGCCAAAGCCAAAGCGGCGGCCAAGTTTCGAGAGAAGGCGTGCAGCGCGACTTGCTGCCGATTGTAGAAGGTTCTACTGTTTCGACTAAGCACGGCAGTGTTAAGACAGATCATATTTTGTTTATCGCATCAGGCGCATTTCAATTAGCAAAGCCTTCAGATTTGATTCCTGAGTTGCAAGGTCGCTTACCGATTCGAGTTGAATTGCGCGCCCTAGAAGTCGCAGACTTTATTCGAATACTAACTGAGCCGGATGCCTGCTTAACTGAGCAATATTCCGCTCTGCTGATGACAGAAGGTGTGGCGCTTGATTTTAGCGAAGATGGCGTAAAGCGTATTGCTGAGGTGGCCTGGGAAGTTAATGACAGCACGGAGAATATCGGCGCCCGTAGACTACACACCATTATGGAACGGTTGCTAGAAACAATCTCGTTTGAAGCCTCTGATAAATCAGGTGAATCGTTAACGGTTGACGCAGCCTATGTAGATGAGCATTTGCTTGAGTTAGTTCAAGATCAGGATTTGTCACGTTTTATTTTGTAGCTGCTTCTTAGAAGGTAACACGGTTAAGAAAAGCTTATGCTGAGGGTTATTTGAACACTACAGCGGGGCTGAAATGGGGCTTTAGTGTTCTACCTACCAAATTAGAATTGACTGTTTTCCTCGGTTAAGTAGCTCACGATTTGATCGGCCAATG
Source organism: Gammaproteobacteria bacterium (assembly GCA_047639475.1). Classification (GTDB taxonomy): domain Bacteria; phylum Pseudomonadota; class Gammaproteobacteria; order Arenicellales; family Poriferihabitantaceae; genus JAAELZ01. The sequence goes on from JBLIOD010000045.1 coordinate 15,591, forward strand.
CTTCTACACTGTGCTCGGCACACTTTAGTACGATTTCTGCGTTATCAGGTGGCTCGTATTTAGAGTCGATACCCGTAAAGTTTTTTAAGTTTCCCGCTCGGGCTTTTTTGTATAAGCCTTTTGGGTCCCGTTGCTCGCAAACCGCCAGTGGTACATCAACATACACCTCAATGAATTCACCTTCTTCAGTTAACTCGCGCGCCATTTGACGTTCAGCTTTGAATGGCGATATAAACGATGTTAATACAATCAAACCTGCATCCATCATAAGTCTAGATACTTCTGCTACGCGACGAATATTTTCTACTCGATCTTGATCGGTGAAGCCAAGATCCTTGTTTAATGCATGGCGAACATTGTCGCCATCCAGCAGATAAGTTCGTTTACCTAATGTGGCCAGTTTTTGTTCTAAGCAATCGGCAATAGTAGACTTGCCTGCACCTGATAGTCCAGTAAACCAAAGAATACAAGGCTTTTGTTTATTAGCTTTGGCCCGCGCTGTTTTGGAAATTTCCATCTTATGCCATTCAATATTACTCGCACGACGCAGCGCAAAATCAACTAGGCCTGCGCCAACGGTGGCATTAGTAAACTTGTCTATAAGCACAAAAGAACCGGTACTTCTATTGGCTTTGTATGCATCAAATGCAATGGCTTTATCAAGCGACAATTTGCAATAACCTACTTCGTTTAAAGCCAAAGTCTTGGCTGCGTGCTGATCTAACGTATTTACGTCAATGCTATGTACTAAGTCGGTCACTTGGGCGCTGGCAGAGGCTGTTGAAAAACGGATGAGGTAGCTTCTTTCTGGTAACAAGGGTTCTTCATGCATCCACACGATATGCGCAGCGAGTTGATCAGCCACTTCGGCAAGGCCGTCTGGTTTACAGATCAAATCACCTCGGCTGATATCTATCTCGTCATTTAGAACCAGTGTGACTGCTTGACCCGCAATGGCTTTCTCAATCTTGCCAGAGGGCCCGTATATCTCTTTCACAGTGCTGCACTTTCCCGAAAGGCTGGTCACCATTTCATCCCCAGTACTTATATGGCCGCCATTAATGGTGCCAGAGAAACCGCGAAAATTGCGCGATGGGCGATTCACCCATTGCACCGGTAATCTAAAAGGCAGCTGTAATATGGGTTCATCAGCATCGACGCTTTCCAGCAATTCCATTAAAGTTGGGCCTTCATACCACTTAAGTTGTCCTTTATCAGCAAACACGTTTTCCCCCGTTAGCGCCGACACTGGGATAATGTGAGTGGATTCGATCTCTAGTTTTTCTGCAAAGTGCTGGTAGTCTTCGGCGATTGCATCGAAAAGTGATTGATCGTAATCAATGGTATCCATTTTATTTATCGCTAATACCACCTTCTTAATGCCCAATAATGACACCAAATAAGAATGTCGCTTAGTCTGTTTTAGTACGCCTCTTGAGGCGTCGATAAGAATAATCGCCAAATCTGCAGTTGACGCTCCCGTCACCATGTTACGGGTATATTGTTCATGTCCGGGAGTATCTGCGGCAATAAATTTACGGTTATCCGTTTCAAAAAAACGGTAGGCGACATCTATGGTAATACCTTGCTCACGTTCTGCTTGCAAACCATCAACTAACAACGCCAAATCGATGTTGTCGCCTTGCGTGCCATACTTCTGGCTCTCTACTTGAGTGGCGGACAGTTGGTCTCTGAAAATCGATTTAGAGTCGTATAATAAACGCCCCAGCAAAGTAGATTTTCCGTCATCTACTGAACCACAAGTAATGAAGCGTAGTTGGCTCTTTTGCTTTCGTGAATCTGGTGAAGTGGGTTTAGATATCATGCTACTAGATTGAATATTTTTCATTAGAAGTAACCCTCTTGTTTCTTTTTCTCCATTGAGCCGATTTGATCTTGGTCAATTAAGCGTCCTTGGCGCTCCGAATCGCGCGATATTAGCAACTCGGAAATAATATCGGCAACGCTTTGTGCGTTAGATTCAATGGCGCCGGTAAGTGGATAGCATCCTAAAGTGCGGAAACGAACTTGCAACGACTCCACCACTTCATTGGGTGCTAGTGGCAAGCGTTCATCATCTACCATAATTAGACTGCCGTTATGGTTTACGATAGGTCGTTTGGCCGAAAAATAAAGCGGTACAACCGGTATGCTCTCGCGTTGTATATATTGCCAAATATCGAGTTCAGTCCAATTAGAAAGGGGAAATACACGAACACTCTCGCCTGCTGTAAGCTGCGTGTTATATAAATTCCATAGCTCAGGTCGTTGTGCTTTGGGATCCCAGCGGTGCGTGGCAGAACGAAATGAGAGCACCCGTTCTTTGGCCCGAGATTTTTCTTCGTCTCGACGTGCCCCGCCAAATGCAGCATCAAAACCATGCAAGCTGAGCGCTTGTTTTAAGCCCTGTGTTTTCATTACATCGGTATGTAACTTTGAGCCATGACTAATCGGGCCAACGCCTTTGTCTACTCCATCTTGATTAATGTGCACAATTAAATCTAGGTCGTACTTTTTCACAATCCCATCTCTGAATGAGATCATCTCTTTGAACTTCCAAGTGGTATCGACGTGCATCAAAGAAAAAGGTAGTTTACCCGGCGCAAAAGCCTTTAAGGCTAAGTGCAACATTACGGCAGAATCTTTCCCGACGGAATACAACATAACAGGATTGTGAAACTCGGAAACTACTTCACGAATAACGTGAATGCTTTCAGACTCTAATCGGTCTAAATGAGATAAAACTGACATAAAAAGTGGGCGTAAAGATTATAGTGGGATGATCAAGCACAACGCATTGGCGTTCGCCGCAGTAAATTGGGCGATGCGATGCGATGCCTTGCGTTAAGTTTTTCGCTACCTGGAGTGTGGTGTTTCCTTGTCTTACTAAACGGCCTGTTGGTGACTATGAATGCCGCATTCACGCTGTAAACCAAAGAAACGCGTTTCTTCTTCCAGCATGCCTACGGACAAAGGTTTTGAGGTATGTGTGTCCCCAACGGATACATAGCCCTCCTCCCATAATGGGTGATACGGCAAATCGTGTTGTTTCATATAAAGATGAACGTCCCTATTACTCCAGTCAATGATGGGCAGTATCTTATAGCGCCCGTCTTGCATTTCTAGCGGTGATAACGCTTGCCTTGATTTAGATTGCTGTGCGCGTAACCCTGAAAACCACGTTTGAGCTTGGGTGCTTTGTAACGCACGCTGCATGGGTTCGACCTTAGTGATTTGATTATATTGTGCTATACCTTCTTCGCCTGTTAGCCATAACTGGCCGTGGTGTTTTTCAAGCTCTACCGGAGTGTATATAGGTTTGATTACTTGCAGATTAAGCGATAAACGCTTAGAAAGTGCTTCGATAAATTGATACGTTTCTTCAAACAGATACCCCGTATCAATCAATATTACCGGGATATCAGATTGTATTCGCGTTACCATATGCAACATCACCGCACTTTGAATTCCAAAACTAGATGTCAGTACATGTGTTGTGGGCAAATGCTCGAATGCCCACGCAGCCCTTTGTTGCGCTGATAATGTTGTGAGCTCCTTGTTAATGGAGTCGTGACCAGTGATAAGTGGGGATTGGTTTTGCATTATTAGTTAAAAAGTGCCGTTTCAAAAATGGCTATATAAACCTTGAATAGGTGACAATTTTAAGAAAGATATATTTATAGGTCAATAAAAAAAACTGATGATGATAGAGAAAAGAAAGGCTTGCTGCTTAGAGATTGAAGTGGAGAGTTTTTTGTTAGTGGTCGCCAATCAAGTAGAATGAATTTCTACTTGAACGCATCAGTAATCAATCTATCCTGTTGGGTAAACAAAATGACTGTAGAGGGTGCTAACAAAATCTGTTGGAGTTGCGGCGTTAAAGTGTACTAGGTTGCGGCGCCACTAGAATACAAAGAAGACTCATGATGAATAATCCAACGAAATCTCCAGCACATCAGAATGGCAGCAATCGTTAGGCCTGCAATTAAACCTAGCCATATACCCACTCCTCCAAACCCTAAAGAAAAACCGAATAAAACGGTCACCGGCAAGCCTATCAGCCAATAGGCAAATAAAGAGATGTGCATGGTAATGCGCGTGTCTTCCATGCCGCGCAAAGCTCCCGCTGCTGCAACTTGTGTACCATCGGATATTTGAAAAATAGCGGCAAATATCAAGAAAGTGGCTGCCAAGGAGACAATTTCTTGATCGGGGGTATAAAACGCGGCAATTTGATGCCGGAATAACAAAATGGCAAACACCGACAGAAACATGAAAAAAGCCGCTAGACTGATGCCTGTCCAGCCTCGTAGTTTCGCTAACGATAATTCACCTCTTCCCCGCGCATTGCCGACCTTAACGGTTAAGGCGCTGGCGATTCCCAATGGCACCATGAAAGTAATCTCGGTGTAGTTCATCGCGATATTATGAGCTGCTGCTTCTAAGGTCCCAAAATAGCCCATCATAATAAATGACGCTAAAAACAGGGTGTGCTCTAAAAACATAGAGGCGGCAATAGGTAAGCCAAGCATCAATATAACTTTGATCGGTTTCCATTGTGGCTTAGTAAAAGAAACAAAAGGTTGATAGTGCTGTGTGCGTTTTGATCGCTTTAAAGCGACGTAGAGCATAACAGCACTTAACCAGAAGCCAAACACGCTAGAGTAACCAGCGCCCCTTATACCCAACTCTGGAAAGCCCCAATTGCCGTAGATCAGCGCGTAATTGCCCAAAAAATTCAGCGGTAAAATGATCAACTGAATAATCAGCATAGGCATGACATATTCAATGCCTTCCGCATAGAACCTCATTATGGTGTAGGCCGTGGCAGCGGGTAAGGTCAGCGCCAATATATCTAAATAGGCCATAGTGTGGTTTACAATCTCTGTTTGAATGTCAGTGAATAGCAACATACGAGCAATAAGCGGCAACATTAATGTTGTTATCAACGCAATGCCGACGGCTAACCAACATCCATGTTGAAACAACTTGGCTACCTTATGGTCTGACGTCTCGCCTATGGCGTTGGCGATTAGTGCTGAGACGCCTTGAAGTGAACCCATAATTACCAGCATGGGCACAAACCACATAGCGCCTGCAATGCCCGCTGCAGCGAATTGTTCGGAGTTATACCTGCCCAGCATGAGCATGTCAGTGAGGTGCATTAGAATCTGCGCCATAGACGCCAGCACGATAGGGGTCGCGAGGAGGATTAAGCCCTTGGCTTCAGAGACAATAGAATGTTGCAAAACGCCGTTTAATGGAATGATTACGAAAGATTAAGTGCGAGAATAACAGACAAAACAGACGGTTATCTGCGATAATTTTGAGTATGTAAGAAAAGCAATGAATCAAACTATTCATGTGGAGACAGATTATTTTCGTTGTTCAATCGGGGGTATTTAGCGCCTAGAGTGCAACTAACTCGATAATGGCCGAATCCCGTCAAGCCAAACCAGCTCACCGCGTTTAGAGAGGCGTATCGGTCTCGCTTAAATCATAGATTGTTTGCTCTCTTATGGCCGTGGTTCGCTGATGAACTTGATGGCTCGAGATTGGCGAACTCGTAACGTGAGACTAACCGTTATGCCTGATGAACCAATGAATGATAGACTGGTTGCAGTTCATGGATTGATGGTTGTTAGGGGCGGGTTGAATTAAGCTCAGACGGCACCCAATAATTTAAAATTTTGTGCGTGACACCGAGAATTACACCGAACATTACAACGAATAATGAGTCAGTCAGAAAGTTTATATAAACGCGTTTATAAGGTGGTTGAAAGAATACCGGCTGGCAAAGTGGCGACTTATGGACAGATCGCGAAAATGTCTGGTAAGTGTACCGCGCGTCAAACGGGCTACGCGATGGCAGCAGTTCCGGATGATCTCGATGTTCCTTGGCATCGAGTGATTAATGCGCAAGGTAAAATTAGTGCGCGTTCTGACGGCGAACCAGATCCTTATCAGTACAGGGCGTTATTGGCTGAAGGGGTTTTGTTCTCAAAAACAGGAAGAGTTGATTTTAAGCGTTATGGATGGCAGCCTGGTTTTGAGGATTACTTTCAAGAACCAGAAGAGCCGGGGATGGGTTAGGTGGCGATGACGAGTTCAAATTTACTACCGCGGATAGTGCTAACGCCTGGTGAGCCGGCGGGCATTGGTCCAGACTTGGCAGTAATGTTAGCGGATGTCGATCTTCCTTGTCATTTGACGCTATTAAGTGATCAAGCATTGATTGCCTCTCGCGCCGTATTAATGGGGAAAGAGATACGCATTCATCACGACGAGTCACAGCCGCATCAAAGAGGCCATTTATGTGTCAAATCAGTCGGAACTAATTTAGAGGCAGTTAGTTGCGGAACACTTAATGTGGGAAATGCCCAGTTTGTTTACGATTCGATCGTTACGGCGGCCAATGACTGCCACGCGGGACGTTACCACGCAATGGTAACTGGGCCTGTTCACAAAGGCATTATCAACGATGCCGGTATCCCCTTTTCTGGACATACAGAATTAATTGCTGAAACAACGGGGTCGCCGCAACCGGTTATGGTGCTGGTCAATGATTATTTGAGAGTGGCTTTGGTTACGACGCACTTGCCACTTTCACAAGTTAGTGCGGCCATTACCTCAGAGCGAATTACCTCTGTGCTAGCGGTTTTACGAAAAGACTTGAAGCGAAAATTCGCGATTAAAGACCCACATATACTAGTGTGCGGATTAAATCCACATGCTGGTGAGGGCGGGCATTTGGGTATGGAGGAGATAGAAATCATCGAACCTACTTTGGCTGGTTTACGTGAGCAAGGATATAACTTGACGGGGCCACTACCGGCAGACACTGCTTTTACGCCAGATAAAATAAAGGGCTGTGATGCGGTGCTAGCGATGTTTCACGACCAAGGGCTGCCCGTGATTAAATCCATGGGTTTTGGCGAGATCGTGAACATCACTTTTGGCCTGCCGATTATTCGTACTTCCGTTGATCATGGCACGGCATTAGATATTGCCGGTACAGGGAAAGCGCAGGTCAGTAGCTTGATTTGTGCGATAAAACAAGCAATCAGTATGGCCAATATGCAAACGAAATTGTTGTCAGATGAGTCGTAATACAGAGTTAGATATGAAACAGGTTTCTCCATGAAGCATAGACCCCGGAAACGCTTTGGGCAGAATTTTCTGCAAGATGAAGTATATCAACAGCGCATCGCGTCGAGTATTCAAGTTAAGACAGGCGACAAGCTGATCGAAATAGGGCCGGGCCAAGGAGCTATTACGGCGCATTTGTTGCGCTCGCACGGTAGTTTGACTGCGATAGAAATGGACAGAGATTTGACGGCTAGCCTGCAAGCTAAGTTTGGTGATGAGGGGTTAGACGTTATTGAAGGTGACGCACTTAAAGTGGATTTTGTGGCGCTTGCGGGCGAAGGTAAGCTGTCCGTAATAGGTAATCTTCCTTACAATATATCTACGCCGCTTATTTTTCACTTGTTGGCTTCTTTGAAGCACATTAATCAAATGGTGTTTATGTTGCAAAAGGAGGTGGTCGATCGCATGGTCGCCCCACCTGGAGATAAGACCTATGGTAGATTAAGCATAATGGCGGGTTTACATCTCGACGCAGAGCGCCTCTTTAATGTGCCACCGGGCGCTTTTTTCCCGCAACCGAAGGTCACATCTAGCGTAGTAAGACTAACTCCAAACGGTAGAGAAATTGATGCGCACACCCAACAACGTCTAGCCCAAATTGTCGGCTCCGCCTTTGGCCAACGTCGGAAGACCTTGCGTAATGCGATTAAAGGTCTAGTGAGTGAGGAGCAAATACTTAGTGTGGGTTTAGATCCAAAAAAGCGCCCAGAAAATTTAAGTGTGGAAGACTTTTTGAGTTTGGCGAGTTGTGTATAAGAGCGCAAGCGTTAAAAATAGTTCTCAGCAATTCCCGCTATCATCTAAAAAGACATTGAAATCAGAATTCGTCATTGAAATTCAGGGTCACCCATTGGGCTCGTCGGTTAATTCAATTTGAAACTGGTTTTCGTTCAAATTGCGGTTCACTTGTTCAATAAATTCTTATTTTGTACCATAAACCGTCTATTGATGGTGATTTCACCACCAATAGACAGATTTATCCCTAGGCAGGTAGCAATTCGACTCTATCTACCTTCAATACCATTAACCGTTTAAGGTTGAAACATAAGGCCCTTGCTCCAACTTGGAACTGCACCTTAGCCAAGCCTTTATAGCGAACGCGCTTATTGCGGTGTGCAAAAATACGTTCATATGGCTAGCGAATTCCACTAATCCAACGGGCTTTGTCCTTATTCTTGCCGTGCATATTATTCTTCTTTATCGTTGCATCATGGCAACCGTTGCGCCGC
>JBLIOD010000046.1:0-22755 GCA_047639475.1 Gammaproteobacteria bacterium
CCTATAGCTTTTGTTATAGCTAAGTCAATCAGTAAGCTCAAGAGAACGTAACTTTGAAAACCCAGTGGAAAATATCGTCGGTTTTTTACTTAATATTTTAGAGGCTCGACTGTCTCAATTGGGCCAAACTCGGACGGTCGTCTAAACCCTTAAGACACCATGTTCGACCCTTTGACATCGTATAAGGGCTTATCCTGTACTTGTGCAGGAAAGAGGGTGCCGTTAATTTCTACCTCAATCACTGTACCTGCTACGGCATGTTCGGTAGGCAGGTAGCCCATTGCCATTGACTGTTGCACATGGTGTGCATATCCGCCTGACGTAATGTAACCAATGCACTCGCCGTCCTTAAGAATCGCTTCGTCGTTTGATACATCGATATCATCTGTTTCAATAGTTAAGGTGACCAGCTTCTTAACGGACCCTTGTTGCTTTTCTTTGAGCGCAGCCTCTTTGCCTAGGAAGTCTTTTTTCCAATTAATGAAAATATCTAAACCCGACTCTGCGGCGGTGTAGTCTGGTCTGAAATCCAATGTCCAAGCGCCCCAGCTCTTTTCGAGTCGCATGCTCATTAAGGCTCGCGCGCCATACCATTTGAGTCCTAATGGCTCGCCAGCTTGCTCTATGGCTTCAAATAGGCGTAGTTGATATTCCGGTGAGACATAAACCTCGTAACCCAATTCTCCTGAAAAAGAAATGCGTATCAAGATAGCGGGAACGCCGCCTACAAAGGTTTGGCGAATATCTCTGAAGGCCGTTTTTTCAGTTGAAAGGTCATCCCGGCAAATGCTTGAGAGCAAGTCTCTAGAGTTAGGGCCAGAAAGGGCGATGCCGTGATATTGCGCTGAAACATTTTCATAGGTGACGCCTGTGTCGGGAAGATGAGACTCGAACCATCGGCGGTGCATTTCTTGTGCAGCGCCTGAACCGAATAGCATGTAGTGCTCTTCTTCTAGGCAGGCGACGGTTAAATCACCGTAGAGTTTGCCTTTGGCGGTTAGCATCGGGGTTAATGCGATGCGCCCTGGCTTGGGTAGGCGTCCGGCCAGAATATAATTTAAAAATGCCTTTGCACCCGGCCCGGTGAATCGGTGCTTGGCAAAGTTAGCCACTTCAACAGCCCCCACTCTGTTGCGCACTGCATCGATCTCCTTAGCGACATATTCGTGAGCACGCGAGCGTCTAAAGGTAGGATCTTCAAAAGCATCTTCAGGGCCATCGGCGAACCACAGTGCGTTTTCTAAGCCAAAACTGGCATCCATAACCGCACCTTTGGCAATAAGGCGGTCGTATATAGAGGTAGTGCGTTGTTTCCTGGCCTTGGGCAAAGTTTCGTTAGGAAAGGTAAGGATGAAACGCCGTTCGTAGTTTTCGGAGGATTTGATGGTGCCGTAGTCAGGAGTGGCAAAATCACCAAAGCGCGCTACGTCCATTGCCCATACGTCGATAGACGGTTCCCCATCTATCATCCATTCTGCCATGGCCAAGCCAACGCCGCCTGCTTGGCAAAAACCGGCCATCACGCCAACTGCGACCCAGTAATTCTTCATGCCGGGAACAGGGCCTATCATTGGGTTGCCATCTGGGCCAAATGTGAAAGGGCCGTTAACAATGTTTTTAATGCCAGCGCGCTCTAATGCGGGTATGCGTTCAAAGCCAACTGCCAGTCTATCGGCAATATTATCTAGCTTTGGGTCAAGTAACTCGTGACCAAAATTCATTGGTGTGCCGCCTACTTTCCAAGGTGTGGCGTGTTCCTCGTAGGTGCCGAGTAACATGCCGTTACGTTCTTGACGAAAGTAGATATTACCTTCGTAGTCTATGCCTGCTGGTAAGCGGCGGTCTAAGGCTTCGATTTCAGGAATGCTTTCTGTGATGAGATAATGGTGTTCCATCGGTTGCACTGGCAAATGGATGCCCGCTTGATGCCCCACTTCTCTTGCCCACAAGCCGCCTGCATTGACTATCATGTCGGCGTGGATGTTGCCTTTTTCGGTGATCACATCCCACGTGCCGTCCGGACGTTGATTGGTTTCTAGTACCGGACAATGTGTATGATAATTGGCGCCGTGCACTTTGGCGCTTTTAGCGTACGCATAAGTGACACCCGATGGGTCGATGTCGCCGTCTAACGGATCCCAAAGCGCAGCAACATAGTGCTTTGGGTCAATCAAAGGGTGCAATTCTGCTACTTCCTTGAGCGAGATGAACTCTTGATCTAACCCCATGTAGCGAGCTTTCGAACGTTCTCGTTTTAAGTAGTCATACCAATCGTTGTTAGAGGCCAAGTAAAAGCCGCCAGTGTTGTGCATGCCGACAGAATGGCCTGATGTCTCTTCAATTTCCTTGTACAAGTTAATGGTATAACTTTGCAGTTTCGAAATATTGGGGTCAGATGAAATGGTGTGAATTTGGCCTGCAGCGTGCCATGAAGAACCCGAGGTAAGTTCATTGCGTTCAAGCAATACCAAGTCTTTCCAGCCAAATTTGGCCAAGTGGAACAGGATTGAGCACCCGACAACGCCGCCCCCGATAATGACTACTCTTGCATGTGTTTCCATTGTTACTCTTCCTCTCTAATTAAACTTGGATTAATACCAAGCGTCAGGCAATTCTTGTTTGCGTTTAGCCACGTATTCGTCTAATGCACCTAAGGTGTCTTGCGGCATTTCAGGTTGCTGGTAATCGTCGAGGATTTGATTCCAGCGCTCATAGGCGCGTTCAGCTGAATCCTTCGAACCCTTTTCTTCCCATTGCTCTACATTCTCGCTATCCGAAAGGGCAGAGTCATAAAACGCGGTTTCGTAGTTCGCCATGGTATGGCTACAGCCTAAAAAATGTCCCGCAGGTTCTACTTCTGCATAGGCCGAGCGAGCGAACGCGTTTTCGTCCATGGGTAGGCCTTCAGCTAATCGTTGATATCCGCCTAATCGATCAGCATCTTGTACTAACTTCTCGTAACTGGTAACTAAACCACCCTCCAGCCAGCCAGCGGCGTGCAGTACAAAGTTAGCACCGCCCAGCATGGTCGACATCATTGAATCAGCACTTTCTGCGGCGGATTGGGCATCCGGGAGCTTTGACGCGGTTAATGAGCCACCGCAGCGCAGAGGCAGATTCAAGCGGCGGGCTAATTGACCAATAATAAAGTTAGACATCACCGGTTCGGGCATGCCAAAGGTGGGGGCGCCGCTTTTAAGACTCATTGAAGACAGGAAATTGCCTAATACAAACGGAGCGCCCGGTTTGATCAGTTGGGTGAAGGCGCAAACCATCATGGCTTCAGCCAATGCTTGGGCGATTGCTGCAGCCGTGGTGACAGGCCCCATCGCGCCACCTAAAATAAAGGGGGCGGCTATTAAACCTTGGCCCGAACCACAGTAAACTTGCGCCGCCTGTGTTACCACGCGGTCCACCAGCAAAGGGGAGTTGGTGTTTACATTGCCCATAATGACACAATGGTCTTGCATGTATTCTTCTCCGAAAACCACTTTGGCCATGTCCACAGAGTCTTGCGCTCTGGACATCTCGGTAATGGCGCCCAGAAAGGGTTTGTCGTTATAAACAAATTGGTTATACACCATATCTAGATGGCGCTTAGAAACAGGTACATCACAGGGTTCGCAAATAACCAGACTATTGTGGTGAAGGCTGTCGAGTGAAGTCGAAATCTTGACCAATTTCTTATGGTCCTTTATAGTGCCATAACGCCGACCTTCTTTAAGGTCGCGTACGAACGGAGAGCCATATACTGGCGCAAACACTTGGCTGTCACCGCCTATCTCAACGCTTTTAGCAGGATTGCGTGCGTGCTGAGTAAACTTGCTGGGTGCTGTTTTGCATAATTCACGCGCCATGCCGTTTGGTAGGCGAACACGCGTGCCATCAACATCAGCACCAACTTTTTTCCATATTTCTAACGCCTTTTCATCATCTCTAAACTCAATGCCGATTTCTTGAATCAGCCAGTCTGCTTGCTCTTCGAGTTTGACTAATCCTTCTTCGTTCAGAAACTCGTAGTAAGGAATTTTACGGCTAATAAATGCGGGAGCCGCTATTTGCGGTCTGTCGTGGCGATTGGGCCGATTGGCTCTACCTTTGCGTTGCGTGCGTTTTGTCATGGCTAAGAGAAAATGGGGCAAGTGATTTGTAGATGCAATAAGTATAGCAATCTACGTGAACCTGTAAATCTAAAAAATCACACTCGCATAAGTTATAATTATGTCACTATGCGAAAGCTAAGCCGATTAATACACTCTGTGATTAAATATATGTGTATTGGGAACTAAAATTGGTGAATTACTATGAATTACTATGAATAACAAAACACAAGGAAGCTTGGGGAAGCAAGATGCTAAGCAAGCAAAGCTACAAAAATCAGCACAGTCAAACTAAATATGGCAGTTACACAGTTACGTTTACAGGCTCCAGTCAAAAGACTCAGGGCTTGAGCATCTAGCGCATCGCCTAACTCAAACTCAATTACTCTTATGCGCGGCTGCTTCGATAACGCTTTAGTAAATTGCGCATCAGGACACGGCCGATGATTCACACTTGGAGTGACGGCACAAAGTTCCCGCCACTCTTTCGCAACTGAGATTTACGAGTACTAAAATACTTTGAGTTGATACCATGCTGCTTGCTATAAGCCACAGCACTCAAGCCACTGGATTGCTGATCCGCTATTAATTCTCGCCACTGCTCTTTACTTCGTCTTGCCATTATTGCGTTTCAATATTAAAACGCGATAATAAACTTTCCGAATTCAGCTCGGTAGGGCTTCGTTAACACTTCGCTTACCATTCTTTGATCATACCTTGCCCTTTATTAGGCATGAATACTTCTAGGTCAAGTTGGAGAAATTGCTGAAGAATCAAAGCGAACCAAGAGTTAGTATAAAATACTCTATCCGCTAAACTAAAAACCAGAGAAAACATGCTTCCTACGATTTTATTGGGCACTGCCGCTATACCAAATAACGGCGGTGAATTGAGGCTAACCCAGCACGACAAAGACTTTACTATTCGGCTTAAAGGGGCTCCAGGTCAGTTAATGGCCAGTCGAATGCATTGTTCCGAGCTTGCGCTGGCTGAACTAGGTTGCGCACACATTGAAGGCGTTCAAAACACCAAGGTGTTAGTCGGTGGCCTAGGTATGGGTTTTACTCTGGCCGCAGCGCTCAAGGCAACCTCACCTAACTCTGAGGTGGTTGTCGCGGAATTGGTACCTGAAATAATTGAGTGGAACAAGGGCCCCTTGGGCGAATGTGCGGGGCGGCCACTCGAAGACAGGCGCGCTAAAGTGCATTTAGGTGATGTGGCTGAGTTGTTTAAAGCCAAAGGCGCGACATACGATGCTATTTTATTAGATGTTGATAACGGCCCAGAGGCTTTTACCCACGACGATAACAGCACCTTATACTTAATTGCGAGTTTATTGGCAATGCGAGAAGCACTCCGTCCTAATGGGATGTTAGCAATATGGTCAGCTTGGCATGATCCGCGATTTATCAAGAAACTAAAAAAAGCGCGTTTTGCCGTTAGCTTTAAAACGGTTAGGGCGCATAAAGGTAAAGGGAGCACACACACTATTTATTTGGCCCAAAAATAACTCGAGAATAACAAGCGCCAGACAACTTGATACTAAAGGGCACCTCCGAGAATCCATTTTTTACGGTGTGAATCTACCGATTGCGAGTGAATAGACTTTATTTATCATTTTTTACGGAAAAGCGCCGTTTTCACCCCATTTTGATGCGCTTTAGGCCCTTTTCTTCCCCTTTTTATATATTTTCGACGGATTCATCCTGTCTAGTTGAACAAATGGACGCATGTTGTATACCAAGTTCATCATCTCAGATGTTGTAAAGATGCGGCAAAACCAGGCCTTTAAACATCAGGACATGTCTTTACGTTTTCTGCCAGCATTGCTTTTGCGGTTCACCTTTGCTATCCCTTTAAGCACTGGCCGAAATGCATCCCAGTCGATTAGGGCTTTGAGCGCAACCAGCTTATCCTTCTCGTCTATCTTCTTAAAGCAATCTTCAAGGTCAAAAAAGACTGCTTACAACATGCTTTCATAGAGGTTTGTGGGTTTTCAATATTATAATATTCTGTAGCCTGTTTTCGGAGATGCCCTAAATCACATGCCCTAAATCACATTTTATATTTGCAAGGTCTGTAAACGCGCATTCTTCAAATTTCAGCATCATTGCTGCGACAACAGAGGAAATCCAACTGGAATACTCTAAGAAAACCGGCTGCGTTGTGCATGCTTATGTTTTCGATTCTAAATTATGAGAGTTTGAAAGCATTAGGAAAACTTTAGTCAACTTAATTTCAGCATGATGGGTCTTATAAAAGGGCGAGATCCCTATTTGAGGCGTTTAATTAGACAATCGCGATAAGCATTTTTACGTTAGTCTTTCATGTTAAAGTGCACGGCTAAACTCACTGTTGCTATAGAAATCGTGGCGCCAAGCTTACCCAAACCAATTGGGTTAACTAATCGTCATTCCTCCTTCCTAGCTTCTCTTTATCTTCCGGCAGTAAGGTCCACCTTCGGACTATTTACTAGATTTCTTTTCCCGGCGGCAATTTTTCATTACAGCAAAGCTGCTTATTTAGTAGCACGACCACGTATGGGGTAAAGAATCCTGAGCGTGTGTTTGCTATGTCTGCGCTTTACGGGGTCAAAACATGTTATCAAGTAACGGAGCCGATGAGGCCGCATTACAATTTTCATATACAGATGCACCAGCAATCAATATCGCGACGGCAGAGCAGTTGTTGTTGGAAGCAAAGGGGATCATGGATTCATTGGGTGTGCGCTTCTTTCTACGGCAAGGAACCTGCCTGGGCATTATTAGAAACAAGGCTTTAATTCCATGGGATGATGATATCGACATTGGATCACTATACGGCCTTGACGGGGTTACGGATGAGAAAATTGAAGCGGTCGCCGCCGCTTTTACTGCAAACGGTTATTATGCCAAAGTAGAAGATAGCGATGACTGCGTGGGCGTCACCATGATGAAGTCTTCGACCAGGATTGACTGGAACTGCTACAAAGTCACTAACGGTACAACGGTTCACTATCCAGGGGTTCGTATGCCTGCCCAACTCTTCGAGAACTTGAAGGAGATCGATTTCATAGGCACGATTTTTTTTGTACCAAACCCTCCTGAAGAGTATTTGCGATTCAAGTACGGGCTAGACTGGATGACCCCGAAGAAAGAGGGGTTCGAAAAGGACGTCTTAGCATTAATTTCAGATGCGCCTGCATCTGACGGCCCTATTTTGCAAGAACAAGCTGGCAAGCTCAAAGTACTTGATCATGAAAACCAGCCAGTCATCAACGCTGATGTCCGGATAGTCGCTGTAGGGAGCTACCAAACCGATGAACTTGGGTATGTCAATTTCCCTCTAGTAAAAGAGGATTGGTACGCGCTGGTTATCAAACATGGCGATCATGAAGAGGTGCTGTATCAGGAAAAAATGACGCCTGGAATCACCTACGTCTATCAACCAGATCAAACAGCTATTTCCGGGCGCCTTTGCGTTTTATCCCAAGAGGAAGAGCATGAGCATTAATCGACATGCTCAGGGCTTCAAAAACCCAAATAACACGCGTGCCACCTTATGATTCGTATTTATGCCGACATGGTGGCGGATCTCTTCCATTATGGGCACGTTGAGTTCCTAAGGCAGGTTAGTTTACTTGGAGACTATGTCATAGTAGGAATCAATTCTGACGATGAAGCAGAAGCAAATAAACGAAGACCTGTGCATTCGATGGAAGAGCGTATGGCAAACGTTGCCGTATGTGAGTATGTGGACGAAGTCATTCCCAATGCGCCTTGGATATTTGATTCCACCTGGATCGAAAAATATGACCTTGATCTAGTTGCTCACGGCGACGACTATTCTGTTGAGAAGCAACAACTAATATACAAGCGTGCCATTGAGATGGGTATTTTTCGAAATGTGACTTATACAAAAAGCATTTCAACAACGGAAATCATTCGGCGACGCAAAGAAGAGTTAGCGATTCCAACATGCCCTAGTGTGAATAGTTAAACATAGCACGCATCGGACTACTTGCCATTATTGGAATTTTAGCTCGTTTAGTTTGATTATTAGCCAATCATTAATGATGATTAATTAATAACGGGGAATTAGCTTTGGATAAGCCACCCCCACTAGCTAAATGCCTTAATGTTACGCGTAGGGGCTTATGTGACACTAAAACTTGTGGGGTGCTGAATCCCGATAGGCACTAATTGATGTTGGTCTGAACCTTATAGTGTTTTGGATATGTCATGGACAGGTAATTCAGCCGCTAATGTAATAGTAGCTGTTGCTCCCTCAGATCATCACTCCATAGTAAGTGATGTATCATGCCTTCTTGCTTGAGATATTAATTCTTTTTCTCTTGTCTGCGGTGAGTCAGCTCTCACGGGTGTGGATCAACCAGTAGAAGACCAATGTATTGATCCAACCACGCCTAACGGCGTGTTTGCTAGCTCTGTTTCGCCGTTGTGTAATTTCATTATTTCTCTCACAAAGCTTAAACCTAAGCCAGTGCTTTTGGTGCGTTGTTCTCCCGTTGGTAATGAGAAAAATCGATCAAAGGCTTTATCAATCACCAAGTTACTAACCTTGCTGCCTTTATTACAGACTGTGATGCGATAGCCTTCGTTTTCTGCCTTGGCCGAGATTTCGATTTCTTCATTGGGCCCGCTGTAATGCAGTGCGTTATCCAGTAAGTTCGCTATCGCTTGGCCAATGAGTAAGCTGTCTCCTTTGACCATCAATGGTTCAGCAGGAGAGTAATGCACTTGCGCAATTTTCTGATCAATCAGCAGAGAACGCTCGTCAACTAATTGCTTGATGCTTGCCACCACGTCAAACTCAATCTGTTTATTTATCTGAGGCAAGCCTTCCAATTTAGCCAACTCCAACATTCTGTCGACTAATCTCGACATACGTTCGTTTGAGCTATGGATATTGTCTAGAAATTGCTTCCGTTGTTTCTCAGGTAAATCTTCTTCCAACAGTTCAGCAGCAGCTTTAATCGAAGTAATCGGCGTTTTTAATTCGTGCGTGAGGCTATGCACATAATTCTCAACGTACTCTTTACCGTCGACTTGCTCCCGCAAGTAGGTGATTGCCCCGGCAAGTTTGTAAAAGCGTTTGTCTAAAAACTTTGGGCGAGTGACCTTTTGACCTGCGGCCATTTTATTTGCATAGGTGGCCAGTTTGTTGATGGCGCGGGTGAAGCCATAACTCACTAAATAGCCCATTAGCATCGCCAGAGCCAATAGCCCGATCGCGTATTTTTTAAGTTGGGTGCTTTGCTCCAGTAAAAAGGCTTCTAGAATGCGAACAGGTTTTACCACGCTCACCACGCCTACAATGTCTTGCTGGAAGTAGATAGGTGCGCCAATGACCATGATTTTTGGGTCATCATCTTCTGTTCTGTCTTCATAGCGATAGCTGGTGCGCGCACCGTATTCCCCGGCTAGGGTTAACCTCACATCTCGCCATAGAGAATAGTCTTTGCCCACGTTTTCTCCTGACGAGTCAAATACCACTGTCCCTGACTTATCGGTGATATACACCTCGGTATCAATGCGCTCTTTGAGTACGCTGTATATTTGGGCATTCAGCTGGCGTTGATAGGCGTCGGTAAACAGGCGTTCGATTTTACCAGTATCCAGTATTTGGTCGGTAAACTCCTGCTCCAAGGTGGTGGCCAGTAAATTCGCCGTGTCGACCAGCACACTTTCTGCGCTTTGTCTCAAGGTGATGTTAAATCGCTCAATAGCTTCATCTAGAATAAACCAGGAGAGGGTGGCCAAAACGACAAAGTAAACCGCGAACGCGCGTAAGCTAAAGCTGATGCGGGGTAAATTAGCGCTTAATTCAGATAACGTGACTTTCATCCTAGTTCTAGTGCGTAACCAAAGCCGCGATGAGTAACGATAGGGCCACAGCCGCTCTTGACGCTTGTTAGCTTGGCTCGTAGGGTTTTGATATGGGTATCTATAATGCGGTCATCTGAAGGGTGTTGGGACGACCATACATGGTCTATGAGTTGTCTCCTGGAAAATATTTGACCTGGGCTGGCTACCAATACACTTAACAGTGTGTACTCCGATTTGGTTAACTCTAAGGCAACGCCGTCGTACGTGACACTTCTTGTCTTTGGGTTGATCGTGAAAGCTTGGTTAGATACAGAGTCGATTTTTTGACTGCGTTTTAAGATGGCTTTAACTCTGGCCACCACTTCTCGCGGACTAAATGGTTTGGTGACATAATCATCTGCACCAATTTCCAAACCCACAATTTTATCAACCTCGTCACTCCTCGCCGTTAGTAACATGACAGGTACTTCGTAACTCTGACGAATTACTTTAAGTAATTCAAACCCGTTGTAGTCGGGTAACCCCACATCTAAAATGATCATGTCAATGGACTGTTGACGTAAAGCTTCTAAGCCTAGCTTTCCTTGCGCTACCCACACCGATGCCATGCCTTCAGACTCCACTGCATAGCGCAGAGTATCTGCGATCTCCGCTTCGTCTTCTATGATGAGTATGGTTTTGTACATGATCTGATTATTCAATCCTTTAGGCCTAAAAGCAAAGTGAACCTTAATTTAGCAGCTGGCCAAAGCGCTGGAGTTAGCTAGAGGTTTTTCGTGAAGTCAGTTTAACAAAGGGGCAAATCACTTCCTTCAGTTTTCTATAAGCAATGGGGGCAACACCGAATTGCTTTTTAAATACTCGGCTAAATGCTGCCTCTGATTGGTACCCCACTTTCTCGGCAATTTCTATTAAGGCGGCATTGGTGTCCATCAGCGTTTTCCTGGCAAGCATCAAAACCAACGGTGTAAGCATAATAGGGAACAATGACTAAAGTGATAATAACACTGAGCGCGAATATGGTGCATAAAGTGCTTAGGAGGCGGCTGCTCTATCCAGCTGAGCTAGGGGGGGGTTGGGTAAAGTGGAGCGAGTATAGCCTAACTTTATTTCACTATACTTTAAAATAGTCTTCTAGGAATGCGTCGAAATCAACGGTGTCGTTCGCTTCTATCTCTGCTTGGTCAGCCAGTGAACTTTTAGCTAAATTAGCAAAGTTAGTTCGAGCGGATTCATTGAGCCGTAAGTGCTTAAAAAAGGTCTCGTGTTCTTCAGATTTAGCAATAGCGAACTCATAAAAGCTGGAGTAGTTTGATTGCATGTCTTGCAAGATTCTTCCGGATAATGTCTTGCTTGGATCTTCAATGCTTTCTAATTGACTATCTAGTACCTGACCGTATCGACGGGTGAAGTGAATGGAGTCTAGTATTCTCGCAATGGGGCGCATTTCTTCAATAATTTCGGTGGACCACTGCTTTAGTGAAATAGATTGACCGTCTCGGCTAAGATTGAGACCAGGTTTTCGCCCTACCATCACGGTATCTACTTTATTTTGATGGTTTTCAGCTAGATCCTTGTCGTCAAGCAACGGGCTGTCATTAAACAAACAATACAATAGGTACATGTCTAAGAAGATAATGGTTTCTTGATCTATGCCTATTGGAACATACGGATTCAGGTCAACGCTGCGTACTTCAATATATTCTACGCCTCTTGAGGATAGCGCCTCACTGGGCTTTTCACCGCTATCAGCTACTCGCTTAGGGCGGATCGCGGCATAGAATTCGTTTTCTATCTGCAATAAATTGGCGTTTAACTGTTGGTACTCACCATTTACCTTAACCCCAATCTCTTCATATTCAGCGTGGGGTGTATGCATGGCCTCAACTAATGACTCAGTGAAGGTGCTTAGTTGGTTGTAGCAGGCTTTTATGCTGCTTTGGGCATCATTGCTGTAACCGAGGTTGCTCATCCTTAAGGAAGTGCCGTAAGGTGCGTAGAAACTGCTACCCGCATACTCATCCAATGAGTGCTCACGGTCGTTTAGAAAGGTCTTGCAAACAGCGGGGGAGGCGCCAAACAAATAGAGAATGATCCAGCTACTGCGGTGAAAGTTTCGAATGAGCTTCAAATACTCGGCTGAAATAGCGTCTTGTAATTCGGGCCCATCTGCAATACCCAAATAAAAGGGCCAGAACTCTTTTGGTAATGAAAAATTATAATGAATACCGCTAATGGTTTGCATCAATTGGCCGTAGCGATGACCTAATCCTAACCGGTAGGTTTCTTTCATTTTAGCGATATTTGAGCTACCAAATCGAGCAATAGGTATCGGCGCGCCTTCTTTAATGATGCAGGGCATAGAGCTGGCCCAAAGCTTTTCATCGCCGATGTTTTGATAGGTGAAGTGATGGGCTTCAGTCAGAAAGTTAGTTAGACTATCTATGTCTTGACTGACGGGCGTTACAAACTCCAACTGTGCTTCAGCAAAATCTGTGGTTATACTCGGGTGCGTCAATGCCGCCCCCAGGGTGGTAGGGTGAGGCGTTTGAGCCATGGCGCCATCTGTATCAACTCGCAGGCTTTCTTTTTCAAGGCCGCGGTTGATTTGATTGAACAGGCTGTCTAGGCCTAGGTCGATTACTTTTTCTAGATTTTTATTCAGAGCTGACATATTGTTTTACGAGCTTAAGTCCACATTTAGACAGTAAATATACACGTAAATATATCTCATATAAAACCTGATGTCCTTGCTTTCCATAGCGCCCATGTTGGATATAACCGACCGACATTGTCGCGCATTTTATCGATTGTTTTCCCCGAAGCTAAAGTTGTTTACGGAGATGATCCATGTGGGTGCAATATTGCATGGTGATCGTGAACGGTTTCTGCGTTTTAACGCGCAAGAGCACCCCGTTGCCATTCAATTCGGTGGCAGTAACCCAGCGGATTTAAGCGAAGCAGCTAAGATTGCAGAAGACTGGGGTTATGACGAGATTAATCTCAATGTAGGTTGCCCATCTGACAAAGTGCAGGCGGGGCGGTTTGGTGCTTGTTTGATGAGAGAGCCCGAAGTCGTGGCGGAGTGTGTGGCGGCGATGAATTCAGTCGTCAATATTCCGGTAACGGTAAAGAATCGAATAGGCGTGGATGATCAAGATGAATATGCAGCCTTAGATCATTTTATAGCCGTCGTAAGCGCAGCAGGATGTCAGGAGTTTACAGTGCATGCTCGAAAAGCTTGGCTTAAAGGTTTAAGCCCTAAAGAAAATAGAGATATCCCCCCCTTAAATTATGATCGCGTCTATCGTTTAGTACAGAATCATCCTGAGCTGAACATTGTCATTAATGGTGGAATCATTGATGAGTTGGCCGTACATCAACATTTAAAGCATACTGGCGGCGTAATGTTGGGGCGCATAGCTTTCGAAAATCCATGGATGTTAAATCAGTTATGTGCAGCTGTGTTTGATGATTCAGCTGTGTTTAAGTCGCGTCATGAGATAGTGCAATCTTATTGCGAGTACATTGAAGAACAGCTTCAAGAAGGCGTGTGGCTCAGGCATACTGCCAGACACTTGATGGGCGTATTTAAGGGCGTACCGGGAGCAAAACAGTGGCGTAGAGCCATGGCAGAAAATACTCGAGGTGAACATAAAGACGCTTCGGTTGTTCAACAGGCATTGGCCTTAATGGCCGAATATGAAAACGTTTAAATTATAAAGAGCATTATGAAATTACTTAAGTGGGCATTTTACCTTCTTGTTATCGTGTTGTTATTAGCGGTGGCAGCCGGTTTTTTTATCATTAATAAAGTCGACCCAAACGATTATAAAGACGAGATTTCTGAGCAAGTAAAAGCGCAGACAGGACGCACATTCGTCATCGATGGAGATTTGAGTTGGAGCTTTTATCCAAGGCTGGGTTTTGAAGTAGGCAGCTTATCGTTGGATAATCGCGAGGGCTTTGCACCAGCCAAGATGCTATCGGCACAAGGCGCCAAAATACATGTCGCCGTAATGCCGTTGATAAACAAGAAGTTAGAAATCGGGCGAATTGATGTGCAACAATTGGTTTTGAATCTTTCGGTTGATGCACAAGGCAACTCGAACTGGGCCGATTTAGTCGGATCTTCAGTTGAAGCCGAATCTTCACAAAGTACCGATGCCCCAACAGAAGGAGGTGCGGTATTGAGTGGTTTAATTGTAAAGGGGGTCAATATCGCTGATGGTCAGGTCAATTGGGATGATCAAACCGCTGGCCAGCAATTGAACATCAGTGCCTTTAATTTAGAAACGGGAGAAATAGTACCGGGTCAAGCAGTTAGCTTTTCTTTAGGTGCCCAAGTCGATGGCAACGTGCTTGCGCAGAGCACGCAGATAAAAGTCAGTGGCACGCTTGATATAAATGAGGCATTAGACGGGGTTAACTTGAGCGGCACGCGCATCTCATTTGTACAAGATCAAATGGATGCTGAAATGGGCATTGCCATGTTAGACTTCCAAACGGCTACCAATAAGCTCCAAGTGCAGACAGTTTCGCTTGAAGGGCGTTATGATGTTATTCCAATGAAAGGGGAAATCGCTCAGTTGGATTTTGACCTTAATGAAAACTTGTTAACCACTAGTCAGCAAGCCTATGAGGTTGATTTGCTAGGCGTTAAGTCTACACTTTCCATTCCTGATTTGAGGCTGTCGCTAGCAGAAGAGCGTTTAACTGTACCCGCTATCTCGATTAGCCAAGGCGATGCAAAGATTGACCTTGATGCAGAGATAAGTAATTTGTTTTCAGATTTACAAGCGACTGGAAGTATAAGCACTAACAGTTTGAAATTAAGAGAGATATTCCCTTCTAACTTGAGCCTTTCCTTGGATGAATTTAGTGATGCAGCTTTGCAAGACCTACAGATAGAAAGCCGTTTCCAAGCCTCTTTAGATTCAATGTCGTTATCTGATTTAGTCATTAGAATGGACGAATCCAACATAATGGGGTCTTTTTCGATGTTATCTTTTACCGTTCCAGCTTACCGATTTCAACTGGCAGTCGATAAACTCAATGCCGATAATTATATTCCAGCTTCAAGTGAAGAGGCTGCTGAAGAAGCCGGCGCTACAGGTGCAGTAGTTTTGCCATTTGCCGCATTAAAAGGTTTAGATGTTAAGGGGAAGATTGAAATTGCAGACTTTGAATATCAAGGTCTGTTATCAAAGAACCTCGTGATAGATACTGATACCAATTTGGATAGCATAACGATTTCACCGCTTAGAGCGGACTTATATGGCGGTGAAAGTGTGAATGACATTACTTACGATATCTCAGGTGATGCGCCTAAAATGAATTTTAAAACCAGCTTGGCCAATATTAAGCTGTCTCCCTTCTTACAAGCTATGGATCTAGGTGACCGCTTCGAGGGTTTGGCAAACATCAATGCCGATGTAAACACTTATGGTTTAACCGACGCTGAGTTCATTTCAAACATGAATGGTGAAATACGCATAAATTTGGATGATGGCGCTATTGTGGGCGCGAATATTCAAAAGTCGTTGATGGGCGTGGCAAACCTGTTTAAGAGCCTTAATAAAAGTGAGGTGAAATCTAATGCAGAGGTAGGGGACAAAACTGAGTTCTCTAATTTTTCGGCGTTGGTTAAAGTAGTAAATGGTGTCTTGATTTCTAATAATATTGATTTAAAAGCGCCCGCCATACGACTGAAAGGCAGTGGTAATGTTGATCTCAATACAGAGAACTTAGATCTCAAAATGGTTGTCGCCATTGTGAAGACTTTTGAAGGGCAAGGGGGGCAATCTCTCAAGGAGCTTAAAGGCTTAGAGATACCGCTGGCTATTACAGGTGATTTAGCGGCACCTAAAATTGGATTTGACACCGCTGCGTTGTTTAAACAGCAACTTAAAAACGAACTGGCTAAAGAAGTGACTAAAAAATATGGTGTCACCGTCGATGAAGAAACCGGGGAGGAGGTGGCGCCACAAGACGCACTTAAAGCCAAAATCAAAGAAGAGAAAGCCAAGTTGAAGAAGAAACTGCTAAAGGGCTTGTTTTGAGAGTAATGGGTTTATAACGCTTGCTACAAATAAAAATAAGAAAGCAAAATAAATGAACCGATACAGTTTCCTAGACGACTATAGTGAAGGGTGCCACCCTGACATACTAACCGCACTAGCTAATACCAATAAGGTACAGCAGACAGCCTATGGAGATGACGCCTATTCTGAAGCAGCCAGAAAGCTTATTCGCGCGCATTTGTCTGACGATAGCGCACCGATATTCTTTGTTGCGGGTGGAACGCTGGCCAATATCGTAATCATCTCTAGCATTTTGAAGTCTCATGAGGCGGTTATTTCGGCCAACACGGGTCATATAGTATCGCGGGAAACTGGAGCGATAGAGGCCACCGGGCATAAAATCATCAACGTATCCTCTTCTGATGGAAAGTTGACGCCTGAAGGAATAGAGAATGCCTTAGCTAATAATGCGCATTTCCCGCATATGGCCAAGCCACGGTTAGTCTATATTTCCAATACAACTGAAGCCGGCACTATTTATTCTAAAGCGCAGTTACAAGCTCTGTCGGGGTGTTGTAAAAGCAACGACCTACTGCTGATGATGGATGGTGCGAGGTTAGGCACGGCGTTGTCGGCGGACAAAAACGATCTGTCACTTAAAGATGTCCATGAGCTTACCGACGTATTTTGGATTGGTGGAACAAAAGCGGGGGCTTTGATAGGGGAAGCCATTATTATTCCCAATCAACCGTTGGCCAATGAATTTTTGTTTCACATTAAGCAGCGTGGGGCATTGCTTGCGAAAGGGCGGTTACTCGGTTTACAGTTTTTAGCTTTGTTTGAAAATAACTTATTCTTTGACCTAAGCCGGTTTTCAAACGAAATGGCGAGTAAACTGTCAAAGGGCATTGCAAAATGTGGTTACTCGTTGGCAGCAGAAACAGCGAGCAATCAAATCTTTCCCATTTTGCCAAATACTTTAATTGAGCAGTTGCAACAAAGTTTTGATTTCTATTTATGGGAAAAGATAGACGATAAACATTCCACCATCCGATTAGTTACCTCCTGGGCAACTGAGGAATCACAGATTGATTCTTTCCTTAGTGCTATTCGTCAAATGACGGACTAGAACGTTATTTTTGCAGAGGCCGTAGGGATAGGAACTCTTGCGTGTATTTTCCTATCGATCATGTAGGCTAACAGCCTGTAATTGGCGTAACAGGCACTGGAATAAGCCTACTCGGGGTATCTGCTTACCTCGCTGACACAGTAGCGCGGAGCAAATGTATGAGCAGGGATTATTGAGAGTTACTTACCATGTGAGCCACGATAGCCTCTATTTCGTCATCACTTAAACTGCCGTTACCACCTTTGGCGGGCATTGCGCCTACGCCATTGATCGCGTTTGCGAGCAATACTGCCTCTCCTTTAGCAATGCGTGGCGCCCAAGCCGCATTGTCGCCTAATTTAGGCGCTCCAGCAGCACCCGTACCGTGGCACGCAAAACAGCTTGCTTGATATAGCGCTACGGCGTCTATTGCGCCGTTATCTGCTGCTTTATCGGTACCCGTATTAGCAGTAGATTCGTCTGCAACAGTGATGCTACCGATTTTTTGAATACGTGCTTCGATTTCTGCTTCAGTATCACCTGCGATAGCTTGCGTTGAACCGAATAATACGCCAGCAATGAATACTGCAGTAAGTGTTTTTTGAAATGCCATGATTGATTAAGCGATGAAAAATTTAGTAGCTGTATTATACCTAAAAATAAAATTTGCCACTCAATAAACAAGACATTTAACCAAGCAATATTTGAGCAAGAAGGGTTAACCGTTTTATAATAGGCTTTAATATTAATTTAATTGAGGGTTTAAGATGTTCACAGGGTCGAATTTAGCGTGGGCTACTGCCACTTCATTGGTATTAATGGGGGCAAGTTTTCCTTCTATTGCAGATGTTTCTCTTAGCTATAGTGGCGCTGGGAATAATTCCGTGTTTCATATTGGGGGAAACAAACTTGCTATTGATATGGGCGATGCGCAAGGAGATGGTGGGTTGCTCTACGATTTAGACAGCGACACAATTTATGCCATCCAGCATAGCGAAAAACAGTACATCGCAATGGATGAAATGATGCAGCAGGCGATGGGCATGAAAAGTCAAATGAAGCAGATGCTTGATGCCCAAATGGCGGGAATGAGCGATGCAGAAAAAGCCCAGATGGAAAGTATGATGAGCGGCATGTTAGGTGGCTTGATGGGTAACAAGGAAGAACCGGAAACGGCACCTAAGACGACATTCAACTTTACTGGGGAAAAAGATACCGTGGGTGAATATACCTGCGAGAAAGTAGACATGACACTGGGTAATGGTGATCAGCAGCAAGTCTGCGTGGCTGCCGCCGAGTCATTAGGCATTGGCAGTGCGGATGAGGCGGTTTTGCACGGTATGATGAAAAAACTAACCGGGCTTTCTGATCAGATAAGTCAGTTTTCTGGAGAATATTCTTTTGGCTTTGTAGGGGACTTTAAGGAAGTATTGGTTAAGTCTTATACTGATGACCAAATGCAGCTTACAGGCGTCAGCGAGTTATTGGTTCCTGTCGAATCTCTAGTCATTCCCGAAGGCTATTCAAAGGCTGATATGAACCCTTAATCGAGTTGGATTAAGGCTCACTGGTATTACTATGTCCGAGCGTCTCACTTTTCGTGCATTACATGCGCAACAACGCGCCTTGGTTATTCCTAATCTTTGGGATATTGCCACTGCCAGAATTTTGGCTGCCATGGGGTATAAAGCACTAGCAACCACCAGTGCGGGCATGGCTTTTTCTATGGGCATTGTCGAAGGTGCGGCCACTAAACAAGCCGTGTTTGCGCACTGCAAGCAAATAGTCAAAGCAACGACACTGCCAGTAACAGCAGACTTAGAAAAGGGATTTGGTGATACGCCGGAGCAAGTTTCACAAACGATCATCGAAGCCGTCGAAATAGGCCTAGCAGGGTGCTCGATTGAAGATCACAATAATAAAGCAAACGACCCTATCTACGCATTTGCTGCGGCTGTTGAACGCATAGCAGCGGCAGCGGAAGCCAGTAAAAGTTTATCTGAAGATTTTGTGCTCACTGCCCGCAGTGAGAACTTCTTATGGGGGAGGCCCGATATTGACGATACCATTGCTAGGTTACAGGCTTTTGAGAAAGCCGGCGGTGATGTGCTTTACGCGCCAGGTTTGTACGATTTGAAAACCATAGAGTTGGTCTGTTCGTCGCTTACTAATCCGGTTAATGTCGTCATGGGGATGCTTGGCGCTACGTTCAGCGTAACTGACCTTGAATGCGTTGGGGTTAAACGTATTAGCGTGGGGTCGGCGCTTTCAAGGCTGGCCTATGGCGCCTTTGTTAAAGCGGCTAAAGAAATCCAACAAGATGAAACATTTACCTTTGCTGACCAAGCTATGGGGTTCGCTGAGTTAGAAGATTTTTTCAAATAAACGTTTGTTGTGATTTAGGATAATTAAATTGCACATATAACGCGCCAGTACCACCATCGACAGGGCGTGCCGAACAGTAGGCTAGGGTGTAGGGATGCGCCAGCACCAAAGATTCACATAAATGCTTTATCACGGGTGCACTATCAGAGCGTAAACCTTTGCCGTGAATGATTAGCGCGTAAATGACTTTTTGTTGGGCGCAGTCTTCCAGAAATGCCAATAAGGCTTTCTCGGCTTGAGCACCGCGATAGCCATGTAGGTCAATTTCGTCATCAAATTCACTAAATTGACCTTTTCTTAATTTAGCCAGGGTTTTCTTCTGCTCACCCCCGCGTAGAAAGAACAAGTTAGCAGCACCTGGCTCATTTCTTGAAGCGACTCCTCTGGTGATTACGTTGGGTAGAGCAGTCGGCTTGGCGTTATGAGAGAAAGAATGGGGCGGCGTTGTACTGACGACATGAACAGCCCTTTTTAAGGGTTTTACATCGCGCATCGCCTGTTTGAAGTCGATATCGTCTTCCATCAGTGAGATGCGGGATAAGCTTAGTTATTTTTTAAAAATCTCTCAGCGTCGAGGGCAGCCATGCAGCCAGTTCCTGCTGAGGTGACAGCTTGTCTGTAAACATGGTCCATAACGTCGCCCGCTGCAAACACGCCAGGTTTAGACGTCGCGGTGGCTTCGCCTGAGGTGCCGCCTTTAACGGTAATGTAGCCACCTTGCATATCAAGTTGGTCGTTAAATATTTGAGTATTGGGTGAGTGACCGATCGCAATAAATACGCCCATCAGTTCATGGTCAGTGGTGCTGCCATCTAATCGACTCTTAATACGCATGCCGGTCACGCCCATGTTATTGCCCAATACTTCATCTAATTCATTATTCCATTCAATAGAGATGTTGCCGCCGTTTTCTTTGGTCTTAGCCATCAAATGGTCAATTAGTATCGCTTCGGCGCGCAGTTCATCTCGACGGTGCACCAAGGTAACTTCTGAAGCAATATTAGAAAGGTAAAGCGCTTCTTCAACAGCGGTGTTACCACCGCCGATAACCGCAACTTTCTGGTTACGATAGAAAAAGCCATCGCAGGTTGCGCATGCTGAAACGCCTTTACCTTTAAAGGCTTCTTCAGACTCTAAACCAAGGTATTTGGCGGATGCGCCAGTACCTATAATCAGTGAATCACAAGTGTATGTGGCCTGATCGCCAATGAGTGTATAAGGCCTAGAACTGAAATCAACGGTATGGATGTGATCGGCAATAACCTCGGTGTCAAAGCGTTCTACTTGCTTCAACATCTTGTCCATTAACTCAGGACCTTGTATGCCATCTTGCTCGCCAGGCCAGTTATCAACGTCTGTGGTAGTGGTTAATTGACCACCTTGCTCCATGCCGGCAATCAATACCGGTTTTAAGTTTGCACGTGCGGCGTACAGTGCGGCGGTATAGCCGGCAGGGCCAGAGCCCAGAATTAGGAGTTTGCTGTGTTTTGTATCAGACATTACGTAAATTGATAGGCGTGTAAAGAAGGTCAATTGTACTTAGCCAAAACGTATTTTGATAGAAGCTGTCGTGATAAAATAGCCTTAATTAATTTATCTTAATCTACTGTGGCCAAACCCAGTTCCAAAAAGAAGTTGAAGACCGACAAAGCCTCTCCTTTGAAAGCCAAGCTCAACGTGAATAGTGAGCAGGTGTCGTCTGTTTTCCGCGAAGGAGGTATGTTGCTGCTGGCGGCTGGTGCGTTTTATTTATTCATTGCGTTAATTTCTTACGCAGCCAAAGATCCCGGCCCGTTTCAAATCGGTGGTCAAGTACCTGTCGCTAACTGGGGCGGGGGCGTAGGCGCATGGGTGGCGGACTTCATGTTCAATGTCTTTGGCAAAATGGCCTATTTGGTTGTTGTGTTGGGCGTGGTTGCGACATGGCAGTTCTTAGATGGGAAACGGATTAAAAAAGAACTGAGCGTCAGCTCTATCTTGCTGCCTATTTTAGGTTTTGTGTTTGCCATGGTAGGCGCAACTGGCTTAGACAGCCTCTATTTTGAAAACCCGCAGTCGTTGCCTTATGTTTCTGGCGGCGTCTTGGGTGATCTCACCACCACGAGTTTATTGCCCAAATTCGGCGTAGTCGGCGCTACGTTGGCAACCTTGGGAATGTTATTTTCCGGTATCACCTTGGTGACTCGACTGTCTTGGTTCAGTTTGATGGAGTGGTTTGGTAAAACAGGCTTTAAGGTGCTTGAATATACCAAGGCCAAGTTCGCCAGCGCCAATGATTCGGTAAAAGGGCGACAAGAGCGCAAGCGTAGAACGGAGAGCGTAAGCAGTATTCGCGCAAAAATTAGCGAAAAGAAAGCCCCCAAGATTGAGCCTAAAGTGAATGCGCCTATCATTAGTCAACGGGTGGAACGTGAGCGTCAAATGCCACTATTTAAATCTGATACTGGCGAAACCTTGCCACCACTCAGTCTGCTTGATCCTATAATAAAAGAAGAACATGGCTACTCTAAGCAGGAGCTTGAGATGATGTCATCCTTGCTGGTTAAAAAACTTAAAGATTTCAATATCGATATAACGGTTGAGAGCATTCAGCCTGGGCCCGTGATTACCCGTTTTGAAATTGAGCTAGCCCCAGGTATTAAAGCTGCTACCGTAGTGGGTTTAGCCAAAGATTTAGCGCGAGCACTGTCGGTAGTCAGTATACGTGTGGTACAAAACATACCAGGCAAGCCGTATATGGGCATCGAAATTCCGAATCAAACACGCGAAATTGTGTATCTACTTGATTCTCTGTCTTCTGAGGCTTATGAAAAGGCCAACGGACCGCTGCCCATTGTCTTGGGAAAAGATATCGCCGGTGAATCTATCGTGACTGATATATCAAAGGCGCCGCACTTATTAGTGGCAGGTACCACTGGCTCAGGTAAGTCTGTGTGCATCAATACACTGATAATGAGTTTGGTCTACAAACGTACACCTGAAGAAGTGCGTATGATCATGGTTGACCCAAAATTATTGGAGCTGTCGGTATACGAAGACATTCCTCACCTGCTAACGCCGGTGGTGACCGACATGAAAAAAGCGTCCAATGCCTTGCATTGGTGTATTGGTGAAATGGACAGGCGCTTTCGTACGTTAGCAGCTGTCGGTGTTCGAAACTTAGGCAGTTACAATTCTAAGGTAGGTACGGCAATAAAAAGTGGTAAGCCTATTGAGGACCCACTTTTTGAAGCTGACCCAACTATGCCTCATCTTCCCATTCCTACATTAGAAAAATTGCCTTACATCGTGGTGATCGTTGACGAGTTGGC
>JBLIOD010000047.1:0-22725 GCA_047639475.1 Gammaproteobacteria bacterium
GGTCAGACACGATTGATTTAGGCGCCTTGGATACATTGATCTTTTGAATGTCCATTTGCTGCCTATTTCCCCCAATTTGGTAATCTATCGACTGGCTGAATTGAGTATACAAGACCCAGTCGCGTAGAAACCAAATCAGAACAATCCTACCTAATCCTAAGCACATACAGCTCTCCTTTCTGCTTCATATTTCCAGCTCGCTGCTCAGCCAATTCACCTGTTCCCCAAAACATATCTGCTCGCAAGCGGCCCTTAATAGCCCCGCCGGTGTCCTGAGCAAACACCAATCGCTTTAGCGGCGTAGCTTGTTCATCGGGAAAACTGGTGACGATCCACATGGCGGTGCCCAGTGGCACGACTTTGGGGTCAATCGCAAGGCTACGCTCGGCAGTGATGGGTACATTCAGAGAGCCAGTTGGGCCTTCGTTAACATCCTCACGCAGTGTGAAGAAAACATAACTCGGATTGTCGTTCAGCAAGGCCTGTGCCTCGGCTGGGTTGTCCTTTAACCAGTTCTTTATACTAAAAAGCGTAACGTCTTCTCGTTTTAATGCTTCGCGTTGAATCAATAATTTGCCAATAGAAACATAAGGATGGCCATTTTGATTGGCATAACCCGCGCCAATAACATGGCCATCGGGCAATTGCACACGACCGGAGCCTTGGATTTGTAAGAAGAACAAAGCATCTCGATCATCTACCCATAGCAGTTCGTTGCCCTCTAGCGGCGCCGCATCGCTTTCAATTTCGCTGCGCGAATAGAAAGGTACGACTTTGTTACCTTCTACTCTTGCTCGTACGCGCTTGCCTTTTAGGTCCGGATATAAACTAGACAGGTCGACGGTTAGCAATTCTTTGGGTGAGCCGTAGAGTGGGTAACGATAACGGTCGGTGGCTTGGTAGCTGCCTTGTAGCAGTGGCTCGTAGTAGCCGGTAATCAAGCCTTGCTCTGATCCATCTTCGGCAATTAATTGCTGAGGAGTGAAATGTTGCTCGATAAACAGCTTTACCTGATTATCATTGATGTTTTCTAACGCCGCAGCGTCAGCGCAAATACTTGTCCATTGGTCTTTGCTGTTTAACTTGCGACAACCTTTCAACAGTGCGGGCCAAGCCTCGGCGTGGTTATCATCATTCCACCCCGGTAACTCAGACCACGCGATGTCTTTACTGAGTGAAGGTGCTGCTTTTTCTACAGTTTGACAGGCGTTTAATAGCAATAACGAACATAACAGCAAACTAAATAGCGCATGGTGCTTACCAAAATTGAACACCTTCTACTTATCCCTCTTGCCTTGCGTGGAAGATAAAGCCAATACTATTAAGTAATAACTGCGCGGCTAAAATGGATGTCACGCCAGCGGGATCATACGCCGGAGCGACTTCCACTAAATCGATGCCAACGATATTTCCGCGACTGCGAATCGCTAAAGCCTGAATGATTTCCAGTACTTCATAGTATAAAAACCCGCCATGACTTGGGGTACCCGTACCGGGGGCAATAGAAGGATCAAAGCCATCTATATCAATCGTGATGTAGTAATTCTTCCCTTCAGGGATGCGCGCCATGACACCGTCTACGCCTAAACGTCTTACATCTCTAACCGACAAAATATCTGAACCCGCATCGCGCGCTGCGTTGTAATCATCGCTATTAGAAGACGAGACATTACGTATGCCCATTTGGGTCATGCCTTCAATATGGTTCATTTCTGAGGCACGGCGCAAGGGGTTGCCATGGCCGTATCGTACGCCGTGACGTTCATCGACAAAGTCTAGATGGGCGTCGAAGTGAATGATGTGAATCGGGCCTTGGTCCTCGAAGGCTTGAATGATAGGCGCGTGGACCGAATGGTCTCCGCCCAGGCAGATGGGCATCGCACCAGACTCTAGAATTTTAGCAACGGCCTTATAGGTGTTCTCATGACTCTTATGCATGTCGGTATGAACAATATCGGCATCACCCACATCGACAATACGACACTGCTCTCCGGTTAGGTACATCTTGTCGTCTTCAAAGTCGTATGCACCGCCGTGGCCGAACGAGAACAAGGTAGAAGCTTCGCGTATGCCGCGAGGGCCAAATCTAGCACCAGAGCGCCACTGAGTGCCCATGTCATTCGGTACACCGAGTATCGCCACATCCGCGTCGATGTTGTTCCAGTCGGTGCAAATAGGCGCTTTAGCAAAGCTACAATGGCCAACAAAAGGAAGGTCTAGACGGCCGGATTCATAGTTATTTGACATGGTGTTTTCTCGTTGAGTTTTCAGCGCTTGATCATACTATTAAAATTGCCAAACGGCAGCAATTCCCCCAGCTTTAGCGCCAACAGAAACCCAGGGTGCCCAACGCGGTGTTTGTTTACCAAATAGACGCCAAGCATCGATAGCGGCGGGCAACGCAATGGCCAGAGCGATATCGTTACTAGAATACGAGGTAGCGCCGGCAATACCGGTTGTGTCGCCGTCTTCATGGTCCTTTAGGCCCAGTAAGTAAGCGGCGGTGATTGCAATATGCCCCAATACCAAGCCGCTATATAAGGCTTGTTTCTTATCACTTAATTCAATGGTATTCAGTTTTGCAAAGGCGAACTCTGAAATGATCCACTGACTTTGAAAGCCAGCGGAAGACAAACGCAGTGCTTGCCTGTTCGAACCATCTTGATCACGATACTTTACCGTAAAGTTGTCGAAGTAAGCATCAGCATCCTCTAGTTCGGCGACGGCAAAATGGCCTAGCTCGTGTCCAATAATGGTGGCGGCAACGCCGCCGAGTGTGACTGACCAATTTGACTTTAACGTGTTGGTATCAATCAGCTGCGCCGTACCGGATGTGCTACACACCAACAATAAGACGAGTGTTAAACGACGGGCAGTTGCCAACATCACTTTACAATTTCGTTTAGCGTTAGTCGGATGGTTTCTTGATGTGAGTTTTGAGTCTGATAAGGTGCTGATTGAATATCACCCGCTTGAGCGATCGGTTGACCGCTTCTAGATACTCTTGCGCTAATAACCACGTCTTTAAATTGACTGAGTGTCATGGTGTTTAGCATGGCGTGGCTGTCATTGAGCCTTACTTCAAAAGGCAGGTCGGCCACCGTTTTTCTGACTACTGCCAGTGGCGCTCGGGGGCCGTTTTTTGCTTTGGCAATAACGAATACCGTGTCATCGGGGTGCACTTTATCAACAAAGCGCGAATCGATATTTACGTCTACCGAAAGGCTAACAGTGGGTGTGTTCTCGGTACTTAGATCGGCTGCTTGAGCTTTGTCCATTTGCGCTAATTGTAGGTGCTCAGTCGATTGGTTGTGTTTCTCAATTGACTGCAGAGCTATCTGCCGTGCTCCATCAGCTTCATGGCCTAAGCTTTGCTCCGCATCGTTGATCAGTGTTGTTAGTTGGGCATGAGCGCCTGGGTCAGATTGTAGGTCAGGTTCTATCCATAGCCAATCTTCCAGAGCCGCAGTCGCGTTGCCAAATTCTAGTTTCCCCAATCCGGATAGCCAACGTGCTTTGATATGGTGAGGGTCTAGCGCTAAGGCGTCACTGAGTAGCCTTAAACTTTGCGCTGAGAAAACTTGTTGGTTTTGCATGACGCTGGCTTCGGCTTGCTCGGTGAGTAGATCCGCATCAGGGCCGACTAAGTCGAGTAAAATTTGATAAGTGGCCACTGATTCTTGATGCCGGCCAACACGATTATAAGTCTGAGCGAGTAAAAACAAACCTCGTTCATTTGCCGGGTTTTCTCGGACTTTGATTTCCAAACCTGCAACCAATTCATCCAAGTTCGGTATGTCAGGGCTTTGCTGTACGTGACTTTGCTCTGTTAGCGAGGCGTAATTAACCGTGCCAGTCTCAAAATACATGCCAATGGCGATCAGAGGGATACAGGCTAGAATCAAAGGGGTAGTGAGTTTGGGCGCCCTGCGTTGGCTGTCCGGTAAAGCAGCAGATGTGCTTAACTCGTCTGCCAGTGCGGTTTCTAGGTCTTGCATCGCTAGCTGAGTTTCGGCTTGGGTTAAATCGCCTGTTTCAAAAGCAGAGTTGATTTCATTTCTACGTTCTTTTGCTATTGCGATGTTACGTTCTCGATTACTCTCTAAGCGCACTGGAAGCGTTGAGCGTAAAGGGCGTAGTACGGTGAATAAACTGGCGAGTAACAGCAATGCTGCAATAATCCAAAAGACCATGAGATTTATTGTTCCTTGAGTATGTCTTTAGCTTGTTGTAAGCCTTCTATTTCTTCGGTGTCTGTCGGCAACTTCTTTTTGCGAACACGGCGCATCATGATAATGACAGCTAGTGCTAACAGTAGAAATGGCCCGAACCAAAGTAAGGCAGTAGTGGCTTTTACAGGTGGGCGATACATAACAAAGTCACCGTAGCGGTCTGTCATGAATTTTGATATTTGTTGATGGCTATTACCCGCAATGACCATGCTATAAGTTTTGTTGCGTAGGTCTTTTGCAAGGTCGGCGTTTGAGTCTGCCAAATTTTGGTTCTGACAAACTAGGCAGCGTAATTCCTGTATCAACTGTTGGTAGAGTTGTTCTTGTGCTGGGGTTGCAAAATTATGCTCTTCTATGGCGCTATGGATCGACGTAACATAGCCCAGGGCGCTGATGAGCAGTAGAGTGGTTAACAGGCCCTTCTTAAGAAACACAATCATGATTCGTTTTGTAACTGAGTAATCATGGGAATAAGTTGCTCATTAATGATTTGAGGATTGAAAGGGCCGATCTGCTTGAACCGTATGCGGCCTTTTTTATCTACTAAAAAACTTTCAGGCACACCGTATACGCCGTAATCAATGCCGATATCGCCAGGCAAGTCGAACGCGATATGGTGATAGGGATCGCCGAATTGCTGTAGCCAGTTTAACGCTTCGGGTCGCTTATCCTTATAATTCAATCCTACCAGTGTCACGTCACTTTGATTGGCTAAACTGACAATCAACGGGTGCTCAACACGACAAGCCGCGCACCAAGACGCCCATACGTTGAGTAACCATACCTCGCCCAGTAGTTGCTCAGTGCCAATCGATTTTTGCGTGTTGTGCAGGGTGGGTACTGCAAACGCTGGAGCCAGTTTGTCGACCAAAGGTGACGGTATCTTTTTAGGGTCGAGCTTAAGGCCGACGCCGAGGAAACCAACCAATACAACGAAACCTATAAGAGGGAGGAGGTATCGATTCATTTAAGGCGTGGCAGTTGCAGCGTTATCGGCTCGCTTTGCTTCTTTGGCCGCGAGCTTTCTATATCTAGGATCAGCGGCTGCGAGTAAACCACCAAAAGCCATAATAAGGGCCCCCAACCAAATCCATCGAATAAGGGGCTTATGGTAAATGCGCAATGCCCACGCGCCTTGCACGCCGATTGGCTCGCCCAGAGCCACATATAAATCGCGAAACAGCCCTGCGTCAATAGAGGCTTCTGTCATCGGCATACCCGAGTTATAAGCGCGTTTTTGCGGCGTCAGCAGTGCGATAGTTGAATCACCTTTAGTGACTTTCACTTGGCCTTCAGAAGCACTGTAATTGGGGCCTTGCACCTTGTTAACTCCCTCG
Source organism: Gammaproteobacteria bacterium (assembly GCA_047639475.1). Taxonomy (GTDB): domain Bacteria; phylum Pseudomonadota; class Gammaproteobacteria; order Arenicellales; family Poriferihabitantaceae; genus JAAELZ01. The sequence goes on from JBLIOD010000047.1 coordinate 5,570, forward strand.
AAAGTAAAGGTATAGCCAGAGACGGTGATTTGTTCTTGTGGCGTAACCCGAAGATCTTTTTCAATGCTATAGGCGGATGTCATGGTCACGCCGATGACAAAAACGCCCAGGCCAACGTGCCCAGCTACCATACCGTAAAACCCCATGGGGGCTGAGTGGATTGCGCGGAAACCACCACTTGGAATTCGTAACCGATCGTAAATTAAGCTAAAGCTTGAGAAGATGGTCCAGCTGCCTAAAATGCAACCTAGCGCTGCATTGATAGAGTAATGCGACTGAAACAACGGTGCCAAAGTGCCTATGATGATGCTAAGGATTAGCGGTACCAGGAGCTTCTTGCCAATACGCCCTAAGCTGTCTCGCTTCCAACGCGTATATGCACCAATACTGACCAGTAGTGCCAGTGGAATGGTTAACGGCACAAAGACACTATTAAAGTAAGGGGGGCCCACTGATATTTTACCCATGCCCAGTGAGTCTAAGATCAAGGGATACAAGGTGCCAAGCAGTACGCTTGCTGCAGCCACTATCAATAAAACATTATTGATCAGTAGGCTGGTCTCGCGAGACACTGTTTCGAACCGGACATGGCTGCGTATTTGAGGGGCCCGCCAGGCATAGAGAGCCAGTGAGCCACCCACGACAATGCCCAGGAAAATCAGGATAAATAAACCACGTCCTGGGTCCGAGGCGAAAGAATGAACCGAAGTTAATACGCCTGAACGCACCAAGAAGGTGCCTAATAGAGACAATGAAAAAGCCAATACCGCTAACAGAACCGTCCATGCTTTAAACACGCCGCGCTTTTCTGTTGCGGCCAAGGAATGCATTAAAGCAGTAGCGACCAGCCATGGCATAAAAGAGGCATTTTCTACGGGGTCCCAGAACCACCAGCCGCCCCAACCGAGTTCGTAATAAGCCCACCAGGAGCCCAGGGCGATGCCAATGGTTAGGAACAACCACGCCACATTTGTCCAAGGGCGCGACCAGCGTGCCCAGTTGGAATCCAATCGACCGCCTATCATTGCAGCGATAGCGAAGGAGAAGGCAACGCTCAGTCCAACATAACCCATGTAAAGCATGGGAGGATGAATGGCCAATCCAAAGTCTTGCAGTAGTGGGTTTAAATCTCGACCTTCAGCAGGAATGGGGAACAGACGTTCAAACGGATTCGATGTCAGTAGCATAAACAATAAAAAGCCGATACTGATCATGCCCATCACTGCCAATACCTGCGCCACAATTTGTGTGGGCATGGAGCGACTGAATACGGCAACTGCCGCGGTCCACAAACTCAGCATTAAGGCCCAAAGTAGTAGCGAGCCTTCATGTGACCCCCAAACTCCGGAAATCTTGAATAGCAAAGGCAATTGGGTATTGGAATGGGCGACAACGAGCTTTACCGAAAAGTCGCTGCTTATAAACAAATAGGTCAGGCATGTGAATGAAATAACCACAAAACCAAATTGGGCGATCGCGACAGGTTTAGCCAAGGCAATCCAATTGGTGTAGCCCTTGGCGAGGCCAATTGTGGGAACAATAGCCAAGATTAGCGCCATGCACAAGGCGATGGAAAGCGAGAAATTGCCCAGTTCAGCTATCATTTAGTTGTTCGACTCTTCGGGATTAGCGTACATATCTTTGTTGGCGTTCTTTAGCGCCTCGGTGACTTCTGGTGGCATATAGTTTTCATCATGTTTCGCCAATACTTCATCGGCTTTGAATGTGCTTCCTTCGAGTTTGCCTAGCGCGACAATGCCTTGTCCTTCTCTAAATAAATCAGGCAAAATACCAGTGAATTCTACGGTGACCGTTTGGGCAGTGTCGGTTACTTCAAAGCTAACACCTAGATCGGTGTCGCTACGTTCAATGCTGTTATCAACGACCATGCCACCAATTCTAAAGGAAATACCTTGTGGCGCTTCGCCCGCCACAATCTGTGAAGGAGAGAAGAAAAAATTCATGTTTTGCTTGAGTGCCATCAAGGTCAAGCTAACAGCAACGGATAGACCCACCAACAGTAGCAAAATTAATATAAGGCGCTGTTTACGTTTTGGCTTCATGTTTTTTTTGTTTGCGAGTTATTTGTGCGGTGACTTCGCGCAGCAAAGCTTGGCGTTTCAATAAGGGCGAAATGATATTCCACACCAGTACGACAACGGAGATGCCAACACTGCTCCAGACGTAAAAAGCATAACCGCCCATAGCGAAAAAATCACTCATGGCTTTGACTCCGTTTTTACGAGATATGTTACCCATTTGGTGCGCCTTTCTGAATCAAGCAATTCATTGCGGACTCGCATAAACAGTACGGTAAAATAATAAAACTGGTAAGCTAAAAACATGATTAGCAAAGGAATCAGCATGCTTGTCTCTATAGAGGGCTTGTCAAATTTGGTAACGGTAGCACCCTGGTGTAAGGTGTTCCACCATTCGACGGAGTAGTGGATAATGGGCAGGTTGATTACGCCCACTATTGCCAAGATAGCGCCAGCACGAGACGCAGTGCGTTTATCAATAATAGCAGCGGTCAGGGCCATATAGCCTAAATAGAGAAACAGCAATATCAGTTCGGAGACGATTCGGGCATCCCACTCCCAATAAGTGCCCCACATGGGGCGACCCCATAAACTGCCTGTTGCCAGCGCTAGAAAAGTGAATGAAGCACCCAGTGGTGCACTGGCCCGAGCGATAGCGTCAGCCAATTTCATGCGCCAAATTAAGGTGATTGCACCTGCAGTGGCCATCACCATATAAGTGAACATGCCCATCCAAGCGGCTGGCACGTGCACATAAATTATTCTAAAACTATCACCTTGTTGATAATCAGCTGGGGCCAAAATTAAGCCGCCAATTAGCCCTGCAATGAACAGTAGTGCGGTTATCACCGCTAACCAAGGTATCCACCGTTTCGCAAAGTTATCGAAATATTGCGGCGAGCCAAATTGATGAAACCAGCGCCAAAATCGGTTTGTAGTGGTGACTTCGGTCATTTCAAATGTGTGACAGGGGTTAAGTTCAATTAAGAAATTAGTTAGCCAGTTGAGTATTACAACTAACTTCATATTTTGAGGCAATATTATAACGAACTATCTAGGTAGATAGTGCATTAAGCGGCGCAGTTTAGGCACCACTATATCTGACAGTTAATTACAATAATAATTGCAAAATAGGTGCAATGACAATTGAACTGCCTCCACTTTGAGCCGTTCCGTTTGTCAGGTTTGGGATGTTTTCAGCAAAGAACAAATAGTTTTCGGCATTATCAACCGCATTGGAAGGGTTGCTTATCGCCAGGCTCAAGGCTGTGTTGTATCCGTAGCCATGATCATCTGTGCCGCCCAATACGGTAAAATGAGACAACTCATGAATGATAGTGCCGGCTCGCGTATCGCTACCTGTAACACCAAGGCTAAAAGTATTTTGACAAATATGGACATTGTATTCATCATTAGAATAGACAAAAGCATATACGCCAATCTGCTCGAAGTACTGATCACAGTCACAGATGTACTGAATGTTTTGTGTGTTCAACGCAGTAGACATTTTATTGAAGGCATCTAGCACTCGTTGATAGCGAGCACTGGAGTAGCTACCAAACCATTTTACGTATCGTGCGGCGGTGGGTCGGCTTGCTGCGGTGGTATTGGCCATTGCATTTTTTGATTCTGACGCCAATCCGATCGCTCTATTGTGTGCATCTTGAATCCAATTAGTTTGACTGGCACTGCAGCTACTAAAAGAAGACGCCTCCGCAACTTGTGCTGGCGCCGTTCGTTTGCTGGCGTTACTTAAATTAAGCAACAGGGATTGTGAGGTGATTCTTTCAGCGTTTGGTGCCGTATTCGCTGACCGCTTTGAGCTGGCGGTGACGACCTCCACATCCAATAAATTAGAGCGAAATTGTATGCGGTAACTGCCAGACTGGGTCATATCGTATACACCGCTCAAGTCGATGGCTGTACTGACCTTTTCTCCAGGGTTTAAAGTAATGTAATCCGAACTCTGCGGTGGGCGACGACGAAGCACGCGGCCTTGATATGACTGTATCGCACCGTTCAGGGTGACCAAAAATATATCCTTGGTAAAAGTGCCTTCAAGCGGCGTATGCCAGCGGACAAAACGAATTGTTAGATCTGGCGAGGTGTTTTCAAGCGTAAAGAGAATGCTGGTGGGCTGGTTTGCAACGCCTTCAATACTGGCTTTCAGATTATCACTGATATTCGCTGCAAAAATGGGCGCACTGACTAAAACGATTAACGAAGTTAGTAAGGAAGCGAGCTTTTTCATTGAGCTGATTTGTTGTGTTTAGCGAGCGTGAGTATAACAGTGACGGGCTTAATTTAAACTGACCTTGATGGCACTTGCCATGGCGAAAGGGGCCAGGGTGATGGCCAATACCAAAGCTGCTGCCAGTATATATAGTTGGCCACTGCTCTCCAGGCCGAGTGCGGCAGACTGCACGGCGCTGGCGCCGAAAATGAGAATAGGAATAAACAAAGGTATAAGCAACAAACTCAGAAGCAAACCACTGCGTTGAATGCCTGCAGTCAATGCGACGGCGATGCCGCCAATCAAGCTCAGTGCGGGGGTGCCGAGCAATAGGCTTGCTGCCAATACCGCAAAGGCTTGCGTTGGCAGATTCATAAGGTAACCCAATATGGGAGATACCAAAATTAGCGGTACGCCCGTCAATATCCAGTGTGCCGTCACTTTCGAGAGTGCCAAGACGCTAGTAGAATGAGGGCTTAAACCCCATTGTTCTACGCTGCCGTCTTCAAAATCTGGTTTAAACAGTTGATCTAAGGCAAGCAAGGTGGATAAAAGTGCGGCAACCCAAATAACCCCGGGTGCAATTTTCGCCAAGGTGGACGACTCAGCACCCACACCAAAAGGAAAAAGCGTACAAACCATTAGTAAAAACAGTAAGGGATTAAGTATGGCGCTGGGATTGCGAAAGCTCAGTTTAAGCTCGTATATCAAGCTGCTTTTGAATGCGCTGATTAATGAAATGTTCATGCTCAATGGTGAACTGCTGGTATCGCACTTTGCCTGACACTTAACTCTGGGAAGTTGAGTGGTTGATGACTGGTGAGTATGACCATGCCATCGTTGAGAATATGTTGAGTGATGATTTTCTCAAACACGGTGACTCCTGTGGTATCAATGGCGGTGATGGGTTCGTCTAATATCCATAGCTTCGCATTTGAAAGTAACAACCGCGCGAGCGCTACGCGCCGTTGCTGGCCTGCAGACAATTGGTTAACCAATATCGGTTCGTAGCCGCTTAAACCCACAGCATCGAGTGCTTGCAGGGCTGTTATATTGCTTGGTTGAGCGAATAAGGTCTGTTGTAAACTTAAATTTTCGATTGAACTTAAGCCGGGTTTTAATCCGTTCAAATGGCCTAAGTAAGCTAGTTGTAAGCGGTAATTTTGGGGCTCCGTAAAGATGGACTCCCCGTTCCATAAAACGTCGCCTTCTTCAGGGTAACTTAAGCCGGTTAAGATTCTCAACAGGCTGGTTTTGCCCGAACCATTCTCGCCGGTTATTTGGACAATTTGCCCCGGTTTTATCGTCAAATGATAGCCAGAGAACAGCGCGTCATAGCCTTTAACGCACTCTATGTTGATGGCTTTTAGCATCTGTGTTTTAACTTGCGGCAGTGCGCTTGGCTATCTCAACATAGTGCTCAGCTGAGTGGAGTATGAATGCGCGCTCCTTGTCATTTAACGCGCGAGCTTGCTTAACCGGCGAGCCTACCCATAGGTAACCACCTTCAAGTGTTTTGCCGGGCGGCACCAACGCACCCGCACCGATCATGGTGTCACTTTCAATCACGGCGCCATCAAGCACGATAGAGCCCATGCCAATAAGGCAGCGATCTCCAACCGTACAACCATGCACAGTAGCATTGTGACCAATGGTTACGTCATCTCCTATTACCAATGGTGAGCCACCTGGTTTGCTATACTCGCTGTCGTGACTAGTATGCAGCACCGCACCATCTTGTACGTTGGTGCGTTCACCGATTTTGATGGTATTCACGTCGCCGCGAAGCACGGCCATAGGCCATACATTGGTGTCAGCGCCTAGATTGGTTTTGCCACTCACATAGGCCATTTCATGCACGAATGCATCCGGATGAATGTCGGGTTGGTGTGTTTCGAAATCGCTGATCATTTTCGTGGTCAAATCACTGGTTTAACCAGTGGGTAGCAAGCTAAAAACTGGATTGTAAACCTTCTGTAGATGTGGGGATACGTCTTCTTGAAATCGATTAGTTTGATTCAATAATCTAACATGAGTTTCCGAACGTTTTATCTAATAAAGCATCTGATGTTCAGTCTCTGATTAAATATAACTACTATGGCAACCATTTTAACCCATCCAGCAGTCCCCTTGGCTTTAGGTCTAGGCTTGGGTAAACAGCTTATCCCAACGCGATTGATGCTTCTGGGTATGTTGTTGTCGGTTTTACCTGACTTGGATGTGGCGATGCTAATGTTGGGTGTGCCATGGAGTTCAGTCTATGCGCATCGCGGCTTCAGTCATTCCATTAGCTTCGCCTTATTGATCAGCGGCTTGATATTGTTTTATTGGCAAGGTCAAAATACCAGAGGAAATAAAGGGGAGCCATTGATGGTGTTTGTTTTTTGTTTTGTTGTGCTGTTGTCGCATACCTTTTTAGATGCCTTGACCTGGGGTGGGCAAGGTGTTGCGCTGCTCTGGCCATTTGATCATGCCCGCTTTCGATTTGACTATCGCCCGATACCCGCGTCGCCGCTGAGCGTCAGTGGTTTTATGCGTTGGGGGGGCTTTGTATTGCTGAGTGAACTCAAGTTGATTTGGTTGCCACTGTGCGCCTTTACGGCATCTTTGTGGGCAGCGCGGAAGTGGCTGGTGCCGAAGCTATTAAACCAGTAAATTTAAGGTTAAATGCACCATAAAAACTTCATCAAAGGCTTAAGCGATGAGCAAAGGCAGGGGTTCACCCGAAAGAACAACCACAACGGCGTAATTCGATTAACTGTGTGGTTAGGAATAGTGACGATATTGATTTTGTCGATTTATCAAGCAGGCCCGTCATCGCTTTTCCTGATGTTGCCTTTGGGCATTATGCTGGTGTTTCTCTTTACCTTAATGCACGAGACGACGCATAAAACCGCTTTCGCCAATGCGCAACTCAATCGCGTCATCGCGGCGTGCTGCGGCGTACTTATTGTATTGCCGCCTCGCTGGTTTAAGGCGTTTCATTGTGAACATCATCGCCATACGCAAGACGGGCTTAAAGATCCTGAACGGTTGTACGCTAAACCCGTGACGTTGGCGCAGTATCTGAAAGCGATGTCGGGTTTGCCGGTCTCAATTAGCCTTTTCTCCAAACTAGTAAGCAATGCTAGCGGACGTTGTAAAGATGACTTTGTGGTCGTTGCCGATAAAAAAACCATTCGAATTGAAGCACAACTTATGCTGCTGTTTTACAGCGCACTATTGCTAGTTTCCATCGCTATAGGGTCGATGCTGTTGCTCATTGTTTGGGTGATTCCCTTATTATTAGGTCAACCTTTCCTACGTGCTTTTCTGTTGGCAGAGCACAATGGTTGCGCTAATTCTGACAACATGTTCGACAACACCCGTACGACTATCACCAACCCAGTCATCCGGTTTATAAGCTGGAACATGTCTTACCATACTGAGCATCACGTACTGCCCTCGGTGCCGTTTCATCAGCTAACTCGGTTTCACTCGTTGACAGCCCCGCACTTAAAAGTAGTACAAAACGGCTATTGGCGATATCATCTTTCAGTTATCAACTCATTCAAACAAAAAAAACCGTGATTACCCCCCTAGATATCGAACACTATAAAAGAGACGGTGCAGTGGTTCTGCGCGGGGTGTTCAATGAATGGATAGACGTGATCGCAGAAGGCATTGAACGGAACATGGCTAGTCCCGGCGAGTACGCTTCAGAAAATGCCGTCGCAACGGGGGAAGGGCGCTTCTTCGATGATTACTGTAACTGGCGGCGCATTCCCGAGTTTGAGAATGTCATACTGAATAGTTCCGTTGCAGCTTTGGCTGCTGAAATAATGCAGTCAAGCAGAGCACAGTTTTTCCATGACCATGTTTTGGTAAAGGAACCAGGCACCCCCAAGCCAACGCCATGGCACCAAGACTCGCCCTATTATTTTGTCAATGGTGAGCAAACCGTGAGTTTTTGGATTCCTATAGATGCCGTAAAGACCGCAAGCTTAAGATTGATACAAGGCTCGCACCGCTTGCCCAAGTTGGTTCGCCCGGTTAGCTGGGCAGATGACAGCGATTTTTACGACCAGAGCCAAGAGTGGATGTCGGTGCCCGATCCCGATGCGAGTCCTGATGAGCACACAGTTTTAGAATGGGCGTTACAGCCGGGTGATGCGGTGTTGTTTGATTTCAGAACCGTACATGGGGCGAGGGGCAATGCGCTCGATGCCAGGCGCCGTGCACTGAGTTTGCGCTGGGTTGGAGATGATGCGAGATATGTTGAGCGCGGCGGACGTACCTCGCCGCCTTTTCCCGGTCATGACATGATCGAAGGGCAGCGTTTAAGAGAAGATTGGTTTCCAGTAGTGTGGAACCGTCCCGAAGATTAAAGAGCGATTCTTAATAGTAATCAGGCTGCTTTCGGTGCAACTTAGGTCGTCTTCGTTTAGGTTTCTTTCTGGCACCCACTCTCTGTTCACGCCAAGCGATGACAATACCCGAGAAAACAATCACGGCTATGCCCAAGTAAGCCGTGCTGGTAGGTTGCTCGCCAAAAAAGAAAATGCCGCCGAAAATGACCAAAGGGAGATAAACATATTCCAATGGCGCCAATAAACTAGCCGGTGCATTTTGGTAAGCGGTGGCTAAAAAGAAATGCATGGCAATGCTGCATATGCCAATACCCACTGCCACGCCCAATACCGTAGGGTCAGGCATTAAAGGGGGGTGATTAACAAAATTACTGCCCTCAGGTCCGATAGTAGAGAAAGAAAACCCTATCATCCCAATCAAGCCAATAACGGCAAACAATACACTTAGCCAGAAGGACAACGCCAGCGGGTTTTCTTCCAGGCAGTATTTGCGCGTATAGGTGTTGGTTAATGCATAGGAAAAACCACAGCCTAAGGGCCAGAGTAAGGCGGGCTCAAATTCAGTGGTACCAGGCTGCAACACCAATACAACACCAAAAAAACCGATGAACGCGAATGATATTCTGAAAAGCCCGACCTTTTCTTTCAAGATGAATCGGCCAAAGAACACGGTAAACAAGGGGCTGCTGAACAAACCTGCTGCCACGATGGCGATGGGCAAAATGCCAATAGCAATGAAGTAAGTTAAAAAAGAGATGGCCATCAAAAAGCTACGTATAAAAACCGTAACGCCATTTATAGCGATCAGCGATGCATCCTTGTTCGCTATCAATACCGCCGCAGCCAGTAACGCTGCACCGATGACGGAACGCATCAACTGCAATTGCCAGATCGACATTTGATCACTCAGCCATTTGGTGGCCAAGTCACTGCCACTGGCCAAAGTGATGCCAGTCATAACAGCGAGCATGGCAAAGATGGCTTTGTCTGCGCTAACTTCAACTCGATTTTGACTCATGAGAAACCTCAATCACTGACCTTCGACTAGATTTATCACAATCGCTGAAGGTGAGGGTAACGATTAAATAGGGCTATAGCGTTTTCCGTCGTTGATAAGCGCCATTTTGACGGCAGAGAATCATTTAGATGACTGGCATGCTTATAGACACCGGCTTCAAGTCGATTTATTCGAACAGTTTAGTCCAGCAACTAAAGCTCGAATAATTTAAAATTACCTCATCACAAACTTTTATCTGTTCAATATGTCATCTAAAAACAATAATGTCGCGCGAAAGGATTTCTACACCAACCTCGTGGGTTGGGTGCTGTTTATCGCTTGCGCACTGATGTACATGGAATCAAGTTATAGAAATTGGGATCTAATAACTTTTCTGGGAAGCTTGTTATTTCTTATTGCTTGTATCGTATTTCTATTGCCATTCATTCGAGTCATCCGTCAAGGAGAGATACCAAAGGGTGACGACTAAATTACTTTAACACGAGGTAAACCGATGTTTAAAAAACTATTTGGAAGTTTGTTATCAGGGAGTGGTGTGAAGGCTGCCAAACAACATGAGTCATATGACTACAGCGGCTTTGTGGTAACACCTTGTCCAAAGTCGGTGGACAATGGCTGGCGAGCTGAAGCGATGATTGAAAAGACCATCGATGGTGAAGTGAAGAGACATCACTTTATTCGCTCTGACGTGGCGGGCAGTGAGGCAGCGGCGCTTGATTTAATTGCCAATAAGGTGAAGGTTTGTATTGATCAGCAAGGGGATCGGGTTTTTAGTTAATCGTTTTTTTTTGTATTCTGTCTAAGCAGGTGTTTCAGAGTATTATTTAGCATTGCCACTGCCGTGGCGGGCCTGTTCCTTTTTGCTTGTGCAAAAAACGAACCCAATAACATCCCGCAAATGATAGCCCTTCGGGTTCCCGATCTTGATAAGCAATTTAACGGCGCTGCGTGAACTCGCTGCGCTCAAACACCCCTTGCTTCATCCGCTAAATACCTTCTCAATCTCGGCCATTCATACCTACTTTTGATTCATTAGCATGTAGGCTTGAGACAGCAGCGAGTGAGCGGGCGCTGTGACTATGTTTTCAATAGATATAGATGGTCCATTAGGTTGCTAGACGGCACATTTACAGAGTTTGGTGAGAATTAGTAAGGATCGAAATCAGTCATCTTGAGACTGGTTTGAGTATACAAGGCCCAGCCTTGTGCTTTACGAGCCAGAAAATTATAGCTATGACCTCTACGTTATAACAACTTGGCCAAATACTGCCCCGTATGCGAAGCCTTCACCGTCGCCACTTTTTCTGGCGGCCCAGAAGCAATCACCTCGCCTCCGCCCGTGCCGCCTTCCGGCCCTATATCCACCACCCAATCAGCCGTTTTAATTACATCTAGGTTATGCTCAATCACGATAATTGTATTGCCATCATCACGCAGACGGTGAATCACTTTAAGCAGTTGCTTAATGTCTTCAAAATGTAAACCAGTAGTGGGTTCATCCAATAAATAGAGCGTTCGTCCGGTATCGCGCTTAGATAGCTCGCGCGATAACTTAACCCGCTGCGCTTCACCGCCAGACAAAGTAATCGCGCTTTGTCCTAGCGTGATATAGCCTAAACCTACATCCATTAAGGTGTCTAGTTTACGTTTGATTATTGGGATGGCCTTGAAGAACTCAGTGGCTTCTTCGATGGTTTGGCTAAGTACTTGGTGGATGCTTTGGCCTTTAAATTTAATGTCCAAGGTTTCGCGGTTGTAACGGCTGCCTTTGCATACATCGCAGGCTACATAGACGTCAGGTAAAAAGTGCATTTCTACCTTTATCATGCCTTCGCCTTGGCAAGCCTCGCAGCGACCGCCTTTGACGTTGAATGAAAAGCGCCCAGGCTTATAGCCCCGTGCACGCGACTCTTGGGTTTGCGTAAAGATGTCCCGAATATGGGTGAATAAACCGGTGTAGGTGGCTGGGTTTGATCTCGGTGTGCGGCCAATGGCTGATTGATCAATGGCGATTATTTTGTCGAAATGTTCAAGGCCGGTTATATCATCATGCGCCGCCGCTTCTTCGTGTACTAGGCCTAATGCCTCAGCAACGGCAGGTTGTAGCGTGCCATTAACCAAGGTGGATTTTCCTGAGCCTGATACGCCCGTTACGCAGGTTAGCAAACCTACGGGGAAATCAGCATCTACGCCTCGTAGATTATTGCCTTTAGCGCCTTTAACCGAGAGCATTTTTTTCTTGTCGCAAATTTTGCGCTCAATGGGTACGGCAATTTTGCGCTTTCCCGATAAATATTGACCAGTAACAGAATTTTCATTGTCCATGATCTGCTGCGGCGTGCCTTGCGCCACGATCTGCCCACCGTGTTTGCCTGCGCCGGGGCCAATGTCTAGCACGTAGTCGGCGGCGGCAATGGTTTCTTCGTCGTGTTCAACTACAATCACAGTATTGCCAATATCGCGCAGGTGGTTCAAGGTTTCTAGCAATCGATCGTTATCTCGCTGATGTAAGCCAATAGAGGGCTCGTCAAGAATATACATAACGCCGACCAGGCCAGAGCCAATTTGCGAAGCCAAGCGAATTCGCTGTGCTTCGCCGCCTGATAAGGTGTCCGCGGTGCGGTCGAGAGTAAGGTAATTTAGGCCTACATTGATAAGGAACCCTAAGCGAGCGTCAATCTCATTGAGGATTTTTTCGGCGATCTCTGCGCGTCGTCCATCTAGTTTAAGCGAGCTGAAAAACTCACGGCTTTCAGTCACCGCCAGCGAAGTTATGTCGTTAATGGGTTGATCCGCCACAAACACGTTTCGACTGCTCTCGCTTAAACGACTGCCGCTACAAGTGGTGCAAGATTGATCGATGAAGAATTTTCCCAAGTACTCTCGCACTGAAGGCGATTCAGTGTCCATGAAACGGCGCTGGCGATTGGGGATAACGCCTTCAAAAGGGCGCGCGCGGCTGGGGAAGTGCCCACGACTATTGAGGGTGAAATCAACACTGGTGTCACCAGTACCAAATAGGATGAGATCTTTGTGTTCCTGATCTAAGTCCTCATAAGGTCTATCAATGTCAAATTGATAAGTAATCGCTAGGGCTTCAAGCATGCCAAAGTAGTACCCACTTCGACGATCCCAGCCAGGAATAGCGCCTTCTGCCAAACTTAAACTCGGCTCCAAGATGGCTTTGTTTGGGTCCATGATTTTGCGGATACCTAATCCATCGCAATCAGAGCAAGCACCATGTGGGTTGTTGAACGAGAACATTCTGGGTTCAAGTTCTGACAGACTATAGCCACAGTGAGAGCAAGAAAACTTGGATGAAAACAGCAGCTCAGTTTCGCCTTTATAGTCTTCGTCTATGATCTTAACTCGCGCTAAGCCGTCAGTTAAGTTGAGCGCTGTTTCAAATGATTCGGCGATACGTTGCTTATTGCTTTCGCGGCAAACCACGCGGTCAATCACGATTTCGATGTTGTGTTTGATATTTTTTTCTAGCGGCGCTAAGTGTTCTAGCTCAACTACCGCGCCATCAATTTGTGCACGGATGTAGCCTTGCGCATGCATTTCGCCTAGCAGCTGCTGGTGCTCCCCTTTGCGGCCTCTGACTACCGGCGCTAGCAGCATTAATTTTGTGCCTTCTGGTAATGCCAGTAAATGATCGACCATTTGGCTGACAGTTTGTGCTTCCAACTTTATTTTATGGGTCGGGCAACGCGGTTCGCCGATACGGGCGAACAGTAGTCGCAGATAGTCGTATATTTCGGTGACCGTGCCAACCGTAGAGCGCGGATTGTGTGAGCTAGATTTCTGCTCGATACTGATGGCGGGTGATAAACCTTCGATTAAATCAATGTCGGGCTTACCCATTATGGATAAAAATTGGCGCGCGTACGTCGATAACGACTCCACATAGCGGCGTTGTCCTTCAGCGTAAATAGTGTCAAACGCTAGGGATGACTTGCCTGAGCCAGATAAACCGGTGATCACGATGAGTTTATCGCGGGGTAAATCGACGTCGATATTGGCGAGGTTGTGGGTGCGGGCACCGCGAATTTTGATGTGGTCCATATGGTTACAATTTGGGGCCTTTATTGGATACGAAAACAAAAACAAACCTGATACTATACGCGCCCGAATCTGCTCCGTGCAATTAATTTCCAACTATTTTATGCGTGCTAAGAAATCCTTAGGTGAACCCATGAATGCCATTGAAAAAAAGGCGGTTTTCTCGCTGGCGGGCATTTTTGGTTTGCGCATATTTGGTTTATTTTTGATCTTGCCGGTATTTGCTTTATTTGCCGATGAATTGAGTGGTGCAACGCCAACTCTCATTGGCGTCACTCTCGGCGCTTATGGGTTAACCCAAGCCATTCTGCAAATACCCTTCGGCATACTATCTGATCGATGGGGACGTAAGAAAGCTATTTTACTGGGGCTGCTTATTTTTGCTATCGGCAGTGTGGTGGCCGCCTACGCTGAAACGATCTATGGTGTGATGGTGGGCAGGATGATTCAAGGCGCAGGCGCTATTTCAGCTGCTGTAATCGCTTTGCTGGCTGACTTAACACGTGAGGAACAACGCACTAAGGCGATGGCCTTAGTGGGGGTCAGTATTGGATTTATCTTCATGCTCTCCATGATGCTTGGCCCGTTGTTGGATAACCTCATCGGGGTGCGCGGCATTTTTGGTTTAACCGCTGTGTTTGCCCTATTGGCGATGGCGGTGTTAATGAAAGTAACACCGAATCCAGTGCAATCAACATTACACCGTGATGCAGAGCCGGTGGTCAGTCAGCTAAAGGAAGTGATCCAAGATTCACAGCTACGCCGCTTAGATTTCGGCATATTCAGTTTGCACATGGTACTTACGGCGATATTCGTGGTCGTGCCATTTCAATTGATCGAGTTGGGCGGTTTGGAAAAAATGATCCATTGGAAGGTGTATGTCCCGGTGATGCTGGCGGCAATCATCACCATGGTTCCGTTCCTGATTCTCTCGCAACAAACGTCAAAAATACGCGGCGTATTCATTGCAGCAATCACACTGGTTGCCATCGCCTTGGTGATCTTATCTTGGTCAGCTTCAAGCCAATGGTGGCCATTCGTGGTGGGATTGGTAGTATTTTTCGCGGGCTTCAATGCCCTAGAAGCGATGTTACCTTCGTTGGTGTCACGCGTTGCGCCTGCGGGTAGCAAAGGAACTGCAACGGGGGTGTACAACAGCGCGCAGTTTTTGGGCGTTTTTGTGGGCGGTAGTGTCGCAGGTTTTTTAAGCGGGTTTTATGGACCAGGAATGGTTTTTTTATTCTGTTTGTCCGTTATAATTGTATGGCTAGGTTGGACAATAGCGGTGCCTGCTTTTACGCTGTATAGCAGCAAGGTAATTAATGTCGGTTCACGGACTGATGAAGAATTATCCGCTCTCAAAATCCAACTTCTAAACCTTGCGGGTGTACAAGATGTAAGTTTGCTTAGCGGCGAAAGCACCGCATATTTGAAGATTGATGATAAGCAATTTCAACAGGCTGATCTCAATCATATATTAAAGGAGACGTCTGCATAACTAAGCGGTTAGGCCGACTTTCCACAAAAATTAACCCAATACATAAAGTAAATCAGAGGCACATAATGGCAAGAGGCGTTAATAAAGTAATCCTAGTAGGTAACTTGGGCAAAGACCCAGAAATCCGTTATACCCCCAGTGGCAGTGCGGTAGCGAATGTAACCATCGCGACCAGTGAGTCATGGAAAGACAAACAGTCAGGCGAAAATGTAGAGAAAACCGAATGGCATCGCGTGGTGTTTTTCAACCGTTTGGCTGAAATTGTGGGCGAGTACGTCAAGAAGGGCTCACAAATTTATATCGAAGGGCGATTGCAAACACGCAAGTGGCAAGATCAGGGTGGACAAGATCGTTACACCACGGAAATTGTTGCCAGCGAAATGCAAATGCTAGGCGGCCGCAGTGGCGGTGGTGGTAGCCAGTTTGGCGGCGGCGCAGATGCAGGCTTTGGCGGTATGGATCAGTCAGCTCCTGATCAAGGTATGTCACAAGCCGCTCCTGCACAGCAGCGTCAACAAGCGCCTGCAGCAGCTCCAGCCCAGCAACAGCAAGCGCAATCTGCGCCCGCTGCAGCGCCGAGTGCGTATGATGAATTTGATGATGACATCCCGTTCTAGTTGAATATCAAATCGTAATTCGCTTTAAAAATGCGCCTATCGGGCGCATTTTTATTGGCTATTGAGGCAGCAGTTAATATTGAAAAACAACAGTTTGACGCCACCTATATTGAGAGTTAAGTTTTTTACAGAGGGTTTTAGAAAATGATAAATCGTGTATTCCTGTTTCTTGCCACTAACTTTGCGGTGATTGTCGTCATCTCTATTGTTGGGCGCTTATTTGGCTTAGATAACCTCTTAGCCCAGAACGGTCAAAATATGACGGGCTTGCTGCTGATGTGTGCGGCATTCGGCATGATCGGCTCGTTTATTTCTTTAGCGATGTCTAAATCATCGGCAAAACGAGCGACCGGTGCTCAAGTCATAGAGAGCCCGCAAACCAAGGACGAGCAATGGTTATTTGATACAGTTAATAAACAAGCCAAAATGGCAGGCATTGGCATGCCTGAGATTGCAGTTTTCGATTCCCCAACAGTCAACGCATTTGCCACGGGAATGAAAAAGAACGACGCGCTGGTCGCAGTGAGCACGGGTTTGCTAAAGACCATGACAAAAGGCGAAGCCGAAGCGGTGCTGGCGCATGAAGTATCGCACGTGGCCAATGGCGATATGGTGACGCTGTCGCTCATTCAGGGCGTGGTGAACACCTTCGTGATGTTCTTCGCACGAATTGTTGCGCAGTTACTGCAAGGCAACCGTCGAGGCGGTGGCGGCGGAATGGGTTACTTCTTTACCTATATGGTCGCCCAATCTGTATTTGGATTTTTGGCCTCGGCTATTGTCATGTATTTTAGCCGTGTGCGTGAATTCAAGGCCGACGAAGGCGGCGCTAAATTGGCAGGAAAAGCCAACATGATCGCGGCGCTAGAGCGCCTTAATTCTCAATCAGCTCCGGACGCATTACCCGAGCAAATGGCTGCTTTTGGCATCTTCGGCGCAAAAGCAAAATTCGGTCGACTATTTATGTCGCATCCGCCCTTGCCAGAGCGAATCGCTGCCCTAGAAGAATTTAACGGATAAGGATTGCAAACCCCGTGCAGCTCGACTAACCTTCGCATCCCGTTTTTAGCTCAAGTCTTGAGTTGAAAATAGGTTCGGAGAGGTGCCAGAGTGGTCGAATGGGCTTGCCTGGAAAGTAAGTGTGTCTTTACGGGCACCGGGGGTTCGAATCCCCCCCTCTCCGCCATATAAGTGGTGTAACGCATTGAAATATATATATTATGTTTCAGTGCGTTATTACCTACCCACTATTCTACCCACTACAAGGTAAAAGCCTAGTTATCTTTATTGGGTAAATGTCCTACCTACTCTTCCCAAAGTGACTGACATGAAGTCAG
>JBLIOD010000048.1:0-22590 GCA_047639475.1 Gammaproteobacteria bacterium
CAATACAAGTTTCAACAATACAAGTTTCAACATTTTATATTTCAGGACCTTTTGTCGCATTATAGGCCTTGTAAATGGGCTTAACAACACTGCTGTCCGGTTAAAACTGGGTGATAGTATAAAGCGCCCGAGTTCACTGGCTTGCGGTAAAATAGAGGTTTTGTTGATCGTGCTTATAATGATTACAGTTGGTATTATTCATTGGGCCAGCAAAACTCGGTTTATATTGGCCGAATGAAAACGGATGCTTGCTATGAGATTGTCGAAGAATTGGCCGCCCAAGGGGAAGCAATAATGAGTGATGATCTGATTCAGTTATCAAGCATGAAGGCTCAGAAAGATTGCCCAATCACGTTAAGACGCGTCACCTTCACGCGCTTGGAGGACCAAAAACAGTTGGTTTTTATCACCAATGATTTGAAACGATCCGCCGAAGACATTGCCGCTCTGTAGAAGCAACGTTGGCAAATTGAGCTGTTCTTTAAGTGGATAAAGCAAAACCTTAAGATCAAGCGAGTTATCGGACGCAGTGAGAACGCTGTGATGATTCAGGTGTTGGTTGCGATGATTGCCTACCTATTACTACGGCTTACTCAATTGGCTGGATATAGCAGCTTATCACTACAAAAAATAGCCTGATTAGTAAGCGTTAACCTGACCAGTCGTAGGCTTATTTTAGCATGGTTGAATTCTTCGAAAGCATGGCCTCCAGCTCGAAGTGAAAGGGGGAAACAAATGTCTTTTAACCTTTGCTTAACCGGACAGTAGTGGCTTAACAATGTTAATATATGCCGAGTTCAGGGTTCGCTCATCTAAAGTGAAACCGATTTTTTGTTCAATTTCAAATATTTTCAGTATGGATTATTTCGATATCCTGTTTGATAAAACAGTCATTTTCTTTATCGCCAATTCAATTTACGTTTTGTCGTACAGCTTAACCAATATGCTTTGGTTGAGGTTGTTAGCAGTTACAGCATCACTGCTAACGGTGCCTTATTTTTATTTTCAGTTGACGCCACTTTGGTCTGCTTTGTTTTGGCAGTTGTGCTTTTTTGCAGTTAACTTTGTCAACCTAGCTCTGTTGTTGCACGGGATGCGGAAACCAAAATTTAATGCGGTACAACAGCGATTGTCTGAAACGCTTTTTTCGGACTTAAAGCCCCACGAATTAAAGCCCCTATTTAAACTTGCTAAGGAGAAACAGTTCGCTAAGGGTGAAATATTGCTAAAGCAAAGTGCGCCAAATGAAACTTTGTATTTATTGCTAGACGGTGAATGCAGCGTCATTATAGGTCAGGATAAAATGGCCAACATTGGAGTCAATGAATTTATAGGTGAGATGAGTTTTGTCAGCGGAGAGCCGGTAAGTAGGGACGTATTGGCACTCACTGATCTAAGCTTATATCAATGGAACGTGGATGATCTAGAAAAGCTGTTTCTTAAAAAGGGTTTATATAAAACTTATATGTATTCACTTTGCGGAATTGATATGGCCAACAAATTAAGGGCAATAAGAACGCCAACCCTAGAGTCACAGGCTCAAACACATCATTAAACTAAGCCAAGCTCCCAAACAGCCTAAAACGGCTAATACCTCCATCAGGGTAAATATTCAACCGTAGGTGGGTGATTGGATCTTGGTTCAGTAAGTCTGCCGTAGAGTAAGTGTGAACACTGTCCGCGCTTAGGGCTTGTCTACTTAACAACTCCGGCCAAAAAATGGACTGTGCCACTAAAGCATCTTTTGCGGTGACTTCAGTGGACATCGCGTTGATAGAAAATCCATCCGGGTAATTGCCCTTATTGTGCTTGGTGTCAATTTCCATTGTTTGTGGGATACCTTGCTGGCCCAATTCGATAATCACCCAATCAAACCCTGGTTCGCGGCGTCGGCGAGTTTCCCAACCGTCTCCCATGTCGATTCCTGTATCAGGGTAGAGTAGGGCGTGTATATTGCCGTAATGGGCATTGTTATAGGCAATAATTTTTCCGCCATTTAATGCACCGGATAATTCGTTTTCATTGCTGCTTTTGTCTAGATTGGAGATAGGGTCACCATACACACGTAAACGAGCAATGCCGCCATCTGACCACATGTTTACGCGCACCCAATTCCAGGGGCCTTGGTTACTGACGTCGACCAAGTGTGAGGCATCTGGGCCCAGTGCCGTAACGCTTACAATTTCTTCCCATACAGTGCCGTCATCTGGCGCATTGTCAGAAAGACAAGCCTCTATGGAGGCAGCAGGTGGATAGTTACCCGTAAAGTGCCGCGTATCTATATCAATCTGATCGATGGTGCCGGTTGCGGCCAGCTTAACAATGGCCCAATCGTGATCCGCATTGCGACGACGGCGGGATTCCCATCCGTCCATCCATTTGCCATAGTCATCATATTTCTCATCAACGAATACCGCAGAGTGATCTTGTAGCATACGTTCTTTCGCTGCAAATGAATCATCACTGGCAGCGTGCGCGATGGCGCCCATGCGGGCAGAAGCTAAGTTAAGTTTGGTAGATTGCATAGTTTGGTTTGGTTAGGTCAAGGCCATTCCATAGGCCGTTGGCGATCGCTTTATTATAAGGCTGAGGCCGATGTTTTCATACCCATGCTATTCATCAACGGTCTCTTATCATTGATTGATTTTACAAGGGTTGTCGACTTGGCAATTAGCGCCACTTGATTGAACATCCCATGCTGGGGGTTTGCCTTTCTGGTCCCTTGCCAGTTTTTGCTATTTGTAACATCGCATCCAATAATTCTGTGCTTCGATCAAGTGAGCTGTCCATCTTAGCATCATCTAAACGGCCTCTGTATTGCAATTCTCCGTGGTGATTGAGTCCAAAGAAATCAGGTGTACAAACAGCGCCATAAGCTTTGCCAACTGATTGATCTTCATCGATTAAATAAGGAAACCTAAGCTGATTGTCGGCCGAAAACTTAAGCATGTTATTGGGCGAATCTTCTGCAACTTGCCGGTAATCATTAGACATTATTGCCAATACATTAATGCCTTGGGCCATTAATTGGTTTGTGTCCTCGGCTAGACGGCCGGTAATGGCTTTGACGTAGGGGCAGTGATTACATATAAACGCAATTAACAGGCCCTTATCTCCCAGTTGCGCTTTCATGGCGAAAGACTTTCCAGTGGGATCATTGAGCGTAAAATCGGGGGCTTTCCAGCCGAAATCACAAATAGGGGTATCTAGTAACATGCTCGCCAATATATGAAAAAATGTTTCAAACAACGTAACACATAAAGCGCACTCTAAGTCTCATATGTGCTTCATTTTTCGGTGTGCGTCACCGGTTCATAGCCCTGTGTTTCGCTGGGTACCAACTTGGAAGTATTCTCGTTGCCATATAACTCCCCAAAGCGCTGCTGGCGACGTAACTGGACCCAATGGTTTACATCCCAAATATCGGCCAAGGGTTGGTCGGTGCCAGGTACACAAGCTTGGTAGGTTGGCGCGCCATGCTCTGCAATCATGGTGGTGATTTCGAATCCGCGCTGTTGTTGGCTCTGCCAAACATTATCCCACCAACGTTCAGACCCTTCCATGTAGTGTATCCATTCCGGTGAGCGTGGGTCCACGACTTGTGGCCCATGGTCGTAACCGACGCGACACTGAGTATGGGTGACATTGGGTGCAAGAAAGTCCATCACTTGATTTAACACAGGATCGGTGGTGTCCACCTCGGCAACGCACATTAGGTGTGAATAATCAGCGCACAGTTTTATATTCGATCGAATATCTGGGTATTTTAAGAAGAAGTCGCGAATGCCCCATGGCGTGTGTAAAAAGCGTTTACGGTGGGTTTCGTGGGCGACGATGTAGTTATTTTCCTGTTCCCAAGGTAACACCTTCCTAAAGTAATCTGCTGCTGCGGCCCAAGGGAAGTTGTCCCTCAGGTCATGCCCGATAACCAGAGTCAGTAAACCGCCATCACGTCGGTCACCAAAAATATCGTAGCACGCTGCGACTTGTTCTTTAAAGCTGGTTTCGTGCTTATCCAATACCGTTTGCAGTAAGCTGGATTGGCGCTGCTCAGTGGCTTCGTAGGGAGCCTCGTAGTTGCCGGTATTACCTTCATCTTCATGGTGCTTAGTTCGTTGAAATAGTGCATAGGCCATTTCATGAGCCGATGTGGGCGTGGTATAGCCTGCATGAGCGCCGCCCCATAATTCAAACTGATTATCACCGGCATTAAATGCACCATCGGTATAGATGCTAAGGGTCAGTCGCATTTGATGTTTGTGCAGCAGTGATTTTAACTTGTCAGTGCCCAAGAAAAGGGCTAACTTAAAGGGCATCTCTAGCCCGTCGTAACCTAAAGAAGCCAGATGCGGCACGACAGTGTCAATACTCTTATGGGGGCTTTTGGCTAGATCACCTTCGAACTCGTCTATCGTTCCCCAGAGTGTTCTGTATTGCTCAAGTTTCATTAGTGAGGTTCGCTATTTGTGGTATGTGTGCAGGGCTAAAGTATGAATTAAGCTTAAAGTTTGAAGGCGGTTGTTTGTTGTAGCTTAGGTTGTTCGATGAACCGCTTGATATCAATAAGATCAGCTTGTAGCATTTTCTCCATAGACTTCTTAACAAACAATCCCATTATTGAAGACAGCAACTTTATAAACAACGAATTAGATGACCCGGCAAAAGTCGTGCTCAACAGCATGTTGGTGCCCGTTTCGGCCACTGACATTTTAGTTAGATATATAGCGCCCTGGTTTACTGCACGCGTACAGTAATACTCACCTTCAACCGTTTCAGTTATCCACATGGTTTCAGAAGATTCTTTGCCAAACATCTTACGCGTTTCTTCTCATTTGAGTCCAACGAGGCCCTCCATGGGTTTTTCTAATACCGTTAGTTTGATTATGCCGGAAATCATCTGTGCACTATTTTCAATATCACTTATTGCAGACCACACCGCTTCTTTTGATTTGTCTATTTGAATCTGTACAGTAATTTTCATGGTTTAACAAAATCGATTTAACTTTATGTTGTTTTATAATGGTGATGAACTTCATTGCCGAGCGCATTGTCCTAAGAGTTATCACTATATAGGTACTAGTATGAGTAATAAATTAAGAAAGTCAAAAAAGAATAAGCCGAAGCGTCCAGCTTCAGTCACAGCCAAGAAAAGTTTTCGCTTCAATCGTCGTAGTGCTGCCAAATTAGCTGTTTTCGCAGCCATGGCGGTGCCAATTTATTTTGCCACGGCGGCGTTCCTTAATAAACAAGAAGCGCTGCATAACTTAAGTGTATTAGGTGAAAGAAAGTCAGTTTTAGTACAAATCCATGACACAGGCTGTAGTAGTTGTCGTACGTTAATGAGCAGTGTGAAATCAGTCTTACGTGAGTACCCTAATATTGAGTACCGAATTGCGGATTTAGACACACCTAAAGGAATGTTATTCGCAGGGAAACACCAAATGGGCATAACTTCGTTGGTGCACCTCAGTCCGTCTGGAAAAGTCACCAAAGAAGCGGGTCTGCAAAGTAAAGAGGAGGTTAGAATATTCTTAGATGGGGCGACTAGGAAACGCTAGTAAGGTGAAATGTGGGATATTCAATCAGGCGAGCCTCTATCTATTTAGGTAGGGCGTCTCGATGAGGGTTCGCCTAAATAATGCCCACCGGTCAGTCGAGTCTAGTACATCGTAGCGCAGCGTCTGTTCCTGTTTATTAGGTGTTGGGGGTTAAGTGCTTACTCCTGTGAAAACAAATAAACAGGTGTTAGGCCCCGCTAATTTCTAATATAGAAGACTTGGGTAACACGGGTAAATTATTTTTTATGGGCTTATTTCACCGCTGCTCCATGCGCTTATAGCCATCGTCTGTCGAAGGCACCTTCACGCGCCTAAATAACGGATTTGTGTTGCCTTGTTACAGGGGTAACGTTATAAACAAACTCCGTAGGCCATCTGAACGCTTCAAATGTCAATCAAGCTCGCGAAGTCCACTCAAGGCCTAGCCCTTATGTTCCTTGCTACCATCGTACTTGCGTGCATGCACAGTTTAGTGCGTTATATAAGCGGCGAACTGAATCCGTTGCTGGTGGTGTTTTTTCGCAACCTATTTGGCTTTATATTAATTGTACCGCTGGTTTATCGGGCAGGATTGTCCGAGCTCAAAACAAGTTATCCAAAGTTAACACTGCTTCGTAGCGTATCGGGAATTATCGCGATGGTCACCTGGTTCTACGGCTTGGCCATGGTGCCTACCGCAGAGGCAACTGCGCTGAGTTTTACTGCGGCTATTTTTACGGCCTTGGCCGCGTTCATTTTTCTGCAAGAGAGAATGCGGGTGCGACGCTGGGTTGCTATTGGATTCGGGTTGGTTGGAGTGCTAATCGTACTCAGGCCAACCACTGAAAACTTTAGCCCTTATATGCTGTTGATTTTAGTTTCCTGTGTGTTTTGGGGTTTATCGGTAACCATGGTTAAGTTCTTAACACGAACCGATTCTACTCTCAGCATTGTGGCTTGGATGACATTGCTGCTAACCCTGTTCTCTTTACCCTTGGCCATAATGCATTGGCAATTACCCACTTTAGAGCAGCTTTTAATTTTGATGTGTATGGGGGTATTAGGTTCCTTAGGGCATTTAGGCATGGCTAAGGCCTTATCGTTAGCAGATACCACTGCAGTGATGTCGATAGATTTTATGCGCCTAATTTGGGCGGCAATTATAGGGTCACTATTTTTTGGTGATGGTTTTGATATCTACACTTGGATGGGTGCGTTGGTGATTTTTTGCAGCGGCCTTTACATCATGTTTCGGGAATCAAAAGCGAAGCAAGCTTGTTAAAGTAAGTTAGTCCAGCTCTACGCCAAAAGCGTCCAGCATGCCTTACCAGGGTTGGACAAAAGTTTATCGAACCTAAGCGGCTATTACTCAAATGGTGTGCCCTTAAATAGCTTCGCGTTTGTCGTTAAACTATCTGGAGATAAGCGATAGATGAGCATCGTGTCGAGACAGTAAGACCCCAGCTTTTGGTAAAAATCAATGGCGGGGGTATTCCAATCCAAGCAACCCCATTCAAGCATTTCGCAGCCGCGTTCAAGGGCATGTTTTGATAAGAACTGCATCATAATGTTGCCCAAACCCTTGCCGCGCATGGAGTCATCAACTAAGAATGCGTCGATGTAGAGTCCAGAGCGGCCGATAAAGGCCGAGCTTTTCTCGTGGAAATAAGCAAAGCCAACTGTCGCGCCATCGTAAAGGCCAAATACCGCTTCACCTTGTTTGGATTCAAGGAGTCGTTCAATACGTTCCGGTGTGGTAGTTAATTCATCGGCCATTTTTGAAACTTGCCTAGCTTCTTCATAAAGCTGACTATCAGTTCTGCGTCTGCCGGCGTGGCTATTCGCAATGAAAACTGTGGGTTTAGGGTTTGAATCTGGGACACGGGTTATCTCTTAGTAATGCTTCGATAAGTGCTTCATCATGTTTTTTCTCACCAAAGTGTTGAGTGTAGCGTAGCTGATAAGTATTTCGGGCTTGCACTTAATACCCTGTGAACCCCTATTGGTTTCAGAGGCTGATCTTAGGCCGTACAATGAGATTGGCAATCAGTAAACCTGCAGCAATGGCCAACGCAACAACGAACATTTGCATAAATTGTTGCATCCCTTGATCAGTTTGTTGAGTGACTGCAGTCAGTAAGCCGCGAAAGCCAATTGAGCCACTGACCAATATAGTGATCGCTGGAATCAACACAATTGAAGTCGGGCGCCTGGTAGCTCTTGCCCATAAGTTTGCAAATAGGCAAGCTGCGGTAGCCCCGAATAAAACGCCTAAATCCGCAGAGAGCAATTCACTGCAGGTGAGCACGATACCGTAAGCCAGTGCACAGTTAATAAGTACCCAGGAAAAGTCTTGTGGCAAAGTTTGATAAGCAACGCTTAAACCGACAAATAAGCAGCTTATATACACCAGGGTGGTTTGGCTTGTGGGGGATGCAAGCGTTGGGCTTAATTCTATGGCGCCGAACAAGCTGATGAAAGAGATGCCAAGCCAAACGCCGGTAAACTGTTTTATTAGATAAACCAAACCTCCAAACAGGCGTGCTGACCCTGCAATGATGTAGTTCTCTACTATTTCAACTATGCCAGCAGAAATCATAAAACCAGGAATAAGTATGACAATCGCGGCCAATATCACTATCAAGTGATTCAGTTGCGGCAGCCATATTTTGAGCAAAGTAGCACAACTGCCTACTAAAAAGGCGGAGGTGAAAGGCAGGGCATCTAAAAACCGGCCCTTCCATTGGTCAGCCAGCATCACTAAAACGTAAACGGCAAGGCTTAAACATACCGAGACGACGATATCCAATAGCTGGCCTTGCAAGAGTCCAGAGAAACCCATGGCGACTAACGCAAAACTTAGAGGGAAAGTCCACTTTCCCCATGGGTTAGGCAAGGTTTCAATTTCATCTAATCGTTCTGACGCTTTAGCTAAGGTGGTTTTACTGGCTACCAACTCTTCAACCAAGTTGCCCACTTGCGACAGTTTGGCCATGTTATAGCCACCAACGGGCACAACCGCAATATGAGTACGCTGCCACCATTGATCTCGTTTAGAAAACGCAAAGGTAATCTCAGAGGGGGTCGAGCGAAAGACCCCATCATAGCCGAGTGAAGTGCAAACAGCGGTTAAATAAGATTCAAGGCGAGCAGCAGATGGCCCATAGTGGTGTACCGCGGTTCCCAGCTTAATAATAAACTGGCACGCAGCATCGTATTGTTGGTCGTCAGTATTTTGTTGGTTAAACTGGGACATTAGCTGTTTAATTCGATTTGCTGAGGGGCGGGGAAGCCATTGCGCCCCGGAAACTCGGGGGAAAGCTTACGCGCATTGGGCATCTTTAACCATAACCTTAGTAGTTTTCGGCGCTGGTCGACTGGCTCGGCGTCTTCAAATGCTGAACGGGAGTGCAGAACGGTATAGTTGTTCGCGAGTTGAATGTCGCCTGGTTGTAGCATCATGTCCAAACGAAGGTCTGGGTTATGCAATATTGAGTCGAGTAAATCAAGCGCTTCTACTTCAATGTTTGATAACGGTAAATTCATGATTTCATGTCCAAGCTCAATGTACTGACGCAAATACCGACAGGTCAATTTCCCATCGAAAAAGCTAAATATCGGTGACAAGCTTGGCAAGGCTTCACCTAGGTGTGCGTAGTACATTGGGCGATAGAAAAGTGCGAGATATTCCGGGTGATTTTCAGCTATTTCGTTGTAAACGCTGGCAACACTGACCAGGCTGCTCAGTCCGCCGGATTGGGCATTACGCAGGCACAGTAAACCAAATACGTCGGAAGGGTCGGTATGATAGGGCAAGTAGGCATTGGTTTCATAAACCCGAGTCTCTTTTTGGGTGATGTCGCTTTTGTTCATCACTAAACCCAGTAAGTCTCCTTTGGGATTTTGACAAACCGGTAACCCTAGATGTAAGCCAATTCCGTAGTAGATGATTTCGATCTCCGCATCGGTATACCGATTAACTGGAAGCCCTCTGAGCAATAAAAACCCTCTGCCATTTTCTAAGGTTTCGGCTATTTGGTTTAGATCGCCAGCCAGTGCATGAAGAGGAAAATCTGAAGGAGACAGCTTGGAATAGTCGATGTTGGCGGCTTTAGCTTGCTCAAGAGCGGAATCAATGCACGCAATAGTTTGGCTAGATAAAGTCATTATCCAAGAATCGTCATCGCTCAGTTCACTTCCTTTCCAAACCGATGGGCCTTTGATAGTTTGCCGCAATAGGTCTTTCATACTAAAGGCAGTCGATTGTTACGTAGAGCGAAAAAGGAGTCTGACGCTTCCATCTTTAATGCGCTGGCCTAATTAGATATCATGACTGCGAACGCTAAGTTGGTTGTTCCTTCGATAGATCTTCAGTTGGTGGGGCTTGCTCTTCGGGTGCATTTTTAGCCAGTTTGTTCAGTCGCTTTTCTTCTTTCTTTTTCTTCTTTGCGATTTCTTTCTGCCTTTTATCGTACGAGTAATTCGGTTTTGCCATTAGGGTTCTCTAAAATGAATTCGGTTATAACGGATGTATTTACTAATTAATTAACGCAATTATGAAGGGCGGAAAGTGCCAGCGCCGACTTTGATACGCTTATTAGATGATGAACTTACTATACCAATTTAAAACGAATATTTCGATACGCGCGGCACACTTTGTGCTTTGGTTTTTATGTTACGGGTGGCTAGGCAAAGAGGAACAACTTTGCTTTCTCCAGTACCCAATTCATGAATAAGAGCTTATCGACATCTAAGCTGTGCTTAAGAATAATAATCGTGTCAGCTACCATGATCTTCTGTAGGCTAGTGGTTTGCGTGAAAATCTACCCTTATTTCCGTGTGCAGGCCTTAATGATCTGCCTTTAGCACAAAGGCTGGTCGACGAATAAAGTAACGACAGTCGCTGTTCTAGCACTTATGGATAATCAACCACTCATAATCACCCGTATTTTAGCTGAGAAAGACTATGCTGAAATACAACATTTATTGGAAACGCAGGCGCGGAATGACTGGAATCACATTACCAGCAAGACCATTAGCCAACAGTTTGAGTTATTGAGATCAGGCAATGCTATTGCGTCAGTATTTGAAGCGCAACAGGTAGCAGGCGTTTCTATTATGTTACTGGGAGACAGCTGTTTCAAGGCGATGGCAAAGTACGCCAAGCTTGGTGAAATGGCATTCATCCAAGACGTGGTGGTTCACGAAGGCCATGCAGGCAAAGGGTTGGGATCCAAATTACTGTTAGAATCCATTCAGCAAGCATCGCAAAGGGGCTACAAGGCCGTATATCTTGAGCGACATGAAGAGAATTTGGCCTCAGCTGGCATGATGCGTAAAGTGGGCTTTGACGAAGTAGAAACCTTCTATGACCCCAATAGGCGGGTTTCTGGCTCGAGGAATACCACGGTGATGAAAAAAGAGTTGGCGAATTGAATGTTTTGAGGGTGCGAGCTCATGTTAATCCGTAAGGGCTTATCGCTTATCTTGGTTAACTCTATTACTTGCGAACGACCCTTCTCACTATTAAATGAATTAAATCATTAAGGTTTGTTTACCCGAGTTTGATAGTGTTATCTAGGCGGGTCAACGCGCGACGTGGTTGTGGTGTTTGGGCTATACCACCCGGCTATTGAGTAACGGTCGCGATGCGTACGTAATACTTCATGCGGATACTCCGAGCTGAGAAAGGCTACCACGGTAGCGAAACTCGGGATCACTTTGAGGCCAACTTTATCCTTGTCTGATTGATATAAAACCAACTCACCGCCGTCATCAGAGAGCCAATGACGGTTCAAATAGACAACAATAGATAGTTTTCGACTTGTTTCTCCTTTAAAGACATCGTAATGACGTTTATAAAAATCTCCGCGACTATAACGTGCGTAATGGCTTTCAAAGGAAAACAGCCCTAAGAATAAGTGGCGATTTAGGTACGTTTGCAGTGCGTTGGCCCAGTGTAACCAGTTCGCGCCTACGGGTGATTCGCCCATTATCCAGCTTAATTTTTGACTGCGTACGAAGATGTTTTTCATGTACTCTTGATCACGTCCTGTCGCAGCAGCCTTGAACGATTCGTCCGACATCAACGAAATATGTTGGTAAAGCGCGTTGGCCAAGCTAAATGGCAGAGCATTTACATTAATACTGTAGCCCTTATTTTGTAAATCATTTGATATACGGCCAAACAGAATTTCGTCATCTTGATTATGAGAATCATTATTTATGTCAATGATTGCAGTCATATAGTATCCAAGGGTAGCGTGAAGTTAGATGGGCTAGTGTAGGCGCTTTGAATGATTTCGATATAGATTTTGGTGGTGAGATAAATCAAAGCATAAAGTGAAGAAGAGTTTAATCTACCTAGCGCTGAGGCAACTGTCTCGTGACAAGATGGAAATTCCCTCAGCGTCGTTTACTTTTTAGATTCTCAATCCCTTGCTGATAGCATGTCTTGTTGTTGCACGCTGTTAGTTTACTTAGACAAGGTTTAAATTATTGAGTTTGTTGGTCGAAGTTCAAAATAAATTGTTCAGCATAATTAACACCGTCCTTTGCGCACCACCCCTTGAATCCGCCAAGCCCTCTATTTTGCCATTCAAGGTCAGCTAGTTTTCTGGCCAGAGCGCTTTTCTCTATGATCCGTTCTGGGTTTAGTTTGTACTCGTCTGTCATCCGCTTTTTTTCAATCTCATAGCCATTTGAAACAGGGTAGGTGGCCAACCCGCAAATGACAGTGATTTCCATTTCGTAGACAAGATTAACAAACGGATCGATTAAGAATTTTTCTGATGCTTTTAACGACACGGTTGAATGCACGTTGGTGCTCGCTAAAAAACCGATAAAGAAAAATGCGACGAGTTTGGACATTTTTTGAGTTTTGGTTTTGTTAAATGAGAACATGTCTTGGTTATTTGCCCGTTGTGAAACTAAACGAGTAGTCTATTCCCACAGCTTTTATTCGCATGGGGAAAGTGTTTCGCACTTATGGGGAAACCATTTTGATCTAAAGTTTTAATAAGTTTGCTTGCCGCTTGGGGGTCATCTAGTTCAAAGTGAACAAAGTTGGAATTGCCTGAAAAGAAAGTAAGAACGCGACTTTTATGCTCACCATAGCGTTTTAACCAGGCTGCTTTTACTTCATCTATAGATGCTACACCCAGGCGTTTTTTTGCCCTTAATGCGTACTGACCGTTGTCATGCCGTAGTCGGCTTTCGATCCATTTTTTTGGATCTCTGTCGTTAAAAATATAGATTGAATCAGGAAATTCACTATAGAGTTGGACGAATAAATCTACAGCAGCTTCCCTTTCAAACAAACTGTTTTCTTCCACCATATCAGTAAAAGCTTGCATATTTTCATAGCCAGTGATCACGCCTTGAGATAGCGCAATATTTTCGTATATCTTTCTCGAAAGGTGGCCACTATCCCAATGTACAGACCTAATGTGATTGTTGGTGAAAAACAGATGCAGACTGGTTGATCCGCATTTATTGAAACCAATCTGGAAAATCTTTTTCATTGATCAAACGTCATTGAAGTGTTGATTTGCCCTTGTTTGAAGTATCGCGGCAATTAGGCGTGATGTGTCCTCAGTCGTGAGATCTGTTCTATGCATTGCTTAGTTCGGCTCCAATTGTCCAAACACGCTCGTCACTAAAATCAATGCCTTGCTCCGTAAATGAATTAGCCGATGATGAGTGAAACGACTCCCTGATACGAGCAGGGGCGATAGCTGGGTCTGTCAAGAAGCTTGAATTATTATCTTGCGGTAATCCCAACATAAGATTTTTTCTAGGCAATTGAATCTCTTCTGTTATCTGTCAGCTTATAAGTATAGATAAAGTTACCACTGACCTTGTGTGGTTAATAGTGCGTGGAATAGGGTAACAACAGTTGCGCGCAATGTCGAAATTAAGGTCGTTTTGTAGCGTATTATCTCTAAGCCCTTGGTGTTTCAGTCGTATCTGTTTGAACGCTAGAGTCATGCAGCTAGTCAGGTCTGCGCTTCTACGTCGGCAGCACTACCTATCTGGCCGCGTTCCTCTCTCCAAGAAGGCTCAGGCGGATTTTCAACCCATGCAGCACATTCTCCATCGAAAGTGCCAATCTTGTCATCCCCAGCGCCATGGGCCGTATAACCTAGAAGTGCACGCAACCGCGGGCTAAAATCCACTGCGACTTCTGGCGGCGTTTCAAAGTACTGATTGGATTCTTGTCTCAGCCAGCCCAGTGAGTAGGTATTGATTAGTCCGGCGCGCGGCTCATTACTCGAGTTTTTGCCGCCGCCATGCCAGGTAGAGCCCATATAAAACAGCGCTGAGCCCTTGGGCATCGCCGCTGACTCCCAAGCTGAAAGGTCGGGTAAATGCCAAGAGCGGAGAAAGCGATGCGAATTTGGAATTACCCGCGTTGCACCATTTTCTTCGGTAAAGTCATTCAGTGCCCACATCACGCCGAATTGTAATTCTATACCCGCCAGTTCCATAGGATAAAGAGAGTCGTCACGGTGCAGCGCTTGTGCTGATTCTCCTGGGAGTATCTCGATGGCAGTCATGCTACCTACTTGATAAGTCGCACAATGAGGAAGTAGCACCTCATTGGCCAATGCAATCAGCATGTCGTGTTCAACCAGTGCTGCAGCGCTGGGTGCGGCGCGTAATACGCAGTTATTGCGATTGGTTCTAGAGCCGTCAAAAGCGCTTTTCGTTTCCAAAGCAGCTTCGTCAAATTTGGGGCGTAATTCGGAAGCTACCGCATCAACCAATTCCGCCTCGGCAAGATGACTAACGACAACAGCGCCATCGCGTCTTAGTGCTGCTCTTATGGATTCAATGGGCGTGTTTTTATCAAAATACTGGAGTGGCATAAAATAGTTTTCTTTTCATTAAAGATCAATAATCCTATTTTAACGGCAATGCTACGCAAGTAATATCAGCGTTTTGCGGCTGCTTTTGATGCCACCGCCATGGGATTTTTCTAATATAAAAATGTTTGCCGATGTAAGAGCAGACTGATCGCTTTAGTCGTGGAGTGATACGAGAGGTGTAAATTGTGATTTCTTTAAAAATCACATAGGTTTACTAAGTGTCGTGTTCCTTTGAGCTTTCGTGACCAGATTCCCTTTTGCTTCTGTTCCTTAACTAACCGCAATCGTATCCATTCGTATATGATGAGGCGATTGAATCAGAATGTCTTTCGCATGCTGTTTTAAAGCATCCCTTAAACTATAGGAACCTCAGTCCGGCCCATAATATTTGTGCGACGACCCAAAGCTGTTTTCAAACTGTTCGCAAACTTAAATAAAGTCGTGCCTTGAACGTGGTATGAACACCAACAAGGCACTAACCAAGTCAACTTTTACGGAGCTAATATGGCTAGGCAAGATTATACGCTACCTGCCGAGCAACTTGAATAAGTTTAAATATAGTATTGAAAATAGACTTACTTAGTTGCTGATAGTTTATTCCCACGCGTAAAGGTTAGACTAGATAGTTAAGTATTGTGCCCCAAAGGCACTAAGTTAAGGCTGTTCAGCAAGATATCTGCCTCGGTGTGGGTTTTCCCGCATTTCTACTCTAGGCCTGGTCATTAATTGGAAGTTTTTTGCTCACGGGCCTAAAGATTGGACTAGGTAGTCAAGTATAGTGACCCTCTAACGCTACGCATTCTTTTTCTTCCCTAACCTAGGGTGCAGGGTTTTGGCGAGAAACGCGGTGGCTAATAGTCCCGCACCAAACACTGCAAAAACCGCAGAGAGCGGCAAGAACACCAGAGTGATACGCGCGATACCCGGGCCGATGACATTAGAAACATCACGATAGGTGGAGTACACTGCCGACATTTCAGTGCGCTCAGATGGCTTTACTGCCATCAAAAATGGGAGGCCTCCGCACATATCTAATAAAATCAAAAATGCAGAGCCGATAAACAATAAGCATAAAGTGTAATTCACTTGATAACTGGCAAGTAGCGCAGCGGCAATGAAGGCCAAGCCACTGAAAATAAACCCGATAGCGACACCATATCGCACTCGTCCATTTAGCCAACGCAATAAGAAGGGAACCAAAAATAATAGTGCGTTGCTGCAAGAAAGGAACAAGCCACCAATCTGTTCGCTTAAGCCGTTTTCTACTGCGTAGATAGGCAAGTACACAACATACACCCACCAACCGCAAGAACGGACCACCGCAAACGTCCAGCCGATGATCAACCTCGGTTGCTTAAAAAAACTTGGCAAAAATGCCAACGGGTTAGCTGGTTTGGCTTTGGCTTTGACAATCGTTTTCCCGTCTCCCAAGCGGTATATCCAAAAAACGATCAAAAGTAAGATCGAGGCGCAAAGTGAAATAATAAAAGGGGCGGGTTGCCACCATTGGTAAAGCCAAATCCCCAAAAATGGGCCCAATGTCCATGCGCCTCCACTATATTGAAGTCGTCTAGTTTCTGCTTCATCCAGAGATGCGCGCGCAACAAAGTCCATAACATATGCGTTAAAACAGATAGTTATGGTTACGACTGCCAATGCCGTAACACTTAAGCCAAGTGGCAATAACAGTGGGCCGCCAATGAGCGAACAAGCGGTGCCAGCAATTAAACTAAGGACGCCCAATGTATATAGTTTACGGCGAGGGAGAAACTGAGAAACCCAAGGCACAAACAAAGAAGTAATAAACGAGAAAATCCCTATCAATAGATATATTTCCGATATCTTTTCAGGATCACGGAAGGTGTTGTACATTGCGATAGGAAAGACCGAGACCATGATAGCCCGAGCCGCACTTTCGATGCCGGCTAGAACAGCAAATGACCTCACGCCAGGAACCGGTGCATGACGTAGTAAATCGGGTATACGGCGCTGAAACATTAGACTTCCTCAAGCCCATTTTTTGCAAGTTTACTCTCGTAATCCCCACAGAGATAGCGTTTGTTTGGTGACCTTTATAAACTTTAAGGTAGCCATGAAAAAGGGGGGGCAAACTCACTAAGAATCATAACGTGGTTCAAATTGTGTTTCGGTTTAAGCATATTTATTAATTAACCCCTAAGCTTAAAACCCTGCCTGACATTATATCGACGGCCCTACTGATTTTTAAAACTAGCTCCGATAACAATGATTTATAGAGTTCAATGACACGTGGTTTAATTTACCCCCCTCTACCTTGTCACGAATTATTAAGCCACCTAATAGCTTCCCCGTACGGACACACTAATTCGCACTATTTCTACGGTTGTGCTTGTTCTTTTACAATGCAACACTACCTTATTCAATTAGACCAAATTTAAACCCCTTCGGAGTGTGTTGTGCCAGATTTAGCTACGGTTAAAACCAAGAAACCAAGTTTATTATTACGCTTATTTTTGTTGCTAGTTTTTCTTGCCGCGATAATAGCCGGCTTAGCGTATTACAAAATGAAGGTACAGATCCCTCAGCTGATTGCTCAGGGGCAAGCGGTGCCCCCACCGACGAACGTTACCGTTGCGGTTGCGCAGGAAGCTATTTGGAATGCGCAGCTTAAAACTATCGGGTCTTTAGTTGCCTCTAAAGGTATTAACGTATCTAGCGAAGTAGCGGGCGTAATTCAAAGTATTAAGTTTGAATCTGGTCAAGAAATTGCGCGCGGCGATGTGCTGCTTACTTTAGGGGATGAAGCGGAAACTACCGCGCTGAAATCAGCCTTAGCCAGTTATAAGTCTGCGAATAGTCAGTACCAACGCTCTTTAAAACTAAAGAGCCAGCAGTTTGTTACTGAAAACGATTTAGATATTCAGGCCTCTACTTTAAGCATTGCCCAAGCGCAGATAGATGCGGCGCGCGTGGCCATAAAGAAGCGAACCATTACCGCGCCTTTTTCGGGACAGTTGGGTATTCGCCGCGTTGATGAAGGTGAATATATAGCGCCAGGCACGAACCTAGTGACGCTGCAATCAGTTGACGAGTTGTATTTAGATTTCACCTTGCCCGAGCGTAATTTTAACGACTTGGCGGTTGGCCAGCCCTTATATTTTTCGGTGAGCTCTTATCCTGGTACGTTATTTGAAGGTAATATTCAGGCGTGGGACCCAAGTCTAGATGAGAACACCCGGACCGTTAGTGCTCGTGCGTTGGTTAACAACAAAGACAGGCGTTTAGCCCCTGGCATGTTCGCAGAAATTAATGTGCAAAGTGCTAACAACGTGGACGTAGTAACCGTTCCAGAGACCGCTATTTTCTATAACATTTATGGAGAAGCAGTCTACGTGTTAGAAGAATCTGAAGGTAGAGAGGGTGGTATCGAATATATCTTAGCCGCTAAGCAGGTCAAGGTATTGAATCGAGAGAACGATCAGGCCGGCATTGTTTCGGGCTTAACTGCTGGCGAACAGGTTGTCACATCAGGTCAATTAAAGTTGTACCCTAGCCTTAAAGTGGTAGCGACCGACGACCCACCTCCTTACCAGAAGCCAACGGGCAGCGACGTGCCTGAAAGTACCAGTACCAGTTCAATCGAATATTAGGCTGCGCTGATGTTTACTGATTATTTTATTAAACGGCCTGTGCTTTCGCTTGTGATTAGCGCACTGATTGTTTTACTTGGAGTGCAGGCATTCTTCAGCACCCAAGTGCGTCAATACCCGGAATTAGAAACCACGGTGATAACCGTTACTACAGCCTACCCCGGTGCCAGCGCTGAACTAATTCAAGGATTTATCTCAACGCCTGTTCAACAGGTCGTGTCTAGTGTTGTAGGCATCGACTTTGTTCGCTCTAGCAGCGTCAACAGTGTTTCTACCGTTGAAGTTCATATGAAACTCGGCCAGGATGCAGATGTCGCCTTGACAGAAGTAAGCACTAAAGTGTCGTCGATTAGAGGCGAACTGCCGGGCGAGGCGCAAGACCCGATAATTGCTAAAGCCGCTGCTGGTGGCTTCGCACTGGCGTACTACAGTTTCTACAGTGACTCCTTATCTGAGGTAGAAGTAACCGACTATTTGTTGCGCACAATACAACCAGCGCTTTCGACGGTTAAAGGCGTTGCACAAGCGCAAATACTAGGCGGTAAAACTTATTCAATGCGGGTCTGGATGGACCCAGTGCGCATGGCAGCGCTTAAGGTATCAGCAGCAGAAATTGTTACTGCAATTAACGCAGGCAATTATCAGTCAGCAGCAGGGCAAACACGCGGCGACTTTGTACAAACCAATGTTAACGCGATTACCGATACCGGCGACCCAGAAGTTTTTAAGCGCTTTGTCATACGCGAACAAGGCGGTAAAACCGTGCGCTTAGGTGACGTTGCACGCGTAGAGCTCGGCGCTGAGAATTATGATTCTCTGGTTATGTTTGATGGAATTCCGTCTATCTACATCGGCATCTTGGGCACCACAGATGGCAATCCGCTTACCACTATTGCGAATGTAAACGTAAAACTGGAGGAGCTGAAAAACTCCTTCCCGCCGGGATTAAAGGCTGATGTGGCGTTTGATTCCACACGCTTTATCCAAGCATCGATTGATGAAGTTATCGTCACCTTGCTGCAAGCAGCCTTAATTGTTATCGCAGTCATTTTCTTATTCCTGGGCTCCGCTCGCTCAACACTGATTCCGTTGGTGACAATTCCCTTGTCTATCGTCGGGGTGTTGTTCTATATGCAGTTGTTGGGTTACTCAATTAACTTACTCACGCTGCTCGCGATGGTAATGGCCATCGGGCTATTGGTCGATGACGCAATATTAGTAGTAGAAAATATCTACCGACATATTGGTGAAGGCTTAAAGCCACTCGAAGCTGCCATACAAGGCGCAAGAGAGGTTGCCAAACCCGTTATCGCCACGACCATCGTGTTATCAGTGGTATACGCCCCAATAGGTTTGTTAGGTGGCTTAACCGGTGTTTTGTTTAAAGAATTTGCATTTACCTTAGTGGGTACTATTCTCATCTCTACCGTTATCGCTCTCACATTGTCGCCGATGATGTGTTCAAAGGTGCTTAAGCCTACGGTTGCAAACAACGGTTATGAACGCTGGATATCTGGCGTATTTGCGCGCTTACAGATTGGGTACGAAAGGAGACTTGAAGGTTCTTTTAAGACGCGGTCTGTCACGGTTATCTTCGCCGTAGTTATCGTTGCAATGTTAGGCATGATGTTCCAATTTGTGCAGACCGAACTCGCGCCGGAAGAAGACCAAGGTGTTATCTTTACCTTCTCTAAAGCGCCGGATCACACCAACTTAGATTACATCAATAAATATACCGCACCGTATTTAGATATCTATAAATCAGTAGACGATGCGTATCAATCATCATTCATGGCCAACGGTTTCGGTGGGCCAACTACTTCATTCGCGGGCATGCTATTAAAGCCGTGGGGTGAAAGAGAGTTATCAGCGCAACAAATAGTGCCGATGTTGCAAGAGCAGTTTAACCAGCAACCGGGCTTGCAAACCTTTGCTTTCAATCCGCCTTCTCTTCCGGGCGCCAGCGGCAATACACCGGTAGAGTTCATTGTTAAAACTCAAGAGGGTTACGATAAGCTGTATGGCGTGGTTCAGCAGATATTAGCAAAGGCACGTGAAACCGGTAAGTTTTACTTTATCAAAAGTGACTTCAACTTTAGCAAACCAGAAGTGCGTATCAATATAGATCGTGAGCGCGCCCAGGCCATAGGTGTCTCAATGCGGGATATTGGTCAAACACTCAGCGCCATTCTAGCCGAAGGTTATGTAAGCCGGTTTAATTTGGCGGGGCGCAGTTACAAAATCATCCCGCAAGCCGAAAAGTCTGATCGGGAAAACGGGCAAGTCCTTAATCAGTATTACGTTTATTCAAAAACGGGTGAGCAAATACAGCTATCCAATTTAGTCACCTTGGAATACACCTCAGTACCTTCCGAGTTGGTTCAATTCCAACAGCAAAACGCAGCGAAGATAGACGCCGTGCCTGGCGTACCGCTTGGTGAAGCTTTAGCCGTATTAGCAGAGATTACAGACCAAGTAGCGCCAGCAGGCTTTTCGATAGACTACCAGGGCCAGTCAAGACAGCTAGTGCAAGAAGGGTCTAGTTTACTGCTCACGTTCGCATTCGCTATCGTGATTGTGTTCTTAGTGTTGGCAGCGCAATACGAAAGTTTTCGTGACCCGCTAATTATTTTGGTAACGGTGCCTTTAGCCATGTTTGGCGCGGTATTGCCCATGTTCTTAAACGGCCCAGGCTTTGGTTTTGGGGTGACGATGAATATCTACTCCCAAGTGGGGCTTATCACTCTGATAGGCCTGATAAGCAAGCACGGTATTTTAATAGTAGAGTTTGCGAATGAGATACAAATAAAAGATGGCTTATCACCCCCTGAAGCAGTTATTAAAGCAGCATCATTGCGTTTGCGTCCGATTTTGATGACTTCCTTTTCAACCATTATTGGCATCATGCCGCTGGTAATTGCCAGTGGTGCGGGCGCAGCTAGCAGGCAAGCAATCGGCATAACCATCGTAAGCGGCTTTGCAATCGGTACCTTATTTACTTTGTTTGTGGTGCCAGTGATTTATACATTTTTCGCTAAAGACCGACGAGCTCTTTCAAAAGAGGCTTATTAAAATTCTGAGCGCCAGCGCTGCCTTCTGCGAAACGCTCCGGCAAAAAGATCTCATGAAATCAACGGAGTCACACTCGATTGATTGCTGCTCGCTAACTTGGCGGAACTCCACGGACCATCGTTAGAAAATCTAAACGAGTCCCCGCTCGGCGATACTCCGACAGCGCTTGGTATTCTGTATCCGCATACCAATTTTTTGCCACTTCCTCTGAAGGAAAACTAAAAATAACCATCCGACCATTTCTCGGCGAAAACCCTTCAAAATTTTCAACATTATCGTCGTATCCCATAAACGAGCCGCCATATTTCTTCAAGAGATCAAAAAATCCCTTCACATATTTTCCATACTCTTCAGTATCTTCAATTGTTAGATTCACTACCATATAGACTGGCGCATCACTCATATAATTACCCATTTATCTGTGGAATTTCTCTTAACTCAAATTGATACTGATTTTGATGTATAACGCCTTGCTCAGCGGAAAACGACGAGCGCCAGCGAGTTGGTTTTCCGATGCAGCAACTTGTTATATGAATGCTACATTGAGGGCTAAAAATCATTATGACCTTTTATGAATAATAGGCTCAATGGAGTCATCATAATTTGCATTAACTTCGAGAAGAATACAATTTGGATTATCTATAATTGCTTTAAATTTTTCGCCAGCAAGAACAGCATCGTCCCACAGACTAAATGCCCAATGATAATCTCTTACACCTTGATATTCTATGCTTTGACGAAGAGTATATTTTTTTGATAATTGATCAATTTTGTCCTTAATACCGTTACTAAATTTATTTTCTATAATATGAACTGTAACTTCATAATCTGGCAGTTTAAACATTTATATTCTCGATTGAAAGTTACATATAACAGTACGTTATCAAGGACTGCGTCCCAGATGACATTATTAGGAGCCTACAGTGAACACACTGTAATCATAAATAATAGGCTCATTATTTTTACCCCACTCTTGTATTAGAAATGAATCATCTAAATATATTGGTAAATCATGTTCTGTTTTTAAATTCCGTGGAACCACTCTAAACTTTATTCTGGGCTTAAAATCTAGATAACAATCTGTGCACCGTTCTATGGCAACAATTTCAAGCTGTAGACCAATAGGAACATGGGTTCGAGATTTAACAAACCTATTCCCGGTTCCCGGTGGTAGAGAAAAAGAATAGAAAATTGGGTTTTTCACCGTAAAATCTTCTTCTGTCCACCCATGAAGAATGACTTTCTCTTTCGAAACAACTACCAATCCCACGACTTCAGAATATGGTTTTATGTTACTCACATCTTCAAAGTCTACAGTTCCACAACATGAAAGAGTAGCAAAAAAAATTATTAATATGCAGCGAAGTAAAATAGTCATTTAGGCTCCTAACGCCCGCATAAACTGCGGAGTGAACTTGGCGACTTTTTTGCGTCTTTTTGCAAAAAAGACGATAACTTTACGGAGTCAGATTTAATGCATTT
>JBLIOD010000049.1:0-22361 GCA_047639475.1 Gammaproteobacteria bacterium
GCAAAGAATATTATTATCGCCACAGGTTCAACTCCGGTTGAATTGAAAAGCATGATGTTTGATCATAAGTCGATATTGGATTCAGAAGATTTATTAGCACTGAAATCTGTGCCTAAAAAATTGGTCATTGTTGGTGCCGGCGTTATTGGGCTTGAATTGGGTAGTGTATGGAATTCATTAGGGGCTGATGTCACCTTGCTTGAAGCAATGGACAGTTTCTTACCCATGTTAGAACCACAAATTTCTCGTGAAGCGAGCCGGGTTTTCAAAAAACAAGGCTTGAAGATCGAATTGGGCGCGATGGTTAAAAGTGCTAAAAAATCAGGCAAAGCCATTGCTGTCGAATATGAACAAAAAGGAGACACTCACACAATAAAAACTGACAAACTTGCTGTGTTAGTCGGTAGAAAGCCCAATACTGCAGGCCTGTTGGCACCGGACAGTGGCGTAGATTTAGATGACAAAGGCCGTATTAGTGTAGACAAGTACTGCGAAACCAGCGAACCTGGGGTGTGGGCCGTAGGCGATGTTGTAAGAGGTTTAATGCTGGCGCATAAAGGCTCCGAAGAAGGG
Source organism: Gammaproteobacteria bacterium (assembly GCA_047639475.1). Classification (GTDB taxonomy): domain Bacteria; phylum Pseudomonadota; class Gammaproteobacteria; order Arenicellales; family Poriferihabitantaceae; genus JAAELZ01. The sequence goes on from JBLIOD010000049.1 coordinate 574, forward strand.
GTACATGTTGCTGAAACCATTGCGGGTAAAACCAAACATGCACTTGATCATGACGTGATCCCTTCTGTCATTTATACTCATCCCGAAATATCTTGGGTTGGACAAACTGAAGCTGAATTAAAAGCATCCGGCACTGAATATGTTTCAGCAAACTTCCCTTTTGCCGCTTCCGGACGAGCGCTCGCATCAGGCGAAGCAGGCGGTCAAGTTAAGGTCATCAGTGACGCTAAAACAGATCGAATACTGGGTGTTTACATGATAGGAGAACATACCTCTGAGATATTGGCAGAAGCGGTTTTTGCGATGCAATATCAAGCCAGTGCTGAGGATTTAGGGCGTACTATTCATGGCCATCCGACCTTGTCTGAAGCACTAAAAGAAGCGGCTTTAGGCATCAGCAAAAGCGCCATACACAAAGTTAACTAACTCGAGCACTGGGAGAGATTAATCGTTGCTTAGATAGGCAGCGATTTTTCTAGATAACCCACTGGGATTGTGAAATCCTCGTCCAACAATTGGGTATCTTTAATTTCAGTTAATCTCGCTTTTAGTTTCGATTCATCAAAGGTATCTACGCCGATGATGTAACTCTCAAAACTCCCTTGCGGAAAAACAGGAATCGCTAAACCAAAGCGCTCTAACAAGCTGCCTGCTTGCAACGTTAAGGATTGAGCAAACTGAGTTAACTCGCGCAGTGTCTTTGCTTCCTGTTCATTTAGTGGCAAGCTATCTGACACACATAGTCGAGTTTGTAATACTTCTGCTTTGCGTACTTCTTTTACCTGACATGCGATGCCCGCAATCGTGATAACTTCATTTTTATCGATTAGCACGATGTCATCCGATTCGCCTAATTCACTATCGAGCCCTAATGAGCTGAATAAATCGCCCAAAACACCGCCTTGTGATTTCGCAATGGTACCGATTGACTCTACCATTTTCGCGATCTCGGATAGCGAAGCGTGATCTAGCTTAGAATAGGTTTTCTTCACATGATCAAGAATTATCAAGGATTTGATATTGGCATCAAACAATACACCATTGCGGCCTTCTGCTGACCGACCAATGAGTACTTGGTGTCCACGCACATAAAAGCTGAGCGTGTCTAATTGGTCGTTTTGCTTAACCGCAAAATTAAGTTGCGATGCAGCAAAACTGACAACACTCGTTAAGGCCACAGCACTGAACAGTACAATGGATATAAGTTTGGGAAATTGCATGGGATTGTTGTTGATATAAGACGGTTATATTATCCTATTTCAGAATGACCGCACCCTTAATTCGGGATACGCTCGGTGGGGAGTACTACTAGCGCTACTGCGGGTACACCGGCAGACTTTAGTTCAGCGCGTTTTTAACCAGTGCGCTTACTTTACCCATGTCCGCTTGTCCTTGAAGCGACTTCTTCAGTACGCCCATCACCTTGCCCATATCACATTGCGCAGCAGCACCGGTTTTTTCTATGGCTTCTGCTACCAATTTGGACACTTCGCTTTCGTCTAGCTGCGCAGGCAAGTATTCTTCAATAACAGCGAGGCTTTTACTTTCCTTTCCCACCAAATCTTCACGGCCACCAGCGCCGAATTGTTTGATAGATTCACAACTTTGCTTGACCATTTTTTGCACAATCACTTGCACAGCATTGTCATCAAGCTGAATTTGATCATCCACTTCTTTACGTTGAATAGCAGCGCGTAATAGCCGCACTGCCTCAAGGCGTACGGTATCTTTTTCGCGCATGGCTGTCTTCATATCAGCAGCAATGCGATCTTTCATCGACATGATAGTATGGGCCGTTTTGTGTTATTAAGCTGGGGTAGCTTAATTAAATCTGCCTTAAGCTAAGGCCCTATTAGGGAACAGGGTTACTTAGCAGGAGTGACGACGGCGAATACGGCCTCTTGAGGCACGCTTAGATTCACGACGTTCAGAAACAGCTTTTTCACGCTTATTAATTGAGGTCGGTTTTTCGTAGAATTCTTTGCGGCGAGATTCGGTAAAGACACCAGCACGATCGCAAGAGCGACGGAATCGTCGTAGTACTACATCAAAATAATCGTCTTGCCGTACACGTATGCTAGGCATAGCCATCTCTCCGTTGAGTTTTGTAAAAAGGGCGCGTATTCTAACTCTAGATTATTCCGTTGTATAGCCAATTTTCATAAAATAGTTGAGATGTTAATCATCAGGTTTTTAGCGAGGAAACTTAATCATCATTGTGTAAAAGCTATCTGTTTCTACCATTTGCATCGATCCATTGCCACCGTACAAATACTCAAACCTATCTATTAAGTTTTGCTGGGCAATTTGATTGCCTTTACGCACCGGTTTTTCTACTTCTGACTTAGGGTTAATTATACTGATGAAAACGTACTGCTGACTTTGACGCCCTTTAATCATCACCATGCCCCCTCTTACGCGGGTTTCTATTCCGTGATAGATGGCATTTTCTATCAATGGTTGGAGTGTCAAGATGGGTATCAGTGCATTACCATCAAGGCCATTAACAGACCACTTAACCTGTAAACGATCGCCTAGGCGCATCTTTTCAAGACCGATATACTTTTCAGCCATCGACAGCTCAGAACTAAGCGGCACCATCTTACGTTTATCAGTCATGATAGTACGAAACATATCGGCCAAAGCCATTAGGCCGTCTTCAGCGCGAACTGGATCATGGTGAATCAGGGTAGCAACGCTGTTTAAGCTATTGAAAAGAAAATGTGGCCGTATTCGAAAATCTAGATCTGATACCGCACTCTTCACTTCTGAATCGTGCAGCTCCTGCTTGACTGATATAAGTTGTTCATACCCTAGCGCAATCGGTAAAACAAACAGCCCCATTATCCATAAATAACCGTTGTCAAAAGTAGATGCCATTTTTAGCATCGAACTCGATTCCTGAGCGAAATCGACAGAAAGACGATCTCCAATAGGGGATACCCAGTAAACACCCACAATCACAATGGCACCTAATAACCAGGCAAAAATAGCACCATTCACTACTGAAAGCCGATTTAATAACAATAACAAAGACCACAACACCAACACGATAATGCTATATGAACTCAGCACAATCATTAAGGCATCGTCATTAGGTAACTCACCGAGCACCAACGCCGTAGCGCCTATTCCCAGTATTGAAGAAACCAATAAACGCAATGGAAACTTTAGCTGTTGGTATTCAAGCTTAAACCGCAGCCGCTGCTCTATTTCCATATGTCGAATAAATAGTCATAAAAAACGACAACGTAGAGTACATGGATATTCAATGGGAAGAAAGTAAAAAACCCCTTGCGAGGCAAGGGGTTTTAGTTGCTCAGTCAATTCAAACAGTTTGGGGGCCTGTTGAAGGAGATGACCAAGCGAGACAGATTCTAAACACGTTATCAGCATACTGCAATATCCCAAACCCCCAGATAGAGATCGCTAATACCCTAAAAACCTCTGAACTCAGATTTCAAGCATGATTTTTATCAATCTCTATCTGGGGATCAGGGAATAAGCCAACAGTGTGCATAGCGATGGCTTCAACAGCAGAGTGGAAGCATTGGCTGGCAGAAGATGGCTGGCAAACGGTGATTGATTACCTGAACAGCGTTGGTCTGCAGCCTGTGGTAATACAAAAGGAGCCCTGCTCACTGAATAATGTAATCGATAAATCAGGTGACATTCCCATTGTGGTGCGCATCGATGACCTATTAAAGTGCGAGTTTATGATAGGCCTGGGATCGGGCTGATCGTGGTTGGCATGGGCATTAAGAAAGCCTGTTATCCTGATTTCTGGCTTTAGTTTAGCCGTCACGGAGTTTGAAGCGGACTGTTACCGAATCATCAATGATCAGGTCTGTCACGGCTGCTGGAATGACACTAGCCATGTCTTTGATCGGGGAAATTGGAATTGGTGTCCACGTCACAGCTCTGCGCCAGAGCATCACCTAAATAAAACTCCAATTGCCTGGCTTTATTACCACCCATGGCCAATCCGGTGCAATCATCTCGTTTCAAATATAATTGATGATCAGGGTAAGCTGCTGATAACTGCTTTAACGCTTGTTCAACTTTTCCAAACGCGAGTTCTTGTAATATCATGTAAACCTAGGTATCTCTTTAAGCACTATATGTTTAGCGAAAGGGTTGAAAAACTTAATTCGAAATGACTGCGTTTTTTTATTTTTGGCTGACTAAAGTAAGCATGATAGACTGCATTCAAAATTATGAAATCAATTAACATGCAAACCGCACTTCGTAATCTCAGACTCTTTTCCTTTCTTTCAATCGCATGTTGGGCTTTACCGATGTCAGCTGCGCAAGAGATTACCGTATACAAGTCACCTACCTGTGGCTGTTGTCAAGGCTGGGTAGATTACCTAGAAGACAATGGCTTTGAGGTATTAACGCACAACCTCGATGATATGAGCGAGATCAAAAACCGCTTTGGCGTAAGCGATGAGGTTAAGTCCTGCCACACGGGCATCATTAATGGCTATGTGGTTGAGGGACATGTTCCTGCAGAGGATATCAAAAGGCTGATGACTGAAAAACCGGACATTGTAGGAATCAGTGCACCTGGCATGCCAATGATGTCACCAGGGATGGCTAGCCTTGTTCCAAAAGGCTACGATGTTGTCCAGTTTGATAAGAACAACAACACCGAGATTTATAGCGAATATTAAAGCCTAATTTGAAAAGCCGAAGCACACATTTTTGTTTTTAAGTGTCAGGGCTATTTCTAGTAGCGCCACCAAGTCAGTCTTTAGTTAACCCCGCTTCGATCAATGCTTCACTGATAGAGGCTGAGTTGACGTTATCAGCCACAGGAAAAGCGTTGTTGACCATGCCCGCGGTTAACGCCGGCTTTGATTGGTGCACTCTATCTAAAATAGTCATCGCGTCATTATAGCGACCAGTATGCACCATCGAAGACGCCTGAATAAGGGGTGCCCAATGATTTGCGCTGAGTTCATGCGCTCGGTCCATGGCGCTAACCGCTTCTTCGTATTGGCCTGTCGCCGACAATCCAAATCTGAGACCAAAATAGGCCTTTGATGAACTAGGACATAACGCAACAGCGCTACGGTAATTTTTTATTGCGATATCATATTCTTGTAGTTGATGTAGTACTCGTCCCATCACCACTTTGCACCAGGGATTGTTGCTGTCCAATCTCACAGCATGCTCCGCCATCTCGCGCATTTTTTGCTCTACAGAGTGTCGATTGTTAGATATATCTTCTTTTAAATCGAGACAGAGTGAGTAAGCATACCCCGCATAGGCTGGCGCGTAATCTGGATCGAGCGCAAGCGCTTGTTCATACAGTGTTCGTGCTTTGTTACTACTCCATTGCGTACCGATCTGCTTATAAAAATGATGATACCCTTGCAGCACTAAATCCCAAGCAGTGAGTGAAGCGGGTGATTTCTTATTGCTTAATAAGCAGGCGTGCCCATTGGCCTCTGGCTCTATTGAGCCAGCAATGCCTCTGGCCAGTTCTACCTGTAAAGTGAACAAATCTTCAGTGCTGCGGCTGTATCTCTCAGCCCATATTAATTCGCCATTGTGCGCATCTACTAACTCCACACCCACTTGAATACGGTTATTGTGCTGTCGGATGGCACCACTGACAAGATAACGCGCGCCCAAAGCTTTAGACGCACTTTCTAAACCGCTCTCGACATTGTGCAAAGCCATGGAAGATAAAGCCGAGATCACCTTGAAGCCCTGAAATCGCCGAAGTTCTGTTACTATTTCTTCAGTTAACGCGCCGCCCAGTGAAAACCCTACGGTGTCCACAGCGAACTCTTTAAATTGTAATACCGCAATCGCCGGTGTTTCATTGAGAACATTGTTAAGTGTGTTGTTATCAGTGTTAGGGCGAATCTCAAAAACGGGTTGGATAATGGTTTTGTGGTAAAGCGATTCGAACAGTTTAGTGGTGTCTGCTTGCGGTTGTCCTATTTGGCAAGCCTGTAGCGCTTGGCAACATTGTTGGTATTGTCGTAACACTCGATGTTGCTGACCTAAAGCAGAGTAAGCCGTCATTAAATGCTGGTGGCTGCCTTCGTCAATGGGGTCGATGGAAACCAACTTTTCACCAGTAATCAGTGCTTGCTGGTAATCTTGTTGTGCAATTTTTTTGGCCAGTAATATGTTCAGCGCTGCCGCCTGTTTAGACTGAAAATATTGCCTCTGCTCTGCGACCCAATCACTTAAGGTCACTTCGTGAAAGCTTAAGCCATTTAGAAAAACTCCATGAAAAAGCAACTCGTCATCATTATGCCCATTTGATACGGTCATAGCCTCTCGTAGTTGATACTGAGAAACATCAATTTCAACTTCCTCCAAATTGAGCCAAAGCGTGCCGGCATCTTTATGCAACCAATTGGACGAACCGGTCTTTATGTCTTCCCCTTTTAATTCCTTTAGGGTGACAGACAGGGTTTGACGTAAATTGGTCAGTGCTTGTTTCTCATCGTGTCTTTCCCAAATCAGGCTGGCTAATTCGGTTCGGCTCACCTTTCGCCCTGCATGCACGGCCAAGTAAGCCAATAGCGCCCGCGCTTTTTTTGATGAAATATTGAATTCATCGCCGTTGCATCCCCGAACAGAGAAGTCGCCAAGTAGTGTGAGAGTCAGTTGTGCCATATCGATTGAAAATAATCATACGACAAAAAGACATAAAAAAGGGGTGATCAAGTAGTCAAAATCCAATTTTTACGAATCTTTTACGCCCCGCCTCTATTTAATTACGCCCAGCTCACAGAATATTCACTGTCATTAGGAATACTTGCCATTCGAAATAACCAAGAGGAAATTAATCATGTACGCAAGTTCTAGAAAATATGAAATCACCGGATCTGAAGCAGATCTAATTCAACGCGCTGAGCAGGGCTTTTTGCCGGTCATTAAACAAGTCTCGGGCTTTGTAGACTATTACATTTTTAGTGCAGGGAATAATGTTGTAAACACGGCGAGCATTTTTGAAAGTGCTGCACAAATGCAAGAGTCGGATGAACTCGCCGCAAAATGGGTGAGCGAAAATATGGCGTCATTCGTTGTTGGGACGCCTGAAATCACGCAGGGAGAGATCCGGCTTAAGGGTTAGAGACATCGATTGTACTGCGACAGGGCAGTCGCCACCCAAGCCCCTATCCAAGTCCCTAATAACCTGAGAGAAACACGATGAACATGGCACAACAAAATATAAGCATAGAAGGCATTGCCAGCGATTACAGCCGCTATGCATTGCCTCAATACAATGTAATTCAACATGGCCTCCCCAAAGCCATTGAGCAGCTATTTAAGCCCCTTCAAATAAGCTCTGATACGGGCAGCGTGCGCATGGTTGATCTGGGAACGGCAGATGGCGTGAATAGCTTTCCCATTATTGAAGGCTTTGCTAAAACGTTAATAGCGAAGCACACTGAAACGAGACCTAAATTGTATGTCACCCACGTGGACGTCCCAACATCAGATTTCAAAAGCCTCACCGCCAATATTTACAATCACCCCAATAGCTACCTGCATCATTTGGGCGAAGCGTTGGATGTACAACCCAATATCGAGCCAAATTCATTCTATGCGGCTTATGGTGAACCGCATTCTGCTGACGTTGTATTTGCAACAACCTGTCTGCATTATGCATCAACCAGTGTAAGCCAAGTAGAGGGGCATGTAGACCCACTGTATGCAAAGGGAGAACAAAAACAGGCTTGGTCGGATTTAAGCCGAGCAGACCTAGATTTGGTGATGAATCAGGTGCATCGTTCACTGCACACGGGCGGTAAGTTTTGGACTATTGCACCGGCGCATATCTGTGATGAAAGGACAGGAAATATAAAGAACCATTGGAATCGTGAGGTATGGGACATCATGATCGAACAACTGACCGCAATGGAGCAAAGTGGCACTGTAGACTCACAGCAATGGCAAGAGTTTGTCATACCAGTGCACCAGCGTAAGTTAGATGAGTGGACGCAGTGGTTTTCCTTAAACGCCGATAAATTTAAACTGGAGTATGCGGAAGTGGCCGAGCTGCCTAATCCTTACCTAGAATTGTTCCTAAAAGACCACCAAGATCTGAATCGTTTCGCGGATGACTACCTAGGCTTTTTTAAATCATGGGCCGAGAGAATATTGGCCTCACTGGTACCAGAAGAAACCCATCGAACAGCGCTTTATATCAACATGCATAAAGCATTTGAAAGTGATCCACAGAGATTTGCAGACGATAATGTGAGTGTTTACGTGGCCGCGACAGCAGTTTGATTACCCAATTGACGTTCATGCTATATAATGAGATTAAGAAATTTTTACAAAACTAAATAAGGGCAATGCAATGAAAAAAATATCAGTAATCGGCCTCGGCTCAATGGGCAGCGCGCTGGCCAATACACTATTACAAAATGGCTATGCAGTAACCGTGTGGAACCGATCAATTGAAAAGACCAAGCCCTTGGCTGCTGCCGGTGCAAACGTCGCAAATTCAGTGGACGACGCGATAGCCACCAGCCCCGCGATAATCACCTGCATTGTCTCGCATGAGCAAACCATCGAGCTGTTTGAAAGTAGAGGAGATGCTTTAGCCGGTAAAACCATTATCGAACTTAGCACCGGCGGTGCCACCGAAGCCGATGAGTTGGCGAGCTTATTATCGAAGCATAATGCAGCTTGGCTGATAGGCATTATTAACGCCTACCCGACCGCCATAGGTAATCCAGAAACGGTGTTAACTATTGTGGGCGAAGCCGAGATCTGGGAACAACAGCAAGCTGCTATTAAGACCCTGGGTGGCAGCTCTGCCCACGTAGGCACAGAAGCCGGCATGCTGGCAGCGCTTTTCGCGGCGTTGTTTACCACCCGGCAAGGATTTATGTTTGGCATGATGTATGGCGCGCTGGTTTGTAAAAAAGCCGGTATTCCCTTGGACGTGTTTGCAAAACAAGTGCCCGTGACCATGGGTGTTTTACCCAGCTATCATCAATATTTCGCGGACACCGTTCCAGAAGGAAAATTCGATAATCCGCCGGCGACTATGACAACTTATGCCGCGGCATTGGATGACGTGTTGAGTACTTTCAAGGCGACCGGTGCGCCTGATGAGCTACCTCAACTCTTTAGTGACTTAGCTCATCAGGGGATAGATGCTGGCCTGCAAGATAAAGCGCTAACCGCCTTAGTGGAGCTGCTTGGGGCTAAGTAGCAAGAAAGGAGGGAAGGGGCACCCCTTAGCGGCTAGTTGTGACAGCAGCGGGCAAGGGTTTGCAACTGCCTCACTTCAGTATTAGTAAAACTAACACGTATGAATAATTCTTATCGTTTGTAGAAAGGGGCTCACAAGGTAATATGCCTTTTTTCAGATAAAACACTTACGACAAGGGGACACGACTATGAGCGAACCCAAATCTTTTCCAACCCAACAACAAGGAAAATACTATCATACAGAGGGAGGGTCAGAAACTGAGATTACGTTTAAGTATGGTTTCGAGTTACCTGAATTCGCGATGTTTCCCTTGCTTGATAACCCCGCAGCAGTATCAAAGTTGCAGGATATGTATAGAGATTATCTTGATGTTGTTGCCACCGATAAAATGTGTGCCTTGTTGGGCGGTCTAGATTACCGCGCCAGCCCAGATTGGCTTGCTCTGCTGGGCTATTCACCAGAGGGCTTGGCAAGAAGCCAACCACAAATCCATCGACTTTCTCAGAGAAGTCGCTAATGAATATAACGCTGATATTCCAGAGATACTCATTCAGGGGCTGATTGGCCCGCGCGGTGATGCCTATTCGAAGAACCTGACCATCACCGAAAATGAAGCCGAGGATTACCATTCAATTCAACTCGAGACGTTGAAAGAAGCGAATGTTGAATTGGTTTTGGCCATCACCTTTAACAATATTCCAGAATCAATCGGCGTGGCACGTGCTGCAAAAAACATTGGCTTACCGCTGGCAATATCTCTTTCGTTAGATAGCACTTAAAAATTGAATTCGGGCCCCACACTAGCCGAGAAAATCGCCACGATAGACGAAGAAACAGATCAGGCGACAGCGTTCTTTTTAATCAATTTCTCTCATCCCGTGGAATACGAGCCCGCTATCGAATCAGCTGACTGGAGAAATGGGGGATGCGCTGAGTGTGCTAGTGGGTCCGTCAGCGACTGGGTTATCATCAAGCACAGTAAGCAAACTCAAAACAACGTGGTCTCTGGAGTACAAGGATTGGAATAAAGAACGTTTAGATCAAGATCGATGAATCAATGTTTGCCATGGACCCCTACAAATTTGAGCAACTCGTCGTCGACCTTTTGTTCAGTATGGGCTACGGCGGTTCTCGAAGTGAAGCAGCTCAAGTCACCAAGAAGTCAAACGATGAAGGTATCGACCGAATAATATTCTGAAAGCCCATTAATGTAAGTAAAAAAACCGCCCATCGAGGCGGTTTTTAATGCGTATGCCTAACGCTTTGATTTAACTTCCGCTTTTCGATCTAAGCGTAGAATGAACACTTTGAGTATAGAAAAGACGGTCGAATATCACCACCATTCCCTCTAATCTAGTCCATCGCAGGAAAAGAAACCGAAACCACCACACCCTTGCTGGTATTTCTCATCGTCGCCCGCGCCTCGTGAAACTCAGAAATTAAGCGCACCACATACAAACCTAAACCCAAGTGAGATTGTTTGGCATCTTTACGCCCCAATGAAACCATCGGTTCAAAAATTCTGTCTTGTAGTTCAATATCTACTTGTGGCCCGTGATTAGCGACACTGATTATTAACCTTGATGACTTAAGTTTGAGTCGAACGTTTATAGGCTCCGCTTCATCACCAAAATGCACGGCATTGTCGATCAACTTATCGAGTAGTTCAGCTATGTGCTCCCCTGACGCCAATACCACTGTCGGCTCGTGGGCTACGACTAAGTCAAAAGTATGTTTTGGGTATATCGATCTGGCGCCCCCAATATAATCTTCTAACAATCTGCCAAGCGAGATGGGTTCTTTCTCCTCCGATTGCATCGCTTCCTCCAAATTTGCGGCTTCGGTCAAGCTGGTTAGTATGTGCCGTAAACGGTTGACGCCCGTTTGAGCGCGTTCCATGTACTTGTTATCGCTTAAATTACCTTGTTCCTGCTCTAGGTTTTGCAAAGACGAGCTCACTACGTTAAGCGGGTTGTTCAATTCATGCGCCAAGGTATCTGGCAAACCTTCAAGGTACTGGGTGTAACCCGAAAGCCGCTTTAGCATGCTGGTGATACTACGACCCAGATCACCCAACTCGTCTCTGGGATAGTGCCTGTTCGGGATGAGCAGCTCTTGTACCCGCCCTTCTCGAGTAATCGCTTGCTCAGTGGTGTCGCGCAAGCGGCCGATTCGCACCGTCAACCGCCACGCAAAAATAATGAGCGTAATCGTGACAAAGGCAAACACCAACAAACTGGCTGCTGCCAAGCTTTTTAGCAACTCATACTGCCGGGTTAAAATCGCATTAGAGCTTTGCTCGACCACCACCGCGCCTAAAACGCTGTTGCCCGATCTAATCGGGTGGCCCGCCATGACAATTTTAACCTTGTCGTCAACACTACGCCTTGTGGCCGCCTTAGGTGAACCATCTAATACATCTAGTACCATCTGATCTCTTCGCACTGTTAGATCAGATGCCAAGTCTTCAAATTTCACATTGGGTCGTCGAAGCAAATTATCCATCTTTTCTGAGAGACGTCGTTTGAACTTGTCGAACGCAGTTTTCGGTTCGGGCAGCTCATCGGCTACCGCAATAGGCGGTGAAAGGCCCCCCACAACTGCGCGCACCTGTTGTTGGTTATCCAATATCCAAATACGGGAGTTCGGCTGATTTAGGCCACGCAATAAACTGGTTAATTCAGGAGACGTAAGCAACACCCGACCTAATTGATTATCTTCAGCAAGGGGGTAAGTGGAAATTTGAGATTTAAGCTCTCTTGTTTCTGCATCATCGACATCGATAACCGTAAAACCTAAACGGCTATATTGACTGACCAAGTAGCGTGGTAAACGCATCTCAATCGCGTACCCCCCTTCTATTTCTTTTAGCACCGCCACGATGTTACTAACTGGGTCTCCAATTAGCGGTGACTGCCAATCATTTTGCACCAAGTAGGCGGACATTCTACCCAAGCCTCTCGCTACCAATGTATAGCGGGACAAATTGCCATTGGGATGTTGGATAACGATTCGTAGATGATCGCCATTGCCGAGTTTTAGACGATCTAAATCTCTAAATACCAAACTCTGATCCGTTACTTCGAACAGTGCATAAAACCAAGCACCTCGATAACCTTTGAGGTGCATTAATTCAAAATCTTCTGTTTGATAATCCTTATCGCATAGGCGCTGATGGCCTTTGGTGTAACTCACTCTCTCACGCAACACCCGCTCGCCCCAATCACTGGAGTCACCATCCAATTGGAGCAACCTGGGCAATTGATAGGCAAATGAATCATTCTTTTCGCCCAAGTATTCGGGCACCCCGGTGTCTTGCTCGAATAACTCCGTTCGCTCGTTCAATATAGTGGCTAAGCCACCGGCAGTAAGCAGCAGTGCATCCTTTTGACCCTGCAATAGAAACTCCTTCATTTCTTGGATATATTGGTTACCCATCCAAGGAATGGTAAACATCGCCAGCACCAACCAAATTAGCTTGGTGCGAATACTGAGATATCTAAACCACTTTAACATCGTTATGTTTATCGGATGTTAAATCAAAGACTCAATCGTTATGCCAGCGATAGCCCACGCCAAAAACGGTTTCAATATGGGAAAAGCTGTCATCCACTTGCTTAAACTTTTTCCGAATACGCCGGATATAACCATTAATGGTGTTTTTCTCAACGTAGCTTTGCTTAGTGACTTGCATTAACGCATCGTAAGATTTCACGGTACCCGGTTGCCGGGCCAATGCTTCAACAACCCAAAACTCGGTTAAGGTGAGATTTAAAGCGTGACCTTTCCAGCTGACGGTAAGGCTTGCTTCATCCAAATAAAGTTCGCCCATTTTTAAGGCTGTCGGCCCTTCATTGGCAGTAGAGACTGTGCTGGCAATACGAAATAGCGATGAGATCCTAACCCCTAAAAACTGGAGATTAACGGGCTTAGTTATATAGTCCCAAGCGTCTAACCTTAAGCCTGAAACACGATCAATATCGCTGTTACGGGCGGTTAAAAATATTATGGGTAACTGCGGACTACGTTGACGTAAATCTCTACAAATATCAAAGCCGCCATCCATTTCGTCCTCTAGCATGATATCCAAAATAGCTAAATCAGGTAATGATCGGCTAAATCCTGCCAATGCATCGGGTTTATTGGCATAAACGACGACTTCATAGCCCTGCGCTTTTAAAGCGTCAGCATAGTTCTCTCGTTGGTTAGCATCGTCTTCAACGATAGCAATGGTTCTGGGCATCTTTTTAGCAGTGCGTTAAAGCGAAAATAGTACCATATCCACGCAAATGTTAGCTTAGTTTCGGTGGATTTTGAACTTACGAAAACCCAATATTATGACCTCAATCAGACTTACTAGTCTGTTTCCTGGCTTGGCTAGGCATCTTGCCGTAACAAGATTGATAACATCGACTGTAGTGAGGAGCAGATTTAAATCCACATGCCAAGGCAATATCGACCACTTTGTCGGTAGTGTTGATCAATAAACGTTGACAGAGTTCCAAACGCAAGCCTAAGTAATAGCGATTGGGCATAACATTAAGTTTTCTTTGAAAGAGACGTTCGATATGTCTCCTTGAAACATTTAACAAGGCTGCCAAGTCAATAGGGGTAAGTGGCTCCTCCATATTGGCTTCCATAAGCTCAATACACTCAAGCAAAATAGGGTCGTTAATACCCAATCTCGCTTTAATGCTCATGCCCTGTGGTTCACCCAGCGCGAGGACATTGGGGTGAATTAAGTAATCCGAAACCTCGGCCGCAAGCTCAAGGCCAAATTCTCTTTCAATCAGGAATATCACCATATCTAATGGCGCTGCACCCCCTGAACAAGTTGCTCGGTTGTCGTCAACCTCATAGACATTAAGAGAGGCTACCTGGTTAACATCAAAAGTCCTTGGCTTGTTTTGACATCCTCTAAGCATTGCTTTGCATTGAGCAAGTACTATGACAAATTCCTTCACTACTCGCAAAAGCACACACAATATGAGCAGTGACAAAGAAACAACTATTCTAGAAGCCACCAAAGAAATGGTTAGACAGGGTGGCTATCATAATTTTAGCTTCCGCAATATAGCCACCGCAGTAGGGATAAAGAGTTCATCGGTACATTATCACTTTGCGACTAAAGAAGACTTGGGCGCTGCTGTCGCAAAATTCTATACCAACAATTTTATGACCGGATTGGGTGCAGTTGAAGGCGCAAATAGTAAATGTCTAATATCACACTATGTGAAAAGCTTTAGACAAACGCTATTAGATGATAAAGGCTTGTGTTTATGCGGTATGTTAGGTGCCGAAATAGCCGCATTGCCAGTGCAAGTTAAATTACAAACTCAAGGCTTTTTCAATCGCAATATTCAGTGGTTAACCTCTGCCTATCAGGTTTTAGGCAAAGGCGAGGAATCCAAATTTTACGCTGCACAGACACTTTCCTTACTTGAAGGGGCCATGGTATTGAGCAATGCAATGGAGAGCATTGAGATTTTCGACCAAGCAACAACCAACGTTATCATCACTTAAATCAATAAGGGTAGGGACTAGATATGTTAGATGTCATTATAGTCGGTGGCGGACTCAGCGGCTTACATACCGCCGTGCAGCTTTCTAAGTCCGGAAAGCTAGTTAAGGTTGTAGAAGCAAGAAACAGACTGGGCGGACGAATTTACTCTGCTCCCAGTAAGCATATAAAAATAGGCGGAGTGGATTTAGGCCCATCATGGTTTTGGCCTGGCCAAACGGGTACTGAAAATCTAATCCAAGAGTTAAATTTGGGCTCGTCAGTATTTACGCAATTCGCTGATGGAGATAGTCTGTTTGAGCCGGCTGTCGGAAATATTCAGCGAGGTATTTCAGGAATTTCAATGGCAGGCTCTTACCGAATATCAGGAGGGTTGTCCGTAGTCATAAATGCCCTTCGACAACGATTGCGCCCACAGCAAATAGAGCTCTTCGCCAAGGTGGTTCGCATTGAGAAAACCCAATCCGGGTGTTTAGTTCATTATCGCGAGGGCAAATCAATTGAGGGTAAAAGAGTGGTTATCGCATTGCCGCCTAGAGTTGCCGCAAACACCATTGCCTTTACGCCAGATTTGTCGCAAGGCCGAAAAAACGAATTAAATGAGATGGCCACATGGATGGCTGGCCACGCGAAAGCGGTCATAGTCTATCAAGCCCCTTTTTGGAAAGAGATGAACCTATCGGGAGATGTATTTAGTCAAATAGGGCCGCTATCTGAAATTCATGATGCCTCACCCCAGAATGGAGAAGTGGCCGCCCTATTCGGTTTCTTCGATACAGAACCGCAACAGCGGATTCAAACGAAAGCTGAGCTAGATTTAAGCATTGTAGAGCAATTAACTCGAATATTTGGATCAGTGGCGTCACAACCATTGCAAATTTTATATAAAGACTGGGCGAAGGACGATTTAGTGGCTACCCAGTTCGATCAAAAAATTGCGACGCATCATCAGATGAATCGACTTTCCAATATCGTAGAAGCTGATTGGGATCAGCGCTTAATTTGGTCAGGAACTGAAGTGGCGCCCAGTCGATTTAACGGGTATATCGAAGGGGCAATCGATGCGAGCGAAGCGGCCTTAGTGGCTTTAACTGCTAGTTAATGGTCGGTTAGTTAGCGCTAAGGCTTGCCCGCTAGAAAGGCCCCCCACAACAAACCTGCCGTGCAGGTACAAAATGGTAGACCTTTACGCTATTTAGGGTTTGCTTGCTGCACAAAAAATGAAGCGCCTGTGGGCACTTCAGGTATTTCCATTTCGTAGGGCGTCGCGCGTACTTTACCCGTTTCTTCACCAGCCACCAACAACCCGGCATGTTGGCTAGGCAGCGGGTTGGGCGATAGCGGTACGGCATCCGCGGCCGTTAAGCAGTATATAAATAAAGTTCGAGCTGCATCAGATTGATTGCTGCTTGAGGCATGCGCCACTCTGCCATGCATTAAACAGGCTGAGCCTGCTTTACCTATACAAGGAATCGCTTGCGCTTGAAATTGGTTGGCCAGATCATCACTGACTGCGCCAGTAAAAACGCCATTATGCCAAAGTGAGTGTAACTCGCCTTTATGAGAGCCAGGTGCCAATTGTAGCGGCCCATTCTCCAAGGTGACATCATCTATAAAGACTAAAACGGTAATCGTGTCATCATTGCTATGTGGCTCGTAAGTAAAGTCTTGATGCCACTTTACCACTGTTGAGGTTTTGGGTAATTTAGAGTTAAATTTACCATGGTGATAACGTACATCGGGCCCGATTAAATCAACCACAGCTTGGGTACTTCCGCCCGATTTAACGACTTCTAGACAGGTATCGGAAATTTCGGTGGGCGAAGCAACCCGTCGCAACCCGGGGCGGTCAGCACTATGATCAGATTCAAGATCAAACCGGGGTCGACCATCTTGAGTTTCACCATAGGCACGGGCATGCTTTCGGCTCTCATCGACGTAACCATTAAATTCCTCTTGAAGATTCAAAACTTGCTTAGGGCTTATCGCATTTTCAACCAATAAATAACCTTGCTGTTGAAACTGCTCCATCTGTGTTTGGCTTAACATTGAACTGTAGGAATAACTAAATATCAGATGAGGAGTGTGTCACAAGCCCTTTATTAGTGGCAAACTTTTTGTTCTTACTTCCCGTCTAATATCATCAACTATTTTTCCACGATCATGTAAAAAGCTGTTTACTCAGCGCCTCTTTTTAGCAAAAAAAAGAGAATTGGACCCCATTTGAATGCTAAAATAATAGACCACCTAATCTTAAGCTTGTATGTTTATTCGCCAATTAGTTAGTGCTTTTGCTCTCTGTTGCCTCACCATTGCGGTGAAAGCAGACGATGCGACGCCCCATAACGTGATACGCGATGCTTTGAGTTACGGCAAAACCTTGACAAATTTGGGGCCCCGCGGCAACACCACTTACAACTTTTCTAAGCAATATAGACCGACTTCACCGCTCTCCAATTTCACCGAAGCGCCACCAGCAGTTACGCCTCGCAATGCGTATACGCCCACTCTGGCGCTGCAGGCGTAGGGGAAAACTTGTTCGCCGGCACTGGAACCAGTTGGAATGTACAAGATGCGGTAAATGCTTTTGCCTACGAAGCATTGGGGTATACCTATGGCGCACTACAAGGAACCGAGCAGTGCAATACCTCTGACCCCAATATTCCGACTTGCGGGCATTATACGCAATTAGTATGGGACATCACGACGCAAGTCGGATGCGCGGTAAAAACCTGTAGCCCTCTAAAAAATGGAAACGGTGGCAATATATTTGATGGGCGTAGATCTACTTTGGTAGTGTGCCAATATTCGCCTCCCGGAAACTGGGTCGGTCAAACGCCTTATGACAGCACCGACGTTAGATTCATTGCTCCAAGCAATCCAAGCAGTCCTACCAATGGTAACGCCAGCGCTGCGATTCCACCCATACTATTGTTACTCGACTAAGAAAGCCAGTTTATGCATTTTTAAACTGAATGAATGCCATTCATTTTTGCCGCACTCACTCTGCTTGGCGTGAAAAAGAATCCATTGCGGAGTCAGAGCAGCAATTTAGTTCTTCTGAAACCAAACGGTATCTAACGCTAAGCAATCCTCGCCAGACTGAATTTGCTATCAGTCGCCTATTGTTACGCGCTGCACTATCTCATAGAGCCGACTTTGATCTATCTAGCTGGCCACTGGAAGAGCGACTCAACAACACCCCCCTAGTTCAGAACGCGAACTGGGGTGGCGCTATTAGCATCACGCATAGCAAAAACTATCTAGCCTGTGCAATCAGTGATGAAGCCGTTGGAATAGACATAGAAGAGCCCCGCGAAATAACCCAGCTTACAAAAATGGCAGCTCGTGTATTCACTCTGGAACAGCAAGATGAAGTATTGACTGCCGATGATAGTAATAGTCAATTTTTACAACTATGGACCGCGAAGGAAGCGCTATTTAAAGCGCACTCAAGTGCAGGCACCCCCATCCAATTCATGTCAAGCACCCCTCTTGCCGAACTAGGTTTTCACACTACCAACCTGCTCAACAAACGCTTATTTGGATCACTTGCTAGCAAACACCCGTTCGATCAGTTTGCCGTTTACTTTTGGCGCAGCCCCCATCAAGTTCGACAAATATTTATTAGACCCAGTGCCCTATAGCATTGACAAGCAACGCATAGGCGGCTTAAATGCGCCGCAATTCCCAACCGTAACAACAAAATGCCAGAAACCACCGAGCCGACTGAACTAAGCCCAAAACAAGCTTACGATCTAACCGTAACTAACCCAAGTGCTTTACTGGTGGATATTCGTTCAGACATGGAGTTTTTATTTGTAGGCCACCCAAAAGATGCGGTCAATATTGCTTGGATAGATGAACCTGATTGGACCATCAACCCCAATTTTACGGCTGAAGTTCGCAAACTGATACTTGGTGGTGTTGCCAGCGATGCGGATGATGCGGTACCGGTTATATTGGTATGCCGTAGTGGCAAACGATCTATGGAAGCGGGTAGCAAATTATTAGCAGAAGGGTTAAGCAACATCTACTCCATCAAGGGCGGCTTTGAAGGCCCACTCGACGACAACCACCAACGCGGCACACAACAAGGCTGGCGATATGATGGTTTACCTTGGGCGCAGTGTTAAACTTTTTATCCCGTAAGCACCTCGTTATCACCCCTAAACTACTCGCGTAAGGTGTTACTTAAACAAGCAAGGCAACGCCCTTTTCTTGCCTTGATTATCACTGTCATCGCCGTAGGGCTTTGTTTTTTCCTGGCATTCAAGCCCACCACAACACAGTCGCCTGAAGTCACCAAACCCATTCTACACCCCGACTTAGTTCGCTCATCATTTTGGTTAAGTAATTTGCATCTGGGTGCCAGCGGACGCGTTTATGGCGCCAGAAAAAAGTCCCTTCACCGCATTGAAGAAGATGGCACTATAACTACCCGACTTTACCAGTTTCATCATCAAATTCAAGCCATCCATGAACACAGTGACGAATTGTTACTGGTCGCCACTGACCGAGATTATTGGGATCCTGACACACCTAGTCGCCTTTATAAGTCTGTAGACGGCGGTAAAAGCTTTGAATTAATCAAGGCCATATTGGGAGGCTCTTTTGTGTGGTGGTCGCTTGCCACTGACAGTCAAGGCACGATTTTTGCAGCCGAATATGGCCCTCAAGGAAAAGCCTGGTCCAAAACTTTATGGCGCTCAAATGATAACGGAGTCAGTTGGGACATTAGCTTTAAGGCCTCGGAAAGGGATAAAATACATTTACACAGAATTGCTGTAGATCCCTACACTGATGATATTTGGTTAACCGTGGGAGATGGACTTAATCGTCAAATGCTAAGTTCACAAGACCATGGCGACACATGGGAAAAAGTAGCCCCCTTACAAGCCACATCCGTTGCATTCAGTAAAGCAGCGATATACTGGGGAAAGGA
The DNA here is from genome assembly GCA_047639475.1 of Gammaproteobacteria bacterium. Lineage (GTDB taxonomy): Bacteria > Pseudomonadota > Gammaproteobacteria > Arenicellales > Poriferihabitantaceae > JAAELZ01. Next base: position 20,242 of record JBLIOD010000049.1, read on the forward strand.
TGAGAAAGGCGAACCCGGTGTCACTCGTTTTGATCGGGAGACGAGAGCTTTTGCCCCTTATTTTGACCCACGAGAGTATGGGGATTTCGGCGGCAGCATCTATGATATGACGCGACTACCATCTGGTGACTTCGTTATCCCGTTTATGAAGTACCCTAATGATGAGCACAAGGTTTCCGTTTGGTTTGGCAGCGAGAATCAATGGCAATTACTACTGGAACAAGACCATTCGTCTTATGGTTTATCTTCCGTTGCTGGCCCTGATACTGATGGTTGGGTATACCTATCTGGATATCAATTTAGGGCTTTTCACCACGCTCCCAGTTTACCTTTTATACCCCTTCTTTTACTCGATTAGACTCAAGCATGGTTTACAACATCGCTTTAACTACCCGATTCCAAGCTAGGGCCAAGTTAGTGCGGTTATACCCACCACCGCCTAAAGCAATCATTCTCCCGTTACAATATTTGTCTGCCAACAGCGACAACCGCTTAGCAGCATAACCATGCGCTTCGGGAGTGAAGGCCAAATGGGTAATTGGATCACCTTTTACGCTATCAGCGCCGGCTTGTAGAATGATCACTTCAGGTTTGCCGGCTTCAACGAATGCCTCGACCTCACCCCATGCTTGATAAAATGCCTGGTCATCACTGCCCGGCGCTAAGGGAATATTGAGCTTGGTTCCGACCGCAGCGCCTTTGCCGGTTTCACTCGCATCTCCGGTACCGGGATATAAGAATCGGCCGTCTTCGTGTATATCAGCGAAAATCATGTTGGGGTCTGTTTCAAAAGCGTAAAAAACACCATCTCCATGATGCGCATCAATATCGATATACGCGACCTTCTTAACATCATATTGCGCTCTGAGTGTTTCGATTAAAACACCCGCATCATTGAATACACAAAAGCCAGCTGCACTTTCTCGGCTAGCATGGTGTAGACCGGCAATCGGCACGAAGATTTTATTGCATTGCCCATCCATCATCAGTTTTAGGCCATCTAAGCCTGCGCCCACCACGGTGCTAGCAGCGTCAAATACCCCCTTAAACGCGGGTGTGTCACCGCCATCTAAAAAGCCGCACCCTGTTTGCGATTGTCGCTTAACTCGCTCAACATAATCATCCGTGTGAAAACGTTTGAGGTCAGCTTCGTCACAGGTATTCGGACTAAGGATGGCTACCTGCTTATCGATACCTTGCTTTAATGTTTCTTTAAAAAACGCATCCATTCTGTCCGTACCGAATGGATGATTGTTACCAAAGCCATAAGCCCCGAGAGCGGGGGATAAGTAAAGTGCGACTGTAGAAGCGTTCATGCAGTAATCATACACCAGTGCTGCGTCTTTTCAAAAGCCACTATGTAAAGCGTCTGTCTCAATAAACGGCTGTCACCTGATTGTTATAACCAGCGAGTGCAGCATAACTCATCGAGCATACGCATAAATTGTTAAAATCAGGTATGCAAAAATCATTCACCACACAACGAGTCCTATTGGTCTCAAGATCAGATTTGGATCATCCCATTCTGCATAGCCTTGATGATACAAAAGCACTATTAGATTGGAGCTACAACCGTGTAGCTGCTCTCTCAACTAGATTATTATGCTATATTATTTACGAGTTCATCACAGATTACGCAAAGCACCATGCCGCCATTAAGCCCCTTTAGTAAAACCTGCATTGCAGCGGCTATTGCCCACAGCGTTGCAGCCCCTCTGCAAGCGGCCACGATAACCGTTAATACCTTAGAAGACCCGCGCGTAACAGTCAATACTTGCAGCCTGCGTGACGCCATCAATTCTGCCAATGACGAAGCAAAACCAGCAGGGTCAAATTGCGTTGATGGCTTCGAAGAAGACACCATCGCTTTTACTGGGCTTAGTGGTGAAATAACACTAAGCAGCACACTACCTACCGTAGAATCCAACATTACCCTACAAGGCCCGGGCCAAGAAAACCTAACCATCAGTGGCGATGGTGCTCATGGAATTTTGTATGCTAAGGGGGCTAGTGCAACGCTCACTATTGATAGCCTCACCCTTTTTAAGGGCTCTGCCGCTTACGGCGGAGCGGTTTATGCTTCCTATTCTCCCAGCCTAAGTATCAACAACAGCACACTG
>JBLIOD010000050.1:0-21941 GCA_047639475.1 Gammaproteobacteria bacterium
TGAGTTCAACCAAGACTATTACGATGAAATAATGGGGATCGCCAGCGGCGCTAATATAGACCCCTTATGGATCGTGGCACTGAATTCTCGCACAGAATTACTATCAAGCAGCCATTCAACAGTGAGCAAAGAGTGTACGTCTCTATTCTTTTCAGAACAGGCGATATTGGGTCAAAACTGGGATTGGGGTAAAGCCATAGAACCGCTTACCGTACTAATGAAGATCATCCGACCCGATGGACACACAATACGCATGCTTACCGAACCCGGCATCATCGGCAAGATAGGGATGAACAACCATGGCCTCGGTGTTTGCTTAAATATTCTCAACAACGGAAAGGTGCTCGATGGCGTACCCATACACGTTATTTTGCGCGCAATACTAGATTGCCAAACGCTAGCTGAAGTTAACTCGTTGCTCACACAACATGCTTTAGGCAAAGCTAGCAACGTGATGGTTGGCGATGCTGAAGGTAACGGCTTTGGCTTGGAATTCTGCAGCGAAAAGACCTACCAACTGCAAGGTGAACCAGACTATCTATTGCATACCAACCACTATCTGGGTGAAGAAATAAACTCGCCAAACAACCCTGATTTTAATAGCTCTTATGCCCGCTTTACAAAAGCGACGGAATTGTTATCAGCATGTAATCAAAAAGGTGCGCATGAAATGCAGGCGATATTATCCGATGACTCGAACGCAGCTCTGCCTATATACCGTGACTACGTACCTAGCAAGTTATTAAAAGAAGACGGGACAATATTCACTATTGTTATGAAACTGGCAAAGCAAGAAATGCATATCCGCAAAGGCAAAGGAATGAATGCGAATTTCTTCGTTTATGGCGTTACTGATTGAGACCTAAACCAATCTAAGTTCTAGCATCTGATTTCGCTTCTTTGATTCGATTATTTTTAGGCAATCAAGTAACCGAACAAACTGGAAAGTATCACCTAGAGAAGCGACCTAGTTAACCATCGGACCTTGGCAATTCATCATGAAATTGAGATAACTTCATGATGTTCTCCGCACAGCTGACATGAATTTTAGACCTCCATGTGCTGTTGGTTGCGACGCTCTGATCGTCAAATAAAGAAGGAAACGTTCCACGCAAGTCCATTTCTGAATCATTCCTAACAGTATGTAAGTCATTATAAACTTTGCTTCCACAGCGCTCACAAAAGTAACGTTTGAAATTTTTCCGAGCAGCTTCATCTCGGGTATACCACTTTAATAGCTGCGCTCCCTCGGTTATCTGAAACTGTTGTTTCTTTACATAAACGTATTGGTAGACTGGAGCGGCATGATTACGCAACGTTTGGTATGGACTTTTTATCTATCAAGTTGACTCATCGTCGTTGCACACAATATATCGATGATTAGCGTTAGCCCATTCGTCATCAATTTCGACGAGAATAGCACTGACTAATCGTAACAAAGCCTCTCGGTTAGGAAAGACCCTGACCAAGCGGGTTCGCCGCTTAAGTTCTTGTTGAACCGTCCGTTCAATACTGTTGGCGGTTCGCATTTTCTTTGGGTGCCCATCAGGTAATACAAAGACGTTTAAGCCTTCAGGCACGTTGTTCTCTAGTCAATCTGCCAAGTGAGGGTGCTTCTCTTGATACTGGCTCACAAGGGTTTTTAGATTAGCCTCTGCCGTTGTCCTATTGGGCGCATTCCAAACATTGCGCAGCTGTGCTCCAATACACTTTTTGATTGCATGATTTGGCGCATGTTGAATCGCGTTCTGCGCTAGATGAAATTGGCAGCGTTGCCAAGGTATGCCGGGGAATACGGCCTTTCTGGCCGCCTTTAAGCCACTGTGATCATCATCGACTATAAACACAAGGCCATGCAAGCCCCGATCAACCTAAAAAACACCCGAGGTGTTTTTATTGTCAAAACTATTCCATAGCCTCGAGATGACCGATTTTCTAGGAGCAATTTCGGGCCAAAGAGTTCATCAAAATACAGATAAATACCAGTTGTTAAATATATCAGTGATGAAAAAGGGTGGATGCCAACAATGGCACTTTGATAGTGGAACCATGTTGACCACATTACGTTAAAATAGCGGGTCGAAAGGAAGTATGGTGCAAGTGTTCGCGCTAAGCAAAACTGGGTGTTTACGTTTTCCAAAAATACTCAACTTCAGTTTAAACCCTTCAACAATCAATGTTGTAACATCAAGAACTATTGTTTTGACATTAAATTCCACCATGTCTCACATCCACTTTCTAAATTGTTTGGCCAATGCCCAGAGTTAAAAACGCTATTGTTTATACAGACTCGAATAGTGAGAATGGTTTTTTTTCATGCGACACTACTTATATAAACGAGCATAAATTTCGCTTAACCGTTTTCCGTGTTGACGGAGACAGTGGCTGGCAACACGACTTATCAGTCTACTATGCAATTACTGATGGTATTATTAATGTTGGAACTAGTGACCACAACACTAAAACCACTACCGTAACAGTGGACGCCCCAATTTCACCTAATACGGTTTTTTCAGCGACCGTATTAACTCATCCTTATCCCGATACCTTCCAACTTTCCTTTCAATATAAAACAGCTCTCCAATTTGAACTTAGTACTATCCGTACCGATCAAGATAGCGGTTGGGGGCAGAATCTTCGAGTTCTTTACTATGTTGACCAACTATTACCCCCCGAAAGCCTAAGTTTAACTTTGGGGAAAAGTGAAAAACGAAGTACATCTATCATAATAGAAACAGATATTCCTATACAGCCTTGTAAAAACGATATTGGGACGTTGTTACACCACGCCACATTCAATCCAAGCGGGTTTAACGCATGCCTTGTTCCATTTAGAAATGTTTGGTTAGAAATAGCACGAACTTCAGTATTTTACTCTGCATTAAAAATTAGGAAATTTATTAATCTGGAAAATGAACGCGAGGCCGAAGATGTTGTGACTGTGCCAGCTCCTGTTGGTTATGGGTTCGAAGAACCTCGTTTTATAGGATTTGATGCCAAAGACAGAATGGTGATTTCTGTTGCACTGGCAAAATTCGAACCGGTTCATGAACAGAGAATGGCCATTCTCTGGATTCAACCAGATGGGACACTTGACGATATGTGGCCTATCAATGAAGTCAATGGGTTAGATTCTCTCCCGCTTCGAGATAAAAATTGGGTTCACGTCCAATCCGAAATAAAACTCTCAACGAACAAAATACTGTTTATATATCAATGGGATCCACTCACGCTGATAGAAATTGACTTGGTAAACCGAGTTGCAATTCTAGCGAAGGGATATCGTAGGCCTGCGCACGACTTTTCTAGGGACAAGCCACGTGGTAGTACACCTGTAGTTCAATATGGATCCTATTATCTTGCGCTAACCCATAACTCAAGCTATCAACATCAACTCGTCGTACTCGACCACAATTTCAACTTTATTGTTAGCACAAATAATTTTTCACTAGATTACTATCATAGAAATCCCGTTGAGTTTTGTTGCAGTATATTGACCAACAAATCCAAGTTATGGATTTGTTGGTCGGAAAATGATTCGTGCGTTCGAAGGAGTTATATAGATATCTCGGATCTAAATCACTACCTAAGCAACATATTAGATAAACCTAATTTACTTCAGCCTGATCATTTTATCGAAGACTTATTCAATACCGAAATTTTAGATGGAATCCCAGTTCTCCCCGTGTCGTAGTTAAACAGCGTTGTTGTAGAGCATCAAGACGGTGTACGTGGCAAGTTAAAGCTAACCTAATAAAACTAAACCAGTAACAAAGATTAAACTCATCTACTCGTGTTGCATTTAGATACGACTGTAGTAATGTTCAACTCTTGCAGCAGACGAGGTGGTTTCACTGTACGATGGTACACGTACAATACACGTGACTACGTTATATATTGTCTCTCGACTAGATTAACTTCCCAAAGATCTTGACGAACAGGTAGGCGAAGCTATTTTCCAATGCAAAGGTCGATCAATTATAGAAGGGCCATTGATCCGGCCTGAAACTTTCTTAAGTAATATTCACCCGCTTAATATCTCGGGCATAACTGGTTCTGAATATTCTTTAACCAGTTCAACAACGCGATCTATATCGTCAATTAGCATATTTTGATGCAAAGGAAAGTAGATTCCATGATCACTGACAAAATCAGCATTTTTCAACGCTACTTCATTGTAATGATTTAACCAAAATGGCTGCCTACCTAAATTGCCGCATAATAGTGGTCGACTCTCTATGCCTCGTTCTTTTAGTACTTTGAAAAGTTCATTTGGAGAGTGGCAAAATGTCGCGTAACCGAGTGCAGATAACCGTTGATAATTGCTTTTTTGTACCCAAAAATTTGGCCCTAAGCTAAGATGGTAACGTTCGTAGTTCGCTTGTCGTTGTAATACACAACTATCAAGAGTTTGCATTTGCTGCAACCCAATAAATGCCTGCAAGTCTGTGGGTCGAAAATTAAAGCCTGGATAATAAAACGTGTACATCGCCTTGAATTCGTCGACGTTATATTTTTCTTCTAATTCTTGTTTAAATTCGTGTTGTAAATCTCTACTCCAACCATGCGCTCTGAGTGATCTAGCGATATTCGCTAACGTAGAATCCTTAGCCAATAACATGCCGCCCTCAATCGTTGTAGCTTGATGTCCATAATAAAAAGAAAAAGAAGCCATCTCCCCAAAGGTACCAGCTTGTTGGTTTTCCGACACTGTTCCAAACGCTTCGCAGGCATCCTCGATCAGAGTAACATTATATTGTTCACAGATTTTTAATATTTCCTGCATATCACCGACATGGCCCAAGATGTGAGCAATAAAGGCAACATCTGGTTGAACCGTTTTGCATAGGTATTCAAAATGATTCAAATCTAAGCCAAGATCGTCCATATTGCAGTCGCAAAGCGTTATATCCAGCCCAAATTGAATTGCTGGAGATAGCGTTGTTACCCAGGATATAGCAGGAACAATGATTTTTCCAGAAGGTATGCGACCTGCGATTTTCATCGCATAAAGCATTAATAAATTTGCAGAAGAACCACTGTTAACAAATATTGCATAGGGCACATCGTATAACTCGGCAACAGCCTTTTCAAAACGTTCTGTTTGTTCCCCCTTGGTTAGGCGTTCTCCACTTCTCAGCCATTCAACCAGATCTGATAACTGTCGCTCTGAGATTGAGTCATCTGCTAATTTTATTGAGTTCTTATTCATTTATCGTTGATCTTAGGTTTCGAGTTTTACTACTACTAATAACAGTTGATACATTGCGTTGATGAAGGGTTTACGAAGCGGCTAGGAAGGCAAATTATTGTCTGGCCTTATTGTTTCAAAACTTGATCCAATCTACTTGTATCTGCTATCAATGTTGTAGGAGATGAGTCATCGTTTGCATCATCAATCGTAATAGATGGCCCAGCTAGCTCCTGGGCAAACTCTCGTATCGAAGTGCCTTTTCCACTGCCAATGTTAATAATGCCAGTCACTTTTTTACGCATTATTGCCACAATATACTCCGCTACTTTATCTGCGGGAAGCATATCCCTTATATTATTTCCGCCATGAATTTTCAATACTTGGCCTACACCTAATTGAGTGATTTTGTGCCGTAGAGACGGAAAAAGAAATGGCTCTTGTTGTGTATCGTGAAAAAAACTAAAAATTCGTCCGGTGCAGACCGATAAATCTGTATTGGTTTCAAAGTAGTTCGCGAAATGCTCGGCTATTAATTTTGTTTCTCCATAGGTACTAATAGGATTAAGCACTGAGTCTTCAGATATAGCTTTATTAGCTCCAGCATACACGTGACTGGTACTAGCGATAAAAACCCATGGTTTTTTAGGCAACATAGCCGCCTGGTTTAGAATATTCCATGTGCCGATAGCATTAATTTTGAGCGCACCTTGAGGATTCGATTTAACTTCATCTGTTGCTACCATCGCCGCAAGATGAATAATCGCGTCGATCGAACGAGAAGAAAGCCACGCATTCAAATCTGAGGCAGAAGAGACATTCCCTGAGAACTCTGTAACACTGTAATTATTATTATCTAGTAGCCTTAAAACTTGCCTACCTAGAACACCACTTGAACCCGTAATTGCTATCTGCATTTTTAAATCAAATTTATCTAGCCTCAATAGCGTTAGTCTACTATATCTTTTCGAATTATGAGCACTCTGACAACGCGGGTGGAAAGTTCGACCTATCGCGTAGCCAACTGATAATGTTGCGCCGAGTGGGATTGTTAAGCGCGGCAATGGCTTTCTCTAAATTCATATATCGCAAAATATCGATATAATAATTAGACGTCAAGCTTCTATAACTAGCGTTACCCTAAGGGACGATAGTGCGACTCTCTAGGGCCTAGCTCAAGGACGAACTAAATCGAGCCAGGTCTTCCAGCTTTTGCAGCGCCTTACCACTGTTTAACGTTTCGCGGGCCAAATCAACCCCGTCCTTTAGAGTCGGCGCCATATCACCGGCATATAACGTGGCGCCGGCATTGATCGCTACCATGTCATAAGCCGGGCCTTTCTCGCCAGACAAGGCACGTTGAATTAAGCTTAAGCTTTGAGCCGAATCTTCAATAATTAACGAATCAATGGCTTGCCTCTTTATGCCGTAGTCTTCAGGCTTTAACGTGGTAATCGCCGTGAATTGCCCCTCTTTGAATTCAGCCATTGCAGAATCTTCAGCGATGGAAATCTCGTCCATACCGTCATCTGAGTGAACCACCAAAGCATGTTGGCTACCCATCCTCCCTAGCACTTGCGTCATGGGTTCTACCCATTCACGCGCAAATACGCCGGTTAATTGGTGCGTCGCATTGGCGGGATTAGTTAATGGGCCTAACAGGTTAAATACCGTTCTAACCGCAATCTCTTTACGCGTAGCAATAGCGTGGCGCATCGCACTATGGTGGCTAGGCGCAAACATAAAGCCTACGCCGCACTCATTGATGCAATCAGCCACTTGCTCTGGTTTTATTCCAATATTAACGCCTGCTGTTTCAAGTACATCAGCGCTACCAGAATTACCTGATGCCGCACGATTGCCATGCTTGGCCACCACACCGCCAGCAGCAGCAGTCACAAAGGCGCAAGCCGTAGAGACATTAAACAATTTGGCCGAATCACCGCCTGTACCTACCGTATCAATCACCTTGTCAGAGGCGATCTTTACCGGTGAAGCCAAACTTTTCATAATGGTAGCGGCGCCAACGATTTCGTCAACCGTTTCACCTTTGATCGCCAAGGCAACTAAAAAGCCGCTTATTTGCGACGGTGTTGCTTCTCCCCCCATGATGACGGACATAACATCTTGCATGTTCTGCTCGGTAAGAGATTGCCCTTGCATCAGGCTTTTAATTGCTTGTTGAATAGTCATAGCTTAATTTTTTTGGTTAGTCGCTTTATTTTACGGATAAAACTGTTCTACGCTAGGGTTAACTTCAGCGTCATCTGACCATAACTACTACGATACAATGCGCCAAACACTCAAAATCAATTGTAAAAGCACTAGCACTGATGGAAACAATCATTAGCTCAATCAGTCATTCATTCACCTGGAACTCGGGCGGGCTGATCCATCTTGCAACACTGGGTTATGTAATGGGCCTCTTGTTCAAGAACCAAATGGTACTACGGGTGCTGGTATTTATCGCTACCACTATCTACATTATTTACTACTACGCCTTCCCGGTTGAACCTTTATGGGGCGCCATACTGGGGGCCGCATTAATCATGATTGCCAATACCACTGGCTTACTTTTCCTGTTGTACGACAGGTTCCCACTGCGCATTAGCCCTGAACACATGAGGGTATACGCCAGTTTGAAAGGGCTGCAACCAGGGGAGTTCCGCCGCTTAATGAAACTAAGCGAATTAATCACCGCCGATCAAGACACTCAATTAACCGTCCATAACGAACAACCTGACGCCTTGTTTTTTGTCATCAAGGGCAACCCTTTGGCTTCAAAAGGAGCACATCACTTTACTATACCGTCAAGCAAATTCATCGGTGAAGTAAGCTTTATCCTGAATGGGCCAGCATCTGCTTCAGTCACCCTACCCAAAGGCGGCCAGTATTTAAGATGGAATCGCGAGCCACTAATTATCGCACTGACGAAATCGCACAGTTTGAAACAAGCCTTTGAGGCGCTAATTGGCCGCGACTTGGCGAGTAAAGTGGCCATCAGCGAACCCATCAACTAGATCAACAGTTTTTCCGCGACAAGAAAAAGAGGAAACCACTTCTACATGTGATCGCAGCAGCCACTTCACCGCAACCATAATAGATACTTTTTATCGTTCAATTACAGGTGTTTAGCCTAGAAATAAAACACGCTTTGATATATATATTAGCGTCCTTATACTAGTCACACGATTAGCGAAATACCCAACAAAACCTCCAAGAACAATAAATCTGAAAGCGCATCAGACAAAAGCAAATCACGTAGAAAGCTACTCAAAGCGCTTAGTGTAGGCGCCGCCGCGCACGCTGGATCACTAATAGTGCCTGATGCATGGCATGTTCCATAAATTAGCAGTATTATATTGCCCGCTCACGCTCAGACCACCCAAGTAGTTTTGGCAGGAAGATTTCTCGCAACAAACAATAGAGCTGATAACGGCAGCTCGATAATGAAATCAGGTATAGACGCACGATCATTTGTGCATCATGAAAGCTTAGCTGCGGGTAACGCAGACGTTAAAAGCTTCGGGAAAACGTGTTGTCCGTCCTCATTGGAAACGCAGAAGCTGTGGCTCAGCCACGACAACGACTACCACTACTACCACTACTACCATGATGCCCTATGGTACTACCACAACCACAACAGGCACACCTACTACAACGGCCGCGCCGGCCAGCTGTCCAATAGGAACTTGTGGTGAACTTACTTTTAGCACTAGTGGCGCATTCACGATAACTGCTGATGGCGCTGCCAGCAATGGCGTTGTCGATGGCACGCCTGCCAGCATTGGCGGCATCAGTTATGCGGTATCTGGAGTGGATAGCTTCGTTGCTCCGACAACAGCAATTATCACGGCAAGTGGCGGAAACTGTGGCGCAGTGACATTTATGGCTGTTTTAACCAGAACCACTTGCATCTAACTACCATTGAAGGCCCTGCCAGAAGTAGCAAACTGAAGGCAGGAATTCTAAAATAGGTTTTTGGAGCTCCCTGACTCAACTCAGGGAGAGTCAAGCACCAAAGGATTTCTAAGTTACACTTGCAAATTATTTCGAGTTACTACTGAAAATATTTCTTAGGCGCAAAAGCCTAACACACAGCTTGTTGATGGTAGGTAAGCCTTATCACAGTTAAAAGGACTGGATTTCACACCACTCCCAATCCCGTTCAAGTAGTTTACCGCGCTTGAACAGTACTTTAAGCGCTAGCTATATCAGCAGCGGCATAAACAAAGTCGCGAGGCTCAACACCAAGAAGAACCCGGCCATATCTGTTATCGTCGTCAACAACGGCCCGCTAGCAACGGCAGGGTCTTGACCAAACCGCTTTAGTAGCAACGGCACCAAGCCGCCGATGGACACAGCCAGTATCGTATTGAGCGATAACGCCAAACCGATCACCAAGCCCAGCCAAGGATTGCCTTTCCAGAACCAAGTCACCAAACCGATAAGTATACCCAAGACAATGCCATTGATGACACCGACAGAAACTTCCTTCACCCAAATACGAAATGCATCAGCCGGGCGCACCAAGCCTAAGGACAACTCTCTTAGCGTAACGCCCACCGCTTGATTACCGGAGCAACCGGACATATCTGAAACCATAGGCAAGAAGATGGCGATAGCAATAACAGCAGTTAAGACGTCTTCATAAGCTGCGATCACACTCGCTGCAATAATATTAAGGACGATGTTTGCCGATAGCCAAATTAGGCGGCGTTTTGACCGAATGCCAAGCGGCATGGAGCGCAATTCATCACCAAAAACACCCTGACGCTTTAAACTCTCTGTGTTGACACGATCAGCCATTGCTTCAGAAACGGCGGCTCTAGACAAAGCGCCGGCTAATCTGCCATCTTTTTCGACAACCGGTAGGCCTAGAAATGGATATTCGTCGAAAATATCTTCTAACTCCTCCAGTGGTGTATCAACCGAAACCGTGAGCGGTTTGCTCATGATGCTCGGCAGTATCTGAGCCTTGTTTGCCGTTAGCAGACCACGGAGTGAAACCACACCGATAGGTCGTTCATCCGCATCCAATATATAGGGGTGCTGGCCTCTAAAGCGCTCAAAGTCCTCATCATCAGAAGCCAAGCGAGACAGCACCGCGCCCACGGTAGAAGACTCATTAAAGGTAAAGGCCTCTGCGCTCATCAAACCGCCCGCGGTCTCATCATCATACTCAATTAAACGCCGTACATCTGCTGCGTCATCTTCAGGCATTTCGGTCAGAATGACTTCGGCTTGGCTGTCATCCATTTCACCGATAACGTCAGCTCGAATATTGGAATCCAAGGCTTCGATGACGTCCAATCCTCGATTAGTCGGCATCCTATCCACCAGCGATGCCGCAAGTTCTCTCGGTGCTTCTTCAACTAACTCAGCCGCCAGCTCCACGGTAACCAACTGCAGAGCAATGTCGCGTTGATCTGAATTTAAGTTTAGTATTTCACGCAGCGCGTCTGAGCTACTAAGGGGCTCTAATAACTGGGTTATCGTTGCGCTATCGCTTTCTTCAACAGCAAGCTGCAACAGGCTATGAATATCTATCTCGGTTTTTTGTTCGTTCATCTGAATAGTATTTTAGAGCTATGCATTTTGGCCGTTCTCAAGCAGTTGGTGAAACCAGTCGCAAAATAGCCTTGAAACAGTGACGCTTATATTTATAACACACCCCAGCTAAAGCATTCATTAAAAACGGGTTTTTTACCAGACAGCCACTCTGCACGATTAATATTAACTAAACTGACTTAGGCCTTTTCTAGAAACCAATTATTCCCACCACACCCTATATCCCTGAGCGGCAATCTATTTTCGCTACCACTTTATTTGTAAGCCAAATGCTGCTCAACTCTCTCAATATGGCCCAGTACAGATTCCTTTTCATGCTCGCAAAATTGTCGAATAGAGGGCACAAACCGTTCATCTCCCACCCAATGCGCTGAGTGGGTTAATACCGGATTAAAACCGCGCGCCACCTTATGCTCTCCTTGCGCCCCTGGCTCAAACAGCGCTAAACCATGCTCAATGCAGTGCTCAATTCCTTGGTAATAACACAACTCAAAATGTAGGCCGTCAATTCTCCTATCGCAGCCCCAATGTCTGCCATAAAGCACTTTATCGCCTTGGTACATTAATGCCGCCGCAATCGCGTTATCCTCTAAATAACCCATCACCAACACCAAACGCTCGCCCAAGATTTGTGCAACTGATTCGAAAAAAGCTTGGCTGAATATTGGCTGCCCCCATTTTCGTTCGTAAGTCAAAGCGTAGAAATGACAAAAGTCTTGCCAATCTTCTGACGTCGCAGTTACGCCATTTAAGCGCCGCACTGTTACTCCTGCTTTTACTACCGCGCTGCGCTCTTGGCGAATATTCTTGCGCTTCTTGGCCGTCAAACACGCCAAAAAGTCTTCGAAGTAGTTATAGCTTTGATTATGCCAGTGATATTGGCAGTCGTGCCGAGCCATTAAACCCTGCTCAACCAATAGGGCCTGTTCATCTGTCGTGGGAAACAGAAAATGCACTGAGCTTGCTTCAAGTTGTTTTGTTACCGCTATACAGCCCTGCATCAATAGCTGCCTTACCTCGTCGAGTCGATCAGGTACAGCCAACAGTTTCTGACCGAATACAGGCGAAAAGGGGATACCCGCAACCAATTTCGGATAATAGGACAAGCCATGGCGCTGATAAGCATCCGCCCATGCATGGTCAAATACAAACTCGCCCCATGAGTTGTGTTTTTCATATAAGGGCACGGCACCAATCAGCTTGCCGCCTTCTTCGGCAGCAATATATCGCGGAATCCAGCCTGTCTCCGGCCCAATGCTTTTATAAGTTTCCATTGCCAACAACACAGCATGTTGCAGCAAGGGGTGGTTATCATCAACCAAGGCATTCCATTGCGCAGCGTCTATCTTATCAATAGACGTGTATGAACTGAGTTCAATAGGCATGTGCCGTAACTAAGTAGCTGTTAAGCTTTTCTGTTGAGCTAATTGAGGTCTCAGCATAGCCGCTGGTTTTGCCCTATTTCTTGGGGGCATAACGTAGCGAGCAACGAAAAGGCTAGGCCGAAGAAATTCAACTTGGGTGAGCGAGAAGCGCCGTGTATAAATATACATGAGCATTTTGAGCGAGTTTTAACGACGTACTTCTAGCGCAGTAGTTATGCTGAGGTTTCTAATTTATTCACCAAATAAATAAGACACCATCTCTTTTTGTAAGATCGCCTTGTGCTCGGGGTTGATTGGGCTGTAACTATTTTCATTGATTAAGATAGTTTGCTCACCTAACCACATTTTCCATGCTTCTTTACATACTGAGTTTTGAATACGCTCGCCCAACTCACCCGGCCAGGGCGCGCGATCTAGTGCTTCGCCTTCTTTATCTAATTTAACGCAGTGAATGTTACTCATAAGTTTGCTTTTAATCGGTTAATTATTTGTTCAACGGGCGCGGCCAACCCTACTTTGGTCGGCGCATCGTCGTTTAGCGGATACCATAATACTAGCGCATTATCCCACTTCGTCGCGGCCAGTTGATTAAGATTTAAATATAAAGGCGTAATTTGTAAATCATAATGGGTGAAGCTATGGTTAATCAGCTCGCCCAATGCTTGAACTTTGTTCGCAGGCAAACCTTGCTCATCACACCACGCTTCCAACTCATCTGGTGATTGAAATTCATATGGGCACCAAAGGCCGCCCCAAATCCCCTTAGCAGGCCTTTGCGCCAATGCGCAGTGAGACCCATCACGCAACACACTCAGCATAATAGTTGATTCTTTGCGGCGGTTTTTTTGCTTGGGCTTACGCGTGGGTAAATCGGCCACCTTATCCAAAGCCTTCGCCTGACAACTACTCGCCATTGGGCACAAATCACACACCGGCTTGCTACGCGTACAAAGCGTTGCACCCAAGTCCATTATTGCTTGGGTGTAATCCGCTACGCGCTCAGCAGGCGTCATTTCATCAGCCAGCTCCCAAAGTTGTGATTCAATGGCCTTGCTGCCTGGGTAACCTTCTATGGCGAAATAGCGACTCAACACCCGTTTAACATTGCCGTCTAAAATGGCGTGTCGCTGGCCCATGCTACAGGCCAAAATAGCGCCCGCAGTAGATCGGCCAATGCCCGATAGTGCAAGTACGCTGTCAAAATTTGCCGGGAATTCCCCATCATGCTGCTCACTGATAGTTTGCGCCGCTTTGTGCAGATTCCTTGCTCGCGCGTAATAACCCAATCCGGACCAATGATGCAGCACTTCGTCTTGCGGTGCGACCGCTAATGCTTCAATGCTATTATAACGCTGCATAAACCGCTGATAATAAGGGATAGCAGTGGCCACTTGTGTTTGTTGCAACATGATCTCAGCCACCCACACGCGGTAAGGCGTTTTATCTTTTTGCCAAGGCAAATTCTTGCGCCCGTGCTTATCAAACCAAGCTAACAAACGCTTAGGAAATTGTTCTTGGTTCAATTAGTCGCATCGATAGTTCTTAACGGGCATGGATCCTAACACAAGGCCATAGCTTGGCCTCGTTTTAGCAAACCTGAAGTGGACCTATTTTGATGAATCGAACCTGCAATATAACGTAGCTAGTGTAGGAGCGGTTACAGGCAAATCACAGCGACCTTGTTTGAAGGGTTCGTAACAAGAAAACAAAAACCATCATTAGCCGCGTTTTCGGTAAAGCCTGCGCCGCCATAAATGATGCTCGCCCCATGCGCATAATTGCCAACCGTCAATAAGGTGACAATGCAAAGCGTAATTGTTTTTTTCATTGTTATCATGGGCCATTGCAGCCGTTATATTTGTTAACAATTTTCTTAAAGGCATCGAGAACAAACACGCTCGACGCGCCGAAATACGAGACTGCATTAGCTCAGACAGGCAAACGCGCAGCATCGGAACAAAAGGTCTCGACCGTTTAGATTAGGGTGTGTACTGTGAGGCTATCCGCCAGCCCGTTATTCTTAATTATGCGTGAATGAGGCGGAAAGAGAAATAGAATTTCAATAATGGGGAGTTAAGCACTGAATCCACATTTTAATAAACCATAACAAATGTGCTTATGGCCGGTCTAACCTAATAAACACCTTTAAGCCAACGAGCCCACCTCACCCAAAACAGTTTAACTATTCCCCGATAAACTGCTGGTCATACGGAATAACCAACCTTACTTGCGTTCGATGTAGCATAATCTCTATCGGCTAAAACCAGCACGGCGATTTGTTTTGCTGCCAAGACAAATTCTTGCGCCGCGTTCGTCACATCACATTAATAAACGTTTAGGAAATTGTACTTGACTCAATTAGCAACATCGATAACTCTTAAGCGCTATGAATCGTAACAACTTGCCTACTTTTGGCCCTGCATTCGCCCTTGTCATTGCGCGCCTTAGGCGCTGCCACATAGTCATCAAATGAAACATCATTTAGCTGTTTCAATTTGCGCATTACTGCTAAGCACATCAGCGCAGGCGGCAATTCATAAATCCCACGCGATTACGCTGTACGACGAAGCACCGAAGTATGCCGAGGGCTTTAGCCATTTTGACTATGCAAACCCGGATGCACCCAAAGGCGGCATCTTTCGCGTAGCGCCCGTTAGTGAAGCCACCTTTGACAGCTTCCACCCATTCATCTCCAAAGGTAATCCTGTCTCCACTGGGGCGGTTGAAACCTTGCTCACTGCCAGTCTAGACGAGCCGTTTACAGAGTATGGTTTGATAGCCGAATATATTGAGTGGCCTGATGAGCGTGATTGGGTCACGTTTCATATCAACCCAAAAGCCAAGTGGCATGATGGCATGCCTATTACAGCAGACGATGTTATTTGGACATTCAACACCCTGATAGAAAAGGGCCGCCCTGCTTATCGGTTTTACTACGCCAGCGTTGAAAAAGTAGAGAAGCTTGATAAGCTGGTCGTTAAGTTTACGTTTAACGAAAGCAATAACCGCGAGTTGCCCATGGTAGTGGGGCAATTGCCTGTTCTGCCAAAGCACTACTGGGAAGATAAAGATTTTGAGAAAACCACGCTAGAGCCGCCATTGGGCAGTGGCCCCTACCAAATTACTGATCATGAACCAGGGCGTTTCATCGAACAGTCTCTGGTTGATAATTATTGGGGCAAGGACCTAGCCGTTAATAGAGGCATGTACAACTTTGGCAAACAACGCACCGATTTTTATCGCGACGTGACCGCTATTCGCTTGGCATTAAAGGCAGGAAAAATTGATTTTCGTCAAGAAAACCAAGCCAAGGCTTGGGCCACCGAATATGAGAACCTCGACAGCATTGACGAAGGGCGACTCATCAAACGCAAGGTAGCGCACCAACAGCCTACTGGCATGCAGGGTTTGATGCTTAATACCCGCCGTGCGAATTTCAGCAACCCCTTAACGCGCGAAGCACTGACTTACGCCTTTGACTTTGAATGGACCAATCGCAATTTATTCTTCAGCCAATACACGCGCACTCGCAGTTATTTTTCTAATTCAACACTCGCCTCTACCGGCTTACCCAGTGAAGCAGAGCTGGCCGTTTTAGAACCCCATCGCGGCCAATTACCAGCAAGGATATTTACTGAAGAATATAACCCACCCGCCACCGATGGCAGCGGCTGGCCACGTGACAACTTATTGAAAGCCGACGCCTTGCTCAAACAAGCGGGCTGGATAGTAAAAGACTTAAAAAGGGTGAACGCCGAGACAGGCGAGCCTTTTGAGTTTGAAATATTACTGGTATCCAAAGCGTTTGAACGCATCATGCTGCCCATGGTACGCAATCTTAATCGCTTAGGCATTGAGGCCAAGATTCGCTTGGTAGATACCTCGCAATACATCAATCGTTTACGCAGTTTTGATTTTGATGCCATGGTGTCGGTGATAGGCCAATCAGAAAACCCCGGTAACGAGCAACGCGAATACTGGACACAAGACGCCGCGGCGCAAGAAGGCAGCCGTAACTACCCGGGTGTTAGCAGCGAAGTAGTCGACAGCTTGGTAGACAACATCATTAAATCAAAAGACCGCGAGAGCTTGATAGCCAACACCCGTGCATTAGACCGCGTATTGCTATATGGCTTTTACGTGATACCGAACTGGCACTTGGCGGCCGACCGCGTTTTGTATTGGAATAAATTTGGCATTCCAGACACATCGCTCAAATCAGGGGTGGTCACTACTCGTTGGTGGATAGACGAAGCCAAAGCCAACACACCGACACGGGAACTTGAAACTGACGTTGGTAGCGAATCTGTCGACAGCAACAGTTCAGCCACCGACAGCACTAACGCCCAGTCTAATTCCAACACGCGAATATTGGGCATTGTTGCCTTACTGTGTATGGGCGTGTTTATGCTTAAACGCTATTTCAGGAGGAAAAGCTAATGGGCGCGTATATTTTTCGGCGATTGTTATTAATCATTCCCACCTTAATCGCCATCATGGCGATCAACTTCATTGTAGTGCAAGCCGCACCGGGTGGCCCGATTGAACAAGTCATCGCCAACCTAACAGGCCAAGGCTCTGATATTACTTCACGCGTAACACAAGGCGGCACCGGCGAAAACTTGGGCAGCAGTGCGAAAAATGTGGGCGTGGGCATCGGCTCGAGCAGCAACAGCAAGTACCGCGGCGCACAAGGCTTGGACCCTGAGTTTATTGAACAGTTAGAGAAACAATTTGGCTTTGATAAACCGCTGCTCACCCGCTTTTGGGACATGCTTAAAAATTACGCTACCTTTGATTTTGGCGAAAGCTTTTTCCAAGATCGCAAGGTAATCGAGCTAGTGGCCGACAAGATGCCAGTATCCATATCGCTTGGCCTGTGGACCACTTTATTGGTCTACCTCATCAGCATTCCACTGGGTATTATTAAAGCCATGCGCGACGGCAGTCGTTTTGATATATGGACCAGCGTGGCCATTGTTATAGGCACCGCCATTCCGGGCTTCTTGTTCGCGGTATTGCTATTAGTCGTTTTTGCGGGAGGCAGTTATGTAGACTGGTTTCCGCTTGGCGGCTTGGCTTCAGAAAATGCCGGCGAGATGGGTACGTTTGAGCGCATTATCGATTACTTTTGGCATTTAGTTTTGCCCGTAACTGCCATGACCATTGGCGGCTTTGCTACCTTAACCATGCTCACCAAGAACTCGTTTTTAGATCAAATTAACCAGCAATACGTGTTGACTGCTCGCGCGAAGGGTTTGGCGGAAAAGCGCGTTATGTTGGGCCACGTGTTTCGCAATGCGATGTTGATTGTTATCGCAGGTTTTCCTGCGGCGTTTATCGGCATTTTGTTTACTGGGTCTTTGTTGATCGAAGTGATATTTAACCTTGATGGTTTAGGCTTGCTGGGTTTTGAGGCGGCGTTTAAGCGAGATTACCCCGTGATGTTCGGCACCTTATTCTTCTTCTCACTGCTAGGTTTGATCATGAATCTAATCGGTGACGTAACCTATACCTTGGTAGACCCGCGTATTGATTTCGAGGGACAAGATGGATAACAACAACCCAGTGATCAAGCCCAGCAAGCTCAGCCCACTAATGCAGCGGCGCTGGCAAATATTTAAGTCCAATCGACGTGGTTGGTGGTCGCTGTGGTTATTCTTGGCCATTTTTGTGATTTCACTGTTTGCTGAACTCATCGCCAACGACAAGCCGTTTTTAGTGAGCTATCAAGGCAGTGTTTACAGCCCCGCGTTAAAAGCCTACCCAGAAACCTTATTTGGCGGCAGCTTAGAAACCGAAGCAGACTATTCTGACCCCTATGTCATAAATAACATAGAGCAAGAAGGCTGGATGCTGTGGCCGATGATTCGCTACGATTACCAAAGCGTGGCTTGGAACTTGCCCACACCCGCCCCTTCATCGCCCGACAGTCTGCATTGGCTGGGCACGGACGACCAAGCACGAGATGTAGTCGCACGCTTAATTTATGGCTTTCGTATATCTATTTTATTCGGCTTTAGCCTGACCATTATCTCCGCCATCATTGGCATTGCGGCGGGCGCCATGCAGGGTTATTTCGGCGGCTGGTTAGATCTAGTATTCCAACGCTTTATCGAGATATGGTCTGGCTTGCCCACGTTATATTTACTCATCATATTAGCCAGCGTGGTTGAACCCAATTTTTGGTGGTTATTGGGCTTAATGCTGCTGTTCTCTTGGATGGGCTTTGTGGGCGTGGTGCGCGCTGAGTTTCTGCGTGCGCGTAAATTTGAATACGTGCGCGCGGCCAAATCAATGGGGGTTAGTGACCGCACCATTATGGTCCGCCATATATTGCCCAACGCGATGGTGGCCAGCTTAACCTTCCTGCCTTTCACCTTGGCGGGCTCGGTCACGGTATTGACCTCCTTAGATTTCTTGGGCATCGGGCTTCCGCCTGGGTCGGCTTCTTTAGGGGAGCTGCTTGCGCAAGGCAAAGCCAACTTACAAGCACCTTGGCTAGGCATCACCGGCTTTATCACCATCGCGTTTATGTTATCCACGCTTATTTTTATCGGCGAGGCGGTGCGTGATGCATTCGACCCGCGAAAAAATTTTGAGTAAGCCGATGACAGACGAAACAACTCAAAAACCAATTTTAGAAATCACCGACCTGTCAGTCGATTTCGGTGCAGGTGATCGAGCCGTACACGCCGTCAAGTCCGTTTCATTTAGCTTGAACCGCGGCGAGACTTTGGCCATTGTGGGTGAGAGTGGTTCAGGCAAATCGGTTAGCGCTCTATCTATCTTGCAACTGTTACCCTACCCCAAAGCCAGCCATCCCAGCGGCAGTATTTTGTATAACGGTCAGGAGTTAATTGGTGCTCCGCAAAATGTGCTGCGCAAAACACGCGGCGACCAAATCGGCATGATCTTTCAAGAGCCGATGACAGCGCTTAACCCACTACACACCGTTGAAAAGCAAATTGGCGAAGTGCTGATGTTGCACCAAGGCTTAAGCGTTTCTAAGGTACGAGAACAAGTATTGGCCTTATTACACAAGGTGCGCATTTATCGGCCGGAAGACAGACTTACCAGCTATCCGCATCAACTATCCGGCGGGCAGCGCCAGCGCGTCATGATCGCCATGGCCTTGGCCAATACCCCTGATGTATTAATCGCCGACGAGCCCACTACCGCATTGGACGTAACGGTGCAGGCCGAAATATTGGCCCTCTTATCGCAACTACAAAAAGAAATGGGCATGGCAATTTTGCTAATAACCCACGACTTGGCGATGGTTGAGAAAGTCGCTGACCGCGTAGTGGTCATGCAACAAGGCGAAGTGGTTGAAACAGGCGAGAGCAAAGCCCTGTTCGCCAACCCCAAGCACCCTTACACCAATATGTTGCTGGACGCCGCACCGCAGCCCAGACCGGCAAGTGATGCAAATAAAGCAGATGAGACCGCGCCTGCCAGCATTGCCTGTGAAGATTTAAAAGTATGGTTCCCCATTAAAAAAGGCTTTTTCAAACGCACGGTTGACCACATCAAAGCGGTTGACGGCGTTAGCCTGTCATTATGCCCAGGCCGTACCTTGGGTATTGTTGGCGAAAGCGGCTCGGGTAAAACCACCCTCGCATTGGCGCTGATTCGATTAGTTAAAAGCGAAGGCGCAATTCATTTCCACGGTGAACGCATTGACGGCCATGACAACAAAGCCATGCTGACTTTGCGCCAACAAATGCAGATGGTATTTCAAGATCCTTATGGCTCCTTAAGCCCAAGGCTAACCATTGAACAAATAGTGGCAGAGGGTTTAGAGGCGCATAATATTGGGTCCCCTGAAGAACGTCAGCAAAGGGTTATTGATTTGCTGGAAGAGGTAGACATTGACCCAGCGGCAAGACATCGTTACCCGCATGAGTTCTCAGGCGGACAACGCCAACGTATTGCCATCGCCCGTGCGATGATTATGCAGCCGAGCCTACTGGTACTAGACGAGCCGACTTCGGCGTTAGACCGCACGGTACAAGCGCAGATAGTCGACTTATTGGCCCAACTTCAACGCAAGCACAACTTGGCCTATTTGTTTATCAGCCACGACCTTTCAGTGGTGCGCGCTTTAAGCGATGATATTTTGGTGCTTAAGCAAGGCAAGGTAATCGAGCACGGTGAAGCGCAACAAGTGTTTGAACATCCTCAAGCAGAATATACTCAGCGACTTATTAAAGCCGCGATAGATTTTGAAGCTTCAGCTGACGATGCAGGGAACCTCTGATCGAGTTATGAACGGGCATCTTGCGTCCAAAATTCCCTCTATCTTTGTTAAAGTGCTTTGCAATAGCTGGCTATTACATGCACATTGCACCTCAATAGTGGAAATCTTGAATCACCATCTACTCCGCTCAAACCCAATCAGAGATTCCCAAACCGAAGCCTAGATATCAATGACTAAGTACTGGGAACAACCGTTAGAAACACTGACCCACGAGCAATGGGAATCATTGTGCGATGGCTGTGGCCGTTGCTGCTTACAAAAGCTACAGGACGAAGACACAGACGAAGTGGTGTTCACTCAAATATCCTGCGAGTTCCTGAATACCGACACCTGCCGTTGCACAGTATACCCTGACAGAGCGACCAAGAAACCAAACTGCTCGGTAATCGATCGCAATCAAGCTGACCACTTCACTTGGTTGCCCGACACCTGCGCCTACCGATTACGTCATGAAGGCAAGCCATTGCCCACATGGCACCCATTACTGGGCGGCACTTTGGATGATAGATTGGCCGCAGGTATTCCGGTTTACGAATGGTGCATTCCTGAACACGTTATCCCCGAGCAAGATTGGGCTGACTACATCCTTGAGAGCGAATAGCTAATGCCTATCCACTCTACTTACATCCGTTATTTTGATGAAGTATGGCGCAGTGGGTCGATACGCAAGGCAGCCGCAAAATTACATATTGCACCCTCGGCGGTTAGTCGGCAAATCTTTAAGCTAGAAGAAGAATTAGGAGTACCCCTATTTGAACGCATGCCCAGCGGCATTAAGCTAACTCACGCAGGCACGCTTTTTGCGGCTCACGCAACTGATACTCTAAATAAGTCTGCACTGTTTATTGAAGAACTTAAGGCACTGAAACAACAGTCGAGCGAGCAAATAGCGCTGGCTGCACAAGAATCCGTCACCTCCCAGTTTTTGCCGAAAGTACTATTGGAATTTCATAGCCAATTTCCAAACGTCTCTACTGCGTTCACCACCGCAAGCGGCAAAGAATTATGTGATTTATTAGTAGACAAGAAAACCCAAGTGGCGATTGCTTTTGACCCCGAGCCGCACGACGAGATCATTCAAATAGCTTGCCAAGCGCTGCCAGTCCTGGCGGTGATGACCGTTGACCATCCTTTGGCCAAAAAGAAACAACTAAACCTAGAAGAGTGCGCCAAACACCCCTTAATTTTGCCTGATGCCTCATGGCCTCTGCGCGATATTCTTGATGATCTTTCTTCTCAGTTAGACCAAGCTCCGCACATTCTAACGTCATCAAATTCCGTAGAGTTTCTACGCAAGATGCTAGCGACCGATAGCATCATCGGCTTTCAAACGCTGATTGGCATTGAGGCTGAAGAATATAAGCGAGATCTGGTACAAATCCCGCTGTTAGCAGACAATCAACCCGTTACGCAAAATTTCGCATTGTGTATACGCAAAGACGCTGACCCATCTGAAGCTTTTACCCAATTATTGGATCTACTAAAAAACCGCTTTAAGCAGTATCAACCAGAAGCCACCTAAACAGCGTTT
>JBLIOD010000051.1:0-20613 GCA_047639475.1 Gammaproteobacteria bacterium
CTACAGCGGCTCGGGAACAGCTTGGGGTTGGCTTTGCGTTTTAACCCGCAACAGGGCACTCGATTACGTTCGAAGTCGATCAAGTAAAAAAACAGACACCGTAGAGGACTTTGATGGACTATTAAATAGTTTTCAAGCGCCGACATTGGCCACAGAAAATATCTTGCTTACCCGTTGCTTGGGTAGCTTAGAAGAGCAACAGCGTAAAAGTATACTGATGTCATTTATCTATGGTTACAGTCACCAAGAAATAGTGGACAAATTGGTGGTGCCCTTAGGCACCATAAAATCAACAATACGGCGTGGCTTACAGCGACTTAAACAATGTCTAACAGCTTAAGATACCTTAATCCCCTGGTCATGGAGCATCTAGCCAATCAATACGTGGCGGGGTGTATGACCTGGCGTGTTCGAAATAGAATGGATAACTTAATAAGTAACACTCCCCAATTAGAGCGTGAAGTGAGTTTTTGGGCGGATCAATTCTCCGCTATTCAAGCGACCTTGCCTACGGTAGAGCCCAGTGTAAAGACATGGGAGACCATACAAAAGCATGTTAAGGCGTCGGTGGCGCGCCAACGGGCAAAAGAAAACGAATTATTAGAAGAAGCCGGCGGATGGTGGACCAACTTATCGCTTTGGCGTACCGCTAGTTTTAGCGGGCTGGCGGCTTCGGCATTGTTGGCATTGGCACTGATTAATGTTGCACCCACTCCTCCTGGTGATATTGTAAAACAGACGCCTGAAGGCGCGGTTACTGAAGTGAAGTTGGGCGTCGACTACATGGCGGCAATGGTGAGTAAAGGCGATGCCAGTAATACCATTAAATTTATTATTAGTGCTTATAAGAAGCAACCAGAAAAGCCTTCTAGGTTGGTGGTGCAATGGTCCAAGAGACATAAACGAGCGATTCAAGAAGGCCTACATTTATGGGCTGAAGACAAGGATACGGGTGCAATCAGTTACATTGGCTTAGAGCCAGCAGATAAAGGCGCTTGGAACTTAAACAAAGACACCTGGAAAGCGCTTTCAAACAGCAGCCATCTATTGGTGACCAGCAGTGAGCAAGCTCCGAGTGATGAAAATGTACTGTTCCGCGGCCAGTGTGTGCAGCTGGGGGCCTGGAAGAAGGCATAAACCCGCGGGTAAACTGATGCTTTTGGCATTGCGTTTTGTTTACATGATCGTTACATTAGCCGACATAAGCCTTGAATGGGGCGAGTAGTCGGAACCACTGATTTATTTAGTTTATAGCGAGCAAGGGGCGGTGAGAGCCTTGTAATCAACTTCGACGAAAATCACCCAGGAGCTGCCGACTGAAACACCTCATAATATTATATGGGTTCAGTAAGTTTGGACGATTTATCTACGATACAGATTAACGTTTAGCTAGTTGAACGTATTAAGGGTGCTTCTGTGAAGAGACACTAAAACCGGGTGGTACCGCGAAGAAATATCGCCCCGGGAGGTTCAGACCTCCCGGGGTTTTTTTATGCCCGGGGGAACAGATTAGACTAATTAAAGACGCACAAAGACATGGCATTTGAAAAAGTTATCGGCCGCTACAATGGCCCAGCATTAGAAACCGAAATTCAGCAATTTTGGGAAGATAACAATATCTTTCAAAAATCGATTGACCAAAGCGAAGGCAAGCCGCGTTTTTCTTTTAATGATGGCCCCCCTACCGCCAATGGCAAGCCTGGTATTCACCATGTATTGGCGCGTACCTACAAAGATATATTCCCGCGTTATAAAACCATGCAAGGTTTTCATGCGCCGCGTAAAGCGGGTTGGGATACTCACGGGTTGCCCGTTGAACATGAAATCGAAAAGCAGCTAGGTATTTTTGATAAAAAAGAAATCGAGCAACAAGTGGGCGTGGCAGAGTTTAACCGCCGTTGCCGTGAGTCGGTGATGACCTATATTGGTGATTGGGAGAAGATGACTTCTCGCATGGGCTATTGGGTCAATATGGAGGACGCGTATTACACACTCGATAATAACTACATCGAAAGCGTTTGGTGGCTGCTGAAACAGATTTGGGATAAAGGCCTGATTTATTCGGGCTATAAAGTTGTGCCATATGACCCCCGTATCGGTGCAACATTATCATCGCACGAAGTGGCGCAAGGCTATAAGGAAGTCGAAGACCCATCGGTGACGGTGCGCTTTAAGTTGAAGGGAGAAGGCAATACGTCATTTTTAGTTTGGACAACAACGCCCTGGACCTTGCCTTCAAACATGTTGTTGGCGGTAGGTGAAGGTATCGATTATGCCTATGTTGAACACGAAGGAGAAACACTGGTTTTGGCCCATGCCTTGCTAGGTTCGGTATTTGGTGAAGAGGTACCCAAGGTAATAAAGAGTGTTAAAGGCAGTGAGTTATTAGATACTCAATATGAACGCCTGTTAGATTACTTGCCCTACGAAGAAGACAATTGCTTCAAGGTGGTTGCCGGTGATTTTGTTAGCGTTGAAGATGGCACAGGTATTGTTCATATCGCCCCGGCCTATGGTGTTGATGACCTTGAATTAGGTAAAAAACACGGCGCACCGATATTGCACGGTGTGGGCTTAGACGGTTACATGAAAGCTGAAATCACCCCAGCGGCGGGCGTCTTTTTTAAGGACGCGGACCCTATTTTGATCGAGGTTCTAAAAGAGCGTGGCGCGTTATTCAAGTCAGAAAAAATCACGCATAATTACCCGTTTGGTTGGCGTACGGGTGATCCTTTAATCTACTACGCAAAGCACGCTTGGTACATTCGCACCACGGACGTAAAAGACCGCATGGTGGAATTGAATGAAAAAGTTTCGTGGACACCCGAAACCATCAAGCGCGGACGCTTCGGTAACTGGCTAGAGAATAATATTGATTGGGCCTTATCACGTGAACGCTTTTGGGGTACGCCCCTGCCCGTTTGGACATCGGAGGACGGTGACAGTGTGTGTATCGGTTCTATCGCTGAGCTAGAGGGTTTAACAGGCTTAAACCATCAAGAAACTGATTTACATCGCCCAGCGGTAGATGAGATAACCTTTGAAAAAGACGGCAAAATTTATAAGCGGGTACCCGAAGTAATCGACTGTTGGTTTGATTCCGGCGCGATGCCTTATGCGCAATGGCACTACCCTTTTGAGAATAAAGAAATCTTCGATGCGCATTTTCCTGCAGACTATATATGTGAGGCCATCGATCAAACCCGTGGTTGGTTCTACACGTTACATGCAGTTGCGGCATTGGTATCAGATGATTTGTCTTACAAAAATTGCATCTGCTTAAGTCACATTGTGGATGATAAAGGCAAGAAAATGTCGAAGTCACTGGGTAATATTATCAGCCCTTATGATGTGTTTGATACCGTAGGTGCTGACGCACTACGCTGGTATTTCTTGGCGCGTATCTCGCCAGAGTCACAAAAGCGCATGAGCGTCGATATCGTGCGTGAAGTCGCGGCGTCGTTCGTCAATACTTTGTGGAACACCTATGCCTTTTTTATTATGTATGCTGAACTTGATAAGGTAGATGTAAGTAAGCAAGTGGCAGTTGAAAATCGCCCCGAGATAGACCGTTGGATATTGGCCTTGGCGCATCAAACAGTCAAAGTGGTGACGGATTCCTTAGACACTTACCAACCTAAGAAAGCGGGTGAAGCGATTGAGTCATTGGTTGACCAACTAAGTAACTGGTATGTGCGACGCAATAGAAGGCGTTTTTGGAAAGGCGAAGCAGGTGACGACAAGCAAGCTGCGTATTTAACACTCTATGAGGTGCTAGATTTGGTACATCGTTTGATCGCCCCCTTTATGCCATTCCTCAGTGACAACATGTATCAAAATTTGGTTACCAATATTTTCCCCGACCAACCCGAGAGCGTGCATTTAACTACTTGGCCAAAAGCCAACGACGCTTTATTGGATGATCAATTGGTAAGAGAAATGAATGTCATTCAACGTGTGGTAGGCCTAGGCCGCTCTACGCGTGAGAAAAGCCAAGTACGGGTTCGACAGCCGCTGTCGCGTATTTTGGTACGGGTGCCAAACCAACAAGCACAAGATGCGGTGAGCAAACACTTAAGCCAAGTGCTAGAAGAGTTGAACATCAAGGAAGTTGATTTTATCGCGCAAGACGCAGATATCGTCAGTTACGCTGTTAAGCCTAAGTTGCCTGAGATGGGCAAAGTGCACGGTAAGTTAGTCCCGGCCATCAAAGCCGCCCTAGCGCAAGCCGATGGCGCCATGATTGCCGGTTGCGTAGCAAAAGGTGAGTCGTTTAGTGTGGATGTAGCGGGTAATGCAATAGAATTTGGGCCCGCTGATGTGGTCATTCAAACGGCCTCTGCGGAAGGTTATGCTTCGGCTGAAGAAGGCGATTTCTTGGTCGCGCTTGAAACTCAAATAACGCCAGAGTTGGCGATTGAAGGCACGGCCAGAGAATTGGTTCGCAGCGTACAAGATGCCCGTAAGAACGCCGGTCTAGAAATTGCTGATCGTATAGTGTTAAACATTGACGGTTCAAAGATAGTTGGAGAGGCTATAGCGCAGTACAAAGACTACATCATGACCGAGACGCTAGCAGTTGAGTGGGCCAAAACGGATAGCGCATTTGAAGTGAAGGGGGAAGCTGATGGTCAAAGTTGGACAGTGACTTTATCAAAATCGGGCTAATAACCTCCAGTAGGGTTAATATTAAAACAGCCGCTATAAAGCGGCTGTTTTAATTGTCTGATCTGGACTCAGTCAGTTAAGAAGGTGTTTAGTGATCTAACCGGGTCACGCCTTGTGCGCCGCCTAACAAACTCACGTTTGAACCCCGTTTAGCAAACAAACCGACTGTCACGACGCCAGGCATTTGGTTAAACTGTGCTTCCATCTCTACGGGGTTTATAATCCTTAGATTACGCACATCTAAAATCATGTTGCCGTTGTCAGTTAGGAACGCCTCACGGTATTCTGGGTGACCACCTTGTAACGCCAAATAGCGCGCAACCATGCTGCGTGCCATGGGAATCACTTCGACCGGCAGAGGGAACTCACCAAGCACATCAACTAGCTTGCTGTCATCTGCAATACAAATGAATTTGTCACTGGCTTGTGCCACAATTTTCTCGCGTGTAAGCGCGCCGCCACCGCCTTTTATCATGTAGCCGTGCTTGGTGATTTCGTCGGCGCCGTCCACATAAACCGGCAGTTTACCAACTTGATTAAGTTCGAATACTTCAATACCTTGTTCGCGTAATAAAGCAGCACTGGCTTCGGAGCTGGCCACTGCGCCATCAATTTTGCTCTTAATCTGGCCCAGGAAATTAATGAAATGATTGGCAGTAGAGCCGGTGCCTACTCCCACGATATCGCCAGAATGAATGAATTCCAAAGCCGCTTCTGCGGCTGCTTTTTTGTCGTTATCAGCGCTCATGGTCTTGTGATTTTATTTGCTTGCCGCAAATTATACTGGAACGCCTATAGAGAAACTTGGGCGAAGCATGGTTATATTTGTTTAATCCTATTAGACTTAAGCTAACGATAAACGAGTAGAGACGGTATGGCGGGTAAAAATATTATTTTAGGCATAACGGGTGGCATAGCTGCCTATAAAACACCTATGCTGGTCAGGTTGTTGAAACAAGCAGATCATGAAGTACAGGTGGTGATGAGCCAAGGAGCAACGGAATTTGTAACCGCATTGACTTTACAAACATTGAGTGGGCAAACAGTTCGCGGTGATGTGTTTGATGCGCAAGCCGAATCCGCGATGGACCATATAGATTTAGCAAAATGGGCAGACCAAATTATAATTGCACCCGCCACGGCTCACTGCATTGCGCAATTGGCGCATGGTTTTGCCGGGGATTTACTAACCACACTTTGCTTGGCCACCACGGCACCTATCGTCCTGGCTCCTGCTATGAATGTAAATATGTGGGATAATGTCGCGACGCAAGCCAACGTCGACATACTTCAACAACGTCAGTTTGGAATTATAGGCCCAGCGCAAGGCGAGCAAGCTTGCGGTGATGTAGGCTATGGACGAATGAGTGAGCCAGAACAAATCATGCAGGCTCTTTTTGCGTAATTTGATGACCACAGGTGATTAATGAGAGTGAACGGTGCTAGAAGGTAAACGTTTTGTTATTACTGCTGGCCCAACTTGGGAAGCGTTGGATCCTGTGCGAGGCATTACCAACCGCAGCTCTGGGAAAATGGGCTATGCCCTTGCCGAGGTAGCGATACAAAATGGTGCAGAGGTTGTGCTGATCACAGGCCCTGTTTGTATTACCCCACCTGAGGGCGCTCAAGTAACAAAAGTACAGTCGGCGGTTGAGATGTACCAGGCGGTGCACTCGGAAGTGACCGAAGCAGATGTGTTTATTTCAGTCGCCGCTGTGGCAGATTACCGCCCTAGCGAAGTACAGCCGCAAAAAATAAAAAAGCAGGGGGACACTATGACGCTTACCCTAGTTAAAAACCCTGATATTGTTGCCAGTGTGGGGCAGTTGAAGCAGAATCGCCCCTTTACAGTAGGCTTTGCAGCGGAAACTCAAAATATAGAAGCGTTTGCTAGAGGGAAATTAATCCAAAAAGGGTTAGATTTAATCGCGGCAAATGATGTCAGCAATGCAGAGTTGGGTTTTGGGTCAGACGAAAATAGGTTGTGGGTGTTTTCAAAAAATGAACGAATTGATTTAGGGCGAAATAGTAAATTGTCGCTCGCTCAAGCCTTGTTAGTTGAAATAGAGAGTAGGTTATAAAAACAGTGAACAACAAAATTAAAGTCAGAATACTAGACGAGCGCATTAAAGGTGAATTTGGTTTACCACACTATGCAACAGAAGGTTCGGCGGGCCTCGATTTACGCGCCTGCCTTGATGAGGCGATTGATTTGGGGCCTGGTGAAACTCAGTTGATCCCGGCTGGCATTGCTATACATATAGCCAATAGCAAGTTGGCTGCGGTTATTTTACCCCGGTCTGGTTTGGGGCATAAACACGGCATTGTGTTAGGTAATTTGGTCGGATTGATTGATTCTGATTATCAGGGTCAGTTATTTGTCTCCTGCTGGAACCGTGGGCAATCAACATTTCGTATTGAGCCAGGTGAACGGGTGGCGCAATTGGTTTTTGTGCCCGTTATACAGGCTCAGTTTGATGTAGTAGAAAGCTTTGAAGAAACAGAACGCGCTGAAGGTGGGTTTGGCCACTCGGGCAGGAAGTAGTTAATCAAGCATACAGAAATCGTTCATTAACTGATAATGTCGGTATTCATGCTCGGTTAATTGCAAATGCTTAGTATGCTGACTTATACACCGCATCGTGTTTTGAGGGGTGTTTCAAATATTTTAGAGGGGAAATGTAAATGAAAGCAGTAAAGAGCTTAATTATGGCCGCTGTTTTAATGGCGGTTTCTACTGTTGCAGTAGCAGACGACGGTAAAGATGTTTTTAACAGTGGCTGTGCAGCTTGTCATGCATCGGGAATTGCAGGCGCGCCAAAAGTAGGTGATAAAAACGCTTGGGCCGCACGTATCGCCCAGGATGTTGAAACAATATACGCCCATGCAATTGATGGTTTTCAAGGCTCAACTGGCGTGATGCCACCTAAAGGCGGTTTCATGAACTTGAGCGACGAAGAAATCATTCTAGCAGTTGATTACATGATTGCTGAAAGCAAGTAATTAAAAGCTGTTTAAGTGTTTTAAAAAGCTCGGTTAGGCCGAGTTTTTTTGTTTCGCAAAGGGCGTAAACCAAATAAGAAACTAATCAGAAGCTTTAGATGGTGCTGCATTACCTTCTAAAGCCTTCCTCTTGGTTTAAAGAGTTATATCCACCGTAACGTGGACATAAAACTATTTGTTAATGCTATTCTTTTAGAAAGCCAAACCGCAATCTCTAGGATTGAAAGTGAGCGTAGGTTTTAACTGCTCATTTCAATCTTTCAAGGCTTATATTAGCGGTCGCTTTATTGGTCGTTAATAAGAAAATTTAAAAGCTTTTAGAGAACTTTATACCCATCGTGACAACATCACTACCTGTAAAAGGTATTGATCCTGACGCTGCAGTGGTTGTTGCATCACCAAGCTTTCTATATTGAACACCCACACTGGTAACTAATCCACTCGCAGCGGTAAATTTACCCCCTAGCGCAATGCCTTTTTCTCCATCTTGCGGGGAAAAAGGGCTAACTGGCTTCCCGGTACTTGCCTCATAATTTGCCGTTATTGAAACACTGATTGAATCATTGATTTTACGACCGATGCCCAATTTATAGTCGGTAGTGTCATGAAAGTCGGACAGCTGCGTAATGCCTAAAAATTTTACTTGGGCATCTGACCATTTTGCTTCACGCACACTAGCAAAAAGCAGGGTGTTTTTAGCGATACCAGATTGAATATCTAAAGTGAGAGTCTCTGCTGTTCCTGACGTTGTATTACCACCACCCAGAAAGCTGATAACGCCTGCTCCTCGTGGATCAGAATTAGTCGTTTTGTGAGAAAAAGCTAAATCTGACTCATAGGTAAGGCTTGCACGGAATGCTATTTTAGGGATTGAATAGGCAGCGCCCACGATGAACCCAGTATCAGAATCTTCTCCAAAAGTCGTTGCTCCGGGGACCATATTGGGCGTCAAGTCAGCATTGCCCTTCTGTTG
Source organism: Gammaproteobacteria bacterium (assembly GCA_047639475.1). Lineage (GTDB taxonomy): Bacteria > Pseudomonadota > Gammaproteobacteria > Arenicellales > Poriferihabitantaceae > JAAELZ01. Next base: position 8,645 of record JBLIOD010000051.1, read on the forward strand.
TTGATGCTTTATACCACCAAAGGCACTTATACGGTTTGTGGCCTTAAAATGGCCTAAAGCAATGGAAGACCTTGCGCTCACAGATCCGCGCAATGGGCTACCCAATGCTTTGTAATCAAGATCGACCCCAACAGGTTGAGTATTGATCATAAAGCCAAGGTCAAACTTATCTGATAGTTGATGTTTATAACCGAGGCGCACCGTATCAACTGTATGTGCAACATTTGCAGCAGGAGCAAAAGTTGGTGAAACGGTAGGGCTACTCCTAGCGAAGGTTATTTCGCCAACGTTGCCTTCCTCAAACAAGATGCTTGGGCTGAATACTGCACGGTCTAGGCCAGTAACGCCCAGTGCAGTAGTACTTATCAGTACGGTCGATATAGCGGTGACGATTTTCATGGAGTTTTTCATGATGTTCTTTGCTTTTATAGTATAAAAATTGAGTACAAGGCTTAAGCCGAATCCCTCTCAGTATACCGTACATGTATTAATTCATCTACGTCTAAAAACGTGTTGCTCTTTATACGACAACACAAAAGCACGCGACGAAGGAACTCACAGCCTGTTTAAGCAACTGCAGTTCCGAGAAGGCATCTTAATGAAAAAACGGTATTAAAACCGTAATTTTTATATAATCGTCAGCATTAGCGATATCACCAATTAATGAAAATTACTGCCTTAGGGCTTAATCACACTACAGCACCGATTGCTGTGCGGGAACGCGCAGCAATTAGTGACGACCGTGTGGCAGAGGCAGTAAGGAATTTAACGCAACACCCGAACATTTCCGAAGCGGCGATATTGTCCACCTGCAATCGCACCGAAATTTATTGTGGTCATAATTTAAGTGACGAACTAGAGCTGGTTCAATGGCTGGGTGACTTTCAACAGCTTTCAGCTCAGGAACTCACCCCCTTCACTTACTCGCATTTAAATAAAGATGCGGTCAACCATACTTTTAGAGTGGCTTCAGGTTTGGATTCGATGGTGTTGGGCGAGCCACAAATTTTAGGCCAGATGAAACAGGCCTATAGTCGGGCAAATGATGCTGGGGCGATTGGCAAAATCCTTAACCGCTTATTCCAACATACCTTTTCGGTGGCCAAACAAGTTCGTACCGACACGTTGGTGGGTGCTACGGCGGTATCGGTGGCTTATGCAGCGGTTAGCTTGGCGAAGCGCATTTTTACCGACCTAAGCGATCAAACAGTATTGCTAATAGGCGCAGGTGAGACCATCGAGTTGGTGGCACGCCACCTAAAACAAAATGGCGCAAAACATTTAATCGTGGCAAATCGCTCAATTCAACGAGCACAAAATTTGGCTGATGAAGTGGGCAGCGAAGCGATAACCTTATCGCAAATACCTGATAAATTGGCGCAGGCAGATATCGTGGTTGCGTCCACCGCCAGTACCTTGCCCATTTTAGGCAAGGGCGCGGTTGAGAGAGCTTTAAAACAACGCCGCCATAAGCCCATGTTTATGGTGGATTTGGCCGTACCCCGTGATATTGAGCCAGAAGTGGCAAAGCTGTCGGATGTGTATCTCTACACCGTTGATGATTTACAATCAGTGGTTGAAGAAAATCTCGGTACACGGGAGGCGGCAGCCCAAGACGCTGAAAAGATTATCGACTTACAAGTGGTTCGATTTATGCGTTGGTTACGTTCGCTTGAATCCGTGCCGACGATTAAGGATCTACGCCAAATAACCACACAACTGCAGCAGCAAGAGTTAGATAAAGCGCACAAGCGTTTAGCAGCCGGTGACGACCCCAAGGACGTGTTGGATCAATTTGCCCGCGGTTTAACCAATAAATACCTCCATGAGCCTAGCCATAAGCTGCGTATGGCTGAAATGGAAGGTAATTCATCACTCGTTCTAGCCGCTAAAAAGCTCTTCGGGCTTTAGCTAGGCTCTCCTAAATTCTGCCTCTTACCTTACCAGGGGTAAGCTAACTTGCGTCATAAATACTAAAGAGATATGAACACCAGTCTAATAGAAAAGCTTGAACAGCTCAGCGATCGCTATGAAGAAATTCTGGCGCTGCTGTCAGATCAGGACACCATTGCAAACCAAAATGAGTTTAGAAAACTCTCTATTGAGTTATCGGATATCGAGCCGGTCATCTCCGCGTTTACTCGGTATGGTGAGGTTGACAAAGAGTTGGCCGAAACGCGCAAAATGGCCAAGGACGACGACAGTGATATTCGTGAGATGGCATCAGAAGAGTTGCCAGCGCTTGAACAAGACTATGAAGCACTGGAAGAAAAGATCCGCGTATTGCTAATACCCAAAGACCCGAACGACAACAAGAATGTATTCTTGGAAATTCGCGCAGGTACGGGCGGCGACGAAGCGTCGTTGTTTTCTGGTGACCTATTACGAATGTACAGCTATTACGCAGAGTCACAGAAGTGGAAGTTGGAGATTATGTCTAGAAATGAGGGAGAGCACGGCGGCTATAAAGAGGTTATCGCTAGAATTGAAGGTCAAGGAGTGTATTCAAAATTAAAATTTGAATCAGGTGCGCACCGCGTGCAACGTGTCCCCGAAACTGAATCACAGGGTCGAATTCATACTTCAGCTTGCACTGTGGCCATCATGCCGGAAGCGGATGAAGTGGATGCAATTACTATCAATCCTGCAGACTTGCGGGTGGACACTTACCGGGCGTCTGGCTCCGGCGGGCAGCACATTAATAAAACTGATTCAGCGATTCGAATTACCCACTTACCCACAGGCGTGGTGGTGGAATGTCAGGATGATCGTTCGCAACATAAAAACAGAGCGCGAGCGATGTCGGTCTTGCAGTCTCGTTTGCTAGATGCTGAAGTACAAAAACAGCAAAGCGAAGAAGCGCAAACGCGTAAATCATTAGTGGGCACGGGTGATCGATCAGACCGAATTCGGACCTACAACTATCCTCAAGGGCGAGTAACCGACCACCGAATAAATTTGACCTTGTACAAGCTGGATGAAGTGATTAATGGTTCTTTGGAGCACATCATTGAGCCACTGGTGACGGAGTACCAAGCAGATAAACTGGCCAGCTTAGCGGAAACATAAACAACTTAGGCTTCCATCAGATGACAACAGTACGCCAAGCACTGGCTGATGCCAGCGAAGCACTGGGTGCGATAAGTGAAGAAGCGCGTATTGATGCAGAGTTTTTACTCACACATGCTACGGGTTTTTGTACGACACAATTGCTTATAAAATCTGAGCAGGCGCTTAGTGAAACAGACTTTCAGCGGTTCACTGAGCTTGTTGAACGGCGATTAACAGGAGAGCCGATCGCTTATATCACCACCCAAAAGCACTTTCATGAAATTACCCTAAGTGTTGGTCCGGATGTATTAATCCCTCGCTCTGATACCGAGCTACTGGTTGAACAGGCTTTGGCGCTGATAACCGTCAACACAGCAACAGCTGTTTTGGATTTAGGGACCGGTAGCGGTGCTATCGCCTTGAGTATTGCGGCGCAAAGGCCACTTGCCCTTATTACTGCAGTAGACCAAAACGCGGGGGCATGTAAAGTAGCACGACAAAATGCGGCAGCATTAAAGTTTGAGAATATAAACGTGATATGTGGTTCGTGGTTTGAACCCATAGGCGATGCCAAATTTAGTATTATTGTATCCAATCCTCCTTATATTGCTCCGGGTGATCCACACTTAGAACGTGGCGATTTACGTTTTGAGCCTCAATCTGCTTTAGTCGCGCTCGATGATGGTTTAGCCTGTTTTAAGGACATTACATCTAGTGCAAAAGCCTATCTTTTACGCGAGGGCTGTTTGTTATTTGAACACGGTTTTGATCAAGGTATAGCGGTGCGCGAAATTTTGCTAGAACACCAATTTACGAATGTACAAACTCACCAAGATTTATCAGGAAACGATCGTGTGACGGTGGGCGTAAATTCTTGATATGATAAATACTTAACTAACCTATAGAAAAGCTATGTCCTTAATCGGTTCTTTTGTTATGTCTTCTATGCAGTTATTGGCAATCTTACTAATTTGTGCCATTGGACTGGGCATTGTGGTGTTAGCAGTGCTGTATTACAAGGATGTTAATCAATCAGAAAATACGATTCGTCGAAACTATCCGGTAGTTGGCCGATTCAGGGCTTTCTTCGAACATTTGGGCGAGTTCTTCCGCCAATACTTTTTTGCGATGGACAGAGAAGAAATGCCATTCAATCGCGCTGAGCGTTCGTGGGTTTATCGCGCAGCCAAAGGAGTTGATAACACGGTCGCCTTTGGCTCGACTAGAAACATTTTTTCGGCAGGCACTATCCTATTTGAAAACACGCCCTATCCGACATTAGACGAAGATGCGGTGGAGCCAGAACTGGTTGTGATTGGTGAAGGATATTGTGAGCAACCCTATGCGACGAAATCGCTCTTTAATATATCTGCTATGAGCTACGGCGCGATTTCAAAGCCGGCGGTACAAGCCTTATCGAAAGGGGCAAAAAAAGCGGGAGCTTGGTTAAATACTGGAGAGGGAGGCCTAGCCCCTTATCACCTAGAAGGTGGTTGTGATGTGGTGTTTCAAATTGGCACAGGCAATTATGGCGTTAGAGATACTAATGGGAAGTTTAGCGCCGAGAAACTCAAACAAGTAGCGGCCCATGAACAAGTAAAGATGACTGAGATAAAAATCAGTCAGGGCGCTAAACCCGGCAAAGGGGGTATTTTGCCAGGTATTAAGGTGACGACTGAAGTCGCACAAATTCGCGGTATCCCCGCAGGTGAGGATTCCATTAGTCCGAACCGCCATGTTGAAATTGAAAATGACAACGAATTACTTGAGTTCATTGCAAGCACCAGAAAGCTAACGGGAAAGCCCGTCGGCATCAAAGCCGTGTTAGGGGGTAATTTATGGATCACTCGGTTGTGTGAAGCCATTCAAGAAAAAGGCCTTGAATACGCCCCCGATTTTTTTACCGTTGATGGCGGTGATGGCGGTACTGGAGCAGCGCCTATGTCATTAATGGATACCGTGGGGTTGCCGTTAAAAGAAAGCCTACCTTTTCTGGTTAATGAACTGATTCGTTACGACCTTAGAGCGCGAATTAAAGTCATTGCCAGCGGCAAGCTCGTAAACCCTTCGGAAGTCGCCTGGGCATTATGCACTGGCGCAGATTTCGTGAATTCAGCGCGTGGGCCAATGATGGCACTAGGCTGTATTCAAGCCATGCAGTGTAATAAAAATACGTGTCCAACTGGTATTACAACACATCAAGAAAAATATCAAAAGGGCTTAAATGTCACAAAGAAATCAGACCGTGTGGCGCAGTACATAAAACAAATGGTTTACGAAATTGGTCATATTTCACATTCGGTCGGTCTTAAAGAGCCGCGCGAGCTAGACAGAACGCATGCCCGCATGATGGGTGAAAATGGAGTAACGGTGGAACTGACCTCTCTTTATCCTTATCCAAATTACCATTTGAATCGCGAAACGATGCAACAAAGATTAAAAGAGGCCAACCACTAAACCCAATGTACGCCATAGCTCTCATCATTATTGTTCTGTGTTTATTAGTCATCACTTACAAAAAGCCCAAGCTGGGTTTTATTGTTTTAGGTTCATTGTTGCTGGCGGTATTGCTATTTTACTGGCTAACGCCTACTGATAAAACAATCAAACGGGCCAGTCCGTTAACAGACTACGTTACTTTGAGTCATATTTCAGTGAAGGAGGGCTATGCAGATGGTTTTTTGTTGGCAGGAAGAGTAACAAATAGTCATCAATCAACGCCATTGGAGGAAGTCTACATTCGATCAAAGCTGAGTATTTGTGAAACGGAAGCGGCGCTAAACTGTGTGGTGCTAGGTGACGAAACCAATTTGTTGAAAGAGTATATACCTGGCCGGCAGGCGCGAGACTTCTCAATTAATTTACGAAGTCGGCAGCTGGTTGAAGGGAAAGGATTTGTCAGCTGGGAGCACCGAGTGGCGAATGCCAAGTAAGATTTGCTTGGCACTGAATCTTCAATGCGCAGTGCGGTCTACTAGTCGTTAGACGCCTCTTGGTTTAGGATCTTCCCTACGTGAGTAAATTGACCTAATTGGGTGAATAGGCTTCATGGGTTTAAGCCGTTGCAGAGTGTTTGGCAAGTTATAATTAACCCCTAATCATTTATCAATTAATATGCGATCATTAGTTACTTGGCCTCGCGCCCCCCTTTATTGGGCTGCTACCGCTGCTCTATGTCTGTTGTTAGAAACAGTCGCTCTCTATTATCAGTATCAGTTAGATTACTATCCTTGCGTACTTTGTATCCATGTACGTATGCTGCTTGCTGCGTTACTGCTGATATCTCTTATCGCACTCATTACACCTAAGCTCCGATATGGGGCTTTTATCTTGGCGACAGGAGTCTGGGTTTGGATGCTAAAAAAATCTTATGACTTATTCGCTACTGAAAATGGTTGGACTATAGGTGAATGTAGCATGGAGTCAGGCTTACCTAGCTGGCTGGCTTTAGAAAAATGGTTTCCATGGTTATTTCAAATTCATGAACCCTGTGGATATACCCCCTACTTAATCATGAAATTCAGTATGGCCCAAGCCCTGCTTGGCTTGAGTGTAATGGCAGTCATCATTTGCATTATTTGTCTGCTAATGCCCTTGTTCAAAGACCAGACTCGCTACTAGAATTTTTAAGACCAAGGAAAACCGTTGCTTTCTTCTCTCACCCCTCTTTTATTCGCTGCGGCCATATTACTGGCCGGAAACGGGTTGCAGACCACCCTGGTTGCACTGCGCGCTAACGCTGAGGGCTTTGATACCCAATTAATTGGCATCATGGGCGCGGCCTATTTTTTAGGGTTTCTGATCGCCAGCGTTTTAGGGGTGCGTTTAATACGTGCTTTTGGTCATATTCGAGTTTTTGCGGCATTGGCCTCCATCGGTGCAGCAGGGTCCTTGGTATTAGCGATGTACCCCAACCCTTATAGTTGGATAGTGGTGCGCTGCATAACCGGCTTTTGTTTTTGCGGCTTGCTAATGGTGATGGAAAGTTGGATCAATGAATCTGTGACCAATAATAATCGTGGCCGGGTGATGAGTATTTACCGCATCGTCGATTTGATGGCGGTGACGGGTGCGCAGTTCTTACTCCCTGTTGTTGGTTTCGTCAGTTATGAACTATTCGCCATCGTTGCCATTATGTTCTGCTTGTCTGCGGTGCCGGTGTCCTTATCCAACAGTTCAAAACCGCAGCCGCCTGCCAGTTTCAAATTTGATTTACGCACCGTTTGGGAAATTTCACCGCTGGCTTGTATCGGTACTTTATCTATCGGTTTAACCAATTCTGCCTTTAGAATGATTGGGCCAATTTATGCCTCAGAGATTGGTTTCGACACACAAGGCGTGGTGTTGTTTATGACCGCCGGGATTATGGGCGGTGCGATTATGCAATATCCATTTGGTTACCTCTCCGATAAGTTAGGTCGGCGTAGTGCTGTATTGATAGCCACTATTGGTGCGCTTGGTGCGGGCTTATTTATGTCGTTTATTGCAGGCACTAATAGTCAACTAATATACGCTGGTGCATTTATGTTTGGCTCGTTCGCCATACCGCTATATTCGCTTTCCGGTGCACATGCGAATGATCGCGCGAAAAAGGGGCAATTCGTTGTGGTAACGGCAGGTTTGACGTTTTTCTTCGCGCTGGGCGCTATCGTTGGGCCGTTCCTTGCCTCAGTGGTTATTTCTCACTTCGGTGCGAGCGCATTCTTTACTTACACCAGCTGTGTACACGCGAGTTTGATTTTGGTGGTGTTGTACCGAATATTTAAAAGGGCGCCTGTACAGGCGAAAGATAAAACCAAGTTCTCTGGCTTTCTAAGAATGACGCCAGATCTGTTTCATTTATCGCGAAAGGCAAAAAACAAGAACGACGCCTAATTCAAATAGTTTCAGAGTTTGTTTTACAACCAGAGACGAATAACGATACGCGCGTAATGGTCTAGTAACAAAAAGCCAAATAGCACGCTTAAGTAAAGAATTGAATACGCAAAAGTAGGGCCAGCGTGTTCATCCCCTTCTTGGCTATATAACTTGTAGGCGTGCCATAAGAAACCAAAACCTAACGCCAGTGCGCCAGCCAAATAAATGAGGCCACTCATTTTGATGAAGAATGGCACCATGGTGATGGCCACCAATAACACCGTATACAACAAAATTTGTAATTTGGTATGCGCAACGCCGTGCGTCACGGGCAACATGGGTATATTGGCTTTGGCGTATTCTTCGCGGCGTTTAATGGCCAAGGCCCAAAAATGCGGCGGTGTCCAAATGAAAATAATCAAAAATAGTAATAAGGCCTCGGTGTGCACTTCACCTGTTATAGCGGCCCAGCCTAGCAGTGGCGGCGCTGCACCTGCCGCACCGCCCCAGACAATGTTGTATGGCGTATTGGGCTTTAAAAACATGGTGTAAATAATCGCATAGCCCACCATCGAAATGAAGGTTAACCATGCCGTTAAGAAATTAACCTGGGTGGTCAATAGCACCATTGAAATAGCAGCCAGCGATAAGGAAAATACCACCACCGAGTTCGGCGTAAGGTCTGATTGCGGAAGCGGACGATTTTGTGTGCGATACATAATGGCATCAATGCGGCGGTCAACCCAGTGGTTCATCGCTGCGCCCGCTGCTGCCGCGAGACCGATACCGACTGTAGAATAGATAACTAACAACCAGTCGACCACACCTGGGGAAGCGAGCAACATGCCCACTACGGCGGTGAAAATAATCAGTGAAACAACCTTGGGCTTACACAGGGAGAAATAGCTCTTCCAATGGAACAAGCCAACTCTGTTTTTCGCGATTAATTCACTCATGGGTAACCTCATTATAGGGCGTATTTAGTCAGCGCAGGAGGCGCAGCCCGATTTAGCTGGCGGATTATACAAAAAACTGAGCGTTAAATGCATAATCCTTGCTATGCTTAAATTAACTAAACTTGTGCGTACTGGTCTTTTTCCTTCACCCAACGTCGAATAATATTCGATCTGATTTCTGGATTTTGGTCACTCAGTATCTTTGTGGTTTTTTCTACCGTTGGAAGTAAGCCTTGGTCTCGTACTATATTCGCGACCTTTAACGACTGATCACCAGTTTGGCGCGTGCCCATTAATTCGCCAGGGCCTCGTTGCTCTAAGTCATGTCGAGCTATTTCAAAACCGTCACTGGTTTGGCGTAAAATATCCAAACGGGTCTTGCCATTTTTCCCCAAAGGGGATTGATACATCATGACGCACACCGCCTGATCAGCTCCTCGGCCCACACGCCCACGTAATTGATGCAATTGCGCCAAACCCAATCGCTCGGCATTTTCAATAATCATTAAGCTGGCATTGGCGACATCCACACCCACTTCTATTACGGTGGTGGCTACCAGTAAATCTGTCTCGCCCAAGCGAAAGGCTTCCATGAGGCCATCTTTTTCCTTCGACTTCATTCTACCGTGAACTAAAGCGACGTTTAAGTTGGGTAAGGCAGCGCTCAATTGCTCTGCTGCAATTTCAGCAGCTTGAGCCTGCAAAGCATCCGATTCTTCAATTAACGGACAAACCCAATAAGCTTGGCGGCCTTGTTCGCAGCCTAATTTGACGCGCTGTTGTACTTCTTCACGTCGGGTATTTGGCAAGACCACGGTTTGCACAGGCAAACGTCCAGGGGGCAATTCATCAATATTAGATACGTCCATATCGGCGTAATACACCATTGATAATGAACGCGGAATAGGTGTGGCACTCATAATTATCTGGTGCGGCACTAAACCTTGATCTTCGCCTTTCTTTTTTAATGCCAAACGCTGATCAACGCCAAAGCGATGTTGTTCGTCCACCACGATAAGTCCCAATTTGTTATAGGTGACCGCTTCTTGAAACAGAGCATGGGTGCCGACTATTATCTGCGCCTCACCCGATTCGATTTCAGCCAACACTAGTCGCCTTTGTGCTGCGGTCAAACGACCCGCAAGCCACGCCACTTTCAATCCTAAGGGTTCACACCATGCTTCAAAGTTACGGCGATGTTGCTCTGCCAACAATTCTGTCGGTGCCATAATAGCGGCTTGATAACCCGAATCTACGGTATGTAGCGCCGCGGCAGCAGCGACAATGGTTTTGCCCGATCCAACATCACCTTGTACTAAGCGTAAGCTGGGAATTTTTTGGTTTAGGTCTTGTTCTAACTCTGTTATGACACGAGCTTGCGCACTAGTAAGCGTAAATCCCAATGCACTTTTAAGCTTAGGCCATAAATCACCCTCTGCGTTTATTACCGGCGCCGGCTTGAGCTGTCGCTCGTCTCGTGTTGCTTTAAGTGCCAGATGGTGTGCTAGTAACTCTTCAATCGCTAAACGGTTCTGCGCGGGATGTGTGCCTTTTAACAGGCTATTTACATCGTCTTCGGCGTTGGGCGAATGAACCAGCTGTAAGGCTTGACTCAGCCCTAGCAAGTTAAGTTCTTCTCGAATATTTTGCGGCAAGTAATCCACTGCTGCATTACCGCATTGGGCGAATGCTTGGCCAACTAATTTACGCATTCTTGTTTGGCCCACGCCTTCCGTAGTTGGGTAAACAGGTGTTAGTTCATCAGTGGTAATGGAGTCGGGCTCTAGTTCGTATACTTTATATTCTGGGTGAATCATTTCAAGCCCCCGCGGGCCGCTCCTAGCTTCCCCGTAGCACTGAATCCACTGACCTTGCTCTAGCGCTTTATGTTGTTGTGCATTGAAGTAAAACAAGCGCATGGTTAAGCGCGCACCACCATCGTTCAGTTGTACCAATAAGCTCCGACGGCGGCCAAACTGAACTTGCGCCCCTTCTATCGCCGCTAATATAAGGGCTTGCTGACCGTGATATAAGTAAGCAACAGGGGTTACTTGGGTTCGATCTTCGTACCGAAAAGGTAGGTGAAATATCAGGTCTTGGCAGCTGTAGATGCCAATTTTGTTAAGCTGCCCCGCTAGCTTGACCCCCACACCACGCAAAGCAGTGAGCGGAGCATCACTACTTTGCGCTGTAGGGGTGATTTCAGTCAACGGTTATAACTGCAAATATCAAAGCGATAAAATAGCATCAATTTCTACCAGCACACCCTTAGGTAGTTGCGCGACACCTACGGCCGCACGAGCTGGGTAAGGTGCATCGAAATACTCGCCCATAATTTCATTAACTTTAGCGAAGTCAGCCAAATCCATCATGTAAATTGTGGCGCGAACGACATCATCTAAACTACCGCCTGAGGCTTCGGCAACGGCCTTTAAGTTTTCAAACACTTGGCGTGCTTCAGCTTCAAAACCACCGCTGACAACTTCCATTGTTTCTGGGTCCAAAGGAATTTGGCCTGAGATATATACGGTGTTGCCGGTTTTAACGGCTTGAGAATATGCTCCAATTGCGCTTGGTGCTTTGTCGGTACTGATGATTTGATCTCTTGGCATGGAATTTTGTATGAGTTAAAAAACACGCAGTCTACCAAGAGTTTGCCTATGGTGCATCCGTTGCTTGCCCATAATTACGCGCTAAGCTTATGCTAAAATAGCAACAACACAAATCTCTGTAAATCCCTTTGATGAGCGAACAACGAATACAAACAGTAGAGACTAAATTAGCGTATTTAGAGCATACGCTAGAAGAGCTAAATCAAGTGGTATACAAGCAGTCAATTAAGTTAGAAAAATTGGAGTCACTCAACAGCCAATTAAATGACCGTCTTCGAGAAGCCATGAGCCAGGGCGACTCCGGTGATCAAGCCAACGAAGTACCGCCGCATTACTAGGCGGCCCCTTATTTCCACGAAGATATCGGGAATACGTCTATTAAGCCGATTTTTTGTTAACCAACTTGTTTCTTGCACGCAATCCTAGACCTAATAGGGTATTCGCAGCTTTGAAGAAGACTAATTCCAACCCAAATAGCAGTGATTGTTTTTTT
>JBLIOD010000052.1:0-18979 GCA_047639475.1 Gammaproteobacteria bacterium
TAGCCGATATTGTGTTTAGGTATGTAGGTAGCGAATCACATTAAGGCTTGGTCTGGCGATTCGCCCGACCTATTAATAGCCGGATATATGTCTGCAATTTCTCATTTCTAGCAAAACCAGTGTTGACTTCAAGGGAGGTATTCATATATGTCCCCCGAACTCTCTAGATTATTACAGCTTTGTTGTGCCTGTTGGAGCGCGAGCTAGAGTGATTGTAACCCCGCGCGGAAGTACTTACCTTAGTGGGCCACAAAATGCTGACGGCAGTTGTAGTGCTGGGACTAACTTCAATTCGCTAATCGAGAGTGACCTCGGCGTCGAACTGCGCGGCCAGTCCGGCGTTAACGTCCTGACCAGCGCCAATTCGGCTCCAGCCGGTAGTGTAGAGCAGACTTCTAACATATCACTGAACGAAGGTGCGGGAACCTATTTTGTACGCGTGTTTGGCGCTCAAAGCAAAGCTCAATTGTATGACCTAAGAATAGTAGTGAGCGACAACTCAGAATGTCGGAAGGCTATTTCCTGTTGACGCGCCACGGCCTTAAATCGTCCCCTTTATTAATGAAAGCATGTAACTCTTGTGGCAAATGCTGTATCAAATACAGCAATGGTGACCTCTCTGCTTCTGACCAGGATCTCGAGTCGTGGGAAAGCCTACGCCCCGAAATATACCGTTATGTCAGAGATGGCAAAATTTGGATGGACCCGGCCACTGGAAAACAGGAGGGAAAAGGAGTCAGGTCTTGCAATCACGCATTTCTGCTTTCTTTATGGCGCGACTCACTGTTGAGTAATGCACTTTAAACTTATCCGCAATGTGTTTCATTGTGTAGTCACCATTTGATTTGCTCTCGTTTGGGGTGCAGGGGTTTACCTTGAATTGATAAATATCCTTTTTACAGAACTATTTTCTTCATACGCTTGGCTCTTTTACAAAGGCAAGCAAACCCTTTATATTTATGGCAGATTTTTATTCGCGATTTAGTGTTATAGCGAATTCGACTTAACTTCTTTAGAGACCATAAACTGTGACCCCAATTTGTACTATCAGACAGCTGCTGAATGTCGGCGCTGACGATGCCATTGCTATTCAAGCAAGTTCAAGAGCCAATTTGACTTATGCGGATTTACGCAGTTTGGCAGACTCAACGTTGGAAGCACTCAACGCGGCAGGTATAGGACGTAATGACCGTGTGGCGATTGTTTTGCCAAATGGGCCAGAAATGGCAACGGCGTTTATGACGATAGCTTGCGCAGCCACTACCGCGCCGCTCAACCCCTCGTATCGCCAAGAAGAGTTTGAGTTCTATATTGACGACCTGAAAAGCCAAGCGTTGGTCGTTGAGCGAGGTAGCGAATCTCCGGCAGTCGCCGCTGCGCAAAAGCTCGGCATCGACATCATTGAGCTGGTGATCGACGCAGCGGAGCCGGCGGGCTATTTCACGCTCAGTGCTCCACGATCTGGCACCGCAACGAACCCAGGCGCAGCCCTGACGGATGATGTCGGATTAATATTGCACACTTCAGGCACCACTTCGCGCCCGAAAATCGTGCCGCTTAGTCAAGCGAATATCTGCGCGTCGGCGGTAAACGTAAAGAATAGCTTGGCGCTGACTACTGAAGATGCTTGCCTAAATGTCATGCCCTTATTTCATATTCACGGCTTGATTGCAGCGGTGTCTGCTACCTTGCGCGCAGGGGCACGTATTTTTTGTTCTCCCGGTTTTAATGCACTGAGGTTTTTCAGTTGGGTTGAAGAGGCGAAGCCCACTTGGTATACCGCCGTGCCGACGATGCACCAAGTAATTCTGCAACGGGCTTCACGTAGTAAGGATACTGTTGCCACAGTACCATTCAGGTTTATCCGTTCCTCATCGGCGTCACTGCCGCCGCAAGTTATGGCCGAATTGGAAAAAACTTTTGGCGCGCCCGTGGTGGAAGCTTATGGCATGACCGAAGCGGCGCATCAAATGGCCGTCAACCCATTGCCGCCGGGCGTTCGTAAACCGGGCTCGGTTGGATTGGCAGCAGGCCCCGAAGTGAGTATCATGAGCGCGGGGGGTGAATTATTGCAACAGGGCGACATTGGCGAAATTGTCATTCGCGGCGATAACGTCACATCTGGCTACGAAAACAATCCTAAGGCTAACGCAGAAAATTTCACTCAGGGCTGGTTTAGAACCGGTGATCAAGGGGTGATTGATGAAGATGGATATATTTCCATAACGGGACGCTTAAAAGAAATTATCAATCGCGGGGGAGAGAAAATTTCCCCCAGAGAAGTGGATGAAATCTTAATGGACCATCCAGCGGTACAACAATGTGTCACCTTTGCGATGCCGCATCCCAAACTCGGCGAAGAGGTCGCGGCGGCGGTGGTATTGGTAGAGGGGAAAAATGCAAATGAAAATGACATTCGTGCGTTTACCTCAAAGCACTTGGCTGATTTTAAAGTGCCCCGTAAGATTTTGATCTTAGATGAGATTCCGAAAGGAGCCACCGGCAAGTTACAACGCATCGGTTTGGCTGAAAAGCTAGGCTTGGTTTAGATGAAGATCGCCATATATGGTGCGGGTGCGATAGGCGGTTATATCGGTGCTTTACTGGCAAGAGCAGGTGAAGATGTTTCACTCATTGCTCGTGGGCCACATCTAGCGGCGATCAAAAAGAATGGTTTGGTTTTGGAAATGGGCGAAGAGCGAATAGTTACTCATCCTAGAGCGACTGATGACCCAAGTGAATTAGGTGAACAGGACTTCGTGATTGTTTCATTAAAGGCGCATTCAGCGGCAAACGTGGTTGACACCATGCAGCCCTTATTGGGGAAAGACACCGCTGTAGTAACCGCCGTGAATGGGGTGCCGTGGTGGTATTTTTATGGGCTCGAAGGGCAATATGAAAACCGTCGAGTAGAGAGTGTTGATCCCGATGGTAAGCAGTGGGATGGCATCGGGCCTGAACGCGCGATTGGATGTGTGGTTTATCCCGCTTGTGAAGTTTCTAAGCCAGGTGTCATCCAACATATCGACGGCAATCGGTTTACGCTGGGAGAAGCGTCCGGTGAAAAAACGGAGCGTGTTCAAGCGTTGGCGAAAACCATGATCAATGCAGGATTTAAAGTGCCTATTCGAAATATTCGTGACGAAATTTGGGTCAAGCTATGGGGTAACTTATGCTTTAACCCCTTGAGCGCACTCACCCATGGCACTTTAGATGTCGTGGCAACCGATCCGGGGACACGTGCAGTGGCTAAAAATATGATGCTAGAGGCCAAACAAATTGGCGAAAAGCTAGGAGTGCGATTTGCTGTTGACGTTGAAAAACGCATCAACGGAGCGGCAGCAGTTGGGGCGCACACCACGTCGATGTTGCAAGATTTACAGCTAGGTAGGCCGATGGAAATTGATGCTTTACTGACTGCTGTGCAAGAGTTTGGGCAAATTGTGGGGGTTACGACACCCACTATTGATACGGTGCTGCCGATTGTTCAACAACGAGCGAGAATTGCCGGTTGTTACTAACACTGATTAAAATACAGAATTGACGCTATGAGGAATCACCAATTACCAGGCCGTTCACCCGTCATGGCGACAGAGGCAATGGCCGCGACCAGTCAGCCTTTGGCCACTCAAGTGGCCTTACAGATTTTGCGTGAAGGTGGCACGGCAATGGATGCGGCCATAGCGGCCAGTGCGGTGTTATCAGTGGTCGAAAGTTATTCTTCGGGCATCGGCGGCGATTGTTTCATTCTTTATCACGAAGCAGCCAGTGGAGAATTGCACGCCATTAATGGCAGTGGTCGCTCACCAGCTAGGGCCAGTGCGGAAGCGTTGCGTTCAAGGGGGCATGAAACCATGCCGTTGAAAGGCATTTTGCCTGTTACCGTGCCGGGTGCAATAGATGCTTGGAGCGCTGCCAACGAAAAGTTGGGGGCCTTGCCTTTCGCTAGATTGTTTGATGAGGCTATCGCTTATGCTGAGAAGGGCTACGTCGTTAGCCCAGTCATCGCAAAAAATTGGCAAGGCACCCAAGCGTTGTTGCAGCAAACACCAGAGGCGAGTGCTGCCTATTTGATTGAGGGCAAAGCCCCTCAAGCTGGCGACGTTCATAGACAACCCAACTTGGCGAAAAGTTTAAGACTGATTGCGACACAAGGCCGCGATGCCTTTTATTTGGGTGATATCGCCAAAGAAATCGTCCGCTACAGTGACGAACAAGGTGGTTTGCTGAGCTTAGACGATTTCGCTAAACATACTACTGAGTGGGTAGAGCCTATCAGCAGTAATTATCGTGGTTACGATGTATTCGAGATACCGCCAAACGGGCAAGGTATCACCACTTTAATGGCTTTGAATATTATGTCTCAGGCCGATATTTCAGCGATGGATCATTTGAGTGCTGATCATGTACACCTGCTCAGTGAAGCCTTTACTTTGGCGATGGTCGAACGCGATAAATATATTTCAGATACTGATTTCGCGGAATTGCCTGTCGATTGGTTACTATCCAACGAGTTTGCCGCTGAACAATACGCGCGCATTAAAACTGGCAAGGCCTTGTCACAACCAGTGCAATCAGCCTTGCCGAAACACAAAGACACCGTTTATATCAGCGTGGTAGATAAAGATGGCAATGCCTGTTCATTTATCAATAGCGTGTTTCATTCTTGGGGCAGTGGGTTGGTGGCTGGGAATACAGGCATCAACCTGCAAAACCGAGGCGGTGGTTTCACGCTGGAAGAAGGGCACTTCAATTGCATTGAACCGAATAAGCGGCCCATGCACACGATCATTCCAGCGATGGTTTATAAACAAGGTGAACCGGTGCTGTGCTTCGGGGTAATGGGCGGTCAGTATCAGGCATTGGGGCAGGCGTACGTATTGTCTAACTGGATTGATTACGATATGGATATTCAGCAAGCACTAGATGCAGCCAGGTTCTTTTTATATGACGGGGAGTTGTCTCTGGAAGCAGGGATTTCCGCTGAGTGCGAGGCCGCCTTATCCTCATATGGCCATAAAACAATTCGGGCTGAAACCCCTTTAGGGGGCGGCCAAGCCATTGAAATAAACCCCACCACGGGTGTGCTAATTGGCGGTTCTGATCATCGCAAAGATGGCCAAGCTGCGGGTTACTAGTGAATTATTTGGCTAGATAGGTGAACTTGATGATAGCGGAGTAGAATAAAACGAATTCTCGCCTCACCTTAAGCAACTTATAGAGGAGTGATCTTCTTAGTGAAAGGGTTTTCGTACAATTGGTCATGTGATTCAACGCCTTCACTAATGACGCAATCCGTTTTTGGGCGCGCAACACACAACAAGACATAACCTGCTTGTGACTGACGTTTGTTTAAAGCGGTGGCATTGGGTTGCCTCACTTCTCCTGAGGTCAGTTTTGCCGCGCAAGTAATACAACCCCCGTAGTTGCAGCCTATAGGTAGTTGAATGCCGGCCTCTAAGGCTGCCTGATAAATGGGTTGGTCTTCGCCTACCTTCAGGGTGACACCGGACTGGCTTAAGGTCACTTTGTGCTTTATGTTTGGGTTCACTTGAATAGCCGGTTATAAAATTGTTTATAGAGCTGCTTTATTTTCTGTCGCAGGTCTTTAAGAAAACTTGGGTTTTCTGTAACGACCTTGGCTAGATCTCCAGCACCGCAACAATTCATGACTGATTCTCGAAGTGCATATTAAATGCCTAGGTCGAGCTTTGGTTTCCAAAAAGGTCGGAACAACTCAATTTTTGGACAGCGATCCATTACCACGCGCATTCCAGCGCTTTCGGCCATTTCCGCGGCTTCATAACTGTAGACGCCAATTTGGCTCCATAACACAGTGGCGCCAATATCAATGGCTTCTTGCGCGATACCAGGTAAGGCTTCTGATCGGCGGAATACTTGTACCATATCAACCGGCTCGTCTACATCAGCCAGAGAATTAAATACCTTAAGGCCGCGAATTTCAGTGACGTCAGGTCTCGGGTTAATGGGCTTCATGTTATAGCCTTGCTCATGCAGTACGCGTAGTACGCCATAACTAAACTTGGTGGCATCCGGGCTAGCGCCCACCATGGCGATGGTTTTGACGTCGGCTAAAATTTCAGCGAGGTACTCAGCTGGGTATTCTTCTTGATGATTCATTGTGTGTAATCTAAATCCAAATATCTGAGGTGCAATCACCGCCGGGGTAACGGGTTTCGTGACAGCGAGACGGCCCATTGGGTTCATTGCCAAAGTTAACGATGAAGTCTTTGTTGATTTCCATGCCGCCGTTTTCAGTATCACAATCCACCATGAGCATCACACCGCCTTTGTGACGGATGTCTGGGTAGAACTGGTTGTCCCAAGTCGAAAATAGGGAGGTGGTGACGAACAGCCGTTTGCCGTCCAGACTCATTTGTATCATCTGCGGCCCGCCCGCGATTTCAACATCGTTGACGATGGGCGCTCTTTTAAGCAATCCGCCCATCCACACTTGTCCAGTCATTACTGGCTTATGTGGGTCGGTAATATCATATTGCCTGATATCACCATGTAGCCAATTACAAAGGTATAAATATCGGTCATCCATTGAAATCAAAATGACGGTGATTAAGCCCGGAAGAGGGATGGGCCACTCGGGGTGTTGTTCATTTTCTACGTCGATGACTTTTTCAACAATCCACTCGTCGTCTTTCTTGTACCAATGAATGACATTGGATGACATTGCCGCGCCAACGAAGCCGTGACTGGAATCTGGATCGTGCAAAAAGCGCACTTCTAGCGGGACCAAGCCGTCTTCGCCGAGATAAACAGTGTTCTCTACTTTCTTTTCTTTGAAGTTCCAAAAGTGTAGTTCACGGCCATACTTGAGATGGCCCACTTCTTCTAAATCAAATCCCGGCATGAATGTATTGGGTGCAGCCCACTCACTGGATACCATGACGTTGTGGCGAGGTTGGTACCAGAAGTCATAGTTAAATTTCATGCTGCCAAGATCGTTCTCCCAGCGCCCTAGAATATTGAAATCTTTATCTAAGTGAAGAAAACCACCTGGAGCGTTACCTTTCGCGTCGCCCAACATGGATATAATGATTTCAGAGCCTAGGCAGTGCACCGTGTGTGGCGCAGAAAGATTGGTCTTTTCTTTTATTTCTTCACCTGAAATTACTCTATCAACTTTGGGTTTATTGGGGTCAGTGCCGCAATCGACTATATGTAAATTGGAACTGCGCACGCCAGGAACAATCAAGTACTTACGCTCCATGCTGCCGTCTGTGTGGCAAGATGAGCAAGCGTTCCAGCCCATATGGTGGAGTTCGTCGCCAATGCCGGGCATTTCACAGCGACTAATGACCTGTGAGTAGGTTGGGCTCTCTGGGTCGGCGTCGATGGTGGCCAAATAATCAGGCTTTTGTATACCTGTGCCGACATAGATTGCGATGGTATATAACAGTTTCTCTCGTGGTGCGAGCATCGCCTCCGCAGGAGAGGCATAGCCTGGTCCACAACATGCTTTTACGTCTTTATTTTCCGTCATTTACTTCTGTTAGAATAAGGGGCTGCAGATATAATATCATAAAATGATAATATGTTCCGTTATATGAGAATAGTTAACGGCAAACTACTAACCCCATAATCACCGAGGTACCACAGTGTTCATCGCGCCAGAGGTTTTCAGTTTTTTTGACCCTAATACCAATACAGTTTGTTATATCGTAAAAGATCCAAATTCAAATTCGTGTGCGGTTATTGATTCCATTCTGGATTTTGACATGTCATCGGGTTCACTCACTACCGAATTTGCGGATAGGCTGATTGGTGAGATAGAAGATCATAAGCTAACGGTCGAGTGGGTGTTGGAGACGCATGTACACGCAGATCACTTATCTGCAGCTCCCTATTTGGTGGAAAAAACGGGAGCAAAGATAGGAATAGGTTCTCGCATTGGAGAGATACAAGAAGTCTTTGGTAAAGTATTCAATGCTGGCAGTGCTTTTGAAGTCGATGGCAGTCAATTTGACGGACTGTTTGAAGATGGCGAAACATTTTTTATTGGCACGATGCCAGTCACAGTCATGCACACGCCCGGACACACCCCAGCCTGTATTACTTACTATGTCGGTGACGCGGCTTTCGTTGGTGACACAATGTTTATGCCTGATTTTGGAACGGCAAGAGCAGATTTCCCCGGTGGAGATGCTTGCCAGCTTTATCATTCAATTCAAAAACTACTGGCGCTGCCTGACGAAACTAGGCTGTTTTTATGCCATGACTATAAAGCGCCCGGCAGAGATGAGTTTTGCTGGGAAACCACCGTTAAAGCGCAGCGTGAAGACAATGTGCACGTGGGTGGGCCTAAGACGGAGGAAGAATTTGTGGCTTTTCGAACTAAGCGTGATAGCGAGTTAGCGATGCCCAAATTGATCATCCCGTCTATTCAAGTCAATATACGGGGAGGACATTTGCCGCCGCAAGAAGACGACGGTCAGTCTTACCTAAAAATCCCTATCAACCGGGTTGCAAAGCTATAGTTCGCGCGACGCGGTAGGTTTTAACTACTCCACTGGTTCTACTTTTCCGCCTTGCTTCAGGTAGCCGCCAAAGCCTTCTTTAAGATGTACGGCATCGAAGCCCATGGCTTGTAAAGAGGCGACTGCTAGGGCTGAGCGCATGCCTGAAGCACAATAAACGACCATCTGTTTGTCTTGGGCAAACTCAGGCTTATGTAGTGGGCTAGAAGGGTCGACGGCAAACTCAAGAAATGCCCTGGCGCAGTGAATGCTGCCAGGAAGCATGCCACTTTTCTCGCGCTCACCTGCTTCGCGTATATCAATCAACACCACATCGTCACTGTCAACTAAGTTAAGCGCATCAGTTGTTTCAATTTCGATGATGCGAGTTCGGGCTTCATCAACGAGTTCTTTAGCTGTCTTAGTGATCTGTGGCATTTTGTTTAAATATAGAAAATGGAAAGTGAAGTCGATAGATTTTATCGGTTGGCCTGTTTGTCAATTTGTTTGCCGTGTAAGTAAGTGGCAGAGAGCATAGTGCCGATTTTCGAGGCATAATGCTGCAGCGCTTCCCCTACTTCTTGGCGTCTTGTGGGTGTGAAATTGTGAATCGACCCGGTAGCACCGATACTGAATGAAGCACTAACGCCGTCTAACAAAACAGGCGCAGCTACACTGGAGATTCCCAGTTCAACCTCTTCTACACATTCGGCAAACCCTTGTTGCCTAATTCTCTCGAATTCCTCTCGTAGTGCGGGTTCTTTGGTTTTGGTAGAGTCGGTGTAGGCTTTCATCGGCATTTGAAAAACTTTCTCTTGGAATGCCGACTCAGAAAAAGCAGCAATCACCTTTGAGCAAGAACAGGCGTTCATCGGCCGAAACCCAAAGCCAGGATGGATAAATGATACTTTAGGATCTTCGGGCGTTTCTACGTGAATAATCTCAACGCCGTCATTTCGAAAGCGAGAAAGGAAAAAAGCTTCTCCCATTTCAATGGCCGCATCTTTGAGTATAGGCACAGTGGCAAGTCGGATATCAGCATCAGATTGTCCCATCAAAGCAATGCGCATAAACCGCTTACCCACTACGTATCTACCGTCTTGTTCAGCTTGATCAAGCAAGCCGTGTTGGTTCAATGATTGGAGAAGCCGGTAACAAGTGGGTTTGGGTAAATTGGTTACGCGGTGAATTTCCACAGCTGATATTGCACGCCCGGCCACGGCTACAGCTTCTAATACAGAGATGACTCGGTCTAGGTGCATGGTGGAGGGAGTCTCATTTCGTAGGTTGACAGTATCATTGAATGATACACCATTCAGCATATGAGGTTCCATCGGCAGCAGCAAGAATAGCGCTGTTGCTTCCGTTTTTTGACGTGAGGGGCTGCTGCTATAGAAGAACTAGCAGCAGGGTCTAGAATACTAAGCTAAGAGGCTTCGGCAGCATGATTACGCAAAGCATCATGCATATACCCAAACAAGTAGTCAGCATAACTCCAACGAATTTGAATATGGTAAGTTGGGTTATCATCCATTTGATTCATCAAAATTCCTGCATGGCCAAAGCGGGTTTGTGTGCACTGGCCAGTAGTGAATTGAGTATGATGTGTATCAAAGGGAGAACCATTGGCGATGACTTTTTTAGCCAAGGGGCCGCTTAGTTCAACCATGGTGTAATAATCACTGACATCGACAATGGCAGCGTGTTGATCAGCTAACGCAGTGCGTAGCTTATCAACCATGGTTAAACAGGCATCAATCTCGCAGTGCAACATCCATTCGTTTGGACCTGTCCAAGACAACATTGAGCTACCTTTTTGGTTGAATGTGTTGGCCTCGATCGGCAACGCCAAACCGGTTGCTTTTTTAATTGCTGCTACAAAGGCTTTGTTATCGCTGTTGCCGCGCAGTGTAATTTTACCGCACAAAGGCATCTCTGAAAGGCGAGTGCCAGCTAGTTCTACGGGTTCTTTCGCTGCAAGCGGTGTCTGAATTGTTGTTTGATTAGTCATAATTTTATCCCCGAGCCTTTAAACCTTCTTTGTCATAAAAAACGAAATCAACCACTTCAGCTTTTTGGCTAGTGCCGTCAAGCATGGCGAACTCTAGGGTTTGGCCTTTAAGTGCTTTACCATTTTTTATGCAAGCCATGGCGATAGACCGAC
The DNA here is from genome assembly GCA_047639475.1 of Gammaproteobacteria bacterium. Taxonomy (GTDB): domain Bacteria; phylum Pseudomonadota; class Gammaproteobacteria; order Arenicellales; family Poriferihabitantaceae; genus JAAELZ01. The sequence goes on from JBLIOD010000052.1 coordinate 10,657, forward strand.
CCAAGTTAGGGCTGTAATAACTAGAGGTTACGTGGCCCAGCATCTTCATCGGCGGCTTGGGTTTCATTTCCTCAACGGCGTGAGCGCCCTCAGGCAACACAAAGTTAGGGTCTTCTGTTAGCAAGCCAACCAGTTGCTTGCGGCCTTCGCGCGCTGTATCAGACCGTAGGAAAGAGCGGCGTCCCATAAAGTCGCCTTTCTTTTTTGCCACAATCCAATCCATGTCAAGGTCCATCGGCGTCATGGTACCGTCAGTGTCTTGGCCTACAATGATGAAACCCTTCTCTGCGCGCAGTACGTGCATCGACTCGGTGCCATAAGCAAACACGTCTAGCGGCTTGCCTGTTTCCATTAGCATCTCCCACATGGCCAGGCCATAGCGGGCAGGAACGTTTACTTCAAAAGCCAATTCACCGGTGAAACTGATTCGGTAAATTTTGGCGGGGATGCCGCCCAAGTTAACTTCCTTCATTGACATAAAGGGGAAGCTCTCATTGCTTAGGTCTTCATCCGTGAGCATTTCTAGTAGCTCGCGAGATTTAGGGCCATTCACGGCCATTACCGACCATTGCTCAGTCACGCTGGTGCAATATACTTCCATTTCTGGCCATTCGGTCTGTAGCCATTCCTCAAGCATGTTCATCACGCGGGCAGCGCCGCCCGTGGTGGTGGTCATGTGAAAATGGTTTTCACCCAAGCGAGTAGACACACCGTCATCGATGACCATGCCGTGCTCATTTAACATCACGCCGTATCGACATTTGCCAATGCCGAGCTTGGTCCACGCATTGGTGTACAAGAAGTTCAAAAACTTCGCGGCATCTTTACCTTGGATATCAATCTTGCCCAAGGTGCTGGCATCTAATATGCCCACGCCTTCACGCAATGCTTTGCATTCACGTTGCACGGCGTCATGCATAGATTCGCCATCGCGCGGGAAGTAGCGAGGTCGCTTCCAATCACCCACATCTTCAAATATCGCGCCATTGGCCAAGTGCCATGGCTGCATGGCAGTGGTGCGTTCTTGTAAAAATAATTCACGAATGTTCTGCCCAACAATGGCGCCAAAGGTTAGCGGTGTGTAAGGCGGGCGAAAAGTCGTGGTGCCAATTTGTGGGATAGGTCGCTCTTGTATACCCGACATCACGTTCAAGGCATTGACGTTCGAGGTCTTGCCTTGGTCCGTTCCCATGCCCGTTGTGGTGTAACGTTTAGTATGTTCTACCGAGATAAAACCTTCGCGCGTTGCCAAGTGAAGGTCAGCAACGGTCGCGTCATTGTGTAATTCATGAAAATGCTTCTTCTTGCCTTGGCCAATGGGATGGTCAGTGGGCAATATCCACAATGGGCGCATTGAATCGGGTAAGGCATGCTCACCGCAGGAAGCGGCAACTCCTTTACGTAAACCTTTAACGCCCAGTGCGCGCAATGCATTTAAGCCAGCAGCAGCGCCGTCGGCCAAGCAGTCACTTAGCGCAAAGTCGCCATTGCAGGCGCCCACGTTAACGTGTGGATTAATAGGCGCAAGTTGGTCCGGCACAAAGCAATGCTTAACGTCGTCGTAACGTAGTTTGCCTTTGGCTTGGCTAAATAGATGAACGGTTGGAGTCCAACCACCAGCCACGCCAACTAAATCGCAAGCGATTTTCTGAATAGGGCCCGATAAGGCTGTGCCATCTTCGTTAATGGGTGCTATTTCAACGCCTTTTAGCTTGCCGCTGTACTTGACGCCGGTAATGCCATGGCCGTAGAAACAGTTTATCCCTGCTTGACGTACAGCACTGGCGATATCTTCATTGGCGTCGTTACGAATATCGACGACGGTAACGTCCTTGCCCAGCGCTTTCACAGCCAAGGCAGTGGCATACACCGTGTCGTTGTTGGTCACAAATACCACGTGCTCACCGGGTATAACCGCGTGTTTATGCGCGTAGGTACCTATTGCATTGGCCAACATAACGCCAGGTCGATCGTTGTCACCGAATACCAGTGGGCGTTCAATCGAACCAGTCGCTAAAATAACTTGCTTGGCGCGTATTTTCCATAAACGCTCGCGCGGTATGTCAGATAACTTGTCTTGTTCGACCAAAGTAAGGTGGTCGGTTTTTCGCTCTGAGGCAATGAGGTAGTTGTGATCAAAATAGCCTGTTAAAGTCGTGCGTCTAAGTAACGTAACATTAGGGTTATTGGCTAACTCAGCTTCACATTCTGCCGCCCATGTGGCACCATCTTGTTTATTGATAGTGTGTGCTTCGTTAAGCAATGCGCCGCCCAAATGGGCCGCATCTTCTATCATTATTACACGCTTATCACTCTTGGTTGCTGCCATCGCAGCGCTAATGCCAGCAGGGCCGCCGCCGACAATCAATACGTCACAATGGGCGTTTTGGTGGTCGTAGTGGTCTGGGTCCCAAGTTTGAGCAGCTGGGGCGATGCCCAGGCCGGCAGATTTTCTGATGACGTGCTCATAAGTGGTCCACATCGAGGCGGGCCACATAAAGGTTTTGTAGTAAAAGCCTGCAGGTAACATGCGAGACAGTTTGTTATTGATTGCGCCGATATCAAAGTTAACGCTGGGCCAGCAGTTTTGGCTGCGTGCGGTTAAGCCATCGTATAACTCTATTTGAGTTGCACGACAGTTAGGCACGGTTTGTGCGCCTTCTTCAAGTTGCACTAAAGCATTGGGCTCTTCTGAGCCAGCGCTGAATATGCCGCGAGGGCGGTGATACTTAAAGCTACGTGCGTTCACCATCACGCCATTGGCGAGTAGGGCAGAGGCTAAGGTATCCCCTTGAAAGCCTTGATAAACACGGCCATCGTAGGTGAAGCTAATAGGCTTAGAGCGATCAACGGCGCCGCCGCTGGCTAAACGATAATTCTGGGTCATGCTGGTTTCCTCACCTTAATGTTAGGCTTTTTCTCTCCAGGTTTGTAACTGGCGTACACTTCGTCGGTGGCGGTGTTGCGCGCCACATTGAACCATTGGCGACAGCCGCTAGAGTGGACCCAACGTTCGTAATGTAAGCCTTTAGGGTTGGTTCTAAAAAACACGTAATCACCCCATTCTTTTTCGCCTAAGTTTTCAGTGCCTGTTGGCCGCGCTATATGCGCCTCACCGTGGGCAGAAAATTCTGATTGGTCGCGTTGTCCGCACCAAGGGCATTCAATAATCATCATTATAGTAGTCTCTTAATGAGCAACGGCAGAAGCCGCGCCCTCATCAACCAATGCACCGGTATTAAATCGATCCATTGAGAACGGTACGGCGAATGGGTGCATTTCGCCTTTGGCGATCGAATGCGCAAATACATTGCCAGAACCCGGGGTGGCTTTAAATCCGCCCGTGCCCCAACCGCAGTTAAAGAACATATTCTCAACCGGGGTTTTAGAAATAATCGGGGAACGATCAACCGTCACATCGACTATACCGCCCCATTGGCGCAGCATTTTCATGCGCGAAAGGGCAGGGTAGAGTTCAATAATGGCTTGCATGGTGTCTTCAATGACATCGTAACCACCGCGTTGAGAGTACGAGGTGTAACCGTCAGAGCTCGCGCCGATAACCAATTCACCTTTATCAGATTGACTGATGTAAGCGTGCACGCCGTTCGACATGATAACTTGGTCAACACAAGGCTTAACCGGCTCAGACACCAAGGCCTGCAAAGGAAATGATTCAATCGGTAATCGAAAGCCTGCCATGTCAGCCAATACGCTGCAATGACCTGCTACAACCACACCGACTTTATCGGCCGTAATGTGACCTTTATTGGTTTCGACGCCCTTCACTACGCCATCGGTAATATCAAAACCACTGACTTCGCAGTTTTGAATAATATCAACGCCCAAGGCATCGGCTGCGCGGGCATAACCCCAAGCGACCGCGTCATGTCGTGCCGTTCCGCCAAGTTGCTGGAACAAGCCACCCATAACGGGATAGCGACAATCTAAATTCATGTAAGGCACCATTTTTAGAATCTCTTCCGGTGTCATGAATTTTGAGTTAATGCCGTTTAAGTGAATGGCGTTGCCGCGTCTTCCGATCTCTTGCATGTCGTGAACGCTGTGCGCCACGTGCAATACACCACGCGGTGAGTACATCACGTTGTAGTTCAGCTCTTGGCTCAAGGTACCCCATAAATCTATAGCGTGGTCATACAAGGCCGCTGATTCATCCCATAAATAGTTTGAACGAATGATGGTGGTGTTTCGACCGGTGTTACCGCCGCCGATCCAACCTTTTTCAATCACGGCCACATTGGTGATACCGCATTCTTTGGCCAAGTAATAAGCCGTTGCAAGACCATGTCCTCCGCCGCCCACGATAACCACATCATAGTGCTTCTTGGGCTCAGGGCTGCGCCATGCAGCTTGCCAATCTTGGTGATAGTTCTTCGCCTTCTTGGCGAGGTTGAAAATCGAATATTTGTTCATCTGTTCAAACCAATGTTTATCTGATCGGGTTAGTGAATGTCGGTGTCGGCGATTTTAAGACTTGATGATGTTGTGCTCTGGTCCATAAGGGAAGTGAGTAATGTTTTCCGCGCCGTTTTCGGTCAGTACTAATATATCATGTTCACGATAGCCGCCCGAACCGGGGTTGCCTTCTTGTATCATGATCATCGGCTCCATCGACACCACCATGCCAGGTTCTAGCACGGTGTCGATGTCTTCACGCAATTCAAGGCCGGCTTCGCGGCCGTAGTAATGGCATAACACACCGAAGGAATGGCCGTAACCAAAGGTGCGTGCTTGTAACAGCTCGTGGTCCATATAGATTTTGTTTAACTCCTTGGCGATGTCGCTGCACTTGGCGCCGGGCTTAATCAGTTTCTTGCCTTCATCATGCACCAAACAGTTTACTTCCCAATTTCTAAGGTGAGCGTCAGAGACATGCTCAGCAAACAAGGTGCGCTCTAGGGCAACGTAGTAACCAGCAACCATCGGAAAGCAGTTTAAGCTTAGAATGTCGCCCGCTTCAATTTTGCGAGTGGTAACGGGGTTATGTGCGCCATCAGTATTAATGCCTGATTGAAACCAAGTCCACGTGTCGCGAATCTCTGAATCAGGAAACACTTTGGCAATCTCGCGAACCATGGCGTCAGTCGAGTGAATCGCCACTTCATGTTCTGCAACGCCCACGCCAATCGCTTCTGCGCAGGCTTCACCGCCAATATCTGCAATCGCGGTCATCTTGGTGATATGCGCAATTTCTTCTGCTGATTTAATCAGGCGCAAGTTCATGGCCGCTTCTGAAATATCCACAAAGGTAGAGTTAGGCAGCGCGGTTTTTAGTTTGTCTACCATCTGCATGTTGATGTGGTCCCACTCAATGCCCACCGTATCGCCATCTTTAATGTACTTGCGTACACCGCGGTAGTAGTTGTCACGCTGCCAATCGGTGTAGACCTGGTTATCACCAAAGCTGCGACGAGCCGGTGCGCCGCCGTCTATGTTGGCAGTCAACGTTGTTTGAGTGTTGTGGTTAATCACTAAGCCATAAGGGCGGCCAAATGCACAGTAGAAAAAATCAGAATAATAATTAACGTTGTGTATTGATGTCATCAACACTGAGTCAATATTTAACGTGGCCATCGCCGCGCGTAGACCAGTTAAGCGACGATTCATTTCAGCATCGCTGAAAGTAGGCTGGGCGTGTTCGAAAATAGGGAACTCGATTAAGCTGCTCATTTCCATAGTGATAGTCTCTTGTTATTTAGGTTGTTATCTGATGATTCCGGTTTAAACGACTTTGCCAATAATATCCCCTCGTCATTGAGAGGAACAAAGTAACGCGGCAATGACGACTGCAGATCAAAGCCGTTCTTAACGGTCTCAATTATAAAAGCCCAATTCCATAAAAACCAATACAATTTATTGCGAGCAATATCATTAATTATGATATATACAATGCATGATTAAATTCCGTCAAATACAAGCCTTGCACGCCGTCATAGAAACAGGCACGGTCACGAAGGCCGCCGACAAGCTAGGCATATCTCAACCCGGCGTCAGTAACTTGATCGCCAGCCTAGAACACCATATCGGTTTCAAGCTATTTCAACGCATCAGCGGTCGCTTGACTCCCACGCCTGAAGCCAATCGTCTGTTTAATTCGGTAGAAGGGATTATAGAAGGCTTTGAGAACATCGACCGTCGTGCTGCTGCACTAAAGAACGAAACCAGCGGTAAGTTGATACTGGGTTGTTTACCGGAATTATCACTCGATTACATCCCCGTGCTACTCAGCAAATTTTTGAAAGATAAACCCGAAGTGGAAGCCACCTTTCAAACGCGCTCGTCGATGACCATTCAAGAAATGGTGGCTGATCACTATATTGAAGTTGGCGTGGCCGAAGGGCCGTTGCAACATGAAAACCTGGCAGGCGAAACGTTCTCCTATCCCTGTTATTGCGCCTTGCCCTTGGGGCATCGTTTAGCAGACAAGAAATCGATCTCCGCTAAAGATTTGGATGGTGAGCCACTGATCTCCCTAGGCTCCTATCACATGACTTACCACCGCTTACGGGAAGTGTTTTCAGCCAGCAACTGCGTGTGGAATGACCAATACCAAACCCGCACGTTTTACGCGGCGTTAACCATGGTGAGAGAGGGCATGGGAGTGGCCTTGGTCGACCCTTTTACCTTATCAACCAGAGATACTGGGCACGTTATTATCAAGCCGTTTAAAACACCGATATTTCTAGACCTAGCGGTTATTTGGGCTGCGGATCAACCCATTTCAATGCTAGGTCAGTCTTTCGTTAATCATTTAACATCAGCGATGGCCGCAACTCGCAGTACCGTACAAACCTTGCCTTTGGTTAGGCGACCCTAGTTTTCAAGTCTTAATAGAGAACTGAGTGATGCTGTTGCCGGCAATCTGGTCGGGTTTGATCTCATTGGAGAGCGGTAAAGGGTACCCCTTTAACTAGATCCGCTACGCCTAACGACGTAGCAAACGAATTAAGGCCAGAAGTGCTTACTGGACAGTAAGTGGGAGAGCCAACTGATATTTAGTTGCACTCGTTGACGCGGGCAAACCTGCGCTTGCCGGCGTTATGGTTTGTAACAGCCACCCGTTGTTGGCGCTGAGTGTGCCGTAGTCACTACAAGTAGGGTTGTCTATGCTGGCCGCGAGAAAGGTATCTTCCGCTTCTGTAATTGCCCCCGTATTGTTTGTGACAGCAGGCGTCATCAAGCTGTTTTGGGTGCCAGAAAAGACGACTGTCTTACTATATATTGTTCTTGTGGTAGGACCGCCCGCGTTGAGCAAAGCTGCTCCGTCGCAGCCAGCTGAAGCGTAATAGATTTGCCCTGGGTGCATGTCTCCCGCCCAATTAAGATCCAAAAAGTATCCTGTCGATGTCAAAATTCCCACGGTAATTGGCGTCCTACCTTCGAGAGAAACAATCGCGCCAAGTTTTAGGTTATTGCCATCATATAATGATAATCCGCCGCCTGAAGAGGTTGGCGGAGGAACAGCCGTTAAACAATCAGGGCCCAACTCAGTGGCAGAGGCATCATGTGCGCCTACGCAATCATAGCCATTTCCGGTAACGCTATTGGGTAACTTGCTGTTAAGTACTTGTATGCTTCCTCCTTCAGTAGTGGCCATATAAATACTCTCTGCAGAACCTATGATATGTGAATCAATTACGACCCCTTGCACGCCTTTGGTTGTCCCTTCTCCAACAAAGTAAATGCCTGTGTTATAGCTGGTGCCGTTGGTTGCAGATGCGGTGATATTATGGAAGATTGGATATGAATTAGTCATGGCCCCCACCGTAATGGCGCGATTATCGCTCGAGCTATCGCCGTCAACTTTCACTATAACGCTATCCAGCACCACTCTTTTTTCATTGACTGTCGAGTTTAAAATAAATATACCTAGTGAGCTGCCGCTGGTAGTGCCGGTGCTTTTGATGACGGATAGTTGACTTATTTTTGTGGAAACGTTGTTTATTTCTAGAAAAGTATCAAGAGTACAGTCGCATTTCAGGGTGGTAACGCCTTCTCCTGAACCTTGCACGTCAACATGGTCTTTTAGCAAAACATAGCCAGGTGTCGGTTCTGTATAAACCCCGGGAGCTATCTTAATGATGTACGGAGTGTCGATGTCCGCATCTGTAATGGAGTTTAATGCGAGACTAAGCAAGGTGAAGTCGCCCCCTAATTTTGCTACCCAAACTACTTTTGAAGGTGTTACGCCATTGGTTCCTTGAGGGCCTTGTGCCCCCATATCACCTTTGAGGCCTTGTGCACCTGCTGCGCCGGTATCACCTTTGAGGCCTTGTGCACCTGCTGCGCCGGTATCACCTTT